>DASSYA010000014.1:0-57174 GCA_035703525.1 Gemmatimonadales bacterium | reverse complement strand
GGAACGGTTCGTCCGGCAGGCGCCGGTGCCGCCCGTCCTCCCGACCGCCGTCTGGATCAACCCACCGGCGGACGTGCTCGCCACGGCGGGGGCACAGTAAATGTCAGGTCACCCGTGTCTCACAATCGTTGACAGGTTCCGCAGCTGCAGGGAAGAAGCGGCTGCTGCTCACTCTCCTCCACGAATCCGCGCATATCATCGGGAATTCCGATCACGACTCGACGGTCGTGGCAGCGCAGCAGGGGTATCCACAGGATCCCTATTTCCGGGCGCTTCATTCTGGGGCCTGCATTCTATGAGGCCCTTCGGGAGGAGGCCGACCCTCGTACTATCGCTTCTCACGGGATGTGCTGCTTCGACAATGGGCGCGCAGATGGCGCACACTCCCCTCACTGGAACGGATCTCGTGGTGGAGTATTTGGTGGCCCGATCGTATTTCACCCAGGGCTCGCCATGGGTCGTGGTATGCGGAGACGCGGCGAGGGGTATCGACACGGCGCGAGTCGCGGCGGTACTCCGCGAGGGTGGCCGTCCCCTGACCGGGATCCGTGCCCACGCCGAGTGTCGCCCTCCGGCCGGAGTCGAAATCGACCTCCCCGACGGCTTCCTCCGAATCGATTCGATTCAAGTCCGTCGCGATCAGGGGATGGTTCACGCCTTCTTTACGAGGGCCCGCGCGCCGAGCGACTGGCCTGAGACCTTCTCATACAGCGTTCGAAGGATCGTACCTGAGTTCACTCTTACTTTCGGCACCCCCGGTCCCGTGGACCAGCCGAACACGCTGGGGATCGAGCCTCGACCTTAAGGTCGCGTGGTGGCGTGGCGGTGCGTGAAGCGTGACAGCCACTTCGTGACGGCACCGTCCGTAAGCTTCCCTCTCAAGGACAAAAGGTAAGTCAGACTTTCTCGTCACCCGAAGGAGGGGAGGTGAGGAAGTCGCGGTTCACGGAGTCTCAGATTGTCGCGGTGTTGCCGGAAGCGGACGCGGGAGTGCCGATCGCGGAGCTGCTCCGGAAGCATGGGGTCAGCCGGCAGACCTATTACACCTGGAAGGCGAAGTACGGCGGCACGTCGATGCCAGAGCTCCGTCGGCTGAAGGAGCTGGAGCAGGAGAACGCCAAGCTCAAGCGGATGTACGCCGACCTGGCGCTCGAGAATGCGGCGATGAAGGACGTGCTCAACCTAACACTGTAGGGCTGTCCGCGTGACTGGCCGTCGCGGCGATCCTGGTGCAGGAGCATGCGCTCGCCATCGGGCGCGCCTGTCGGATCGCCGGACTCTCGCGGACAGCGTGGTATCGCTCGCCCCGGGATCGTGCGGTGGCCGATGCGCCCGTGATCGAAGCGTTGCTGGCCCTGATCGAGCACTCGCCCCAGTGGGGCTTCTGGCTCTGCCGCGATCGGCTGAAGGGGTTGGGCCATGGCTGGAACCGGAAACGGATCTACCGGGTCTACTGCGCGCTGGGGTTGCACGTGAAGCGTCGCGGGAAGAAGCGGGTGCTGACGCGGCCCCGCGTGGCGCTCGAGGCATCGTCGATCCTGAACGCGACATGGGCGCTCGATTTCATGGGAGACACGCTGTACGACGGGCGCTGCTACCGCACGCTGAACGTGCTCGACGAGGGGAACTGCGAGGGGCTGGCGATCGAGATCGACACCTCCCTGCCGAGCACACGGGTGGTCGCCGTCCTCGACCAGTTGGTGGCGATCCATGGCACGCCGAGTCGGTTGCGGTGCGACAACGGGCCGGAGTTCATCGCGGCGGTGCTGGCCAGATGGTGCGAGGCGCACGGCGTCGCGCTGTGCCATATCCAACCGGGCAAGCTGAACCAGAACGCGTTCATCGAGCGGTTCAACCGGACCTACCGGACGGAAGTGCTGAATGCCTGGGTGTTCACGTCGCTGCGCGAGGTGCGGGAGATCACGGAAGGCTGGCTGGAGATGTACAACACCGAGCGGCCGCATCGCAGTCTCGGCCGAGTGCCGCCTCGGACCTACTTGCCGAGAACACGGGCGGCATGAGAAAGTCTACTTATGACCTGTGTCCTTGACGGGGAAGCTTACGGAACATCTTCCGGAATACCGACATGCCGTAGTACCGTTCTGGTCGTTGGAGGTGAGTCCTGAGTCCTGAGGCGCGTGCGGCGTGGCTTCCCAGCGAGCGGCCTAGCGGACCCATTCTCAGGACTCAGGACTCACCCCTCACCTTTCCCTGGCCGATACTCCCATGGCCCGCCACATTCGGCCGCGTGGCACCTGACGCTCTCATGGAGGCCTGATGCGCACCACCTCGATGATCCTGATCCTGGCGACCCTCGGGGGCGCCACGCCAGTCCTCGCCCAGGACTCGGCAAACGACCAGAGCACGCTGCCGTTCTTCATGCGGAAGGGCCCGACGGTCGAGGATGCCCTGCAGGCCTATCGCGAGAAGCCGTATCGCCCCGTGCGGACCGGGGAACAGCACACGGCACCGTTCCTCTCGGAGGGGGCCGCGATGCCGTACGGGAAGGCGCTCGGACCGACGACCCCTCCGAAGAACCCCTACGGCGGCTCCGCCGCCGTCGTGGCCATCGGATCACAGTTCGCGGTCGCCCCGCCCGAAGGTGGCAGTTACCGCCCGGGTGACACCCTGACGGTCGCCACACTGGCGCCGTCGCCGAAGGGCGCCTGGGGGACGATCATCACCCCGACGGGCCTCCTGGTGGTCGAATCCGTCGGTGACCGCCAGACCCTCACTCGTGTCGCCGCCGTCTATGGGCCGATTCGCGGGGAGCAGGTCGTGCTCCCGACTCCACCCACGGTCGACCCGGGACGGGTGGATCCGATCCCGGCTGATGGCCCCGTCGGGACCCTGCTCGGCCCGCACACGGTGCGTGCGTTGGTCATGTCGAGTTCGATCATGTTCACCGATCTGGGCGCCGACGACGGGATGCGGATTGGCGACTTCGTGAGTATCCGCCGCGACCCGGCGCCGCGCGTCAAGGCCGCTGATACCATCGATGAGGAGATCGGCTCGGCCCAGGTGATCCACGTCGGACCCACCACGAGCACGATCCGCCTGATCGAGGTGAGCTCCGGCGCCCTGCCCGATGGCTCGCGCGTGGTACGGACCCGGACCCTGCCCCACTGACGCGATCGGCCTGAAGCGGGGCCTCCGGCCCCGCTATCTTCCCTCCCGACATCCTTCATTCACCCTGCTCGACGGGCGCCCACGGCGCCCGTCGCGGAGGCGTTTCATGAGCGGCTCAGTTCTCGTGACCGGCGGCGCCGGTTTCATCGGATCGCACATCGCCGAGGCGTACCTCGCCGCCGGCTGGTCGGTCACCTGCCTCGACAATCTCTCGCGCGGGAAGCGCGAGCAGGTACCCGACGGCGCCACCTTCGTCCAGGCCGATGTCCGCTCAGGGGAGGCAGCGGAGCTCCTCCTCGATGGCGGATTCGATGTACTCAACCACCAGGCGGCGCAGATCGACGTGCGGGTCTCGGTCGAGGATCCTGCCGCCGATGCCTCGACCAACCTGGTCGGATTCGCCAACCTCCTCGCTGCCGCCGGCCGGGGCAAGGTGAAGCGAGTCGTGTTCGCATCGAGCGGTGGGGTGGTCTACGGCGATCCCTCGGTGATCCCGACGCCCGAGCCGACCGCCAACCTGCCGATCTCCCCGTATGGCGTGAGCAAGCTCGCCAGCGAGCACTACCTCCGCGTCCTCGGGATGCTGGGCGGCTTCGAGGGGGTGGCACTTCGCTACTCGAACGTCTATGGACCGCGTCAGGACCCCAAGTCGGAGGCGGGGGTGGTGTCGATCTTCGTCTCGCGCGTGCTCGCGGGGCAGCCGATCACCATCTTCGGGACTGGCGAGCAGACCCGGGACTACGTCTTCGTGAAGGACGTGGCCCGGGCCAGTGTGCTGGCATCGAGTGTAGCCCGCGTGCAGTGGGGGGACCGCCTGGACGTCCCCGCCTTCAACGTGGCCACCAGCACCGAGACGACCGTCAACGAACTGGCCCGGCACGTGATGTCCGCCCTCGGGCGCGAGGTGCCGGTCGAGCATGTGGCGGAACGGCCGGGTGAACTGTTCCGCTCGTGCCTCGACACCTCCAAGGCCGCACGCGAGCTGGGATGGAAGCCCGAGATCGCGTTCAACGAGGGACTCAACGCACTCGCCACCTGGTTTGAAGGGACGGCCGGCTGATGGAAGCAGGCGCCACGAACACTTCGATGGACCTCCTGGGGCTGCTCACGTCGGCCTCGGTGGAAACGATGGTGGTGCTGGTGATCTGCGCCGCGTTTTCGCTACTGTCGTGGTACGTCATCTTCTCGAAATCGGTCGAGTTCCGACGTCTGCAGGCGCTGCGCACCAGCTTCGAACACGCCATCGCCGGTCGGACGTCGCTCGAGGCGCGCGAGCAGGTCGTCGCGGGGCTCGGCCGCTCGCCGTTTGCCGATGTGGTGCGGACCGTGGCGGGTTTCCTCGCCGACTTGCGGGGCGCCAACGAGCGCGAAGGTGTCTCCAGGAGCGGCTTGTCGCTCACGCAGCTCGAGGCGCTCACCCTGGCGCTGGATACCCAGGTGCGTGCCGAGGCCGAGCGCGCCTCGCGCCGGATCCCGTGGCTCGCCACGATCGCCTCGACCTCGCCGCTGCTCGGTCTCTTCGGCACGGTGCTCGGCATCATGCAGTCGTTCACGGGGATCGCGAGCGGCAGCGGATCGAGCAACATTGCCGCGGTCGCCCCGGGGATCGCCGATGCCCTGCTCGCGACGGCGGCCGGCCTCGCCGCGGCGATCCCGGCGGTGATCGCGTACAACATCTACACCTCGCGGGTCGAGCGGTACGAGGGTGAACTCGAACGAGCCGCCCAGGGCGAGATCGCGGCGCTCGGGCGCGAGGGGCGGCTCTAGGATGGCGTTGCGTGGAATCGGGACCGGACGCCGGAAGCGTCATCTCAACGCCGATGTCAACATCATCAATCTCGTCGACGTGGTGCTGGTCCTGTTGATCATCTTCATGCTCACCGCGCCGATGCTGCAGGCCGGACTCGACGTCGAGTTGCCCAAGGCCGCGCTGCGCCCGCTCGACGCGGTGGACGGGCTCACCATCTCGGTCACGCGGGATGGCAAGATCGCGATGGACGAGGCCACGGTCTCGTTGGCGGAATTCAAGGCCAACCTGCCCACGGTGCTCAAGCTCAAGAATGTCGATCAGGTCTATGTCCGCGGCGATGCCCGGGTGAACTACGGCGTGATCATGGCGGTGATGGGCGCAATCCAGTCGGCCGGCATCACGAACATCGGGCTGGTCGCCGAACCGGAGTCGCGCCGGTGATTGCCGCGCTCGACCCGCGTGAGCATCGCGCCGGCGTGCTCGGGACGGTCGTGGTGCATCTCCTCCTGGTCGCCGGCCTGGTGGCCATGGCCCTCACGGCCGATCCGCCGCCATCGGTGATCTATCAAGTCAACCTGGTGGCCGCTCCGGCCGCTCGCGAGGCACCGCGGCGAGCCGCCGAGTCGGCGACCCCGACCGCCAGGGTGCCCGAGGCCCCCCCCGAGAAGGCACCAGCCAAGGTCCCCGAGAAGCCGCCCGAGCCGGTGAAGACACCCGATAAGGTGGTCCGGAACGACCCGACGCTTCAGACCCGGAGTGATGTGACACCATTGCCGGATGTCACCCCCTCGACCGGCAATGACGAGCTGACCTTCACGCAAGCAGGGATCCGTTTCCAGGACCAGGCGTATCTCGACAACATCGTCACCCAGATCCGGCGTCGGTGGTCCAACCCGGCCGGGAGTGGTTCTCGTCTCAGCGTGGACGTCTCCTTCACCATCCAACGGGACGGCACGGTGACCGACGTCAAGGTGGCCCGACCGTCGACCAACTTCACCTTCAACACCAGCGCCCGCGGCGCCATCGAGCGAGCCGCGAGCGAGAAGGCCTTCGGACCATTGCCTGCCAGCTACAATGGGGAGTCCCTCCCCGTCTCGTTCTCTTTCGCGCCGGAGAAGCCATGAAACGCCTGTGCCCGTGGCTTCTGGCCCTCGCCCTCCTGCCGATCGCAGCGGCGATGTCCTCGCTGGCAGCCCAGCAGGACGTCGTTCGGCTCGGGATCACGTATCGCGCCGGGGCGCGGCCGGGGGTGATCGTGCTCGCCGGCCCGGGGCTCGATTCGGTGCGCAAGATCGTCGAGCGCGATCTCGACTATTCGGATCGGTTCGAGATGGCCTTCGTCGCGGACAGCGTCGCGCCACAGCAGGGTGACCTCAACCTCGGCATCTGGCGCCAATACGGTCTGGGCTGGGCGGTCGAGCTTCGGGCCGTCACGGGCGGGGTCGAGGCCAGGCTGCACGACCTCGCGGCCGATTCCCTCCGTCTCCGGGTCCAGCGCGGGATCGATCCGGCCGGGACCGGGCCCCAGCGACTCGGGATCCACCGGCTGAGCGACGAACTGGTGCAGGCGATGACGGGGGAGCCGGGGATCGCGGCAACCAGGATCCTCTTCCAGCGTGCCGATGCGATCTGGGTGGTGGATGCCGATGGCGCCAATGCCACCAAGGTGAGCCGCGGCACCGGCATCGCGATGTCACCGGCGTGGGGTCCGGACGGCCAGCGGATCGCCTTCACGGAGATCCGCGACAACGCCGGGCCCATCATCATCCAGAACCTCGTCTCGGGCACCCGGCAAACGGTGCCCGGGACCAACGGCACCGGTCTCTCGATCACTCCGGCCTTCTCACCCGACGGACGCGAGATGCTCTATGCGGCCAGCGGCGAGCAGGGCACCGATATCATGCGGGTGGATATCCAGCGCATGTGTTGCGCGACACAGTTGACCGTGGGGCGGAAACTGGCGGATAACTTGTCACCTGCCTATTCTCCTGATGGTCGACGCATCGCGTTCCTGTCGAACCGGTCTGGCCGGATGCAGGTGTATCTCATGGACGCCGATGGATCCAGCCAGCGGGCGCTCTCCCCGGGGGATGCCGCGGCAGGTGGCGAAGCGTATGTACCGGACTGGTCACCCGACGGGCAGCAGATTGCGTACACGCGGGATATCACTGGCGGACGCCAGATCCTGATCCGGGACGTCGGCAGTGGGCGGGCAACCGCCGTGACCTCGGTCGGCCGGAACGAGGATGCCAGTTGGGCGCCCGACTCGCGCCACCTGGTCTTCAAGTCCGACCGTGGGGGCTCGACGCAGTTGTGGGTGCTCGACCTCGAATCCTCGCGGATTCGGCAATTGACCAACATGAGCGGTGCCGCGCGGATGCCCGCCTGGTCACCGCGCCTGACTGGCCCAGTATCCTGATTGGCCTTGTATCCCGACTCTGGAGAGTCTCTATGTTCCGTCGCTTCGTCATGGTGTCCGCCCTCGTCCTCGTCGCAGCCTGTGGCAAGAAGGAGCAGCCCGCCGTGACGCCGACCCCGGTCGAGGCTGGGGGATCGGTTGTCAACAACGATGCCGCCAACCAGCAGCGGATCAGGGACTCGATCGCGGCGGCTGAGGCAGCCCGGGCCGCGGCGGTTGCGGCCGAGACCCTGCGGGCCGAACTCGTGAACGAGCTCGCGGCGACGGTGCACTTCGACTACGACCAGTACTCGATCCGCCTGGTCGACGAGGCCCTTCTCACGCGGAAGGCCGCGATCATGCGCGCCAATCCGAACCTCCGCATTCGGGTGGTCGGCCATGCCGACGAGCGCGGATCCGACGAGTACAACCTGGCGCTCGGCATGCGTCGCGCGGTCGCGGCCAAGGATTTCCTGACTCGTATCGGCGTCGAGGCCGGTCGGATCGAGACGGCGTCGCTCGGCGAGGAAGTCCCGGTCGATGTCGGCTCGAATGAGACCGCCTGGGCGGCCAACCGCCGCGCCGAGTTCGACGTCGTGGCCGGTGGCCAGATGCTCGTCGCGCCGAGGAACTGAGTCATGGCGATTCGGGTCCGTGCTGCACTGTTGCTCCTCGTGGGGCTGCCGGCGTGCGCGACTTCCGGCGCGATCAAGCGACTGGAGACCCAGATCGCCGTGAACCAGCGGGAACAGGAGCGTCGTGATTCCACGCATCTCGCGACGCTCCGCGAGATCACCATGATCCAGCAGTCGATCATGGATTCGCTCAAGCAGACGGAGCGCGCCATCACGCTCGCCAAGGGCGAGAGCTCGGCCGATCTCCTCGAGATCCGACGCTCGATGGGGCAGCTCCAGGAACGGATCGACCAGAGCAGCCGCCGCATCTCGGAGTTCTATTCGGAACTTGACGCGCGTCAGGCGGCACTCAACGCGCAGCAGGATACGACGGGGTCCGCGGCCGGGGCCGTCGCCACGGCCCAGCAGATGCTCCAGGCCGGTAACGCCCAACTCAATCAGGGCGCGTTCGGCACCGCCCGGGATGTGTTCCAGCAATTGCTGGTGACCCATCCGCTCTCCTCGCTCGCACCGGACGCACTGTTCGGCATTGCCGAGTCGTATGTCACCACGAAACCGGACACTGCCGAGGCGTATTACCGGGAAGTCGCGACCAAGTACCCGGAGTCGATGAAGGCCGCCGCGGCGATGTACAAGCTTGGCGATCGAGCCCAGAAGGCGGGTGACCGCGAGGCCGCACGCCGGTGGTTCGAGAAGGTGGCGACGGCCCAGTATCGCGGCACCGACGAGTACGAGCTCGCCGTCGTGCGGCTGCGCGACCTCCGCTAACCACCGGCGGCATGTCTCCCGCCCCCGGTGAGATGCCATTCCTCGATCACCTCGAGGAGCTCCGGTCACGCCTGTTGAAGGTCCTCGGGGCCGTGATCCTCGGCGTCGGCATCGGCCTCTGGTCCGTGTTCAAGCTCGACTTGCTCACCCACTTCAAGGCACCGATCGCCCCCTACCTGCCCGGTGGCAAGTTCACCGTGCTGCAGATCACCGAGCCATTCTTCATCACGCTCAAGATCGGCGCGATTCTCGGTCTTGTGCTCGCCTCGCCCGCGATCATCTACCAGATCTGGGCCTTCCTCTCCCCGGCGCTCTACGATCGCGAACGGAAGGCCGTCATCCCGGCACTCGGCGTCGGCCTGGTCCTCTTCCTGATCGGCGGGGCCGTCGGATGGGTGTTCGTGCTGCCACGGGGACTGAGCGTCCTGCTCGGCTATTTCCCTGACGTCTTCAACACGCTGATCACGTACGACGCCTACTTCTCCTTCACCTCGGCGATCGTGATCGGTCTGGGCCTCTCGTTCGAGCTGCCGCTCGTGATGGTCATGCTCGGCTTCCTCGGTGTGATGAGCGCCAGGAGGTACAGCCAGTTCCGCCGATTTGCCATCCTGCTTTCGTCCATCGCCGCGGCGCTCCTGTCGCCGGGTGGTGATGTCGTGCTGATGATGGTCTTCATGATTCCGCTCCTGTTGCTCTACGAACTCGGGGTGCTCGGGACCTGGCTCATCGATCGCAAGCGCCGCCGTCACGTCGCCGCCGGCCTGGTCCTGATGGTGGGCATGCTGGCGGTACCACGTGACGGCGCGGCGCAAGTGCCGGTTCGGCGCGACAGCGTGGTCCGGGCGGGGAGAGGGCAGGCCCGCGACACGCTGCCGCAAGGTCGCGGCCCCGCACGCGAGCTCGACTCGGCGACCGCCAAGCGCCTCGGCCTGCCGACCGCCCCGGAGCGCGAGTTCCCGGCCGCCGATTCCGTGATGCAGGCGCTGCTCCGGCGACCGGGCTTTGCGGTCACGCGCTATCTTGGGGATTCCGCGCGCCTCGTGGCCGATTCGGAGACGGTGGTCCTCGGCGGTCGCGCCGCGACGAGCCGCGACGGCACCGTCATGGAGGCCGAGCGAATAGTCTACGACAATCCCGGCTGCCTCCTGGTGGCGAGCGGGGAGCCGCGCCTCTTCGAGGAATCGAAGATCGCGGTGGGACGGACGCTCCGGTTCGACACCTGTGTGAACCGGGGCGTTTTTGATGAGGCGTTCACCACGTTCGACGAGCTCGGGGCGAGCTGGTTCGTGCGCGGCAACCTCGCGGTGGATTCCGCGTCATCCCGCCTTTTCGCCGCCGATGGCGAGTTCACCTCGTGCGATCTGCCGGAGGCCCACTATCACTTCCAGGCCGGCGAGGTGAAGTGGGTGACCAATTCCTACATGGTCGCGCGGCCGGCAGTGCTCTTCATCCGCGACGTGCCGGTGGCGTGGATCCCCTTCCTGTTCCAGGACACCAAGCCCGGTCGACGATCCGGGATCCTGATTCCGCAATTCGGCTTCAACGACATCGTCCGGCCGACGCGCGGGTACCGTCGCCAGGTGACGAATGTCGGCTACTACTGGGCGCCCAACGACTATCTCGACGCGACCGTGCGGTTCGACTGGTTCGCCTCGCGCTACATCCAGTACGGCGCGGCCGTCAACTACAACTGGCGCAATCGGTTCATCGAGGGCGGCCTCGCGGTGAACCGGCAATCCGAAATTGGTGGCTCGGGGTCGACGCAGCTCCAGTGGTCCCATCGGCAGGCCTTCAGCGCGCGCTCGCAGCTCAACCTGCAGCTCGACTACATCACCGACTCGCGCATCCAGGCCGGCAATGCGGTTGACCCGTTGCTTTCCACCCGGCAGATCACGTCGGCCGCCAGCTTCAACCGGAAGCAATCCTGGGGCAACATCACCCTCGGCGCGACCCGACGCCAGAACGTCAGCGACGGGAGCGGGCAGATGACGCTCCCCTCGCTCACGATCACGCCGTCGGCCTTCGCGTTCGGGAGTCATGTCACCTGGTCGCCGACGTTCAGCGCAACCAACGACCTGACCTTCAAGACGCCACAGGCCCCGCTGCAAGTGGTGTCGGGTGGCGCCATTGACACCCTCCTCTCGACCGGCTCCTCCCGGATCAGCACGATCCGGCTCAATACGCCGTTCACCTTCGGGTCGTTCACCTGGAACAATGATGTGACCTACGCGGATCGCCAGGAAACCGGCCGGCGCGTGGAAACCATCCGCCTCCCCGATCTCAGCACCCCGGAGGACGGCGATTCAATCACGGTCAACTCGACACGGGCTGGCGACTTCCAGACGATCCTCAACTGGGAAACCGGGGTCAATCTGCCCGGCCTGTTGAAGAGTACCTGGAACATCATCCCGAGCATCTCGGTCAAGAACGCCCTCCCCAGCCAGGCGTTCCGGATCCGGAACGCCGCGACCAATGGCGCATGGGTCCAGCAGACCAAGCGCGTGCAACTCGGGCTGCAGGCGACGCCGAGCTTCTACGGTTTCCTCCGGCTCGGGGTAGGCCCCTTTGCCCGGCTTCGGCACAAGTTCGCGCCGCGGCTGACGTTCGACTATTCACCCGAAACGACCCTGCCGGAGGCGTTCGCGGCGGCACTGCCCGGGCAGACGCCGGTGGCGCCGTCCAGGATGATGGCGACCATCCAGCTCTCGAACACCTTCGAGGCGAAGCCACGCCGTGCCGCGGATGACACCACAGATGAGCGGAGCGTCCGACCCACGACCCTGCTGGCACTGACGACCTCGGCCTTCGGGTTCGACTTCGAGCAGGCCAAGCTGCCAGGTCGGACCGGCTTCACCACGCAGTCGCTCACCAACCAGGTGAGCAGCGACCTGATCCAGGGCCTCTCGCTCTCGCTCACCCACGATTTATGGAAGGGACGGGTCGGCACCGACACGGCCACCTTTTCGCCCTTCCTCTCGAGTGTCCAGGCGAGCTTCACCCTCACCGGGGCGACTTTTCGGTCGATCGGGAGCCTGTTCGGACTGGGTGGCGGAGGGGTGGAACGGCAGCGGCCCGATACCTTGCCGCCCGACTTCACGGCGGCGTCGGACCGTCGGCTCCGTCCCGGGAGCTTCACGATGGGGAACCCGGCGATGGCGGGACTGCAGCGCGGCGGGTTCCGCGCCGGAGTTTCCTACTCGCTCAGCCGTCAGCGGCCCGGGGTGTCCGGGGTGGCGGCATCGCCGGTCCCGATCAACCCGGCCGGGATACCCGGAAGCGACCCGTTCGACATCATTGGCTCGAGTTTCCCGTCGACGACCGAGGCCAGGAGCAGCGTGAACCTCAACCTGAGCTTTTCGCCGACGACGTTCTGGAACGTGCGCTGGAGCACCCAGTACAACATCACCGACGGCCGGTTCGAATCCCACCAGATCCAACTCCAGCGAGACCTCCACGACTGGCGGGCCGAGTTCAACTTCTCCCGCAGCGCGAATGGGAACTTCGCCCTGTTCTTCAATGTCTATCTGCTCTCGCTGCCCGACATCAAGTTCGACTACAACCAGACCACCTTGACCCAATAGCGCCCCGGCCGGTGTCGGCCGTGTCCGGAATTCCGACACTTCGGGGACCCACGACCACGGGAAATCCCGCCGTGACTGGGTTTGCGCGTCGGCACGCGGCATGCGGGTAGGCGGAGCGTCCTCAACTGGAGTGTGCAGTGCGAAATGCGATGATCGGTCTGGTCCTGGTGGTACTCGCTGGCTGCTCGACGGATGGCGTGCTCGGTCCTGGAGGGAGCGGGCTGCGTGCGCCTGCCTCGCTCACGAGCACGACCCTCGACAATGCGATCGAGTTGATGTGGTCGGATGACTCCTACCAGTCGAACCCCACCAACTTCCGGCACTACACGGTCTGGAGTTCAGCCTATGACCTGGACGCTGGTGTCTGTCTCGATCCCTGGTCGGTGGAGGGGACGTCGGTGGCGCCGCGATTCGTGGTGTCCGCCATCACCAATTCGATCCCGCGCTGCTTCCGGGTGAACGGGGAGGCGCTCGATGGCGGGGTCTCGGCGTACTCACCGATCAGGTTCGATACCCCGAGGTACGGGTCGGCCGTGCTCCAGTTGAGGGCGGCGCAGGTGGCGCCACTCTCGGCCGGATTCACCTTCTGGCGTGACCTTGATGGCGACCAGCGGACGACCCGGAACGAATTGGGCTGGGTGGGGAGCGAGTCGGACCCCGGTATCGACCTCGCACTCGACCTGATTGGCGGAGAGTTGCTGCTCACCCCCGTGCGCCCCGGAGTGCGGATCCTGGCGTGGCCGACCCTGGTGGCGTCGCTCGCCGATATCGACCTTGCACCGGCCACGGGGTATGGTCGCAATGCCGTGGCGGCGGTGGCCGGCAGCGGCTATGTGATCGAGATGGACGGGCCAGACGGCTATCGCCGCTATGGTGCGCTCCGCGTGATCGGCCAGGGCCCGAGCTTCATCTACTTCGAGTTTGCCTTCCAGGGCGACCCGGGGAATCCGGAACTGCTTCGGGCCGAATGAGGCACCGATACTGCAACCTGTTGGAAGATGGGTCCCTGCTGGCCTCCACGCCGATGGCCCCGATCGTGCTGTTGATGGTGGAACGACACTGCCGCTCTGGTCGGGGTCATGGCACGGACTGGAACTTGTGCCCACCCCCGCCGGGGCCTAATCTTCAAAGCTCAAGTCCTGATTCAACTTGGGTCTCCCTCACCCCGGTCCGCCATGTCGCTTGACAAGCTCAAAGTCGCCGCACGCCAGCACGAGCAGCGCGACGAGTGGCGCTCTGCCATCGATCTCTACCGTCAGGCCATCCACAAGGCCGAGGCGGGAGAGCACGGCGTCGACCCCTCTCTCTACAACCGGATCGGCGATCTCGAACAGCGTGAGGGCAACGATCAGGCGGCCTGCGAGGCATGGGAGCAGGCTGCGGCGCGTTATGGGGAGCAGGGATTCTTCAACAACGCCATCGCGCTCTGCGGCAAGATCCTTCGACTCGACCCCAGCCGGGTGCGGAGTTACCTCGAGCTGGCACGGTTCCAGGCCCGGAAGAAGGTCATCTACGAGGTTCGCCAGAACCTCGAGCAGTACCTTGCCCAGATGCAGCACCGCGGGGAAAGCGACCAGGCTGCGGTCGACCTCGAGCGCCTCGCGGCGGATTTCCCGGGCTGGCGGGATCTTGCCAATACCGTCAACGAGCTGCTCGGGCGTGATGTCGAGCCTGAGGAGACCGTCCAGGGCGCTCAGGGCGATCGCAGCAGTGGCTTGGTATTCCTCGACACCCAGATCCAGCGGACCGATCAGCCGGCCGCGACCGGCCCCGCGACGTCCACGGCGAGCGATGCGCTGGTGCTGGAGCCGACCGCGGTGGCCGGCGACGATTTCGAAGCCGATCCGACCGCGATTGATGGCCTGGAGCGTGCCAGTGATGCGTATGGGGAGACGCCCGATCCCGATCCTGGCGCGTCGGACGCGGCACACGTGGCGGGTCTCACCGGCTTCGAGGTCACGGCCGAGGCGGTCGGGTCGACGGAGCAGATGGACGGACTCGAGGGACCGGCGATGGATAGTGAGGCCTCTCACGCCGCCGCGGATGCCACCATCACGCTCGATGGGCTCGAGTCGACTGGCGCCGATCCGGCGGCGCTGAGGCCCGACGAGATTCCGGTCGTTGGTCTGGAGCCGGTCGGTTCCCCAGCGGCCGACGGCATTGTCTTCCTCGATACCGCGGCGCCGCCGGCGACCGGAGCGGAGCAGGGCGACGACACGATTGGCGAGCGTGGCTCGTCCGAAGCGGCCCCCGACGATGCGGCGGAGAGCCCCCTGGCCGTCAGGGCAGACGCGCACGAGCGGCTCGATCAGGGCGACCGCCAGGGCGCGGTCGAGGCGCTCGAGCGCTCCATGGCCGGCTACCTCGAGGCCGAGCAGTTCGATCGCGCCTTCCAGGTTGCCACCGAGCTGATCGAGGCGCAACCGGCGGCCATCGACCGCCATCAGGCGCGGGTCGAGATCGCGGCCCGGATGCGGGATCCTGCTCGACTCTGCACAGCGTACATGGACCTCGCGGGGGCGCTCGCACGGCTCGATGCGCACGAAAAGGCGGTCGCGGTCTACCGCCGGGTCCTCGAGATCGACGAGTCCCATGCCGGGGCGAAGGCAGCGCTCCGCGAGATGGTCCCCGATGCGGCGACCGAGGAGACCGCCGATGGCTTCATCGATTTCGGCGCAATGGTGAATGACGACGTCGGCCCGCGCTCCTCGCGCATGCGGACCGAGACGACGACCATCTCCGACGACGAGGATGAGACCTTCCGGGAGGCGCTCGCCGAATTCAAGCGAGCCCTTGACCAGAATATCGCCGTCGAGGACTACCAGGCCCACTACGACCTTGGTCTCGCGTTCAAGGAGATGGGGCTGCTCGACGAGGCCATCGGGGAGTTGCAGAAGGCCCTCCGATCGAACGAGGGGCGACTCCGCACCAGTGAGGCCCTGGGACAATGCTTCTTCGAGCAGGGCCGCCCGGCGGTCGCGGAGGCGGTCCTGCGGAGTGTCGAGAAGGGGGAGGAGAGCGACGCGGAGAAGATCGGTGTGCTCTACTGGCTCGGTCGATCGCTCGAGGCGCAGGGCAAGACGAAGAACTCGCGCACCTGCTACGAACGTGTCCTCGCGATCGATATCGGCTTCCACGATGTGGCGGACCGCATCACTGCACTCAACGACGGCACGGGATGACCCTGCCGCAGCTCGATCCCGTCACCCTCCTGGAGTTGCAGGAGCCGGTACGTGACCGGCTGGTCCGTGTCGAACATGAAATGCGCCGGATGATCGAGGCGGATTTCCCGCTCATCTCCGAGATCAACCACCATTTGCTCCGCATGCGCGGGAAGATGTTCCGGCCCACCCTGGCGCTCCTCGCCGATGAGGCGACCGGCAGCACCGGGGCACGCGGCGAGACCTTCGCCGCGATCATCGAACTCATCCATCTCGCCACGCTGGTGCACGACGACGCGGTCGATCACTCCGCGCTTCGACGCGGCATGCCCACGATCAACGCACTCTTCTCGCACCAGATCAGCGTGATCATGGGCGACTTCCTCTACTCGCGCGCCGTGGTCGAACTGGTGCGGATGGCCGACCTCGAGGCGCTCGAGGTGCTCGGCCGCGTGACGAACGAGATGACCATCGGCGAGATGCGCCAGCTCCTGGCGCATGACCCGCTGACCTTCACCGAGGAACAGTACGACCTCCTGATTCGGGCCAAGACAGCGTCCCTGATCTCCGGGGCATGCGAAGTGGGAGGGCTCGGGGCGCCTCCGGCCGCCCGGCGGGCGCTGGCGACATTCGGGGCCCATCTGGGAACGGCGTTCCAGATCGTCGATGACCTCCTCGACTACACGGCGCAGGCCGAGGTGACCGGCAAGCCCTCGGGGCTCGACCTGCGCGAGCACAAGGTGACGCTTCCGCTCATTCATGCCTTGCCGAGCTTCAGCGTGGAGCAGCGACGCGAGGTCGACGCGCTGATGGCGAGTCCCGAGCCGAGCGAGGCCCAGATCGCCGCGGTGATTCAGGCCGTCACCGCCCATGGTGGCTTGACGTATGCCCGGGATCGTGCCGGGCGGATCATGGCCGAGGCGGATCAGGCGCTGCAGGCGCTGCCTCCCTCCCCGGCCCGCGAGGTGCTCCGCGCTTCGCTTGGTTTCGTGCTCGAACGGAGGCGATGATGGCTGGCCCGCGACGTGCCCGGTTCTACTTGAGTGTGCTCACCGTGGGCTTCCTGGCCGGCGCCCTCGTCACCGCCCTGTTGGAGCGGTTCCTCCCGGAGAGCGCTACCCGAGCGTTCTTCACCTTTGCCGTGACCCCGACCTTCGGCCCTGTGTCGCTCGATCTCCTTGTGGTATCCTTCACGCTCGGGCCGGTGGCCCTCAACGTCTCGATCCTGAGCCTGGTCGGGGTGGTCGCAGCCTACTACGCCGCCAGGTCGTTGTTCTAACCGGAGTCTAGTCATGCCGAATCTCGGTTTCACCGAAATTCTCGTCATCATGGTGATCGTGCTGCTGGTCTTTGGAGCCAAGCGGCTCCCCGAGATCGGCCAGTCGATGGGGAAGGGGATCCGCGAGTTCAAGAAGTCCATCTCGGATACCCAGGATGCGGTCTTGCGCGATGACGGTCGCGGTCGACAGATGCTCGACGGTGATCGCAGCGTCATGCACGACGAGGCACCGTCCGAAAAGTCCGGCGAGCCGAAGCGTCTGTCGCAGTAGCGCCCGGCTTCCACCGCCAGCACGGCAAACGGGCGCCCCGGAGATCCTCCGGGGCGCCCGTGGCGTTGGCTGGGGCGACCACCGCGGCGGCTACTTCAACAACGCGCCCGACTCGGCCTCGGCCTGTGCCGAGGTCTTGAACAACTTCGCACGATCGTCCTTCACCTTCGCACGCTCGTTGAGTGCCTGCAGGAAGAAGCGCACGCGCTCGTCACGAGCGGCACGCACCTCGCGCGACTGCATCTGGTCGAAGTCCCTGCGGAATGCGGCGGAATCGGCGGGGGTGTGCGAGAGCACCCGGATCACGTAGATGCCCTCCTTCGTCACGATCGGCTCACTCAGCGCGCCGACCGGCAGGCCGAACGCGGTGCCGATCAGCTTCGGGTTGGGAAGCGGCGGCTGGATGCGGGCGAACGCCGGGAACTCCCGGTGCTCGAGCCCCATGGCCCGGGACGCCTCGACCATCGATTCCCCGGCCTTGACCCGACTCACGAACTGGTTCGCCTTCTCGAGGGCGAGCGAGTCCTTCTTCGAATCCCTCACCGCCCCGGCGACGCTCGCCCGGATCTCGGCGAGCGGTGGCACACCGGCCTTCTGGAGCGAGTCGAGCCGGAAGACGTAGTAGAAGTCCTCGGTCTCCACGACCGGTGAGGTCTCCCCGACCTGGGCCTGGAACGCCCACACCCCGGCGTCGCCGACGAGATACGGTCCGATGATTGCTCGTGTGCCTTGCTGGATCGGCGCACTCTGGCCGATCGGCAGCTTGAGCGCGCGTGCCGCCGTGTCGAGTGCCGCCGGATCGAGGCGATCGGCACCGAGTTGCTCGAGCGAGTCGGCTTGGGCGTCCACCATGTCACGGTGCGCCCCGGCGAGTTCGATCGGGATCAGGATGTGACGTGCCGTGGCCGAGTCGGCCGTGCGCGAAAGCACCTCGAGGATGTGGTAGCCGTGCTCACTCAGGATCGGCTCGGAGATCGTGCCGATCGGCAAGGAGAACGCCGCCGCGTCGAATGACGGGACCATGGCACCGCGCGCGAAGGTCCCGAGGTTGCCGCCGACGTCGGCGCTGCCACCGTCGCTGGATTCCCGGCGGGCCACATCGACCCAGGCGGTGTCCTTCACCATCTCCGCGCGGACCTCGCGCGCATGCTCGAGGGCGGCGGCAGAGTCGGAGGCGTCGAGTGAGCGAGGCACTCCGATGTACGAGAGGTACGCCGTGGCGGGGCGATCGAATTCCTTCGGATGGGCGCGGTAGTAGGCGGTGATCTGATCGTCGCTCACCACCACCGCCGAGTCGGGAATCACCCGATCGGGCACCAGGGGGGTCAGGGCGATTGCGACCGTCTCGTTCTGGTCGCGATACCGCTCCCAGAGCGCGGCCTCGCTCAGGAAGATGTCTGCGGTGACGTTGCGCAGCAGCTTCGCGCGAAGGATCTCATCGCGATACTGGGCCTCGAGCGCCGGGACGTACTGCTGCCCGACGGCCGACTGCAGCCAGCGCTGGTACTTGGAGGGGTCAAACTGGCCGTTGGTCTGGAAGTCCGGCGCCTGCTGCAATTGCGGCGGCGGGACCGCCATGATCAGCGAGGCGACTTCGTCCGGGGTGACCGTGATGTGGCGCCGTGCAATCTCGTCGCGCAGCACCGTCGACTGGACGAACGACTGCCAGACCTCGTCGCGCAGGGCCTGCGTCTCCTCGAGCGTGAGCGAGCGTCCGGTCTGCTGCTGACGCTGCGTCGTCGCATCCTGGACGGCTTGCTCATAGGAACGGGTGTCGATGCTCTGGCCGTTGACCGACCCGATGGACGTGCGCGAGAACATGCCGGCCGAACCGGAGATCCCACTGAGGTCGACCAGCATCCAGATCATGAACGTGATCGTGATCAGGTAGACGACCGGCTTGGCGGCGTTGCGGAAGGCCTGCATCATAGAAGTCGAACCCGTTCCGTGAAATCGTGAGACATAGCCCTGAAACCTAGGCCCCGAGGGGACCATTCTCAAGCGACCCGGCGAATCGGGCCGAGTTGACACCCGTCACCTGCGCGGGATAGTGTTGCCGGATCGTACGCTCTCACCCGAACCCGTGAGCCGGATGTCCCTCGGATCCGTGATCGATCAGCTGATGGCTCGCTGGCACGAGTCGCCGTCGCCAACCCGCACCGCGGCGCTGGCGGACGCGCTGCGCAAGCGTGGCGATGTCCCGGAATCCCGGCGGGTCCTCCAGGACGGGCTCGGCCGCTACCCGACCTTCATCCCGCTCGTGGTCGTCCGCGCCAGGCTCGCGCTCGATACCGGCGACCGGGCCGGTCTCGAAGCGGCGCTCCGCTCGGGGATGGCTCTCGAGCCCGATCACCCGGCCATCCGCGAGCTCCTCGAAGTCCACTGGCCTGAGGAGCTCGCCGAGGAGCCGCGTGAGCGTCTCGCCTTCGCGGCCGATCAGATGGTCGAGGAACTCCAGCCCGGCGAGGTGGCGGCGGGGGCGGCGCTGGTGACCGAATCACTCGCCGACCTCTACCGCCGACAGGGACACCTCGAGGAAGCGCGTCGCGCCTACGCCGAGTTGGTGGCTCGTGCCCCCGAGAACGACTCCCTCATTGCCCGGCACGCCGCCGTCCAGGAAGAGTTGGCGGCCAGTCGACCGATCCCGCTGGATGCTCGGGAATCGGGTGGGTTGCCTGTCCGGAGTTGGTTGAGGGGACTGGCAACCGAGCGCCCAGCCACCCGGAGGCCCGGCACCGCCTCGGCCTCCTTCGATGCCTTCTTCGAGGCGCCACCGGCACCACCCGCGGCGACCACCGATTTCGACGCCTTCCAACGCTGGCTGAAGGAGCTGGGATGACCTCGCGGATCCTGGTGCTGAACGGGCCGAACCTCAACCTGCTTGGCTCGCGTGAGCCCTCGCTCTACGGGCATGCCACCCTGGCGGACCTGGAGCGACGTCTCAGCGAGCGAAGTCGGGTGCTCGGCATCGAGCTGTCGATGGCGCAATCCAATCACGAGGGCGAGTTGGTGGAACTCGTGCAGGGAGCCCGGGCCCGGGCCGACGGCATGATCGTCAATCTGGGTGCCTACACCCATACCTCGCTCGCCATCCGGGACGCATTCCTCGCGGCCCCGCTCCCCTTCATCGAGGTCCACCTCAGCAACCTGTTCCGCCGGGAGCCGGCCCGACACCAGTCGCTGGTCGCCGATCTCGCGATCGGGTTGATCACCGGGCTCGGAGTGCGGGGATACGAGCTCGCCCTCGAAGGGTTGGTCGCGACGCTCACCGATGTCTGATCGACATCGCGCGCGACAGGAGGCGGTTCGGGCGCAGTTGGCGACGGTCGACGTCGAGGCGTTCGTGGTCACCACGCTCGCGAACATCCGCTGGTTGACGGGATTTACCGGCTCGGCGGCGATGCTGCTGCTGACTCGCGACCGCTGCCGACTGATCACCGACTTCCGCTACGCGGTGCAGGCCCCGAGCGAGGTGGCTGAAGCGGCCGACGTCCTCGTGGAGCGGGCGTCGGTCTGGGGTCGGCTGGCTGAGCTCCTCGACGCGGGGGGGTGGGGCCGTGTCGGATACGAACCCCACACGTTGCCGGCCCGTGACGCTCGGCGGCTCAAGCGCGCGGTGGCCGGCGCGCTGATCGACGGCGCCGAAGTGGTGGAGCGGCTTCGGGAGGTGAAGGACGACGGGGAGGTCGCCCTGATCCGGGCCGCTGGGGCACTGGCCATCGACGCACTCGCCGAGGCGGTCGCCACGGTCCGTCCCGGGGATCGGGAGCTTGATGTCGCGGCTCGGCTCGAGGCGGCACTGCGGAGCCGCGGCAGCGAATGGCATCCGTTCGAGACGATTGTGGCGACCGGTGAGCGTTCCGCCCTGCCTCACGCGAGGACGAGCACGAAGGCCCTCCGGCGTGGCGACCTGCTCCTGATCGACTTCGGGGCGAAGGTCGAGGGATATTGTTCGGACATCACCCGGATGTTCGTCCTGGGGCCGGCCGACGATCGTCAGCGGACGATCCATGGTCTCGTGGCCAGCGCCCAGCGGACGGCGCGGGAGGGGATTCGGGCCGGCATGTCAGGCCGGACGGCCGATGCGCTGGCCCGGGATATCATTGTCCAGGGCGGCCACGGTGAGGCGTTCGGGCATTCCCTGGGGCACGGCATCGGTCTCGATGTGCACGAGGGACCGCGGCTGGCCACGACGGTCGATCGACCGATTCCGGAGGGTGCGGTGGTCACGGTGGAGCCGGGAATCTATCTTCCGGGATGGGGCGGGGTACGCCTCGAGGATGACGTCTGGCTCACCGCCGATGGGCCGGTGCTGCTCACGGATGGCCGGACGGCTCTGATCGAACTCGACTTCTAGCGGCGGGAGCAGGCTTGGCCACCACGGCAGACATTCGCAACGGGCTGGTGATCTCGCTCGACGGGCGACTCATGCAGATCATCTACTTCCAGCACGTCAAGCCCGGGAAGGGCAGTGCGTTCGTCCGGACCAAGCTTCGCGACGTGCGGATGGGGGCCGTGCTGGAGCGCACCTTTCCCTCCGGGGAACGGCTCGAGGTGGTCGACCTCATGCACCGTCAGATGAGCTATTCGTACCGTGATGGTGATTTCTACCACTTCATGGATCTTGAGACCTTTGATGACATCATGCTGACCGCCCCGCTGATCGGCGACGATCAGCTCAAGTACCTCAAGGAGGGAATGGAATGCACGGTGCTCATGCAGGATGAGAACGCGTTGACCCTCGAGCTGCCCAACTTCGTGGAACTCACGATCGTCGAGACCGACCCCGGGATCCGGGGCGACACGGCCACCGGCGGGACGAAGCCCGCCACACTGGAGACGGGCGCGGTGGTGCAGGTGCCGCTGTTCGTCGAACCCGGCACGGTGATCCGCGTGGATCGCCGCGACGACAAGTACCTGACTCGCGTATGAGACCCGACGACATGCAGGATCTCGCCCGCGCCCTCGAGAAGGTTCCCGGTCTCAAGGGCATCGACATGCGCGACGTCCGTCGCCTCGCCCAGTTGCTGCACGATCATCCCGAACTCGGCGAGATCGAGCTCAAGGGGTTCTTCGGCACCGGCGTGACGATCACCCGCGTCCATCATGGTGCCCCGGTGGTCGCGCACGCCGTGGCTGCCCCGGCGGCGCCGGCACCGGTCGCGCCCCCGGCCGCGGCGCCACCCGCCGAACCGGTCGCCGTGACGGCAGCACCGTCGCTCAAGGAGATCAAGTCGCCGATGGTCGGCACGTTCTACATGCAGCCGGAGCCCGGCAGTGATCCCTATGTGCGGGTGGGTGCGCGGGTGAACCCCGGCCAGACCGTCTGCATCATCGAGGCGATGAAGATCATGAACGAGATCGAAGCCGAGATCTCGGGAGTCGTGCGCGAGGTCTGCGTCGACGATGCCTCGCCGGTCGAGTACGGCCAGGTCCTGTATCGCGTGGATCCCAATGGCTGACGGGATCGAGGGAACCGAGGTGCCCGAGGATCCGCCCGCCGCGGCGGGATTCCAGTTTCGCGCGGCGATCGTCGAGATGGTCCGACGGGGTGCCTCGGACCTCCTGCTCAAGGCGGGGCGTCCGCCCACCATCCGGATCAACGGGCAGCTGCGCATGCTCGAGCAACCGCCGCTCAAGCCCGAGGAACTCAAGCTGCTCGCCGAATCGCTGATGACGCCACGCCAGATCCGCGAGTTCACCGAGACCAAGGAAGCCGACTTCGGGATCGGCGTCCCGGGCATCGGCCGATTCCGGACCAACGTCTACCAGCAGCGTGGCACCGTCGCGTTCGCCCTCCGTGGCATCCCCTACGAGGTGCGGACGATCGAGGAATTGCAGTTGCCCCGGGTGCTCGAGGATGTCGCGATGCGGCCCCGCGGTCTCGTGCTGGTCACCGGGATCACCGGGAGCGGCAAGTCGACCACGCTGGCCGCGATGATCGAGCACATCAACCGGCACCGTCGTGTGAACATCATCACGGTGGAGGACCCGATCGAGTTCCTGCATCGCGATCAGCACGCCAATGTCTCGCAGCGGGAGGTCGGCAACGACACGCTCTCGTTCACGCATGCGCTCCGGCACGTGCTCCGGCAGGACCCGGATGTGATCCTGATCGGCGAGATCCGGGACCAGGATACGATGGACACGGCCCTCAAGGCGGCCGACACCGGGCACCTGGTGCTCTCCACGATTCACACCACCGACGCCACCCAGACGATCTCGCGGATCCTGTCGTTCTACCCGCCGCACCAGCACAGCGAGATCCGCATGTTGCTGTCGACGGCGCTGGCGGCCATCATCTCGCTCCGCCTGGTGCCACAGGCCAATGGGGGGGGGCGGGTCCCCGCGGCCGAGATCCTGATCAACACGGCGGCCGTGGCCGACAACATGCGCGATACCCAGAAGGCGCTGTCGATCCCCGACCTGATCGCCGAGGGGGGGGCCACCTACGGCATGCAGTCGTTCGACCAGGCCCTGATGCGGTGGTACACCGAGGGGACCATCTCCTACGAGGATGCCGTGTTCCACGCGACCTTGCCCAACGAGTTCGCCCTCCGGGTCTCCGGCATCAGCGCCGCAAGCGACCGGACGTTCGATGACCTCGGCACCAAGGGGCGGGGGTGATGTTCCGGAAGGTCCTGGTGGCCAATCGGGGCGAGATCGCGTTGCGGGTGATTCGGGCCTGTCGCGAGCTCGGGATCGAGACGGTGGCCGTCTACAGCGAGGCCGACCGCGAATCGCTGCACGTGCGATTCGCCGATGACGATGTCTGCATCGGTCCGCCGCAGAGCCGTCTCTCCTATCTCCGGATCCCGAACATGATCGCCGCCGCCGAGGTCACCGGGGCCGATGCGATCCATCCGGGCTACGGCTTCCTCGCCGAGAACGCGGAATTCGCCGATACCTGCGTTGCGTCGGCGATCGCCTTCATCGGGCCGACCGGGGACCAGATCCGCCAGATGGGCGACAAGGCGTCGGCCCGCCGCCTGGCGAAGGCAGCCGACGTGCCGACCGTGCCTGGCTCCCCCGGCGTGATGGAAGATGCCGACGAGGCCCTCGAGGTTGCCGGCGGGATCGGCTTCCCGGTGATCATCAAGGCGACGGCAGGTGGGGGGGGGAAGGGGATGCGCATCGCGCGCGACGCAGACGAGTTCGGCCAACTCTTCTCGCTGGCCCAGAACGAGGCGCTCTCGGCCTTCGGGAACGGCGACGTCTATGTCGAGAAGTACCTCGCCCGGCCACGCCACGTCGAGATCCAGGTGCTCGGGGACCAGCACGGCCGAGTGATCCATCTCGGGGAGCGCGACTGCTCCGTGCAGCGCCGGCACCAGAAGCTGATCGAGGAGTCCCCGTCGCCGGCCCTGACCCCGGCCCTGCGTGAGCGGATGGGCGATGCCGCCGTCCAGCTCGCCTCGGCCATCGGCTACGTCGGCGCCGGGACGGTGGAGTTCCTCCTCGACGAGGACGGTTCGTTCTACTTCATGGAGATGAACACCCGGATCCAGGTCGAGCATCCCGTGACGGAGATGGTCACCGGCTGGGACCTCGTCAAGGAGCAGATCCGCGTGGCCGCCGGGGAGCCGCTGCCGAGCTACCCGGTGGAGCTCTCCGGCCACAGCATCGAGGTCCGGATCAACGCCGAGGACCCGTATCGCAATTTCCAGCCGAGTCCGGGGCTGATCACCGCCTATCACCCGCCGGGCGGCCCTGGGGTGCGAGTCGACACGCATGTCTATGCCGGCTACACGGTGCCCCCCTACTACGACTCGCTGCTCGCGAAGCTGATTGTCCACGGTCGGGATCGCGCGGAGGCCCTCGTCCGGCTCGGCCAGGCGCTGGATTCGTTCATCCTCGAGGGTGTCACGACGACCATCCCGTTTCTCGCCCGGGTGATTCGACATCCCGATTTCGTGCGTGGGGAGATCGACACCAAGTTCCTCGAGCGCGAACCCCAGCTCCTCAAGCCCGAGCCGAGCCCGGCCGAATGATCGATGTGGCCTTCGCGCCGAACGACGTCGCGGCGGCCGACGTCGCCGGCCGGGCCGTGATCGTGATCGATGTCCTGCGCGCCACCACGACGATCTGCACGGCCCTCGCCCATGGCGCGAAGGCGGTGATCCCGGTCGCGGACACCGAGGCGGCGCTCCGCCTGCAGCACGCCCTCGAGCGCAACGATGTGATCCTGGCCGGCGAACGATACCTCGATCCGATCCCGGGGTTTCAGGCCGGCAACTCGCCACGCGAGATGACCCGGGACCGGGTCGCCGGGAAGACCCTCGTGCTGAAGACCACCAACGGGACCGGCGCCCTGCTGGCCACGCATGGCGCCCGCGAAGTGATCGTGGCGGCCGCGGTCAACTTGTCGGCGGCTGGCACCCGGGCACGCGCCCTGCTCGAGGAGCATGGGCGGCTGCTGATCCTCTGTGCGGGCCGCGAGACCGGCTTCGGACTCGATGACGCCTACATCGCCGGGCGATTGGTCCGCGCGGCCCTGGGGGGACGTCGCACCCGGAAGGGACTCAACGACAGCGCGATCGCGGCCGTCGATCTCGTCCGCTCCTACGGCGATCGGGTCGGGCGGGTCCTCGCCCTGTCGCGTGCCGGTCAGGAACTCCGCAGCCGCGGCCTCGGGGAGGATGTCGTGTTCGCCGGTCAGGTGGACCTGCACGGGGATCAGGTCCCGGTCTTCCAGGACCACCGGGTCGTCCTGTCCCGGCATGGGCGGGGGTTGTCATGACCCTGCCGGACCGTCGCCGACTCGCGGCCACGCTCGCGCTCGCCCTGGGACTCTTCTTCCTGCTCACCCTCCTGCCGTTGCCGCTCACCGGTCCCGTCGGTGCCGCGGTCGGACCGGCGCTCTGGCGGGCGCTCGGCGTGGGGGCCATCGGTGTCCCGATCTTCTTCGTCGCCATCGGACTGGCCGGCTTCGGCCGCATGGGACGGCTCGACCAGAAGCGCGCCGCGGTGCTGATCGGCGCGAACAGTTTCCTGATCCCGTACCTGATCGGCGTGCTGACCAATGTGTCGCAGGCGGACTTCCTGCTGCCACTCCCCGAGTGGCATGTCTCGGCTCGCGCCGTCGGCTGGTTCCCTGGCCTCTTCGCCCGAGGGGCCCTGGACTCGATCGGGGTCGCCGGTGGCCTGATCGCCGGGTTCGTCGCGATCACCGCCGCGACGCTCGCCACCGTGGCGTGGCATCCGCTCAAGCGGCTCGAGGACGGACCGAGGCCGAGGGACGCCGCCGCCCCGGTCGAGCCGGTGATCCGGAATGCCGGTGGGTCGGCCCCGGAAGACGAAACCCCAGGGCCGAGCGGGCTGCTCGCCAAGGTCAAGGGCAGCGCGAAGCGCGTCACGGCACGCGCCGTCGAGATTCTCGAGGACGATCCTGGCCCGCCCCTGCGGCCGACCGTGTCGAACGACGACGCACTGCCGCCCGTCGACTTGCTGGCGATGCCACCATCCTCCGACATCTCGGCCGACGAAGCCGAGCTCCGACGCCTGGGCGATCTGCTGCTCCATACCCTCGAGACCTTCAAGGTGAAGGGGACCCTCGCCGGGATCACGAGCGGTCCGACCGTGAGTCAGTTCGAGGTCGTGCCGGCGTCCGGCGTCAAGGCGGGTCGGATCGTGGCCCTGGCCGATGACCTGGCGATCACGATGCGCGCACACTCGCTTCGGGTGGCCCCGATCCCCGGACGTGGGGCCGTCGGCGTGGAGATCCCGAATCCGAGCCCGCGGATGGTGACGCTTCGGGAACTGCTCGTGAGCGATGCATGGACCAGGTCGAACGCCGTGCTGCCGGTGGCCCTCGGACGCGACGTCGAGGGCAAGCCCGTGATCGCGGACCTCGCCCGGATGCCGCATCTGCTGGTCGCGGGCGCGACCGGCAGTGGCAAGTCCGTCGCGATCAACACGATCATCACCTCGCTCATCTATCGCTACACGCCGCGCGAGTTGCGCCTCCTCATGATCGACCCGAAGATGGTCGAGCTCTCGATGTACAAC
Source organism: Gemmatimonadales bacterium (assembly GCA_035703525.1). Lineage (GTDB taxonomy): Bacteria > Gemmatimonadota > Gemmatimonadetes > Gemmatimonadales > GWC2-71-9 > Palsa-1233. The sequence continues at coordinate 30,194 of DASSYA010000014.1, read as the reverse complement.
GAGCTGCCCCACCTCAAGCACAAGGTCGTGACCGACAACCACGATGCCGCCGCCGTGCTCAAGTGGGCGGTCTACGAGATGAACCGGCGTTACGAGCTGTTGCATGCCAACGGGGCCCGACAGCTCGGCGACTTCAACGCCAAGGTGCGCGACGGTCGGCCACTGCGGAATCCGGAATCTGCCCGACCGACATTGACGACCCTCGCGAGGGAATCCGACGGCACCCCACCCCAGGGCGAGGCCGAGTGGAGCGAGGAATATCGCGACGGGGAACTGCCGATGATCGTGGTCATCGTCGATGAGCTCGCGGACCTGATGATGACGGTGCAGGGCGAGGTCGAGACGCCGCTCGCGATGCTGGCGCAGAAGGCGCGGGCCATCGGGATCCACCTGATCCTCGCCACCCAGCGCCCGAGCGTGAACGTGCTCACCGGCCTCATCAAGGCGAACTTCCCCAGCCGCATGGCCTTCCGGGTGGCGAGCAAGGTCGACAGCCGGACGATCCTCGACCAGAACGGCGCCGAGGCGTTGCTCGGCAATGGTGACATGCTCTTCACACCGCCGGGTCGCAACGATCCGATCCGGATCCAGGGGGCCTACATCAGTACCGACGAGACCGAGCGGGTGATGGCGTGGTACGAGGCGCGGCGGGATGGCCTGATCCCGCCCGGTCAGGAATCCGAGCCTGACATCCTTGACCTGGTCCGGGCGATGGCGAGCGACGGCGAGGCCGGCGGGGGGGGGCAGGGCGACGAGACCCGCGATGCCCTCTTCCGCCAGGCCGCCGAAACCTGCATCCAGCACCAGGGCGGCAGCACCTCGCTGCTCCAGCGGCGACTCGGCGTGGGCTACGGCCGCGCCGCCCGCATCATCGACCAGCTGCACGACGCCGGCATCCTCGGCCCGCCCAACGGCAGCAAGCCGCGGGACGTGAACATCGGTCTGCATCAGCTGGACGAGTACACGTAGAAGGAGAGAAAGAGAGAAAGGGAGAACCGAGAGAAGGCGGCGCCGTCGCGTCGTCGGGATCCTCGCTGCCGAGCCAGGTACCGCGCGTCTTGCTGTGTCAATGCCATCCTCCCGCATGCGATCTCACCATCACCTCTTCGCCTGGCAGAAGGCCAACGCTGCCGCGTTGGCAATCCACCGTTTTGTCGACCGGTCGTGGTGCCCGCGCCGTGGAAGTGTCCTCGAGCAGCTCCGGCGGGCGTCCTTGTCCGTCCCACGCGACATCGCTGAAGGGTATGCGGCAGGCCCTGGTGGGCGGTGCCGCTACCACCTTCGTATCGCCTCTGGATCTGCGGTAGAGACGACCGGGCTCCTCGCCTTCCTCGAGGCACTCGGGAATGGCGCCACGGACCTGATGGGCGTGTCACGGGGGGTGCAGGCCGTCTCCCTGTGTCTGCTTCGGGGGACCCCCAAGTGAGACCCTCAGCCTCCAGCTGCCTTCTCTCCTTCTCTCGTTCTCTCCCTCTCTCGTTCGATGCGTAGCGACCCGGCGGAGTGGACCGACCCCCGGCACCGCATGGGGCTGGAGGCCGAGGAGGCCGCTGGCCGGTGGCTGGTCGAGCGGGGATGGTGCCTGGAGGCCCATCGCTGGACGATGGGGCGACACGACCTCGACCTGATCGCCCGGAAAGCCGACCTCGTCGCCTTCATCGAGGTCAAGCTGCGGCGTTCCAATACATGCGGGACCGGGGTCGAGGCGGTTGGTCGCCGGAAGCGCTACGTCATCGAGCGGACTGCCTGGAGCTGGATCCTGCTCCACGGGCGGAGCGGCGACCGCTACCGGTTTGACGTGATCTCCCTGGAACGACCTGACGGACTGGGCAAGGTTGAACACCTGGAGGACGCCTGGCGACCAGGTTGGCGTTAATCAGTCTCACGTTGGCGTAAAACGCTCCATAAATGGGACTTGCTTCGGGTTAAATTCGGTGATACTTTGGTGCGTGTTCGGGGTGGCGGTTCCCTGTTTCTCGTTTCTCGCGTTGCCGCGCTGACGGTCGCGCCTAAGGGTTTTCTCACTTTCTCACTTTCTCACTTCCCGAGGTCACCATGGCATCCGACGACAACCGCAAGAAGGCCCTCAATCTCGCCATCTCCCAGATCGAGAAGCAGCTGGGGAAGGGCACCATCATGCGGATGGGCAGCGACGGGCCGCGGGTCAAGATCGGCGCGATCTCGACCGGCGCCCTCAATCTCGACGCGGCGTCGGGGATCGGCGGGATCCCCCGCGGGCGGATCACCGAGATCTACGGCCCGGAGAGCTCGGGCAAGACCACGCTGTGCCTGCATCTGGTGGCCAACGTGCAGCGAGGTGGCGGGGTAGCGGCCTACGTCGACGCCGAGCATGCCCTCGATATCGAGTATGCCCGGAAGCTCGGGGTCGACGTCGACAACTTGCTGGTCTCGCAGCCGGATACCGGTGAGCAGGCGCTCGAGATCGTCGAGATCCTGGTGCGCTCCGGGGCCGTGGAGCTGGTCGTGATCGACTCGGTGGCGGCCCTGGTGCCGCGGGCCGAGATCGAGGGCGAGATGGGGGATAGCCACATGGGGCTCCAGGCTCGGCTGATGAGCCAGGCGCTCCGGAAGCTGGCCGGGGCGATCAACCGGACCCAGTGCGCGGTGGTCTTCATCAACCAGCTCCGCGAGAAGATCGGCGTGATGTTCGGCAATCCCGAGACCACCACCGGCGGCAAGGCGCTGAAGTTCTACTCGTCGATGCGGCTCGACATTCGTCGGACCGGTCCGGTCAAGGAACGGGATGCGGTGATCGGGTCGCACGTCCGGGTCAAGGTGGTGAAGAACAAGGTCGCGCCGCCATTCAAGCAGGCCGAGTTCGACATCATGTTCGACGAGGGGATCTCGCATGCCGGCCTGCTGGTCGACCTCGCGAGTGACAACGGCATCATCCAGAAGTCCGGGGCCTGGTATTCCTATGGCGACCAGCGGATCGGGCAGGGCCGCGAGAATGCCAAGTTGTTCCTGAAGGACAATCCGGCCCTGGCGGAGGAGATCGAGGTAAAGGTGAAGGACACGCTCGGGATCGGCGTCGCCGGGGCAGACGGGGCCGATGGGGCCGACGAGGTGGTCGCCATCGCGGAGGATGACGACGAATGATCGTCGATCGCCTCGAGTCCGACCCAAGGCGACGCGAGAGCATTCGGGTGATCATCGACGGCCGGCCGGCCTGGACCGTGCCGGTCGACGTGATCCGGGAGATGGGTCTCACCGAGGGAGGCGTCATCCCGTCCGGCGGGGTGGCGCGCCTCGATGCGGCCGCCGAGGAAGAGGGAGCGGTGCGGGCCGGCCTCCGGTTGGTGGAGCGACGGGCGCACTCGCGCTTCGAGATCCGGCGCAAGCTGGTGCACAAGGGGCACGCGGATGCGGCCGTGTCGGCGGCCATGGCCCGCCTGGAGCGCCTCCGGTTGCTCGACGATGTGACCTTTGCCGAGCAGTACGTGACCGCGCGGGCCGGCCGTGGGCGTGGGCCGGCTCGGCTGAGGCGCGATCTGGGCTCACTCGGTGTCGATCCCGCGATCGTTGAGCAGGCGGTCGCCTCACTGCTCGCCGACCCGGCCAACGACCCCTGGCCGCGCACGCTCCGGATCGCCGAACGCCGGGCGAGCACCATGGCGGACCTCCCGCGTGCCGCCCGTCAGCGACGGCTGGCTGCATTCTTCATGCGCCGCGGGTATGTGGATGCCCGGGCCCGTGCGGCGGTCGATCGGCTGATCGACACCTGAGTTGCGGTCCACCGGAGCGCGAATCGGGCTGTGGCCCGGTTAGTTTTCCGGGCTATGAATGCTGCCGAGATTCGCCGCCAGTTCGTCGAGTTTTTCGCGACCCGCGAGCATGCCCGGGTGCCGTCGTCCTCGCTGGTTCCGGCCGACGACCCCACCCTCCTCTTCACCAACGCCGGCATGGTGCAATTCAAGCGCACCTTCCTGGGCCAGGACCCGCGGCCGTATCTGCGGGCAGTCACCTGCCAGAAATGCGTGCGGGCCGGCGGGAAGCACAACGATCTCGAGCAGGTCGGCATCACCCGACGACATCACACCTTCTTCGAGATGCTGGGCAATTTCTCGTTCGGGGACTACTTCAAGCGCGAGGCCATCGCGTTCGCCTGGGAATTCGTCACCTCGCCCGAGTGGTTGGGTCTCCCGGCCGATCGACTCCGCGTCACGGTGCACCACACCGACGACGAGGCGCGTGCGCTCTGGCAGGAGATTACCGGACTGCCGGCCGATCGCATCTACGGGCTCGGCGACGCCGACAATTTCTGGCAGATGGGTGACACCGGCCCGTGCGGGCCCTGTTCCGAGATCTTCGTCGATCTCGAGTGGGTGCCCGGCGCCCCGCTCGCCATGCTGACCCAGGCGGAATTCGAGCGACAGGCCGAGGCGGGTCGATTCCTGGAGATCTGGAATCTCGTCTTCATGCAGTTCGATCGGTCGGCCGATGGGACGATGACGCCGTTGCCGCGGCCAAGCGTCGACACCGGCGCGGGCCTCGAGCGCATCGCCGCCGTGTTGCAGGGCGAGACCGACAACTTCCACACCGACCTCTTCCGACCGCTCATCGCCGTGGTCGAGCAATTGGTGGGGGCTCCGTATCCCGGTGGGCCCGAGGGCACCGGGGTCTCGTATCGCGTGCTGGCGGACCACGCCCGCGCCGTGAGTTTCCTGTTGCTCGACGGGGTCTACCCGAGCAACGAGGGGCGTGGGTTCGTGCTGCGCCGGATCCTTCGACGGGCCGTCCGCCATGCCTGGCTGCTGGGGCGACGGGAGCCGACACTGGTCGAACTGCTCCCGACGGTCGTCGCCCTCATGTCGGATGCCTATCCCGAACTGCGCGAGCGACAGGACGAGATGGCCGAGTGGATCCGGAAGGAGGAGCTCTCGTTCCTGCGCACCATCGAGGCGGGACTCACGCGCCTCGACGAGCTGTTCGCGAGTGGTGTCACCACGATCCCGGGCGATGACGCGTTCCTGCTCTACGACACCTTCGGCTTCCCGATCGACCTCACGGAACTGATTGCGGGCGAGCGGGGCGTGACCGTCGACCTGGCCGGCTTCGAGGTCGCGCTGGAGGCCCAGCGGCAACGGAGCCGCGCCGCGGCGAGCGTGACGGTTGACGGGGGGGGGAACGAACGGACCCTGACCCTCGTGGGGGCGTCCGTCACCTCGCCATCGGCGCGATTCGTCGGCTACGACGAGACCGCGCGCGAGACCACCGTCCTCGCGCACGCGGTTGGCGGTGACGAACACGTCCTGGTCCTGGCCGAATCGCCCTTCTACGCCATGGCAGGAGGGCAGGTCGCCGATACCGGGACGGTCGAGGGCGCGGGGTGGCGGTTCGTCGTGGCCGATGTGCAGAAGGATGCCGCGTTCGGCCAGCGACTGATCGGGACACTCGAGGGGAAGTTCGCACCGGGTCCGGTCCGTGCCGCGGTCGACCTCGACCGCCGTCGCGCGATCCAGCGCAATCATTCCGCCACCCATCTGGCCCATCTGGCCCTTCGTCGCACGCTGGGGGATCACGTGCGCCAGCAGGGGTCGCTGGTCGAGCCCGGGCGGCTCCGATTCGACTTCTCCCATCACGGCCCGATCGAGGCCAGCCAGCTCGAAGAGATCGAGTCGGCCATCAACGAGCTCGTCCTCGAGAACGCCCCGACGGATATCCAGGAGCGGACGCTCCCCGAGGCGTTGGCGCTGGGCGCGATGGCATTCTTCGCTGACAAGTACGGTGATCGCGTGCGCGTCGTCACGATCGGCGACTCGATCGAGCTCTGCGGCGGGACGCATGTCGCATCGGCCGGCGAGGTCGGCCTGTTCCGGTTCACGAGTCAGGGCGGGGTGGCCGCCGGAGTCCGGCGCGTCGAGGCGGTCACCGGCCGTGGCGCCTACGAGCTGGTGCGGGCCATGGATGCCCGGATCACCCAGCTTGCCACCTCCCTCAAGGCACAGCCGGATCAGGTCGAGCGCAAGCTCGAGGCGCTCCTGGCGGAGCGGGAGAAGCTGGCATCCCGACTCACGGAGGCGCTCAAGTCCGGCGGGGGCGGCAACGCCCGGCTGATCGAGGCGGGCGCCGTCCAGCTTCACGTCCAGTCGACCGTGGCGGAGGACCGCGGGTTGCTCGGGGAGCTGGCCGATCAGTTCCGCGCCGCCAACCCGACCGGAGCGGTGCTCGCCCTGGTGAACCCGACGCTGCCGAACGCCATCTCGGTGGCGGTCTCGGATGACCTGGTCAGTGCGGGGAAGGATGCCAATGCGCTGATCAAGCTGCTCACCGGCGCGCATGGAGGACGCGGCGGCGGCCGCAAGAGCTTCGCGTCCGGTTCGCTCGAGGCCAGCGCCGAGCAGGTCGCGACGGAATCGCTGGGCCCGATGCTCGAGGCCTGGACCAGGGCGTGACCACCCTCCCCGCATGCTTCGCAAGCGCCGCGGCCGGCGCCCCCGCGGCGCTCGCGGCGCGGTCCCGGGTGTACCTCCCCGGGACGAGCGAGTCGACCCATCCGAGCCGGTTGGCGCAGGCCAGTCGCCTCGCGCTCGTGGCATCGATGCAGGGCGGGTCGCGTCGCGATCAGGCGCTCGACCTGCTCGCCGCCGATGCGCTGCTCACGATGGCGCTGCTGGTCACGGCGAGCGAGCAACCCGCCGCGCTCCTCCAGGTCGCGACCGGACTCCGGCACGAGGCCATGGCGACCGGATGATCGATCTCCACTCGCACCTCCTGCCGGCCGTGGACGACGGTTCCCGCAGTGTCTCCCAATCGGCTCGGGTGCTCGAGTCCTTCGTGCGACTCGGCGTGACCGACGTGGCGCTCACGCCGCATCTGCTTGCCTCACGAGCGAGCGACGGGTTGCCCGAGGCATGTGAACGCGCGTGGCAGGAGCTCCTCCCGGTCGTGCCGGCGGGCGTCACCTTGCACCGCGGCGCCGAGGTGATGCTCGACCGCCCCCTCTCGCCCGGGATGCGCGATCGCAAGGTAACGCTCGGTGGCACGCGCTACCTGCTCGTGGAGTTCACCCGGATGGTGCCCGCCGAGATCGTGGCCCGCGCCCTGAGCGACGTGATGGCGCATGACCTCGTGCCGGTGCTCGCCCATCCGGAGCGCTACTCCTCGTGCTCGGTCGAGACGGTGCGGGTCTGGCGCCAGCTCGGCGCGGTCATGCAGGTCGACGCCACCACGCTCACGCAGCCACGGGCGCGCGGCGACCGGGCCCGAGCCCTCGTGCGGGCCGGCCTGGCGGACATCCTGGCCGGTGACAACCACGGCGACGAACGCTGCATCGCGACCGCGGTCGACTGGCTCGCCGACCACGAAGGCGCCGAGCAGGCGATGCTGCTCCTCGACACGAACCCGCGGGCGATCCTGCGGGACGAGGCGCTCTACGAGGTCGATCCGTTGCCGGGCCGCGACGGCCTCCTCGACCGGGTGCGCCGCATGTGGGGGGGGGAATGACCGACGCCGCACACATCGCCGCCGGCCTCGAGGCCCTCGCGGGCGCGGCGCGGGATGTCGCCGGGCGCGCGCAGGAGCTGGCACCACTCGTGGCCGCGATGCGGACAGCCCTTGGGGCCGGTGGCACGCTGTTCTTCGCCGGCAATGGCGGCTCGGCGGCTGATGCCCAGCATCTCGCGGCGGAGTATGTGGTCCGTTTCGCGCCGGGACAGCGGCGCGGACTCCGGGCCGTGGCACTCACCACCGACAGTTCAATCCTCACGGCGGCGGCCAACGACTTCGGCTTCGATCGGATCTTCGCCCGGCAGCTCGAGGCGCTGGGACGTCCCGGGGATGTCCTGGTCGTGCACAGCACGTCCGGGAGCTCCGCCAACCTCGTCCAGGCCGTGGTCACCGCCCGTGCGCTGGGCCTGGTCAGTGTGGCACTCCTCGGGTCAGGGGGGGGGAGCATCCTGCCGCTCGTCGACCACGCCTTCGTGGTCGCCGGGACCGAGGTCGCCCGAACCCAGGAACTGCACCTGGCGATCCAGCACCGGATCGCCGCCATCCTCACGGCCGAGTTCGGCGCATGATCTCGCTCACGGGCCAGCGCGTCCTCGTGACCGGTGGCTCCCGGGGCATCGGTCGGGCGACAGCGCTGATGGCCGCCCGCGCCGGGGCAGACGTCGGGGTGCTCTATCACTCCCGGCGAGCCGAGGCGGATGCCGTGGCCCGGACCATTCGCGGGCTCGGCCGACGCGCCTTCGTCGGGGGGGGGGATCTTGCCGATGCCCAGCGGGTCGCCCAGCTCATGAGCGAGGTGCAGGCGGCGTTCGGGGGACTCGATGCCATCGTCGTCAATCACGGCATCTGGCCGGCCGCCGACACGCCCCTGCTCCGGATGGCCCCCGAGCGGTGGCATCGCACCATCGCCGCCAACCTGGACTCCGTCTTTCATGTGACGCGGGCCGCCCTCGGCCTGATGGCCGGGCAGGGGCGCGTCGTGATGGTCGCGAGTACCGCCGGCCAGCGCGGGGAGGCCAACCATGCCGATTACGCCGCGACCAAGGGGGCCATGATCGCGCTGGTGAAGTCGCTGGCCATCGAGTGTGCGCCCGAGATCACGGTCAATGCAGTCGCTCCCGGGTGGGTCGACACGGAGATGAGTGCATCGGCCTACGCCGGCGAGGGACGCGCAGCGGTCGCGGCAAGCATCCCCGTGCAACGCATCGCCACCGCCGAGGATGTGGCCGGCCCGATCCTGTTCCTCCTGTCCGACCTCGCTCGGCATGTGACCGGCGAGGTCCTCAACGTCAACGGGGGCAGCGTGCTCTGCGGTTGAGCCGATGCGTCTCCACGGTGTCACCCCTTTGGGAGATCTCATGTCGCGTCCCACTTCACGTCTGGTCTTGCTGTCCTCCCTGCTGGGGCTGGTGGTGTCGTCCAGTGCCGCCCAGACCAATCGACCGACGAACACCCTCACGCCCGCCGAACGAAGCGCTGGCTGGCAGCTGCTGTTCGACGGCCATTCGATGGCCGCATGGCGTGGGTACCAGGCCGACACGATGCCGAGTGGCTGGCACATCGTCGACGGGACCCTCACCAAGTTCGCTTCCGTCGGGGACATCGTGACACGGGGCGAATACGGGGACTTCGACCTGCGGCTCGACTGGAAGCTCGACAAGGGCGGCAACGCCGGGATCTTCTATCACGGAACCGAGGAGTATCCCAAGATCTACTGGACCGGACCCGAGTACCAGTTGCTCGATGACGCGAACGCGCCCGATGGACGGAGCCGACTCACGTCCGCCGGTGCCGCCTACGGGCTCTATCCTGCTCCGGAAGGTATCGTGCATCCCGCCGGTGAATGGAACACGGCACGGATCGTCGTGAAGGGCCACCACGTGGAGCACTGGCTCAACGGCACCAAGCTGCTCGAGTACACCTTGCAGAGCGACGACTGGACCGCCAAGGTTGCGGCGAGCAAGTTCGCCACGTGGCCCCACTATGGGATGGAAGCGCGCGGGCACATCGCGATCCAGGGGGATCACGATGGGGAACTCTCGCTTCGGAACATCCGGATCCTCGCCCCGTGATCCGCTGTCGGATGACGGGGTGAGATGTCGGCGTCCCCAGTGATCACCGTACCCCGTCCGGTGCTCGCCATCCAGCAGCGCCTCGAGGCGGCCGGCTTCGAGACGTGGTGTGTGGGCGGGGCGGTGCGCGATGCCCTCCTCGAGATCCCGCAGTCCGATGTCGACCTCGCCACGGCGGCGACGCCCGTGCAGGTACGCGATCTCTTTGCGCGCACCGTGCCGGTCGGTATCGCGCATGGCACGGTCGGGGTCCTCGATCCCGAGGGGGTCCTGCATGAGGTGACGACGTTCCGGCGTGACGTCACGACCGATGGCCGACATGCGGTGGTGGAGTTCGGTGTCTCGCTGGACGATGATCTTGCCCGCCGGGATTTCACGATCAATGCGATCGCATGGCATCCCGGACGTCGCGAATTCCGCGACCCGTTCAACGGTCGCGCCGATCTCGAGGCTGGCATCGTGCGTGCCGTCGGCGATCCTGATGCGCGGTTCGCCGAGGATCGCCTGCGCATTCTCCGGGCATTCCGCTTTGCGGCGCGCTTCGAGTTCGAGATCGAATCCGCCACGTGGGAGGCCGCCGTTCGCCAGGCCCCCGACACCATGTATCTGTCGGCGGAGCGCGTGCGCGAGGAGTGGTGGAAGGGGATCAGTCGTGCGTGCGACGGGCTCCTCCTGGCCCGTCTCTGGGAGGAGTCTGGCGTCGCGAAGGTCTGGCTGCCTGCTGACCACACCACGATCTGTCACCACCTCGACCGTGAACCGCTGGCTGCCCTGGCGAGCTGGCGTCAGCCGGTCGAACCGATCCTGCGCCGCCTCAAGTGCAGCGCGGTCGAGATCGCCCGCGGGCGGGCAATCGACCGGGGGCCGGCGGGACCCAGCGACGTGACGTTGCTCGCGGCACGTCGCTGGCTCGCCGGGGTGGAGCCGTTCGCGAACGATCTGCTGCGGATCCATGAAATGCGCACCGGAGTCCCGGCCCCGTGGATGGCCCCGGTCGTGGCGACTCGACTCTACGGCCATCCGCTCCATCGCAGCGACCTGGCGGTCACCGGGTCGGACCTGATTGCCCTGGGACTCCCTCCCGGACCCGCCATCGGGACGATGCTGGATGCCCTGCTGGCGCACGTCATCGATGATCCCGATGCGAACGATCGCCACCTGCTGCTGGATCGCGCGCGCGAGGCACTCCCCGAGTGAGCGAATCACTCTTCGCACCACCCGCGCCCCTCGCGAGCCGGATGCGGCCGCGCACGCTCGCGGACTTCGTCGGGCAACACACGCTGCTCGACCCGGGGGCGCCACTCGGGGATGCAATCCGACGTGGCGACGTGGGGAGCAGCATCTTCTGGGGGCCACCGGGGACCGGCAAGACCACCCTGGCACGCCTCATCGCCGCCACGACGGATCGGCACTTCGTGCCGTTCTCCGCTGTCTCCGACGGCGTGGCTCGGGTCCGTGAGGTGATCCGAGAATCCGAGCAGCGGTTGGCGCTCGGCCGTGGCACGATCCTGTTCGTCGACGAGATCCATCGCTTCAATCGGGCCCAGCAGGACGCCTTCCTCCCGGCGGTCGAGCAGGGGATCGTCACGCTGATCGGCGCCACCACCGAGAACCCGTCGTTCGAGCTCAATGCGGCACTGCTCTCGCGGGCCCGTGTCTGGGTCCTGCAGTTGCTCGCGGTCGCGGACCTCACGCTCGTGATCGACCGCGCGCTCACGTCGGAACACGGCCTGGGTGGGTCGGTCCGCATGACCGCGGAGGCGCGCGACCTGCTCGCCACCGTCGCCGACGGCGATGCACGTCGCGCGCTCACGGTGCTCGAGGCGGCCGCGCAACACGTTGGCAAGGGGGGGGAGATCACCGACCGCGTGATCACCGACGCCCTGGCCCGCCGCGTGGCCCCGTTCGACAAGAGTGGGGAGCAGCACTATGACCTGATCTCTGCGCTGCACAAGGCGGTGCGCGGCAGCGATCCACAGGGCGCCCTCTACTGGCTCGCCAGGATCCTTCAGGGCGGGGAGGATCCCCTGTATGTCACCCGACGCCTCGTCCGGATGGCGTCGGAGGACATCGGACTCGCCGATCCCCAGGCCGTGGGCGTGGTGATCGCCGCGCGCGACACCTACCAGTTCCTGGGCTCGCCCGAGGGCGAGTTGGCGCTCGCCGAGGCGACGGTCTACCTCGCCACCGCCCCGAAGAGCAATCGCGTCTACGCCGCCTGGAAGGCGGCCGTGGCGGCGGCGGCCGACACCCCGGCCGCCCCCGTGCCGCTGCACCTGCGGAATGCGCCGACGCGCCTCATGAAGGATCTCGACTACGGCAAGGGCTATCGCTACGCCCACGATGATCCGGCCGCCTACCTGGCGCAGGAGTACCTTCCCGAGGCAGTGCGCGGGGCGGTCTTCTACGAACCCGGACCGTTTGGTCACGAACGGCGGATCGCCGAGCGACTCCAATGGTGGGCCAGTCGTGCCGCCGATGCAGACTCACCTGAGGCCGTGGAGAAGACACCATCCGACCAATGATCGATGTTGCCGCGCCGGTTGAGCGGGCCATTCTCGTCGCCGCCCCGCGCAAGGGGTCGGTCGATGCACAGAAGATGGAGGAACACCTCACCGAGCTCGGGCGGCTGGTCGACACCGCTGGTGCCGTGGTCGTTGGTCAACTGACCCAGCAACTCGCCAGCGCACACGCGGCGACCCTCATTGGTGAGGGGAAGGTCGAGGAACTGGCGAAGCTCTGCTTCGAGACGAAGGCCACCCTCGTGGTCTTCGACCAGGAACTCTCCCCGGTACAGGGACAGTCACTCGAGGAACACCTGAGTGTGCGCGTCATGGATCGCGCCGAGATCATCCTCGACATCTTCGCGACACGCGCCCGGAGCCACGAGGCGCAGCTGCAGGTCGAGCTGGCGCAACTGCAGTACATGCTGCCGCGCCTCAAGCGGATGTGGACCCACCTCTCCCGAATCCGGGGCGGCATCGGACTGCGCGGTCCGGGTGAGACGCAGCTCGAGACTGACCGGCGAGCGATCCGCCAGAAGATCTCGCTGCTCCGGACCAAGCTCAAGGATGTCGAGCGACACCGCCAGACGATCCGTGCCGGACGAAGTCCGATGCTCACCGCTGCGCTGGTGGGGTATACCAACGCCGGCAAGTCGAGCATCATGCGCGGGCTCTCGGGGGAGCATGAGATCTTCGTCGAGGATCGACTCTTCGCGACGCTCGACACCCTGACCCGCGAGATCGACCTGGGCGAGCAGCTCCGGGTGCGACTCACCGACACGGTCGGTTTCATCCGGAAGCTGCCCCACCATCTGGTCGCCTCGTTCCGTGCCACACTCGAGGAGGCCGGGGACGCCGACGTGTTGTTGCACGTGACCGATGCTTCGCACCCCGAGTGGGAGGACCAGATGGCCACGGTCAATGGGGTGCTCGACGAGCTGGGCTTCTCGGAGCAGCCAATCCAGATTGTCTTCAACAAGCTCGATGCCCTCGATGATCCGGAGGCGTTTGCCACGCGGGTTCGGGCGCTTTGGCCCGATGCGATCTTCACGACCACCATGCGGACTGACGGGCTGATCCCGCTCCAGTCGGGGCTGCGGGGCCGTGCCGAGGCGATCCGGCCGGTGGTACGCGTCATGCTGAATGCTGCGGATGGCAAGCGGTTGGGTGCACTGCACCGGGACGGCGATGTGGTGGGCCAGGAGCTCGAAGGCTCCATGCTCGCCGTGACGGTCCGACTCGAACCCTGGCGTGCCGAACAACTCCGGCGCGATGGCATCGACGTCGTGCCAGTCTCGCAGGAATGACGCATACAGAGCGGCAGGCGCACGGCCACCGTGATTCTCATTGGAGTGTCTCATGAAGCATCTCGTCACCGGCGCCGCCGGGTTCATCGGATATCACGTCAGCGAGAAGCTGCTCGCGCGCGGTGATGAGGTGGTCGGACTCGACAACCTCAACGCCTACTATGACCCCGCGCTGAAGCACGCCAGGCTCGAGCGCCTCAAGCGTCATGAGAACTTCCGCTTTGTCCAGCTCGACATCGCCGATCAGGCCGGCATGGATGCGCTCTTCAAGGCCGAGCGATTTCCGCGCGTGATCCATCTCGCAGCGCAGGCTGGGGTGCGCTACTCGGTATCACACCCGCATGCCTACGTCTCGACCAACGTGACCGGCTACCTGCACGTGATCGAGGGATGCCGACATCACGGTGCGGAGCACCTGACGTATGCCTCGACCTCGTCGGTGTACGGCATGAATACCAACATGCCGTTCTCGGTCCACCAGAATGTCGACCATCCGGTCTCGCTCTATGCGGCGACCAAGAAGGCCAACGAGTTGATGGCGCACTCGTACAGCCATCTCTACGGCTTGCCGACCACCGGGCTGCGGTTCTTCACGGTCTACGGGCCGTGGGGGCGCCCGGACATGGCGTTGTTCCTGTTCACCAAGGCGATCCTCGAGGGACGTCCGATCGAGGTGTTCAACCACGGCAAGATGCGTCGCGACTTCACCTATGTCGGTGACATCGTCGAGGGTGTGGTGCGCACGTCGGATCGGGTCGCGACCTCGGACATGGCGTGGAGCGGCGATCATCCCGATCCGGCGACCAGCTCCGCGCCCTATCGGCTCTATAACATCGGCAACAGCGAGCCCAACGAACTGATGGACCTGATCGGTGAGCTCGAGACCTCGCTCGGCCGGAAGGCCGAGAAGATCATGGTGCCGATGCAGATGGGCGATGTGCCCGCGACCTGGGCGGATGTCGATGGTCTGGTACGGGACGTCGGTTTCCACCCCGGGACCCCGCTCAAGGAGGGGATCGCGCGCTTCGTGGAGTGGTACCAGGAGTTCTACGGGGTCGACTGACCCGGATTGTCCCGAAATGCCTGCAACCCCGGCCTACTAGGGTTTGACTAGGGTTGACCTCGTTGTACGAGGCGGTAGGATGTAACTGGGATCACGGACGAGTTCCTCGAACAGAACCTATCTGGAGGTATCATGAAGTTCTTGAACGGAAGGATCAAGCTGATGGCGCTCGCCGGAGTGCTTTTCATTCCGACGACCGATGCCATGGCAACTCAGGAAGAAGGAATGTTCTGCACGGTGAATTCTTCCATGCAGTGCGTGTTCGACAACGGCAACTACTATTCACCCTGCAACTCACATGATGTCCAGGATGGTGATCGACTCATCTCACTCGTCGCCGCGACGGTGTGCGGGACCTTCCACGAAGGGAGCTGAATTCTCGCTGGACCGAAAGCAATAGGAATCCACTCGACCATCGGACCCGTACGTGATCCCCACTCGGAGGCCGGCTGTATGGAGCACATCAACATGAAGCCCCTATATGCGCTGGCGGCGGTGTTCTGCCTCGCCTGCACGGCGCACGATCGCACGAAGGATGCAGTCCTCCGGCATTCAGATTCAGCGCCACGGTTGGACCTCGCACTCACGACTGTCGACTCTGGGCGGGTACCCGAGGGGGTGCAGAGCTCGATCGCAGTGAACAGCCTCGGACAGGTCGCCTTCAAGGACGATGGCTCGGATGAGCACCAGGTCCGTCTGCTTGACGCGAACGGGACGGTATTGTCGGACCTCGTGCCGAGGGGCAACGGTCCGGGGGAGATGCGGTCCTTCACCATTGTCGCGCTCACCGACTCAAGCCTCTGGCTGTTCGGCCTCACGACGCTCCGTGTCCTGGAGCTCGGACTGGATGGCACCGTCTACCGTGAGTTTCCGCTACCGACGACCGCCTTTATCTCCGCCGAATCCGAGGAGGGCCTGCTCGGGCTGAATGTCGGACCCGGAGGCTATGGCGTGGTCTCGGTGGCGAGGGACGGGACCAGCGCGGACACAATCGCGATTGCGGACTCGTCGGTGCAGCGTCTCTTCGGGACCGGGCCGAATTTCACAACGATCATCGGATGGTGGGGTAAGCACGTCGTCCTGGCCGAGGGATGGTCAGGCCGCGTCGCCGTGGTCGATCGGAGTGGCGAGACGGTGCATCGGTGGGATCATGCCATCGCGCCGAATCGGTGGAGCCGCGGCGAGATGCTGCAAGAGATCGCGATGGCACGACGTAGCGCCGAATCCCGCAGTCGCCCGTTCGGCGCGTCGGATTCGATTGCACTCTCACGAACGCTGGCCGACTCAACCCTGCCACACTTCCGGCCGGGAACACCGCCCCAGGTCGATGCCGATGATCGGCTCTGGATCCTGCGACGGCAGGCCGACACGGTCGTAGCCGATGTCATCACACGGGACGGTACCGTCGCGAGCGTGGTGGTGCCCTGCGAGGGATTCCGGAACGGGTGGTCGGTTGCGGGGAGGTGGCTGGCGGTGGCCTGCGCCAACCCGGATGAGATCGGGTCGGGCGCGGAGGCGAGCCTCAAGCTCTTTCGAATCGTCGATTGATGGATCGGGCGTCAGCCGATGGCCTGACCCCGCGCCTCGCGCCACCACGCCAGCATCCGGCCCGCCAACGGGCCGTCGCCGAACTGCTCGAGCAGCCGGCGGCGGGCCGCGATTCCGAGGGCCACCACCCGGCTGGGGTCGCCGATCACGCCGCTCAGTGCCCGCGCCAGGGCCTCGCCATCCTCCTCGTCGACGATCATCCCCCCCTCGCCGACGACATCGGGCAGCGCCCCGCACCGGGTTACCACGGCCCCGACGCCGTGTGACATCGCCTCCATGACCACCGAGCCGGTCGGCTCGACCCAGGTCGGCGTCGATCGTGACGGTGCCACGATCAGGTCGACCTCAGGCCAGAGCCGCGCCAGTTCAGTCCGCGGCAGGCCACCGAGCCACTCGATCCGGGATGAGAGCCCCAGCCGCTGCGCGTGCGCCTCCAGCGTGACCTGCGCCGGCCCCGCCCCGACGATCCTGAGCCGCCACTCGCCGAAACAGGTGGCGAGTGAGTCAAACAACAGGTCGAGTCCACGCTCGGGGACGATTCGTCCGACCACGAGGAAGGTCGGGAACGCCGGCACGGGCCGATCGATGGTCGAGACCGGAATCTCGAATCCCGGATGCGGCAGCACCACCGACGGCACGCTCGCTGTCTCGCCCGCGAGATGACGGAGGGCCAGGCGACTGACCCCACCCAGCCCGGCCGCGCCATCACGCACACGCTTCGATTGCCAGCGTGCCGTGAGTCCGTTTGGCCCGCCGACACTCGATTGTCCGACCAGCACATACGGGATCCCGAGATGCCGCGCCGCCGCCGCACCACTCTCCGCCGTCGGGATCCAGGGATCGCCCACCACGTGGATCAGGTCGGGGCGGAGGTCACGCACCAATGTCCGAAGCGCCTTCTTCGACCAGCGGAGGTGGAGCGGGTCGCCGTGGTCACCGCGTGAAGCGACGCGCTCATACCGGATCACGCCGTGCGTCCGCGACTCGCCACTGGCAAGTGCCACGACCGGTTCGACGCCCTGGGCGGCGAGCGATTGGACCACGCCATGGGAGGGGAGGTCAGGGGAGAGGATCAGGATTCGCACCCGACAAAGATGGCGGGACCGCCGTTACTTTCCACCCCATGCGCGTTCTTCAGCTCTCGAAGTACTACTGGCCGCGGTCCGGCGGGATGGAACGTGTGGTCGAAGGCCTCGCCGAAGGGCTCGCCGAGCGCGGGCACGAGGCGGAGGTTGTTGCCGTCACCGGTTTCGG
This sequence comes from Gemmatimonadales bacterium, assembly GCA_035703525.1. Taxonomy (GTDB): domain Bacteria; phylum Gemmatimonadota; class Gemmatimonadetes; order Gemmatimonadales; family GWC2-71-9; genus Palsa-1233. The sequence goes on along the minus strand of DASSYA010000014.1, from coordinate 12,976 downwards.
GGATCCTCGGCCGGGGCAGAAGCGGCGAGCCTCGGTCACGCGCGCCTGGTCGTTCGCACCGGTTGGCTCGCAGGAACTCGCGCCGGCCTACATCGCCGCCGCGTGGCGTCGTGCCGATGTGATTCACCTGCACCAGCCGCACTCGCTGGCCGACGTGAGCTACGCGCTCCGGCCCTCGCTGGCGCCGCTGGTGGTCACCCACCATGCCGACTACCCGAGTGTGATGTACAAGCTTCCGGGTTGGTACTCGCTCAAGCGCGCCGAGGCGATCGTCGTGCCGAGCACGGCGCATGTGGCGCTCTCGAAGGAGCTCAAGGGGTTCGAGCACAAGATCGAGATCATTCCGTTCGGAATCGACGAGCGCCGCTGGGAGGTGGTGCCGCCACCCCCGCCCGGCAATCCGCCGCATGCCCTCTTCATTGGCCAGCTCGTGCCGTTCAAGGGTGTCGACTTCCTGTTGCGGGCCGTGGAACTCGTGCCCGAGATGCGGCTCGACATCGTCGGGACCGGACCCGAGTTGAATCGTCTCCGGACGCTTGCGACAGCGCTCGCGATCCAGGACCGCGTCAAGTTCTGGGGTGAGTATCCCGACGAAGATCTGCCGCGCCGCATGGCCGACGCCGACTTCCTGGTCCTGCCGTCGGTCACGATCGATGAGATGTTCGGGATGGTCCTGCTCGAGGCAATGGCGGCCGGCCGACCGGTGATCACGACGAACGTCCCCTCGGGGGTGCGCGAGGTGAACACCCACATGGAGACCGGCCTCGAAGTGCCGATGCGCGACCCGGTGCAGCTCGCCGGCGCGATGCGCACACTCGCCGAAGATGCCGAACTCCGCGAGCGACTCGGCGCGACTGGCCGACGTCGGGTAAAGGAGCGCTTCACGATCGATCGCATGACCGAAGCGCACCTGAGACTGTACGAGCGCGTCCGGGCCCCCAAGCGATCCGGAGGGGCAAAGTGAGTGGCTGCTCAAGCCGAATATTGATGGGGTAGGGGGTATGCTGTTCCGGGCGTGTGGAAAACAATCAACTTTAATTGCCAGTCGTAACTATTTGTGGTTCAAACGATTAGGCCTCGTAGCTCAGGTGGTTAGAGCACCGGACTCATAATCCGAGGGTCGAGGGTTCGAATCCCTCCGGGGCCATCGCCTTGCAGGTCGATCCGAAGAATGGTATGATGCCATCCCGCTCGAGCGGGCGATTAGCTCAGTTGGTTAGAGCGCGCGCCTCACATGCGCGAGGTCGGGGGTTCAAATCCCTCATCGCCCATCGCCCGGAACCATCCCGCTGGATGGGGAAGGACGCCGAGTCAGTCAGTGAGTTGGAGCCTCCCGGGCTGGCTCGGAAAGGAATGCGAAGCGGCGGTGATCCTCTGGATCGCCGCCGCTTCGCTCATCCCTGCGCCTGGTCCGTCGCGCCACCAGGTGCTTGTGGAAAAACCAGCTTCGCAGTGTTGTGGATAACTACCCGCTTGCCAGATCGTCCCAAGCGTCAAGCAGCTCATCCCTCGACACCGTCGCCGTCCCCTGTTTCCCGACCTGGACGCCTGCGGCGAGGTTGGCGAGCCACGCCGCCTCGGCCATGGTGCCACCCGCCGCGAGCGCGACCCCGAGCCACGAGGTGATCGTGTCGCCGGCACCCGAGACGTCGTAGACGGAGCGCGCGATGCTCGGCGAGTGATGAACCGAGCCGTCTGCACTCACCAGCTTGAGGCCATCTGCACCGACGGTGAGGAGCAAGTTCTCCACATTCAGCCGATTGCGTGCCTCGATCAGATCGCGAGGCTCCGCCCCGAGCTGATGCTTGAAGGCCACCTCCAGCTCGCGCCGGTTGGGCTTGAGGACCGTCGCACCGCCGAACGCGAAGAAGTGGCGCTCCTTCGGGTCTGCAATCACCGGAACGCCCTGATCGATGGCCGCCTGAATCAGATCGCCGATGACGCCCTCATCGAGCACCCCCTTGTCGTAGTCCTCGAGGAGGAGGACATCTGCGTCGGCGATCGCCTGATGTGCCGCTACCAGCAGCGCTTCCCGGACGCGGAGCGGGAGTGGATTGGTGACCTCCCGATCGATCCGAACGACCTGCTGACCGCGAGCCAGGATCCTCGTCTTGGTCGTCGTCGGTCGTCCGGGCGCCTCGATGACCCCGGTGCAATCGATGTCGTGGCCGAGGAGCGCTTGCCGGAGCGTCTCACCGGCATCGTCGTCCCCGATCACACCAGCGAGCAGGACGGTCGCACCGAGCGCGGCGACATTGGCGGCGACATTGGCGGCGCCGCCTGGGGCGTCCCACTCCGATTCGACCGTGACGACCGGCACCGGCGCCTCGGGGGAGATCCGCTCGACGTCGCCGAGGAGGTACCGGTCGAGCATCAGGTCGCCGATGATGGCGGTCCGCACCGTCGTCATCCGATCGAGCAATTCGGTCAGGCGCGCCTCGGTGAGGGCGAGCAACGGGGTTGTCATGCCTCAAGTCTAGCCCGCCCAAGGTGACGGCCGCGACTCTGGCTGGGTATCTTGGGCCCACCTATGACCGAATTCTCCCTGATCGACACGCGTGGCGACCTCGACGAGTCTGCCCACCGGGTCCGTGTGGCGGTCGTCGATGACACCGGTCGCGTCGTGGCGCTGGCGGGTGATCCCGACACGCTGGTCTTCTGGCGCTCGGCTGCGAAGCCGTTCCAGCTGTGGCCGCTGGTGGCGGGAGGTGGCGTCGAGCGGTTCGGTCTCGGGGGCAGGCACCTGGCGCTCGCCTGCGGCTCTCACTCGGCCGAGCCGGCGCATCGCGAGATTGCGGCGGACTGGCTGGCCCGGATCGGCGTGCCTGAGTCCGCGCTCTCCTGCGGTGGCCATCCGTCGCTGTCGACCAGGGTCGCCGAGGCGATGATCCGCGACGGCGTCACCACCACCCCGATCTGGAGCAATTGTTCGGGCAAGCACGCGGCCATGCTGGGTCTCGCTGTGCTCCATGGCTGGCCCCTCGAAGGCTACCCCGATCCGGGGCATCCGGTCCAGACCGCCATCGCCAACTCGATTTCGCTCTGGAGTGGCGTGGGTCTCGACCGACTCGCCTGGGGTGTCGACGGCTGTACCGCGGCCGCGGTCGCCACGCCGCTCACCGCGTTGGCCCTCGCCTGGGCTCGGCTCGGTGTCACCGATGATGCGGCGATGGTTGTCATCCGCGAGGCGATGCTCGATCACCCGGAGCTGGTGGCGGGCACGGATCGATTCGACACCGTGCTGATGTCGTCGTGGCAGCGACGGATCCTTGCCAAGGTCGGTGCCGAAGGTGTGTATGCCGCCGCGATCCCGGAGCTCCGGCTCGGGGTGGCCCTCAAGGTCGAAGATGGCGACATGCGGGTGGCAGCGCAGGCATTGGTGAGTGTGCTGCATGCCCTGCTGGGCCACGTCGCTCCCGAGCGTGACTGGCCATGGCCATCGCTGGCCCACTGGTACGAGCCCGAGATTCGCAACACCCGTGGCGATGTGGTCGGCCAGACCATTTCCCGCGGCCTGCTCCGCTTCCCCTAGCCCGAGGACGATCCGATGCCAGAGACTCCCTCCAGCGCCCTCGATCACCATACGCAGCGGCTGGTCACGCTCGCGGCCGCCATCGCGCAGGGCGAGGAACCCGAGATCCGCGAGAACGTCGACGAGGCGCTGGCCGCGGGCATGCCGAAGGCGTGGGGTGACGAACTGCTGCTCCAGTCGATGCTGATGGTCGGCTGGCCGCGTGCACTGGTGGCGGCTGCCCTGTGGCGGAAGGCCGTGGGCGCCCCGGCGGCAGGCGCGGACGACGACCTGCACTACGCGGATCATCCCGACTGGACCGCTCGCGGTGAAGAGACCTGCCGCGTGGTGTACGGCGACAACTACGCGAAGCTCCGCCAGAACGTGCGCGCCTTGCATCCGGCGCTCGATGCGTGGATGCTGACCGAGGGCTACGGACGGACCCTCTCAAGGGGGGGGCTCGATCTCGCGCGTCGCGAGCTGTGCGTCATCGCCCAGACGGCCGTGCTCGACACGCCGCGTCAGCTGCATTCGCACCTGCGCGGCGCCCTCAATGCCGGTGCGACCGTCGAGCAGGTCGAGTCGACGCTGGCGGAGGTGAATCCCTTCCTCTCCTACGATCACTGGAAAGCGGTCAAGGAGCTGTGGGAACAGGTCCGCGACGCCTGGGAGCCGCTCTCGTGAGCTTCGTCGATCGGGTCACCGTCGAGGTCTGGGGTGGACGCGGCGGCGACGGTGCCTGCTCGTTCGCACGCTTCAAGTTCAAGGCGAAGGGTGGGCCTGACGGCGGCGATGGCGGTCACGGTGGATCGGTCTACCTGCAGGCCGACGGCAACCTCTCCACGCTGCTCGATTACCGCTATCGCGCCGCCTGGCGTGCTGAACGCGGGGTACACGGCAAGGGCAAGAACATGACGGGGAAGTCGGCCGACGACCTCTACATGCCGGTTCCTCCGGGCACCGAGGTGTACGATGCCACCACCGGGGCGCTGCTCGGCGAGGTCCTCACTCCTGGCGACACGATGCTCATCGCCAAGGGCGGCCGCGGCGGCCGAGGCAATGGATCCCGGGCCACCGCGACCAATCGCGCACCGCGCGAATGGGATGAGGGGGGGGAAGGGCAGGAACGTCGCATCGAACTCGTGCTCAAGTTGATCGCCGACGTCGGGCTCGTCGGGGAACCGAATGCGGGAAAAAGCACCCTGCTGTCGGTGATCAGTGCCGCGCGCCCCAGGATCGCCGACTATCCCTTCACGACGCTCGAACCGAACCTCGGTGTGGTGGCGCTGAGCGGGTCGCGCACGGTGGTGGTGGCCGACATCCCGGGCATCATCGAGGGGGCGCATGAGGGGAAGGGACTCGGTTTCACCTTCCTGCAGCATGTCGAGCGCACCCGCGTGCTGGCCTACCTCGTGCCACTCGATGCCGAGGACCCCGTGGCCGTCATCGACCAGTTGCGGCGCGAAGTCGGGTCCTACTCGGCCGCGCTCGCGACGAAGCCGTTCCTGGTCGTGCTCAGCAAGCGCGACCTGCTGCCCGAGGGCGAGCCCCTTCCGGAGATCGACACGGCCGAGGCGGTGGCGACCGTGGTGATCTCCTCTGCGACGGGCAGTGGGCTCGACCACCTGAAGGAAACACTCTGGACCATGGTCCAGCAGGCGCGTGCCGACGACGATACCCAACCGGAGCCCAGCAACCCGAATGACCACCACGACGACGACTGGGACCTCGATTGGGGAGAAACCGACTCGGGACACGACTGACCCGCTTGAGCGAGCGGCGTGGTTGCAGCTCGCCACGACCCCCGGGCTCGGCAGCCGCCGCCTGGCCAACTTGCTGCAGCGATTCGGCACCGCCGTCGCAGTGCTCGACGCGCCCCGGATCGCCCTCACCGAAGTCGATCAAATGTCCGTCAGGCTCGCGCGGTTGCTGCAGCGCGGTTCACGCGACGAGGCCGAGTCGATGCTGGCGCGTGCGCACGAGGCCGGACAGGAGGTCCTGGTCCCGCCAGATCCCGCGTATCCCGCTGCGCTGCGGTCCATCCCCGATCCCCCACCGATCCTGTTCGCTGCCGGACACCTGGAACTGCTGCGCCGGCCGGCCGTGGCGATCATCGGCAGTCGTTCACATACCCGGTATGGCGCCGATCTCGCGGCCCGCCTCGCCGAACAGGCGGCGCGGGCGGGTGTCGTGGTGGTGAGCGGGATGGCCCGTGGGCTCGATGCGGTGGCCCAAGCGGCCGCGCTCGACGCTGGCGGCGCAACCATCGGCGTGCTCGGTGCCGGTGTCGATGTGATCTATCCCTCCCGGAACCGCGACTTGTACCGACGAGTGCGGGAAGACGGCCTGCTTCTCTCGGAGTCCCCACCCGGCATCCAGCCGACGCCGGGCTCCTTCCCGCGCCGGAATCGGATCATCAGCGGGCTCTCACGTGCCCTGGTGGTGGTCGAGGCCGCGGTGGGGTCCGGCACACTCATCACGGTGGAGTGTGCGTTGGAGCAGGGACGCGACGTGCTCGCCGTTCCGGGGCCGATCACCTCACCGACCTCGGTCGGCACCAATCGACTCATTCGGGACGGTGCCACACCGATTCTCGCGGTCGAGGATCTCGCGGCCCTCCTGGGGATGGCGCCGGGTGCCCCCGAGCCGCTCTTGCCGCCGTGCACCCTCTCGCCCGAGGAGGCGCGTGTCTTCGATCTCCTCACGAGCGAGACACAGCATGTCGACGAACTTGCCCTCAAGGTCGGCCTCCCGATCGGGACGCTGCTCGGCGTGCTGTTGGGCCTCGAACTCGGCGGGCTCGCCGAGCAGTTGCCGGGCGCGATGTTTCGGCGGAGCGTCCGGTAGGCCGATATTGGAGGGATGCACCTCTACATCCACATCCCGTTCTGTGCCAGGCGCTGCTCGTATTGCGACTTCGCGATTGCGGTGCGGCGGGAGGTGCCGAGCGCCCGGTATGTCGAGGCCGCTCTGGCCGAATGGCGCGGGTACCGCGCCGACCAGCCGGTGTCGGAGTGGACCGAGCTCAGGACCCTGTATCTCGGCGGCGGGACGCCGTCGCGGCTCGATCCGATGGCCCTCGCATCGCTCCTCGGGTCGATCACCGACGACGTACCACTCGCCGCCGATGCGGAGGTCACGATCGAGGTCAATCCCGATGACGTCTCGATGTCAGCGGCGATGACCTGGCGTGCCGCCGGCATCAATCGCGTCTCGCTCGGCGTGCAGTCGCACGATCCGGGTGTGCTCGCCTGGATGCATCGGACCCACAGCGCGGATCAGGTGCAGGGCGCGGTGGCGATGCTGCGCGAGGCGGGATTCGACAACCTCTCGCTCGACCTGATCTTCGCCCTGCCGTACGAACTCCATCGCGACTGGGCGCGCGACTTCGACCTGACGCTGGCGCTCAGGCCGGATCACCTTTCGCTCTACGGACTCACGGTCGAGCCGGCGACGCCACTCGGCCGGTGGAGTGCCCGGGGCGAAACGATCCTCGCGACCGATGAACGGTATGCCGCCGAATACCTTCTGGCGCATCGCGGTCTCGTCGCGGCGGGGTTCGAGCATTATGAAGTCTCCAATGCCGGCTTGCCGGGCCGCCGGGCCGTGCACAACAGCGCCTACTGGTCCGGGGTCGACTTCCTGGGGCTGGGCCCCGGAGCGCACTCGTTCCTGGGTGGGAGCCGTCGCTGGCACATCCGGGATTGGGCGGCCTGGGAGCGGGCCATCCACGATGGTCGGAGCACCACCGAGGGCGTCGAGCCGCTCTCCGGCGAGCAGATTGCCCTCGAATCGATCTACCTCGGGCTCCGGACCGATGGCGGCTTGCCAGCCCGCCAGCTTCCCGCCTCGCAGGTCGCCTCGTGGCTTGGCGCCGGCTGGGCAACCCGCCAGGGCGACCGGATTCGACTCACCGCGGAGGGGTGGCTTCGGCTCGATGCGCTGGTGGCCGGGGTCGGGGGGTCCTAACTTTCGGGTATGGCAGAACTTGAGTCATTGAGTGGCCGCGAGCGGCAGGTGCTCGAGGCCGTGATCGAGACGTATATCAGCACCGCCGAACCGGCGGGGAGCCAGACCGTTGCCCGACGGTCCCAGCTCGGGCTGTCGCCAGCCTCGATCCGCTCGACGATGAGTGATCTCGAGGCCAAGGGATTCCTCTTCCAGGCGCACACCTCGGCCGGTCGCATCCCGACCGATCGTGCCTACCGTCTCTACGTCGATGCGATCGTTCGCCGGACCCCTCCCGAGGATCGCCACCTCGAGACGCTCGAGGTTGAACTCGGCGCCGTGTCGCGGGCCAGCGAGGAGTTGCTCCACCGCGCGGCACAGGTGCTCGGGATCCTCACGCAGGAACTCGGTGTCGCCGTCGCCCCCGCACTCGAGGAGATCGTGCTCGAACGATTCGACCTGGTACCGGTCTCGAGCGACCGCTTGTTGATGGTGTTCAACCTGCGGAGCGGGGCGCTCCGGACACTGTACGTTCGTGTGCCGGTGACGGTCGTGCCGACACAGGTCGAGGCGGTGCAGCGACTCCTCAACGAGCGGCTCGGGGGTCGCACCATTCGTGACATCCGCCAGACCCTGGCCGAGCGGTTGCGGGACGTCGGCGACGGGACGACGCGCGAGTTGCTCGACATCGTCATCGCCGAGGGCGAAGGCCTGCTCGATGCCCCGGACCAGGGCGACACGGTCCTGCTCGGTAGCGCGAGTGTGCTGGTCGACCAGCCGGAATTCGCATCGAATGAACGGATGCGCGGCCTGCTGACGTTGACGGAGCGCCGAGATGCCCTCCGGGAAGCGCTGGCCGAACGGCGCCGGGACGGGCTCGTCGTCACCATCGGGGGGGAACACGGCGATCCTGGATTGTCGGGCTTCACCCTCGTCACCAGTACCTATCGTCGCGCCGGAGCCACCGGCGTGATCGGCGTCCTCGGACCGACCCGGATGCCGTATGACAAGATCCTTGGCCTGGTGGAGCACACCGGCCGACTCGTGGAAGGGTTGTTGCAGTGAGTGAGAGTGACCTCTACCAGACGCTCGGGGTGTTCCGGGATGCCACCGAGGCCGACATCAAGAAGGCGTATCGCAAGCTCGCGATGGAATTCCATCCCGACCGGAACGACACGCCGGACGCCGAGGCCAGGTTCAAGGAGATCAGCGAGGCCTATCAGGTGCTCTCCGATCCCGACAAGCGCGCCCATTACGACCGGTTCGGGACGATGCCGGGCGCGAGCGGCGGGTTCGGGGGGGGGGGCTTCCATCATGTCGACCTCTCCGAGGCGCTCAACATCTTCATGCGCGACTTCGGCGGGATGGGGGGGCTCGATGGCATCTTCGGCGGCCGCTCGAGCGGTGGCGACCCGCGTCGTGGCCAGGATGTCCGGGTCACCGCACGCGTCACCCTCCAGGAAGTGGCGACCGGGACCAAGCGGAACATCAAGCTCAAGGCAATGACCGGTTGCGAGACCTGCAAGGGCACCGGGGCGGGCAAGGGGACCCGACCGGTGAGCTGCGGCACTTGTGGCGGGACGGGCGAGGTGCGTCGGGCCGCGCGCTCGATGTTCGGCCAGTTCGTGCAGGTAGGCCCATGCCCCACCTGCTACGGTGAGGGCCAGACCATCCGGACCCCGTGTGATGTCTGTCGCGGCGAGGGTCGGATCAAGACCGAACGCACCGTGTCGGTCGACATCCCGGCGGGGGTGGCCAGCAACAACTACATCAACCTTCGGGGCCAGGGGGCGGCCGGGGTGCGGGGTGGCCCGCCGGGCGACCTGCAGGTGGTGATCGAGGTCAAGGCCGACGAGCGATTCACGCGCGAGGGCGATGACCTCTGGCTCGACCTGCCGCTCGCCTTCTCCCAGGCTGCACTCGGGACCGATGTCACGGTCCCCACGCCCTGGGGCGACGAGTCGGTCGATGTCCCGGCCGGGACCCAGTCGGGCGCGGTGATCACGCTGCGCAACAAGGGGCTGCCGCGACTCGGTGGCAGCAGTGTCGGCGCGCTGCACATCCGGATGCATCTCTGGACACCGCGCCACCTGAATGACGAGCAGCGTCGGCTGTTCGAGCAGCTGGCCGAACACGAGGCCGCAGGCCCCGACGAGGGTGGCGGGTTCTGGCACAAGCTCAAGGAAGCCCTCGGCGCATGAGCGGTGCCTGGTGGCAATTGGACATCACCTGCCGGCCCGAACACGCCGATGCGGTTGCGGCCACTGTCGTGAACGCCACCGGGTACGGCGTCGAGGAACCGGCATCCGGACGCATCCGCGCGGTCGCGTCGAGTGACCTCGATGCCGAGGCGCTTGCCCGTGCGCTCTCCACGCAGTTCGCCGACGTGGCGACCACGGTGACCCCGATCGCGCCGATCGACTGGTCGGTGCATTGGCGTGACGGCATCATCACGCGCCGGTTCGGACGGCTCGTGCTCACCCCGTCGTGGCTGCCGGTCGACCCGGCACCGGACGAGGTCGTGCTCGTGCTCGATCCTGAATCGGCGTTCGGCAGCGGGGAGCATGGCAGCACCCGCGCGGCGCTGACCCTGCTCGAGCGGCACACGCGGGGGGGGGACAGGGTGCTGGACTTCGGTAGCGGCAGCGGCGTGCTCGCCATCGCGGCCGCGCGCCTCGGTGCCTCGTCGGCCATCGGGGTCGAGGTCGACCCCGAGGCGAACCCGATCGCGGAGGCCAATGCTGCTCGCAACAACGTCGCGGCGCAGGTCACCTTCCTGCTCGGGGATGCCGGCCAGCTCGGGACTCTCGCGGGTCCGGCGCACCTGGTCTGTTCGAACATCCTCCGCAGCGTGAACACGCTCCTGCTCCCGATCATTCGCGACGCACTCCGGCGCGATGGGCTTGCCATCTTCTCGGGCATGGAACGGGCCGAACGCGAGCTCTTCCTCCCGGTGCTCGAGTCGGCCGGGTGGACGCCGGTGGAGGAGGTGATCGACGCGGACTGGTGGTCGGTCGCGGCGCGGCGACCGACATGATCCGACTCCTCGCGACGCCTGGGACCATCACGGTGGGCGCCACCGTGCCGGTCGACGACGCCGAGTCGCGTCACCTGGACGTGCGTCGGGTGGCGAGTGGTGACGCGGTGCAGGTGCTGGATGGTCGCGGCGGCGTGGGCGAAGGGGTGCTGGGGCGGGCGGGCGCCGCGTGGCAGGTGCACCTCGAGCTGGCCTACCATGCCCCACGGCCTGCCGAGACCGTGCTGGTCGTAGGGGGGGGAGACAAGGAGCGCTTCCTCCTGGTTGCGGAGAAGGCCGCCGAGCTTGGTGCGACCCGCGTGGTGCCACTGATCACCACGCATGTGCATGGCGTCGGGACGCGCGTGCGGGACAGCACGGTCGACAAGGCGCGGCGGCGCGCGCGTGAGGCGTGCAAGCAGTCGGGGAGTGCCTGGACGCCGATGATCGATGACCTCCGGCCAACGGAAGAGCTGGCGGCGACCTTTCCGGGACTTCGCTGGTTGCTCGCCGATCAGCGTGGCGGGCCCTGCCCGCCGATCGGGGCCCACGAGGCGATCGGGTGGCTGATCGGGCCGGAGGCCGGCTTCGGGCTTCATGATGTGGAAGTGATCGACAACGTCCTCACGCCCAGGCGGGTCGGGCTCGCACCGGCCGTGCTCCGGTTCGAGACCGCCGCGATCGCTGCGATGGCGGTCACGGCGCACCGTCGCCTGGAATCCTTGCAACGGAGGCTCGGTTGAACAGCCATCCCGAATGTCCCTTCTGCGGCGTCGTCAACCACGAGATCCCGGCCCGCGAGGCCGGACGGAACAGCCATGCGATGGCGTTCCATGACCTCAATCCACAGGCACCGGTCCACGTCCTCGTGGTCCCGACTCGCCACGCCGCCACGGCGGCGGATCTGGTCGAGAGTCCGGGCGGGGCGGCGATCATGGCCGAGGTCATGGCCCTCGCCACCCGGGTCGCCCACGAGCTCGGACTCGCCGACGGCGGCTATCGGCTCGTGATCAACACCGGCGAGGACGGTGGCCAGACGGTCGGCCACCTCCACGTGCACGTGCTGGGTGGCCGGCGAATGACCTGGCCGCCAGGATGAACGGTTCTCACGCGAGGGGTTCCACGTTGTCACACCTGATCCGACACCTTCGTGCCGCGGCTGTCATGCTGGTCGCTGCGGGATGCCGACCCGATCCGGGTACGGGACAGGCGGATCACCTCATCGCCTCCCGCGATCTCCCGCGCCTTGAGCGCATCGAGTTCGAGCTCGCGGATGCAGATCAACCCAGCACGACTCGGAGCGTCGCACTGACGGCTGGCGGCCAATTCGTCTATTTCCGAGACAATGAGGACGCCCCTCTTCTCGTCACCTTGGACTCCACAGGAAGTGTCCTCGCCCGATGGGGGCGGACGGGAGAAGGACCCGGGGAGCTCCAGGGCGATGAGTTCCTGCGCTCCGGTGATTCTCGGATCTTCTTGTTCGAGTCCGAGGGTCGGATTGCCAAGGTGTTCGAGCCAACTGGCAAACTCGTCACAGAGCGACGGAATGTCCCTCCCGGGTTTGCCTCGGACCTCAATGGCGATTCCTTCGATCGCTGGCGTGGATTCAGGATCAGATCCCGGACGGACGATCGGGTCCTCGAAGACCGTCCGGGATCGTTCGATCGGGTCTGCATCCCGTCAGACTGTGTGCGCACGCTCCTCTCTGCTGACGACTCCATCGTGCGGCGTGTCCACGGTGCGAGCCCGCGCTCTGGTGCCTGGCCCGCGGTAGCCGCGGAGCCGGGGCGATTCGTGATCAGCGATGCTTTCGCCTATCGCCTCTGGATGTTCACGGGCGACGGAACACTCGAATTCTCGTTCGGTCGCGATGTGCCGCCGCGGATGGCGACACAGTTGGAACGCGACCGACTCGACTCCCAGATCGTTGCCATGCTCCGTGCGCCCAGGGGCCCGCGTGGGACGGTCCTGGGTGGTCGACTCGCGGACGACCCGCAACGGACGCTCTTCCGGTCCGAGCCGCTGCCGCACTTCCCGGCGGATGGGCTGGCATTCGACGAGCACCATAGGCTTTGGGTCATCGGGACAGCAGAGGACTCGACCTTCATGGACGTGTTCGCGGACTCGACGTTCCTCGGAAGAGTCACCGAGCCGTGCGGGACCCGGCGCCTGGCCAGTGCCCTCCGCGGCCATTGGCTGGCCCTCGCCTGCGAGGTCGAGGACGGGCCGAATCCCGTGGAACTCAAGCTCTTCCGGATTCGGGAGCCCTGAGCACCCCAGCCCACCGACTTCCGACTTCCGACTTCCGACTTCCCCCAAGCCCCATTAAGCCCCATTCACCCCTATCTTTGCCGGGCTACGCACCAACCGCCCCCTCACCGGGGCCCGAGAGGGGTGATAGAGGTAATGTCAGAAGTCGTCATCCATGATGATGAGAGCTTCGAACGGGCGCTCAAGCGTTTCAAGAAGAAGTGCGAGAAGGCGGGGATCCTGTCGGATCT
>DASSYA010000019.1:0-32652 GCA_035703525.1 Gemmatimonadales bacterium | reverse complement strand
CGCGAACTCATCCAGCGCATCACCACGTTCGTCGAACGCTACAACGCGACGAGTCGGCCGTTCGCGTGGACGGCCACCGCCGATTCCATTCTCGCCAAACTCCACCGACTTCTACGGGCAACTAATGGGTCAGCACACTAGAACCGGACGCGAAAGGGGCGCACCGCAGTGCGCCCCTCCGACTTCCGACATGTGGATGCGCGACCTGACGATCGCGCCTACACCGCGTACGCCTCCATCGGCGGGCAGGTACAGACCAGGTTCCGGTCGCCGTACGCCTGATCAATCCGCCCCACCGTGGGCCAGCTCTTCCGATGCCGGAGCTCCGGCATCGGGTACGCCGCCGCCTCGCGCGGATACGGCCGCGACCAATCATCGGCGATCAACTGCTCGAGCGTATGCGGCGCCCCCTTGAGGATGTTCTGCTCACGGTCCGCTGTCCCCTGCTCCACCTCGCGCACCTCGGCCCGAATCGCGAGCATCGCATCGATGAACCGGTCGAGCTCCTCCTTCGGCTCCGACTCGGTCGGCTCGATCATCAGCGTCCCCGCCACCGGGAACGACACCGTCGGCGGATGGAAGCCATAGTCGATCAACCGCTTGGCGATGTCCTCGACCTCGATTCCGGCACTCGCCTTGAACGGACGCGTGTCGAGAATGCATTCGTGCGCGACCAGGCCCTTGGGCCCGGTGTAGAGCACGTCGTAGGCACCCTCGAGTCGCTTGGCGATGTAGTTCGCCGCGAGGATCGCAATCTCGGTCGCCCGCGTGAGCCCGTCGCGCCCCATCATCCGGATGTACATCCACGAAATCGGCAGGATGCTCGAGCTGCCCCACGGCGCGGCGGAGATGGTACCCGAGGGCGCTTCGTGACCGAGGTCGATCACCGGATGATCGGGCAGGTGCGGTACCAGATGCGCCGCCACGCCGATCGGTCCCATCCCGGGACCACCGCCGCCATGCGGGATGCAGAACGTCTTGTGCAGGTTGAGGTGACAGACGTCGGCACCGAAGTCGCCCGGGCGGCAGAGGCCGACCTGCGCGTTCATGTTCGCGCCGTCGAGGTACACCTGCCCGCCGTTGGTGTGCACGATCTCGCAGATCTCGCGGATCGACCCCTCGAACACCCCGTGCGTCGACGGATAGGTCACCATGATCGCCGCCAGCGACGCTGCATGCTCCGTGGCCTTCGCCCGCAGGTCCTCGACATCGATGTTGCCCTTGGCGTCGGCCGCGACCGGTACCACACGCATGCCGGCCATCACCGCGCTCGCGGGATTCGTCCCGTGTGCGCTGGTCGGGATGAGGCAGATGTCACGCCCACCCTCGCCCTGGGCCCGGTGGTAGGCCCGGATCGTCATCAGCCCGGCGAACTCGCCCTGCGAGCCGGCGTTGGGTTGCAACGACACCGCGGCGAATCCGGTGATCTCCGACAACCACGCCTCCAGCTGCCGGAACATCTCCGTGTACCCCTCGGCCTGATCGCGCGGCACGAACGGATGCAGTGCCGCGAAGCCGGGCCAGCTCACCGGGATCATCTCGGAGGTCGCATTGAGCTTCATCGTGCAGCTGCCGAGCGGGATCATCGCGGCGGTGAGCGAGAGGTCCTTCGACTCGAGGGTCCGGAGGTAGCGGAGCATCTCGGTCTCGCTCCGGTGCGCGTGGAACACCGGATGATCGAGGTAGCCGGAACTGCGCTGGAATGCCGGTGCGATATCACGATCCTGCACGTCCTGCGTGATTTCGAATTCGGTGTGACCAAAGCAGCCGAGCACGTCGGCGACATCGCGGGAGGTGACGGTCTCGTCAAGGGAGATCGCGATCCGCGTCGGCTCCAGCCGGAGCAGGTTGATCTCGCGGGTGAGCGCCGCATGCATCACATCGTCCGCAGCCGCGGCCGTGAGCGTGACACTCACCGTGTCGAAGAAGGCCTGATGGTCCACCGTGCACCCGAGCCTGGTGAGTCCGTCGGCGAGGTTTCGGGCATGGCCATGCACACGGCGCGCGATCCGTCGGATCCCGTCGGGACCATGGTACACCGCGTACATCGCCGACATCACCGCCAGCAGCACCTGCGCCGTGCAGACGTTGCTGGTCGCCTTGTCGCGACGAATGTGCTGCTCGCGCGTCTGCAGCGCCATCCGGAGCGCCATCCGCCCATCGACATCCTTGGAGACACCGATGATCCGACCCGGCAGGTGCCGCTTGTGGCTCTCGGAGGTCGCGAAGAACGCCGCGTGCGGCCCGCCATAGCCCATCGGCACACCGAATCGCTGCGAATTGCCGACCGCGATATCGGCACCCCACTCCCCCGGCGGGGTGATCAGCGCGAGCGCGAGCAGGTCGGTCGCCGCGGTCACCAGTGCGCCCGCCGCATGCGCCCGCTCCGCGAGTCCACGGAAATCGCGCAGCTCGCCGTCGGTCGCCGGGTACTGCACCAGGCAGCCCACGACCCCGTCAGCAAACTCCCACGTCATCGGCTCCCCCACCACGATCTCGACCCCACGCGCCTCGGCACGGGTCCGCATGACAGCGATCGTCTGCGGATGACACCTGGCATCGACCAGATAGCGCGGTGTGTCCCCCCCCCGAACCACCGCCAGCGTCAAGGCCATCGCCTCGGCAGCGGCGGTGGCCTCGTCGAGCAGCGAGGCGTTCGCGACCGGCAGGCCGGTCAGGTCACTCACCATCGTCTGGAAGTTGAGCAGTGCCTCGAGCCGCCCCTGGGCGATCTCGGGCTGGTACGGCGTGTAGGCCGTGTACCACCCCGGATTCTCGAGCACGTTGCGCTGGATCACCGGCGGCGTGAAGGTGTTGTAGTAGCTGCGACCGATGTATGAGCGGAAGATCCGGTTGCGTTCGGCGAGCTGACGCAGTTCCGCGAGTGCGCCGTATTCGGACCGGCCGCGGTCGAGTGCCAGCGGTTGTTCGAGTCGGATCGTGGTCGGCACCACGTCGTTGATGAAGGCATCGAGGGAGTCGTATCCGAGTTCGCCGAGCATGGCGGTGATCTCGTCGGGACGGGGGCCGATGTGGCGACTGGCGAATTCACGACTCTCTGGCATCAGTGTGCAACCTGGCGTGCGGGTTCCTGTAACGACATCGGGGCCCCGAGGGGCCCCGAGTGCGGATTGTACCATGACAACGACGCGGGCCGGTTCAGGCGTCGTCGACCATCGCCTGATAGGCGGCGGCGTCCTTGAGCTTCTCGAGCGCGGCCGGATCACTCACGGTGATCTTGATCAGCCAACCATCGCCATGCGGATCGGCGGCGACCGTCTCGGGCGAGTCGCCAAGTGCGCCGTTCATGTCGGTCACCGTGCCGGATGCCGGCGCGAAGAGCTCCGAGACCGCCTTGACCGATTCGATCACACCGAATGACTGTCCGGCGGAGACCGTGGTCCCGACCGCGGGCAGCTCGACGAAGACGATGTCGCCCACCTGTTCGGCGGCATACGCGGTGATCCCGATCGTGGCGGTGTCGCCCTCGACCTTGATCCATTCGTGCTCGTCGGAATACTTGCGATCGTCTGGGTAGGCCACGTGGAGCTCCTCGTTCAGCGGGGTCGGGAGTAGAACGGCATCGGAATCACCTCCGCCGCGACGCGATCGTTCCGGATACCCACCTCGAGGGTGGTTCCGGCGTGGGCCAGGTCGGGCGTCACGAAGGCCATGGCGATCGGGTGCCCGAGGGTCGGCGAAGCCGTCCCGCTGGTCACTCGTCCCGAGGCCTCCGGCGCGGCCGGAAGATAGACGGGATAGCCGGTGCGGGCGATCCCGCGGCCGGTGAGCTTGAGCCCGACCAGCACCTTGGTCGCAGTGTCCTTGGCGCGTTCCAGCGCCTCGCGGCCGACAAACGGCTCCGGCTTGTCGAACTTGACCACCCGGCCGAGCCCGGCCTCGAAGGGCGTCGTCTCGAGGTCGAGCTCCTGACCGTAGAGCGGCATCCCCGCCTCGAGGCGAAGGGTGTCGCGGGCACCGAGGCCGGCGGGCACGAGCCCGGCGGGGGTGCCTTCCTCCAGGAGATGGTTCCAGAGCCGCTCGGCGTCACCCCAATCGACATAGATCTCGAAGCCGTCCTCGCCGGTGTAGCCGGTTCGGGCGATCAGCACTGGCCGCTTGCAGACGGTGGCCGAGGCGATCGAGTAGTACTTGAGTGGCTCGAGATCGATGTCGGTGTGGGCCTGGAGGAGTTCGCGTGAGCGGGGGCCCTGGATTGCGATCAGTGCGGTCCGGAACGAGGCGTCGTCGAAGGTGGCGTCGTGGCCTGACAGGCGCTCCTGGAGTGCCGCGGCCACCGCCTCGCGGTTCGAGGCATTGGCAACGACCAGGAATTCCTCGTCGCCGGTCCGGTAGACGATCAGGTCGTCGATCACGGCGCCGTCGGGTGTGCAGATCATCGAGTAGTGGGCTCGGCCATCCTTGAGTCGCGAAGGTGCCGTCACCAATGCCCCGTCGAGTGCGGCGCCGGCGCCGGGACCGCGGATCCAGAGCTCGCCCATGTGGGAGAGGTCGAAGAGACCTGCCGCGGTGCGCACCGCGTTGTGCTCCTGGGTGATCCCGGCGTACTGGACCGGCATGTCCCAGCCCGCGAACGGGATCATCCGGGCGCCGAGGGCGCGGTGGGCGGCGTCGAGTGGGGTCTGGTGCATGGAGATTCCCGGACTCATCGTGAAGGTGCAGGCGGCCAAGCTCGCAATATAGGTTACCTGAGACCTCGACTGGTCAACCGACCGGACCTCACCTCACCACTGCCAAGCGGGTTGCATGCGCGCACTCATCTCGATGCTCCTCGTGACGCTGATCGCGATCCCGGTCGGCCGCGCAGCCAGCCAGGTCCGCACCTGGACGCCGACGTACGACACCGTCGGCTCGGCGCCACGCGTGACCAGTGGCGGCTACACCGCGTGGCAGGACTCGACCACGGGCTGGATGCTCCGCCCCGAACGGATCGTCACATTGGTCGGCGACGAGACCTGGTCCCCCCGCGGCAACCGCCAGACGTTGGTGCTCCCCGATGGGCGACTGGTTGTCTCGACCATGGAACCCGCCTCGATCCAGCTGTACGACTCGAGCGGCACGTTTGTGCGGACCATCGGTCGCTCGGGCAATGGACCGGGTGAGTACAGCTGGCCATCCGCGCTCGCGGTCACGGGCGACACGCTGATCATCCATGATGGCCGACAGGCACGCATGCTGCTCTACACGATGTCCGGCACCTACTTGCGAGCGTTCTACACCGATATCCGGAACACCGCTTCCGACATGGCGATTGACCCGAGGGGGTACCTGCGGCTCCGGGAGAATTTCGGCATGACAGGCGCCCGTGGGGTGCGCTGGATCTATTTCACGCTCGAGGGCGCGCGTGTCGACTCGCTCGAGCGGCCGACGTCGTCGGAGCGGCCGGGATGGAGTCTCGACAGCACCAATTCGGTGAGTCGCTTCATCATCCCGTTCACCGCATCCGACGCCGAGGTGTTCCTTGACGACGGCACGCTCCTGTACGGCACCGGTGACCGGTTCAGGTTCATGGTCACGCGCACCGGTGCTGATACCGTCCGCATCGCCGAGCTCACCAACATCCGCGTGGACTCGATCCCGGCCGCGTATGCCGACACGGTGCTGACCGAACTCATCAAGGCACAGCCGCGGCTCAACGGGATTGCGACCAGCGCGCAATTCCCGCGAGTCTTCCCGCTCTGGAATGAGCTTGCGGTCGATGGGCGGGGCTATATCTGGGTGTCGATCGGCTTCTGGTCGCGTCGGACGCACTACTTCGGCGTATTCGCGCCTGACGGCCGTTATCTCGGATTTGTCCGGTCACTCTTCGAGCGGTTCGCTGGCACCTCATGGTCAGGCGACCGCGTGGCGGCCCTCGGCGTCGATCGGCAGCGACGACCGATCGTTCGGATTTTCACGATCGACCGAAAGAGGATGCCCCGGCCCTGAGAGGAGCTACCCGCCGATGAGGCCGGGGCATCGCCCGCCGATACTGCGTGGTAGCTTTGATCACGAGCCGAGCCGTCGGCGCGCACGCCGTCCCCTCACCCAGGAATCCCGATGCTCCGTCGTCTCACCCCGCTGGCCGCAGCCGTTCTCATCTCGACGATGACCGCGAGCACGATCCACGCGCAGACCCAGGTCTCGATCACCGGTCACGCTGCCACGCTCGGCGCCGGACTCGAGCTCGGGGTCCGCAGCGGTCGGATCGGTGTGCGAGGCGGGATCAACACTTTCGGCTGGACCTACCGTCAGAAACTCTCGAGCATCTCGTCCGAGATCGACCTCAAGTTCCGAGGCAAGTCGGCCATGATCGACCTCTACCCGAGTCGCGGCGGCAGCTTCCACCTGACCGGTGGCGTCGTGACGGCGCCGATTCGACTCCACGCCACCGGCACGCCGTCACTCAACCATCAGTTCGTGCTGAATGGCCACGCATATTGGGAGACCCAGGTCGGTACGCTCATCGGCAATGCCGAATGGCCCGACCTCTCTCCCTACGCCGGACTCGGTTGGAGTGGCTCGATGGGGGGACCGCGGGTGAAGGCAGTCCTCGACCTGGGCGTGGTGTTCGGCGGTCCGACCTTCACGCTCAAGGCGAGCAACGCGACCGAAGGGTCGCAGCTCGCAGCAGACGTGAAGGCAGAACGCGATCAGATCCAGCACGATCTCGACCGCTATGCGTCGGTGTTCCCGGTGCTCTCGCTCGGGGTGCGGGTCGGGCTGTAACCCTGGACGGAGTCATCCCGACCGGCACCACCCGCAGGGTGGCGAAGTGGAGCGCCTGCCCCGAGCGTGGTCGAGGGGGATCTGCACGTAATTGATCCGAAGTGCAGATCCCTCGACTCGCCTTCGGCTCGCTCGGGATGACTGCGTTCTGCAGCGAGCGTCCCGTCGGCAGCGACTAGCGCGACCCGATGCGATCGATGATGGCCCGCAGCCGCTGTTCCAGCGGCGCCAATCGGGCCTCGAGTTCTGCAACCTTCCGCTCGCCCTGGAACTCCTGCAGTCGGCGCTCGACCCCCTGAACACGACCCTCGATGTCGGCCTCGCCGCGCCGCCGTTCGATCGTGCGCAGCTCGGCGATCCGCCCGCTCGCCACCGCGACATCTCGATCCGAGGCGACCGCCGCCGCCTGCCGTCCCTCCGCCACCGCCGCCATTCGCTCCGTGACCTCGGCGAGGTCGGCAACCCGCGCCTCGACCGCCCGACGCGAGGCGACAACACCCTCGCCAGCGACCACCACGGCATGACGCTGGTCGGCAAGCGCGGCCGCCTGCGACTCCAGTTCGGCCGCCTCCCTCCGAAGGAGCTCCTGATGTTCTGCCAGCCGCGCACGGTCCGCGTCCAGTGAGGTGGCCTGCGCCTCGACCAGATCCGCCCGACGCGCCTCGATGACGGACTGCAACTCACGGACACGGTCGGCCGCAATCCGCCCACGCACCGAGGCGACCTCGCCCTTCATCCGGGCGTCCTCGCCGTGAATCGCGGCGAGCTCGCCACGCAAGCTCGCGACGGTGCCGTGTACGCGCGCCTGCTGCCAGCTCAGGGCGAAGACATCGAGCATCGCGTCGCGCCATTCCTTCGCGTCGGTGTCGAAGGTGCGCTGCTGCCCGTTGACGCTCCACTCGTGCGTGTTCCCCGATGCGGCACCGGTGATGACGAGCCGCTGGGTCGCGCGGACCGTGTGCGCCTGCAGCGTCATCACCACGCCAACCGGCAGTCGACCCAGCGGCGAGAGAGAGAACTCCTCGGGGACCCGACCGCGGATCGCCATGCAGACCGAGCGACCGTCATCGAGATCGCGTTGCATCAGCCGCACCGGCGGCTGGCCATCGCCCGATCGCGCCGTCACGCCGCCGCTCCGGTCGCGGGTGCAGTCGGGCGCGACGGGGGCAGCAGGTGCCGGCGGCGCCGCCGGCATCGCCGGGACAACCGCGGTCGGGACCGCCAGTGGAGGAACCGGCGCGCGCGGCGCCTTCGCTGGCGAGGGAGGCGCCGACGGCTCGACGGTCGATACCACGGGCGGTACCGGCGGCACGGGTGGAGCGGGTTGTTGTGCTGCCACCGGGCCGATGGCGGCGACGGCGAGCGTCCAGGTCGAGACGACCGCGATGGCAAAGGCCGCCCGCCATGGTGACTGCCGCGATGGCGCATGCTGAAGGATGGTCATGACTCGGTCCTCGAGATTGGGGTGATGGAGTCGCGCAAGCGCCGGCATCGACGTCATCGACGTGCCATGCTCGGCGAGCTCGATGAGATGCCTGGCGTAGTGGGAGGGACGCGTCCCGAAGCGGAGCACGGCGTCATCGCATGCTTGTTCACGCGCGGCAGCGGCGAGCCGTGAACCCTCCCACACGAATGGATGGAACCAGTAGCAGGCACTCGCGAGCCGAGCGATCGCCTGGTGGATCGTGTCACCTCGACGAATATGCACCAGCTCGTGCACCAGCACGGCGTCGAATCGGTCAGCGGTCCAATCCGCGGCGTCCATCGGCAGGAGAATGGCGGGTCGGCGGTAGCCCCACGCCATCGGCGTCCGGACCCGCTCGGACACACCGAGAATCACCGGGCGGCCGACCCGAATTACCCGCCGCAAATGCTCCAACCGTGCCAGCATCCGCCGGTTGTGTACCGGGATCGCCTCGGCAACCAGCCGATGTGCACGTCGCATCCCGACCACGATCGGCAGCAGGACAGCGACAGCGCCGACGCACCATGCCAGGATCAGGAGTCCGTGCCATGGTATCGACACGTCCCGATCCGATGCGATCACGCGCGCCGGGCGCACCGTGGCAGGGGGCACCATTCCGACACTGATCGACGCCGTGTGCGTGACGAGGCGGTCCGGGAGTGACGGCGGTGCTGGCGCGATCGGGGCCGCGATCGACGGCGTGGCGGCGCGCCAACCCGGGATGCCGAGACGCGGCAGCCGGACGTGCAGGAGCGGCAGCGCGAGCAGACCGATCATGACGCTCGACCAGAGGGCATGTCGCGAGAGTGCCGAGGCACCGCGGAGCGACCGATGCAGGGCGAATGCGACGACCAGGACGGCGCTGGCACGAACGATCAGGGCCACCGGTCCCGACTCGAGCCAGGGGAGGGCGGTCATCGCCCCTCCCGCGCGGCCTGATCGATCATCGCCTTGAGCCGCTGCGACACCTCCGGGCTGATCGGGCCGCTCGTCTCCAGCAGGGCCGCCATCGCCCCCTCGGTCGAGCCATCGAAGAAGGTCTCGACCACTCGTGCCACCGCCGAGCGCTTGGCGGAACGCGCCGAGACGGTGGGGGCGTAGACGTAGCGCGGGCCCGAAGTCGAGTGACTCAGGTGCCGCTTCTCGACCAGGATCCGGAGGATCGATCGGACGGCGGCATCGGTCGGTGGATCGACCATCTCTTCCCGCACCTCGGCGGCGGTCGCCCGCCCCAACCGGTGCAGGATTTCCATCACTTCTCGTTCACGGCGACTGAGTGCCTTCTCGGGGATCATTGGTCCCTCCTTGCATTCAGGCTAGCACCTTGACGTTGAAATTTCAACAGTAACAGGACAACTTGCTTCGAGGGAGGGGATGTCCCACCCTTCAGGATGGTCGCATTGGCGACCGATGGTTCCTCGAGGGAATACCCCGCCTTCCTCGCTTCTCGCTTCTCACTTCTCCGGAGACCATGATCACCATCCCTCGCCCTACGACCGCCCTCCTGCTCCTGTTGGGTGCATGCACCTCTCAGGACTCAGGACTCAGGACTCACGTCGCCACCATCGACACGCTCCCTGGTGGCATCATCAGGGTGACCAATCCCGGCCCGACCCTCTGGGTCGGCGATAGCGGCTGGCGGATCACCGAGGGCGTGACGATTGCCCCGCCCGAAGGGTCGCCGGGCGAGTTGTCCGAGTTGGGGAGCCTCGTGGCCGATACGGCCGGCAACCTCTACGTGATGCAGAGCCGTCCCACGGTGATCAAGGTGTTCGGATCGGATGGCGCATGGATTCGGGATATCGGTCGCGAGGGTGACGGTCCGGGTGAATTCCGCGATGGCATGCTCGGCCTGATCGGCGACACGCTGCTCGTCCAGGATCCCAATAACACTCGTCTCACCACCTTTCTGACCGACGGGACCTTTCTGGCCAGCCATCCGAGTCAGTGCTGCTATTTCATGTCGGGTGCCCTGCCGTCGTTTGCCGACGGGACGGTCGCGATTGCGGGACCGCCGCCTGGCGCCGGCACGCAGTCCGGTGCGTGGTACATGACGCATCCCGATGGCACGGTCTCGGACACGGTGTTCATGCCGGCTCCGGTCGAGCATCCGGCGGGGTCATGGACTGTGACACAGACCTCCGGGAGCAGCCGTTCGATGATGCAGACCTCGGTCCCGGGCCAACCGCAGGATGTGCAGGAGTGGCGGCGCGACGGGACGATGGTGCGTGGCAATACCGCGACCTACACCCTCGTGATCGGGCGATCGTACGCCGACACGTCACGGGTCGTGGTCGGCTCGGCGCCGCAACTCACGCTGACCGATGCACAGCGCGATTCGCTGTACGACGATGCGCTCGCCAATACCAGCGAACGGTGGCGTGACGCGCTCCGGGAGGTCGCCAAGCGGAGCGACATTCCCGGGACGCGGCCGATCTTCAGCGCCCTGGCCGTCGACGACGCGGGCCGCATCTGGGTCGGCCTGCCGGGCCCGGCGCACGACGTCGAGACGCTCGAGGTGTTCTCACCCGACGGCGTGCTCCTCGGGCGCCTGCCGGCGCCCGATCCGAAGATCCTGGAAGGCACCTTCGTGGGAGATCGTGTCGTGCTCCGGGACGAGACCGAGCTCGGGCTGCCGCGGATCCGGATCTTCAGGATCACGCGCTCGGTGGCCAACTAGCGATCAGGCGATCGAGCGGCGGCGGCTCCGATGCACGACCACGATCATCGTGCCGAGCACCAGCAACCCCGTCGCCTGATGCAGGACACCGAGCACCACGGGCACGACCAGCAGCAGGGTGGTGATGCCGAGAGCCACCTGGAGGATCACGGCGAGGCCAGCGGCGGTGACCGCACGCCGGAGCGCCGGGGCGACGTTGGTGCGCCGCGTGAGCACGGCAAGGATCAGGATCAACGTCGCGGTACTGAGCGCCAGGACGCGATGATTGAACTGTGCCGCGATCGGATTCTCGAAGGCGTTTCGCCAGCCGAGGTCGGCGATATGGTAGCCGATCGGCACGACACGCCCCCCCATCAACGGGAAGGTGTTGTACATCGTGCCCGCGTCGAGCCCAGCCACAAAGGCGCCGCTCAGCATCGTGATGATCACGCAGACCAGGGCCACCCGGAATCGGCGACGGGGCCCGGGCAAGGCCGGTTGTCCCCCCCCCGTGTCGTGGCGGCCAAGGTCGAGCGCGGTCCAGAGTGCGATCCCGTAGATCAGGAGTGCCATGCCGAGATGGGCGGTGAGTCGGTAGGGGCTGACGTTGATGCGCGTCTCGAGGCCGCTGCTCACCATGTACCAGCCGAGGGCACCCTGCGCCAGGGTGAGCATCGGGAGCAGCAGCAACCGCCAGCGGTGCTCCGGACGAATGTGACCTTTCGCCAGCAGCACGAAGTACGGGACCGCCAGCACCAGGCCGACCAGTCGCGCCAGCAGGCGGTGCACCCATTCCCACCAGTACAGCATCTGGAACTTGGGCAGGGTGATGCCGAGGTGCACGCTCTGGGCCTCGGGGATGGCGAGATAGCGTGTGAAGGCGTCGACCCAGGCTGCATGAGACATCGGCGGCAGGACGCCGGTGACCGGACGCCACTCGGTGATCGAGAGTCCGCTCTCGGTGAGGCGGGTCGCCCCGCCGACCACGACGACAAGCACGATGGCGGTGATCGACCAGAGCAACCAGCGGCGGACCAACCGGTCGGAGTGGCTCGTCATCGCTCGATGGGCGGACGATGCAATTGCAGTATTTGCCGTTCGGCGTCGAAGGTCACCAGCTTCACTTCGTGCTCCTGGAAGACGAGCGTCGTGTCGAGTCGGAGCCTGGCGGGTATCGCGGCACGCTTGCGGCGATCCCGCTCCTCGAGCTCCCGCTCCGCGCGACCCGCGAAGATACCGGTATCGGCGACCGTCTGGGTAGTGTCGTGCGCGGCCATCTGGTCGACCGGCTCGTCCTCGCGGCGCGTCAACGCCACCACCAGGTGATGCTCACCAGGCACAATGACCAGATCATCCAGCAGGTACATCGGCCGATCGTGCCTGAGCCCGCCACCGCGCAACACCCGCGAGTCGATGACCCGACCATCGACCTGAATCTCGAGGGCATAGCTCGCGGTGGTCCCCTCGCATTCGACCCGCTGGCGCATGTGCTCGGGGCGATCGGCGAGTTCCGCCTCGCTGAGCGTCCGGCAGACCTCGATGCGCTCGGGTCGGGCACCCCACGACAGCCGGAGGCGGGCTTGGGCGTCGCCGTGGTAGCGCCAGGCGGGGCCGGATGCGGCGGCGACCAGCATCAGCATCAGCGTGGTTCCGATCACAGCGAGGACCATTCGGGGCGCGGAGGTCATTCGTCGTCCGCTCCCATTGGCACGGGATCACATATCAGCGTGATGTCCACATCCGGTTCGATCCGAGGTGGTTCGAGGCGTGCCAGCGACGCGACGAAGTCGTCGAATGCGCGGACGGTGCCGGCGAGATCACCCGGTGCCGCGGTCGCCGTACGCACCCGTGCCCGTTCGACCCGTGGCTGCAGCTCGGCCTCGCGGTCATTGAAGAAGCGCTCGTCGAGCCACTTCGGTCCCTCGCGGCCGATGCAGTCCCGGGGCGGACAGCCAAAGACGATCACGCCTGGCGCCCCGCGACGGATCGTGAACTCGACCACCGACGAATGCAGGTTGCCGACGCACGAGACCTGCCGGATGCGCGCGCCGCGCGCCTCGAGTGCCGCGCGATGCGTGGCTGGGGCCTGCGCGCAACAGATCGCCACGACCGGGACGGACCCCGACCCGTCCAATGCCCTGGCGACCAGCGTCCCATCTTCCCGAAGGGTGGCCAGCTGGTCACGCCCCGATCGGCCGGTCGGACCGACACCCATCGGCGCACACGACCCGGCGCAGATCCCGCAGCTCACACATCGCTCCGGATCGACGAGGGCCACGAGGGTCGGCCGATCGTCGTCCCGCTCGACCATCGTGATCGCGTCCCATGGGCAGTCCTGTGGGCACTGGTTGCACCCTGTGCAGAGCCGGGGATCGACCACGCTCGGCGCGTCCATCCCGACGCGTTCCTTCGGTCGAGTGAAGCGAGGCACCAGCACGAGGACAGTCCCCGTCAGCAGGACGACCAACCACACGACTCCGGCGGGGAGCGCTTCGGTGAAGGGGAGCCACCACGATGTGACGACATTGATCGGTGTTGACGCGGCGACCCGCAACGGGTCGGCCGCCGGGCCGAGCGGTGCCGGTATCACGACCGCGAGGGCAATCAACGCGCCGATGGTTGTCCAGACCACCGGGCGCGGCGGCAACAGGACCGGCCGAGCCAGTCGCGACACGTGCAGCCAGAGCCCGGCCCCGAGCCCGAGTGGCAGGGCGATGTGGAGGAAGAGGTTGACGAAGAAGAATGCGTTCTGGACCGGACCCTCACCCGAGAAGATCCGGCTCAGCGGCTCGGAAAAGAAGGGCAGGACATCGAGCATCCGAGCACCCTCGACGGCGAGCCGCGCACCGAAGGTGTCCCACGCCATCACGAACCCGGTCCACGCCGTCATCAGACCGATCCCGACCAGGAAGAGTCCCGACACCCAGGCCAGGCGGCGGGCGCCCCATGTCCGGCGCTGGGCGAACATCCTCACGGCGTGGAAGACTGCAGCGATCACGAACAGGTCCGACGCGTACCGATGCAGGCTCCGGAGCCAGCGGCCGAGCCAGGGATCATGGGCGAGTGCCGCGACCGACGAGGCCGGAGCTCCTACCCGATAGAAGAAGACCAGGTAAAGCCCGGTCGCCAGCAACACCAGCAGCATGGTCACCGCCATCGTGCCGGGCTGGTGCAGGGGATTGTGGCGCCAGCCATACAGCCTGGTGAAGCCGGCGTCGAGGGCGCGCATGAGGCGGCGGGAGGGGCGGTTGGTTGGTGGCATATTGACGTGGCCGCGAATTTATCATATTCTCATGATGTTAGCAAGAATTCTCTTACCGGTGACCCTCTCATGTGGCTGAACACGACCGCCCAAACCGCGCTGCGCGCCGTCTTGTATATCGCCGAACAGGGTGCAGCGGCCCCGATCCGTGTCGACGACATCGCCAAGGCGGTGGGCGGTCCCCGCAATTACCTCTCGAAGACACTCCACGTCCTGGCCCGCGAGGGCGTGCTCCGTTCCTCTCGTGGTCCGGGTGGCGGCTTCCAACTGGTCGAGCCACCGGCGGCGTTGACCCTGGCGCGGGTGATCGGGCCATTCGAGCCGGCCGATGATCGCCGCTGTCTGGTTGGGCGGCCACACTGCGGGGACGCCAATCCTTGCCAGGCCCATCGTCGATGGTCGAGCGTGGCCCATCAGGTCGAGTCGTTCTTCGGCGACACGACCATCGCCGACCTCTTTGTCGCCCCCGTGCAACTCACCCGTGCCCGACACCCGGCACCGTCAACCCGCAAGGAGCCTCCGCATGCCCGCTCCACCCGATGACCCCACCGCGACACCCGAGCCGGTACCGCTCGGTCAACGCTTCTTCGACAACATGTTCCTGCTGTTGGCCTTGGGCATGGCCATCATGTTGATCGTCTTCACCGGCTGGGGGCTGTGGGAGATCTATTCCATGCCCACTGCCACCCTTCCTTGAGAGGTCACCATGCTGACGCGAGTACATACCGGACTTGAGCCGGTCCCCGGCATCTGGTGGCGCCCCGCGCACAAGGCGGAGAAGGTGTGGGTCGGGATCGCCTTCGTCTGGTGCATGATCCTCTTCGCCATGATGCCGCTCTGGCACTATCGTGGCGGACAGAACCCGGCCGGCGTCCGCAGCCGGGTCGACCCCGACGCGTTCTACGCCCGCACCATGGAGTTCACGAAGCAGTACCAGGTCGGTGCCGAGCGCGGCATCCCGATCGTCGAGCCCCCGGCCGGGTCCGACATCTACATGGTCGGCCTGACCTTCTCGTGGATCCCGATCCTCAAGCTCGAGGCCGGCAAGGAGTACATGCTGCACCTGTCGTCGAAGGACGTGAACCACGGGTTCTCGCTCTTCCCGCTCAACATCAACTTCCAGATCGTGCCGGGCTATGACTACGCGTTGCGCGTGACGCCCACTGCCGCAGGCGATTTCCGGGTCATTTGCAACGAGTTCTGCGGCATCGGCCACCACGCCATGGTCGGTCGGATCATCGTGACCGACAGCACCGGTGCCGATGTGGCCGACAACTCCAACGCCCAACTCCAGTCCGAGGGTGCCCCATGACGCAACCTCACGTCGAGGATTTCCGCACCTGCCCCGCCACCGGTCGGGCGATTCATCGCCGGGCCGAAGGGCTGATCAAGGCGCATGCGGTGATGTCAGTCGTTGCGCTGCTGGTGGGTGCGAGCGCGGCGCTGCTGCTGGTGCTGACCCGGTGGCAGGCGGTGCACCTCCTGCCGGCGGTCTGGTACTATCGCCTGCTCGGTGTGCACGGCATGAACATGCTGATCTTCTTCATCATCTACTTCGAGATGGCAGTACTCTGGTTCACCAGCACGGCCCTGCTGAACGCGCGACCGGCGGCACCACGATTCGGCTGGTTCAACTTCGGCCTGATGGTGGTCGGCACGCTGATCGTCGAGTGGGCCCAGTGGAGCGGGCACGCGGACGTGCTCTACACCTCCTATCCGCCACTCAAGGCGCATCCCGCCCTGTACCTCGGCGTGATCTTCTTCGCGGTCGGTGCGCTGCTCACCACGTGCCAGTTCTTCGCAACGCTGGTGATCGCCAAGCGCGAACAACGCTACGAGGGTTCGCTGCCGCTGGTGGTCTATGGCGCGATGACCGCGGCGATCATCGCGATCATCACTCTGGTGCACGGGGCGATGGTCTACATCCCGACCTTCACGTGGTCGATCGGCCTCACCGGGCCTGTGGACCCGGAAGTCTACCGGATGCTCTGGTGGGCGCTGGGGCACTCGTCGCAGCAGATCAACGTCGCCGCGATGGTCGCCATCTGGTACATGCTCGGTGCCCTCACCGTCGGGGCCGTGGTGCTCAACGAGAAAGTGAGCCGCTCCGCCTTCGTCCTGTACATCCTGTTCATCTCGATGGCATCGGCGCACCACCTGCTGGTCGATCCGGGCTTCAGTCCGGCCTGGAAGATCGTCAACACATCGTACTTCATGTACATGGCGGTGCTCGCCTCGATGGTGCACGGCTTCACGGTGCCAGCCGGCATCGAACTCGGCATGCGCCTCCGCGGGTTCAATGATGGCCTGTTCGGGTGGCTGCGACGGGCGCCGTGGGGAGACCCCGGTTTCTCGTCCCTGGTCCTCTCGGTGGTCGTGTTCGGGTTCATCGGCGGCATCACGGGTGTCACGCTCGGAACCGAGCAGATCAACATCATCGCCCACAACACGCTCCGGATCCCGGGGCACTTCCACTCGACGGTCGTGAGCGGGACAGCACTCGCCTTCATGGGGGCGACCTACTATCTCCTGCCACTGATCTTCCGCCGGAAGGTCGCCTTCTGGAAGCTCGCGAAGATCCAGCCCTATCTCTTCTCGGGTGGCCTGCTGCTGTTGATCATGGGGATGACCTTCGCCGGCAGTTTCGGTGTGCCGCGTCGGCATTGGGACATCTCGTTTGCCCAGGCCCCGTTCGATGTGGCGTTCAATCCGGCCGTCGACCTCTTCCTCGCGATCATGGGCATCGGCGGCATCATCGCCGTGATCGGCGCTCTCTCGTTCATCCTGATTGCGGTCACGTCGGTATTCTTCGGGGAGCCGGTGACCGAGTTCCCGCAGGGCGTCGACGTGCCGGGCATTCCGCAGGGGCTGACCAAGCCGCCGGTGCAGCCGGCGAATGTCGATGAGCTGAACGAGGCACTCCATGCGCCCGGTCGGGGCATCGCCGGTGCCACACCCGGCACGCTGATCCTCGTGGGCGTGTTCTTCGTGGCGTTCGTGCTCTACTACTTCACCAACTGGAAGTTGCTGTCGTTCCTGTGGAAGATCGGATGACCAGCCCCACCTCCCGTCGGCCTGGTGCGGCCGCCTTCGCCCTGCTGATGATCGTCCTGATCACGGCAGGGTGGTGGGCGCTCGCGCTCTGGCCGCTCGGGACGATCGAGCCGGAGTGGTTGGCGCGCACGCGTGCCGCCTGCTTCGGCTCACCTCGGGGCGGGCTCCCCGCCCTGAGCGGCTGGATCCTGCTGATCGGCGAACCGATCGGCATGACCGGCTTCCTGGTGGCGGCGTGGGGGGACGCGCTGCGTGAGGATCTCCGGCGGATCCGGGACAACCGGGCGTGGCGCGGAGCAGCGATCGTGGTGCTCGCCCTGCTCGCCATCGGGCTCGGGGCAGCCGGCCGACGGGTGGCGTACGCCGCAGGGCTCAGCGGTGGAGCGCCGATCGTCGCAGCCGGGGTCCCCGTCGCCACCCGGATCGATGCCTCAGGCATCGCGCTCGTCGACCAACATGGGACCGCCCTCACCCTCGCCGAGGCGACCGGCGGGCAAGCGGCCCTGCTGACGTTCGCCTTCGGACATTGCACCACGGTCTGTCCGGCGATCGTGCACGACCTGCGCATCGCGCGCACCGCTGCCAATGGCAATCGTGTCCCGATCCTCGTGATCACCATCGACCCGTGGCGCGACACCCCGGCCCGACTGCGGACCATCGCGACGCAGTGGGAACTCGGGGCGGGCGATCGCGTCCTCTCCGGCAGCATCGAGCAGGTGAACGCTGCGCTCGACCTGCTCCGCATCATCCGCCACCGAGACACCACGACCGGTGATGTCGAACACGTCGCCGTCGTGATGGCGATCGACGCCCACGGTGTCGTGACCCAGCGCCTGGATGGTGGCTGGGGACGACTCCGCGAGCTGATCACCAGCGTGACGGATACCCAGACTTGAAACGGAACCTGACACCATGACACATGCAGCCATTCTCCCTCCCATCATCCAGGGGGGCATGGGTGTGGCCGTCTCCGACTGGCGTCTGGCGCGAGCGGTGGCGAGCCGTGGCCAGCTCGGCGTGGTGTCCGGCACCGCGATCGACACCGTGTTCGTGCGCCGCCTGCAGGACGGCGACCTGCGCGGCGACGTGCGGCGTGCGATGGCCGCCTTCCCGATCCCGGGAGTCGCCAAGGCGGTCCTCGAGCGCTACTTCATTGCGGGTGGTCGTGCGCCCGGCACCCCGTACAAGATGCTCCCGATGCACCGGCTCAAGGTGAGCACCGCACGCAGCCAACTCACGGCGCTGGCGGGCTTTGTCGAGGTCTTTCTCGCGAAGGAGGGGCACAGCGGGGTGGTTGGGATGAACCTGCTCACCAAGGTGCAGTTGCCCAACCTGGCAACGCTCTATGGCGCGCTGCTCGCCGGCGTCGATGCGATCCTCATGGGTGCCGGCATTCCACGCGAGATTCCCGGTGCACTCGACCGCCTCGCCCGGCACGAGCCGGCCTCGCTCCGACTCGATCTCGAAGGCGCACTGGCCGACGTCGAACGCCGGCTTGAACTCGACCCGCAGGAACTCTGGCCGGGCGAGCACGCGGCTCTCGTGCGGCCCCCCTTCCTCGCCATCATCGCGAGCAACTCACTGGCCACGATGCTGTCACGCAAGGCGACCGGCACGGTCAACGGCTTCATCATCGAGGGGCCGACGGCAGGGGGACACAACGCGCCACCCCGTGGCGTCGCGAGCTACAACGAGTTCGGCGAGCCGATCTACGGCGACCGCGATGTGGTCGACCTCGCGAAGATGCGCGAGCTCGGGGTGCCCTTCTGGCTCGCCGGTGGCACCGGACGGGCGGGCGCACTCGCGACCGCGCAAGCCGCTGGCGCGGTGGGCATCCAGGTCGGGACGCTCTTCGCCTACTGCGAGGAATCAGGGCTCGAGACCGACCTCAAGCACGACGCCCTCGACCACGCCATCAGTGGCAAGGCGACGATCGTGACCGACCCCCGCGCCTCGCCGACCGGCTACCCGTTCAAGGTGGTCGAGTGGGCCGGTGGCCCGAATCGCGACGCGCCGCGCGAACGCGTCTGTGATCTCGGCTATCTCCGTGAGTCGTACCATACCCCCGATGGCAAGGTCGGCTATCGCTGTGCCGCCGAGCCGGTCGACCAGTACGTCGCCAAGGGCGGGAAGATCGAGGACACCGTGGGCCGCAAGTGTCTCTGCAACGCCCTTACCGCCGACATCGGCCAGCCCCAGGTTCGCGACGGCGGGACCGAGGAGCCACCGCTGCTCACCAGCGGCGATGACCTCGACATGATCCGCACCTTCCTCGGTGACCGGACCCGGTACCATGCCAACGATGTGCTGGAGTACCTGCTCGGCTGAGGCCGGCGTCGGAGGGCATCGCCGCGACGGCGAGACGGGGTCATGCATCTGATGCGTGACCCCATCCTGCTTCCTGCCCGTTGGAGTGTTCGATGCACAGAACCCGCACCCTGCTGCTGCTGACGCTCGCCGCATGCACCTCGCAGGACTCAGGACTCACCTCTCGCGCCTACACCATCGACACCCTCCCCGGCGGCATCACCAACACCCGCAGCACCGCACCCAGCGAGCCCGGGATGTGGGCCCTCCAGCACGAACGCGACGTGCATCCTGCAGCCGGACTCCCGGGCGAACTGCTCGATCCAGAGGACGTGGCACTCGCCGACGACGGCACGCTGTATGTGGTAGAGGGTGATCCCGCGATCATCAATGTCTATGGTCCCGACGGGACCTTCGTGCGATCGATCGGGAGCGAGGGCGCCGGCCCCGGTGAGTTCACCGCCGGCTTCATCGCGCTGCGCGGGGACACCCTGGTGCTCCAGGATCCACAGCAATCGCGTGCGACGGTGTACCGCGCCTCGACGGGAGAAGTGCTCTCGATCCGGCCGACCACCTGCTGCTTCTACTCACCCATCCGGGTCGATGCGGATGGCCGAACCTGGATCCCGATGATGGCGCCGCCGGACACGACTGGTGCACCGGTCAGGTCGTTCCTCACGCTGTCGCTGGCCGGCGACGACGCCGATACGGTGTTGGTCCCTGAGGATCCCGCGGTCGCCAACACACCGCGCTGGAACGTGACGGGCAACAACGGTCAGATGCGGATGAGCGCGACCGTCCCGATGCAGCCCGGCGCGCATGAGGAGGTTGATCCCACTGGCGGGCTGCTCATCGGCTACAGTGCGAACTACCAACTCCACCGGACCACGAATGGGCGTGACACCGTGGCCCTCCTCGGTCGCACCTACACGCCCGTGCCGGTGACCGGTGCCGAACGACAGGCACTTGTCGACGACCGGGTGAAGCAGCAGCTCGCGTTCGGCGGTGACAATGGTCTCGACGAGATCCTGCTCCGGAAGGCGTTCGATCCGTCGCTGATCCCTGACCAGCGTCCGGCGTATCAGCGGCTCTATGTCGACGGGCGTGGTCGCACCTGGGTGATGCAGGCCACCGCCGACACGACGGCCGTGCACTTGGACCTGTTCGGCCAGGACGGGATCTGGCTCGACTCGCTCGCGCTGCCCGAGCCGGGGTGGGCGCGCCAACCCTATGCGAGTGTCGCTTTCTCCAAGGATCGTCTGGCGGTGGTTGGCGAGGATGCCGATGGGCTGCCGGTGGTTCGGATCTACCGGATCGAACGCTCCTCGCGGTAGCCAGCTGGCCGGGAGCCCCGAGGGAGCGTAGGTTGAGGTGATACGCGGCCCTCACCCCGGATCTCGACGATGCGACGTCTCTCCCTCACGCTGCTGGCCATCGTGCTCTCGGGCTGTGCCGTGCTCCGGAGCCTCGGGAGCGGTCAGGAGCAACCGGTGCTCCGGATCGCGACGTACAACATCCGCCACGGTGCAGGGATGGACAATGTGGTGGCGCTCGAGCGCACCGCCGCCACGCTGCGTCGACTCGATGCCGAGATCATCGGCCTCGAGGAGGTCGACGAGAACGTCCGCCGCTCCGGCAGCATCGACGAAGCCGCCACCCTCGGCACCCTTCTCGGCATGCAGCACGCCTTCGCGGAATTCATGGACTACGATGGCGGTCGCTACGGCCTGGCGCTGCTGTCCCGTCATCCGATCATCGCCACCGAACGGATCGCGCTCCCGGATGGGCCCGAGGAACCGCGCGCCGCACTCCGCGCCACGATCGTGCTGCCCGGCAACGACACCATCGATGTCGTCGTGGTCCACTTCGACTGGCTCGCCAATGATGCCGCACGCTACCGGCAGGCCACGACGCTGATCGGTCGCCTCACCGAGCGGCCGCGCCCATGGATCGTGCTCGGTGACTTCAACGACACGCCAGGATCGCGTACACTCCGACTCTTCCGCAATCTCGTGGAACCGGCACCGAAGCTCGCGGACTCAAGTCTCACCTTCTCGTCCACCAGCCCGACCAAGGAGATCGACTTCATCTTCGGGTCACGTGGTGACTGGGACGTCGATTGGGTCACGGCCATCACCGAGCCGATGGCCTCCGATCACCGGCCCGTGGTGGCCGCGATGCGGCGTCGCCAGTAGTTGCCCCCCCCCTACGACAAGGATCGCCCGATGCATCGCCCGGTCGTCACCATCCTCATCTGCGCACTGGTTGCCGCCTGCACCTCTCAGGACGCAGGACTCAGCACTCACGCCACCATCACGGACACCCTGCCCGGCGGCATCGTGCGAGTGACCAACAACGGCCCGAGTGAGTGGAGCGACACGAATGGCTGGAAGCTGGTGCTGGAGCGGACGCTCGCTCCCGCAGCCGGTTCGCCGGGCGAACTGCTCGAGCCGCGCTGGCTCCTGTTGCGCGACGACGGTGCATTGGTCGTGGGCGACATGGAGCCGCCCCGATTCGCCTGGTATGACAGCACGGGCAGCTTCGTCCGGACACTCGGACGCGAGGGCGATGGCCCGGGAGAGTTCCGTTCACCGCACCCTGCCCTGCTCGGCGACACGCTGATTGTGCACGACCCGCAGCAGTCACGGATCACCCTGCTCACCCTGGCCGACTCGTTTGTTCGCGCGTTTCCGTCGATCTGCTGCTACTTCGGGCCACCCGCCTTCGTTGACCGAGATGGGCTGATCACGGTGCAGTCGTCGCGTCGGGTCGAAGGCGGACCGTCGCTTCCGCAGTGGGTGCGGTTCGACCTCTCCGGCCAGCGCCTTGACTCGTTGCTCCAGCCACAGGCGGTCGCGCCGGCAGTGTGGATACTCACGCAGACCTTCCCCGGTGGCGGTTCCGGGACATCGACCCGATACATCCCGCTGGCCCCGCAGAGCAGCGTGACCCTGCTCCACGACGGTACGGCGGTGTTCGGCCGCACCGATCTGCCCACCTTCGCGGTGGTCCGCAACGGGACGGACACCGTCCGGATCTTCGGCCGAAGCGACGTGACCCCCGACCCGGCACCAGCCGGGATGCGTGACTCGCTCTTCGAGGCTGTGACGAAGCAGAACGCGAAGATGAAGGACGTTGCCTCGATCAGTGACATCCCGTCGACCTTGCCGACCTGGCGGGCCATCGATGAGGATGGCGCTGGCAACCTCTGGGTGACGGTTGGCGGCGAGGGCCGTCCGATCCGATTCGATGTCTACGACCCGTCGGGCCGCCTCCTCGGGACCGTACCACGCCCCTGGGGGGCCACGTGGGCCTCCAGTTGGGCTGGCGACCGCGTCGCGATCCTCGATACCGATGGCGACGATCTGCCTCGGATCCGCATCTACCATATCGAGCGGTAACCCTGTCAACTCGGGCACTCGACAGTACATTCCGGGATCCTCCAACCCCCGGACTGCCATGCCCGCTCCGCACTGGGCGTTCACGCCATCTTCATCCCGAGTGGTAAGACTCGGGGCACCTGATGGCGTTCCTTCATCGAATCACGCACACACCCGCGCCGAGTTGCTCGGTGTGGCCGCACCCACCGTCTCCCGCTCCCTGCCGATGAGGCTCCCCATGTTGCCAGTCCGCTCCTCCCGGACGATCCTTGCGCTCTGCCTGTTGCTCGCCGCCTGTGGTGACTCCACCAAGGGCAACGGCACCTCCGACGACTCGACCCAGACGGCCGCCACCGAGGAGGCCGGCTCGAAACTCGTCCTTCCGGTGGTCGGCGACGACGTGATCAAGGGCGATCTGGTCTTGTCGGTCAACGCGACCGGGACGATCAAGAGCGAGGCGACCACGATGGTCAAGTCCGAAACCCAAGGGACGGTGGCCGAAGTGCTCGTTCGTCCCGGCGACCGAGTGAGGCAGGGTCAGGTCATGGCTCGACTGGACACCAAGCCGCTTGAACTGGCGCTGGAACGCGCCGAAGCCAATCACCGCAACGCCCAGGCACGTTACAGTGCCGAGATCATCCCGGATTCCGCGGCGACCGGGGCACCGCCGACCGCAGCCCGCCGCGCGTACGCCCGGGCGTCCTCGGGCCTGGAGACCGCCGAGGTCGATCTGCGCGAGGCACACCTGAACCTGGAGCGTGCCGAGATCAAGGCGCCGTTTGACG
The DNA here is from genome assembly GCA_035703525.1 of Gemmatimonadales bacterium. Taxonomy (GTDB): domain Bacteria; phylum Gemmatimonadota; class Gemmatimonadetes; order Gemmatimonadales; family GWC2-71-9; genus Palsa-1233. The sequence continues at coordinate 9,011 of DASSYA010000019.1, read as the reverse complement.
GGGTGATCGAGCGGGTGGCTATCGCCGTGGGCGAGCGGATCTCGAGCGGCGCCGATGTTGCCATGGTGGTCGACATCACCCATTTGCGGGTCGATGCCCGGGTGATGGAGCACGACATCCCGCTGCTCTCTCGTGGTGGCGATGCGCAGGTGATGGTGGCCGCGATGCCGGGTGACCCGATTCGCGGCACCATCGCGGCGGTGCTCCCGCTGGTGGACTCCGCCGGCAAGGCGGGCACCGCCGTGGTGCGGATCCGCGGCGACGGCAAGCTCCGCCCGGGGATGTATGCCGAGGTGCGGTTGGAAGCCAACCGCCTGCCCGACCGAATCATCGTCCCCGAGCGGGCGTTGGTCGAACGCGATGGCCGGCCCCTCGTCTTCGTCGTGAAGAACGGCATCGCCGAGTGGGTCTATGTGAATCCGGGTCGGACCAACGGCCGCCAGCGCGAGATTCTTCCCGACTCGATCAGCGGCCTGATTCCGCTCGCACCGGGGGATATCGTGCTGATCGACGGGCACCTGACGCTGACGCACCAGGCGCCGGTCCGTCTGGTCGCCAAGAACGAAGTCGCACAGTAGGCGACGGCAATGTCACTCGCCTCGGCGGCACTCCGTCGCCCCGTCTCCACCGTTGCCGCAACCCTCGCGATGGTTCTGCTCGGCGCCGTGTCGCTGGGGCGGATGCCCGTCTCGCTCCTCCCCGATGTCGGCCTGCCGGTTCTCACCATTCGGACGATGTATCCCGGTGCCGCTCCCGAGGAGGTGTCGCGATTCATCTCCGAACCACTCGAGGAGGCGGTCGGCAACTCGCCCGGACTGCTCGAACTGCGCTCGGTGGCACGTGCCGGTGAGGGCACGACCACGCTCCGGTTCAACTGGGGCACCGACATGTCGAAGACAGTGCTCGCCGTGCGCGAGAACCTCGACAACGCCCGGGGCCGTCTGCCGGATGGTGCCGAGCGCCCGACGCTGCTGACGTCGGATCCGGGTGAACGACCGATCGCCGTCCTCGCGCTCACCGGTCCGGGCGATCTCCGTGCCATCGCGCGCAGTGCGCAGGATGTCCACAAGCGACGACTCGAACAGCTCGCCGGGGTGGCGAGTGTTGCCGTGGTCGGCGACCCCGAAGACCAGATCCGGGTCGATGTCGATCCGGTCATGGCCCGGTCGCTCGACATCACCCCCGACCAGATCAGTCAGGCGATCCAGGCCGCCAATCCACAGGCGACGGGCGGGACGATCAAGCGTGGCCAGTTCCGCTTCTCGGTGCGGACACTCGCCGAACTGAGTGATCCTTCCCAGATTCGGGACATCCCGATCGGGGCGGCCGGCAGTGGCCTCACGCTCGGGGACATCGCCACCGTCATCCCGGCGAGCGCCGATCCGCGCACCATCGTGCAACTCGATGGCAAGCCGGCCGTCGGCCTCGTGGTGTACAAGGACGCCGGCTCGAACACCGTGAGCGTCACCAAGGACCTGCGAGTGGTCCTCGATCAGTTGCGTGAGGAATTCCCCGAGGTCACCATCCGTCTCGTCGCGGCGCAGGCACAGTTCGTCCAGGATGCGCTCAGCAATCTCTCGCAGGAAATCGTTGTCGGTGGCGCGCTCTCGATCCTGTTGATCCTGATCTTCCTCAGGAACTGGCGCACCTCGCTCGCGATCGGCCTGATCATCCCGCTGTCAGTGCTTGTGGCGCTCACCCTGCTCCAGCTTCTCGATGTCACGATCAACATCCTCTCGCTCGGCGGATTGGCGCTCGCCGTCGGCATGCTGGTGGACAATGCGATCGTCGTGGCCGAGGCCACGGGACGATTGCAGGAGACAGGACTCAGTGCGTTTGATGCGGCGCAACAGGCCACGGACGAGGTCAGCGGCCCACTGATTGCAGGCACGCTCACCACCCTGCTGGTCTTCGGCCCGATCGTCTTCGTGCAGGGTCTCGCCGCAGCGTTGTTCCGCGATCTCTCGCTCTCGGTGGTGGTCTCCGTCGGTGCCGCGCTGATCCTGGCGCTGACGCTGATGCCGGTGATGCTCACCTGGGGAGCGAAGCGAGACGCCGAGCCGCGGCCGTCAGGCCGCGGTATGGTTGGCGATATCGCGGAACAAGCACCACACCAGGACACGTGGGCCAGCTCCTCGATCCTCGCGCCGCTCTACCGCTTCGGCCATCATGTCGCCGAGCTGTACGAGCGCGGCATGATCTACTCACTCGCGCATCCGCGAACGATCTTCTCCATCGCGATCATCGGCACCGCGTTCACTGCATTCATCGCGGTGGGACTGCCGCGTGAGGTGTTGCCGCAGGTCGACGAAGGCACCGCGGTCGCCGATCTCCGCCTGCCGCCTGGCACCGCCATCGAGGAGACCGTGCGTCAGGCGCAGCGGATCGAGAAGGTGGCTCGCGAGCTTGGCAGTGACGGCATCTATGTCCGCGTCGGCTATGCGACCGATGAAGAAGTTCTCTCCGGCTCCGACCCGGGCGCACCGGGCGAGGCAAGCTTCGTCATCCCGATCCCGACCACGATGTCGTCGACACGATTCGCCGATGAGCTGCGCGCCGGCCTGCCCGATCTGGTCCAGCAGGGCGCGCTCTCGCTCGACCTTGCGGGCCAATCGGAGTTCGGGTCGCTGATCGGTCGCGAGGGCCGGTCGGTACGGGTCGAGGTCTCCGCAGCACGTCGCGAGGATGGGCCGACCGCCGCCGCCGAGGTACAGGCCGCGATGCGCGATGTCCCGGGACTCGCCGATGTGCGCGATGCATTCGCCGGTGAACAACCGGTGGTGGAACTCACGCTGCGGCGTGATCTGCTGGCCCAACGCGGCATCTCGCCACAGGTGGTCATCAATGCCCTCAAGGGCTCGCTGGGCGGGGTGCAGGCGAGTGAGCTTCGGCAGACCGATCGCCGCACCCCGATTCAGGTGCGCTACGCCGGTGTGGCGAACGAGGATCTCGCCACCGCGCTCGCCACGCCACTCGGTGGCATGCCGATCGAGCAACTCGTCGAGGTGCACGAGCGCCGCGCCCCGGTCGAAGTGGTCCGTGTCAATCAGCGCCAGGTCAACGTGATCGAAGGGGTCGTCGAGTCGGGCGGCACCTCGCGGACCGCGAAGTCCGTCTACGAGGCGATGGAGCGCCTCGACTTCAGCGTCCCCGGCGTGCGCTGGCAGGTCTCGGGCGCCGATGAGGAACAGCGTCGCACCACATCGCAACTTGGCCTCGTGGCGGTGCTCGCGATCGCGCTGGTCTTCCTGGTACTGGCGGGCGAGTTCGCGTCGTTCACGACCCCGATGCTGGTGATGCTCACCGTGCCGCTGGCCGCGGCGGGCGGCATCATCTTCCTCTGGGTCACCGGGCAATCGTTCAATGCCGTCTCATTGATCGGCCTGGTCGTCATGGTCGGTCTGGCGGACAACGAGGCGGTCGTCAAACTCGATGCGATCCAGCGGTTCCGCGACAAGGGGCATCCGATCGATGAGGCAATCCTGCTCGGCGGACAGCAACGACTCCGCGCCATCGCGATGACGGTGCTCACCACCATCACCGGCGTGCTGCCACTGATCCTGGGTTGGGGCAGCGGTGGTGCATTGTACCGACCACTCGCTGCCGGCATCATCGGCGGCTCGGTCACCGCGATCCTGGTCACCTTCTTCTTGTTGCCGACCGCGTATTCCGTGGTCGAGCGGCGCAAGGAGCGAAAGGCGGCACGCGCGACATGATTCGCTGGGCGGCAGGACGACCGGCGGTGATCTGGTCGCTGGCGGCAGGGCTGGTGGTGGCGGGTGCCGTCGCGTTCACTCGACTGCCGCTCGCGACCAAGACCAGCGTCGACACGCCCAGCATCAGCGTCGGGGCGAGCTGGCTCGGCTCGTCGCCCGAGGTCATGGAGACCTACCTCACCTCGCCGATCGAGGCCGCGATCCAGTCGGTGCGCGGTGTCCGGAAGATCTCCTCGACGTCGAGCGAGGGCGCCAGTTCGATCACGGTCCAGCTCGACCCCGAGGCCGATGTCACCATGGTCCGACTCGCCATCCTCGAACGGATGGAGGCGCTCCGGCCCGAGTTGCCGACGGGTGCCCGCAACATCAGCGTCGGGCCGTTCGTGCCGAAGGAGCTCCAGGAATCGCCGCTGATGGAGCTGAACGTGACCGGACCCTATACCCCGGGTGCGCTCACCAAGATCGCCGAAGACATTGTGGTGCCCCGCTTCGCAACACTCGACGGGATGTCCGGGGATCCCTACCTGCGCGGCGCGGCGCGGAATGGCGTGGTGGTCTCGTTCGATGCCGTCAAGCTCCGCCAGCTCGGCATCGACGCCTCCCTGATCAGTCAGGCGATCGGCACCGCCCGCATGGTCGAGTTCCTCGGCGCCGAGAAGCTGGGCGCCTCCGAACGCAGCGTCTCGCTCCGCGATACCCCCAAGGCGATTGCGGATCTCGGTGCGCTGCCGATCCGAGGCCCGGCGGGTGTCGTCTACCGACTCGACGAACTCGCCTCGATCCGACCCGAGGAGGATCGCCGTGGCAGCTTCTACCGATTGAATGGACTCACGGCCGTGACCGTGTCGCTCAATCGTCAGGCCGGCGCCGATGCCATCAAGACCGCGGCGAGTGCCAGGGCGTTGATTCCCGAGGTCCAGGCCCTGCTCCCCCAGGGGGTCACGCTCGAGATCGCGAGCGACACCAGCGAGGATCTCGTCAAGCAGCTCGAGGATCTGCTACTCCGCGGCGCCATCGCGTTCGGGGCCGTCGCCCTCGTGCTGCTGCTCACGTTGCGTTCGTTCCGGAGCGCCGTCCTGGTGCTCGGATCGGCGACGGTGGCGATCGCCGGCACCGCGCTCGGCCTCTACCTGCTCCACATCCCTGCCAACCTGCTCACGCTCGCCGGGTTGGCGATGGGCATCGGCATCCTGGTCCAGAACGGCCTCGTGGTCGTCGAACGGCTTCGCTCGGCCGACGACACCCCGGACGCCCGCGCCGCAGCGGGTGCGCGGATCGCGCCGGCGGTGCTGGGCTCGACACTCACCACCGCCGTGGTGCTCTTTCCGTTCCTCTTCTTGCAGGGCAACGCCCGGGCGGCATTCATGCCGTTTGCCGCGGCATTCGGGTTGGCACTCTTCTGGTCGGTCGGGACGGCGCTCGTGCTGGTGCCGGCGGTCGGACGGGGGGGGGATACCGGTCGGCACTGGAACCGGTTGGCACGCCTCTACGACTGGACCGTCCGGAAGATGGTGCGCTGGCGGATGGCCAGCATCGCCTTCACGATCGCCCTGGTGGCCTTCCTCTTCTGGGGTGGGATCAAGAAGGTGCCACGCTCCAACTGGGGTGGCTGGTGGGGCGAACGACGCGAGACTGTCCGCGCCAGTGTCACCTTCCCGAAGGGATCGGACCCCGAACAGGTCGAGCACCTGATCAAGGAGCTGGAGAAGGTCGCCGTCGGCCGCGAGGGCGTCTCGATCGTCCGTGCGCAGGGGACGTCGCGCGGCGGGCAACTGGCGGTCGAGTTCACGCCGGCCGGTGGTCGGACCGAGATGCCGTATGTCATCGCGGATGAACTCACCCAGCGCGCGGTGCTGGTCGGCGGGACCCAGAGCATCAATGTCACCCCACCCGAGGGCCAGGGCTACTACAACGGCTCCGGCGGCATGGGGGGGGGGAGCCGGCGAATTCGGATCCTTGGCTATTCGTTCGAGGGCGTCAAGCAGGTGGCGCTCGACCTGCAACGGCGCCTCGAGCAGATTCCGCGTGTTCGCGATGTCAACATCAACGCCTCCAGCGGCTACGGCGACGGCGAGCAGGTCAGCATCTCGATCCAGCCCGACCGCGATGCGCTCGGTGAGATCGGGACATCGGCGAGCCAGTTCGTCGGGTCGGTCGCCCGCGAGCTTGCTGGTGCCGACGCCTCGCGCTCGATCGAGATCGGCGACGAGGACATGCCGGTCGCGGTGCGGGCGCTCAATGTCCGGGAGCGCCAGCTCGCGCAGCTCGAGGGCGCGATCGTGAGCAACCCGAGCAACGCGCCGGTCCGGATCGCCGATGTCTCCACGGTCGGCGAGGTCAAGGGGTTGGCCGAGATCCAGCGCGAGAATCAGGAATACATCCGGGTGCTGAGCTACGACTTCCGCGGCCCGACCAAGCTCGCCGACCGGACCCACAAGGCGTTCATGGCCACGATTTCCGTGCCGCTCGGCTACACCGTGTCCGACGACCGATACGACTGGCAGACCGACGAATCCGGCAAGGGTCTCTATCTCGTCTTCGGGATCGGCTTGCTGCTGGTGCTGCTCTCGGTGGCGCTGGTCTTCGACTCGTGGTGGGCCTCGCTGATGGTCTTCCTCTCGCTCCCGATCGCGCTGGCCGGCGTCGCCGCGGCGTTCTGGGTCACCGAATCGGCGTTCACCCGCGAGGCGGCCGTCGGCGTGATCCTGGTGGTGGGATTGGCGGTCAACCAGGCGATCCTGTTGATCGACTCGGTGCTGGGTGCCAAGCGACGGCACGGTGGCCACGCCACCGGTGCGGATGTCATTCGCGGGACCCGGGACCGGGCGGGGATGATCGTGCTCGTTACACTAACGACCGTGGCCTCGCTGGTCCCGATGGCGTGGGGGAGTGCCACCGACACCCTCTTCGGTGCGATCGCGCTGGCGACGGCCGGCGGCGTGGCGGCGGGCACCGTCGCGGCCCTCTGGCTGCTGCCGCCGATCCTGATCGGGACCAGGCCCCGCCTCCACGCGCGCCAGCGGTGGCAGCGCGTGCGCGCGTGGCGGCCTCGGCGGCTGTCGATCAATCGGCTGGTGCCCAAGCGTTGGCGGAGGGGCGGACGGGACTAGCCGCTTGGATGAGCTGTCAGGGTTGCCAGGATTGATCATCAGGTGCAATCCTTCACTGTGGCAGTTGTGTCGCAGGTTCCCAGTGGCTTACATCAAGACTTGGGGTGCGACATGACGGTTCGTCGAGATTTCTCGTGCTGGCATTCGATCACTATCGCCCTTGGTTTCCTGGTCATGTTCGGTGCGAGCTGCCAGGCCGACCTGCCGTCGGGCGACGCCTCGAATCCGCAACCAGATGGGGGGGGGGGGGGGGGGGCACCATTCGCGTTGGGACCTGATGCGCCGAGGAGGAACGCCCTCAGCGCCACGCCGAGCCGAGTCGACACCGCCATGCTCCAGGCCGGCTGCCATCGTGTGCGCGGAAGATCCGCAGCCGGCGATGTCCTCTTTCATGCGGAAGGCGGGGCATTGGTCCAGTTCCGTTGCCCGACGCTGTCGAAGGCCGGCACCAGAGATGCCGTTCGCGCATACAAGGAGTCGTCGTTCGGTGGTGCCGGTGAGGCGCGCGCTACCACGGGATATTTCGTCCTGACTGTGGTTTCGACCCAGTACTGCAGCCAGGTCGACGAGTACACAGTCATTGGCGGGGTCTGGTATTGGAATCGCTCCTACTGGGACAACGGGACCTGCCAATGGGTGGACGCGATCGCGGTCGAGTGGGTCGGTGCTCAGGATCTGGTACCTGACCCGTGGTCGGATTTCTGCTGTAGCGGCGGAAGCGGAGACCCACCGCCTCCTCCTCCTCCCCCGCCACCACCGCCACCACCGCCTCCAGAAGACGAATGTCTAGGAGACGATCCCCGCTGTCCCGTCCCCTTGCGTGCGCAGGACAGCGTCCTCATAGGCAAGCGAAAGTTCTACATCAAGGACCCGTCGGACATCCCTGATCCTCAGCAGCGTCAGTTCTGCGAGCGGCTCGCTTCTGCTCTTGACTCCCTATACATCGCTGGGGCCATCTGGAGAGGAAATCCTGAACTTCCTGAGCCACCCAACGAAGACCATTGGGGGTGGTGGGATCCCGTGAGGCGTCAGATCCATATCGACCAGGAGCTCTTCGACTCGGCTCAGTCCAGCCCGAATGCAGGCTGGTATCGCCTCGCGCTGGCCCAGAACCTCATGCACGAGACGGCTCACGCCCTCGGGTATGTGCACGCCGAACCGCCTGAGGGCGTCCCGCCGGGCTATCGATACCCCGAAGTCCCGTTCAGGTACCTCTGGTACGAGGATTCGCAGTCATGCATCAAGTGGCCCTAGGAAACATCAGCACCCGTTGCATCTGGCCACTGCTGGCCTTGTGCTGTCATGCGCCTAACGTTGGCGTCCGTGGCCCAGATAGCCGCACGGCAGAAGCTGTACGTGGTGCCTTCGTTGCGATCGGCGACCTCGAAGTACACCCGATTCCGGTACTCGAATGCAGCATCGCTCGAATCGTCGGGACCGACTCTCTCGCGTCCGTCACTGCGGGATTCGAAACATTGGTCCTGCAACTCGTGGAACCAGCCGAGGCGTGCGGGGAAGCAAGGTCGCTTGCGGGTACCGACTTTCGGACCATTGACTCCGCGGTTGTATTCACCGATTCCGCAGAGGTCTATTTTCGACTCCGGCGCGGAGCGATTCGATCCCGCGAGATCGTCGGTCTCTCGCTCCGTGGCATCCGCCCAGCATTCCTGTTCCGTACCCAGATCGCCGTGGGGCACGGGGACGCCCAGCTTCGACCGAATGAGGCCTACCTGCGGCAGAATCCGGGGCTTGACTCCGTACCATGACACCATCGGGGCAGGAACGGCCTGCCATTCAGGATCTGGCACCCTTACCAGTAGTGCCTCGCACGCCTGGTGCCCAAGCGGTGGTGAAAGGGCGGGCGAGGGGGGCGCAACGCGGGGGAGCTGGTCCTCAAGCGACGGCTCGGCCAGGGGCGGCGGGTGAGACCCGCCATGGGGCCCCTTCGTGGGGTCCGCTTCAGCGGACGCGGTCCGCGGAGCCCGGGTGCTGTCGCGAGCGCCGCGAGCGACCACCCGTGGGTCGGGAGCTCGTCGCTGAGAGCGACGGCTCGGCCAGGGGCGGCAGGTGAGACCCGCCATGTGATCTCTGCATTCGGTCCGCTTCAGCGGACGCGGTCGGCCGAGCCCGGGTGCTGTCGCGAGCGCCGCGAGCGACCACCCGTGGGTCGGGCGGGTGAGCGAGC
>DASSYA010000012.1:0-13767 GCA_035703525.1 Gemmatimonadales bacterium | reverse complement strand
CGCCCATACGCGCCTCTCGCTTCTCGCTTCTCGCTTCTCGCTTCTCGCTTCTCGCTTCTCGCTTCTCGCTTCTCGCTTCTCGCTTCTCGCTTTCTACCTCGGATCCAGCGCCTCGCGGATCCTCGCCGACAGATCCTCGAGATGGGCTCGCGTTGCGGCGTCGCCACCGCGGCGGATGCGCGCGGTGATTGCCGACTGCAGCGTCCGCAGTTCCTCGCGCGCCAGCGGCCTTGCCTCGGCCGTGCTCACATCCGCGCCGCGCGCCGCTGGTGCCGACGCTGCGGTCGCGAGCGAGATCAACCGATCGACATGCACCCGCTGCAGCTGGCGCCGCCACGGATCGATGGCACCGCGGCCGTTCAATTCCCCCCACACGGCCGCACGCACGTCGGCGAGGAGTTCGGCCGGGCCGTAGGTCGGACCGTCGGCATAGAGTCCGACCTCGACCATCCGTTGCATGCGGGTGGCATCGAGCACGCGGTTGAGGGCACTCGCTTGTGCCTGACGAACACGATCCATCGCGCCCACCCCCTCGATCCGACGCAACACATCCGATTCGACCATCCAGGTCGGGGTGGTGAAGACCTCGTCGGCCAGGAACTTGACCGCACGACGCTGATTCTCGGCCGTCACCGGGACGTACACCGGGCCGGCCTGGTCGGTCGACTTCGCGGTGCGCTCGATGCCACCGATCATCGTGATCACATGACCGACATAGCGCGCATAACTCGACACGAGTTCACCGTAGAGCTCCTCGAGGTCATCCCAGTTCTGGCCTGGGGTGGCCGTCCACGCCGGGAGCTGTGGTAGCACGCGCTTCAGGTTCATGATGCCGTAGGTCGATGCCATCACCGGATCGCCACCGATGTCCTCGGTCTGCGCCCGCGGATCCATGCCGTCGCCACCGAAGAACCGATAGCGCGGATCATCGGACTTCTCCGCGATCCAGCGATCGAGGGTCGGCCGCTCCGAGATCGCGGTGGTGTTGGGGATCCGTCGGTAGCCCCAGTTGATCGCGTACTTGTCGTACGGCCCGATCTTCCGGATGAACCGTGTCACGCCATCACCTGGCTGTGCGACATAGTTCTGGCGGGCGTAGTCCATGATCGACGGTGCCACACCGTACTCGGAGGTGAACGACGGGCTGCGGAGCGAATCGACCGGGAACGACGACGATGCGATCATGTTGTGCGGCAGGCCGAGCGCATGACCGATCTCGTGCGCAATGACCTGACGGACGGTCTCGCCGATCAGGTTGTGCTCGATGTCGAGGGACCGCGCACCGGGATTCGCCGCACCGGTCTCGACCATGAGCCGATTGCGATAGGAACGCAGGTGGTTGTGGTACCAGATGATGTCGCTCTCGATGATCTCACCGGTGCGCGGGTCCGCCACACTCGGTCCCATCGCATTCCGGGTCATGTTGGCGATATAGCGGACGGTGGAGTAGCGCACGTCATCCGGGTCGAACTCGGGGTCTTCCGCCGTGGTCGGCGGGTCCTTCGCGACGATGGCGTTCTTGAAGCCGGCGGCCTCGAACGCCTGGTTCCAGTCCTCGACACCCTGGCGGATGTAGGGGCGCCATTCGGTCGGGGTGCCCGGATCGAGGTAGAAGACGATCTGCTTGATCGGTTCGGTCAGTTCACCGCGTGCATAGGCGGCCGGATCCCTGGGCTCGAGCCGCCAGCGCTGGATCAGCCGTCGCTCGTCAGCCTTGAGCGCCTTGGAGCCGAAATCGATCTGGCTGAGGGCAAACCAGCCTACCCGTTCGTCGGCGAATCGGGGCCGCATCGGTTCGCGCGGCAGCAAGACCAGCGATTGCGCGGTCGTGATCGAGATCGTGCCGGTGCTCCGCTGTGATGGGGGCTCGGCAGCGTCGAAGGTCTGGATCTGGCGGACTTCGAGGTTCTGGGGGAACGACTTCACGCTCTCGACGAACGAGCGCGCCGGATCCATGCGCCGGACCTTGAACTGGGTGCGGAGCCCGGTCTCGAGTCCGCTGATGGCGGCGACATCCCCATCGAGGAACGACGTCACGTCGATCACGCTCGCCATCGAGTCATTCGTCCGCGCCTTGAGGTCGAAGGCCTGCAGGATCGGTGCGAACGTGTTGGCAGCCACCGACCTGGCGATCGGCAGCGTGCTGTCGGCGATGTAGCGCGTGCCCTGGCTGCGGAGCAGGATCCGGTCGCCATCGCGCTCGAAGTGCACCAGATACTCGTTGATGTTCGAGCCGGCGTTGGTGAAGCCGGAGAGATCCTGCGCGACCGCCGCGAGCCGCGTCAGCCACAACATGTCGCGGCCGAGCAGGGAGTCGGGGATCTCCCAGTAGATCTTGTTGTCGCCCTGTCGGACCACAAAGAGGCCGCTGTCGGTGGTCGCCTTGGCCGGGATCACCTTGGCATACGGCTGCGGGCCGGTGGCCTTGGCGGCGGATCCGCCAGCCTTGGCGGCAGTGGTGTCGGCGGCGGCACGGGTCGGGACCGCGCGGATCGTGGCGCTGTTGCCGGCACAACCGGCGAGGATGACCGACACGGTCAGCGGTGCCAAGATGAGTCGAAGCATTGGGCTGGTCGCCTGGCTTGAGGAGGGAGTGGCGGGGACCCCGGAATGTAAGGCCGACTTGCCGAATCCGGATCTCGACCACACCCTCTCCGTCTCCCATCACTCGTCAGCCTGGAGTCCCGATGCCCGAGGTCAACCTGCTCGCTGTCCTGCTTGCTGCCCTGTCTGCCTTCATGATCGGGGGGATCTGGTACGGCCCACTCTTCGGGAAGGCATGGATGCATGCCCACAACTTCACCGAAGCGGAGCTGCGTGAAGGATTCAATCCCGCCAAGACGTACGGCATCACCTTCCTGCTGGCACTCCTCACGGCCTGGACCTTCGCGATCTTTCTCGGCCCGGGCCTCGGCATGAGCACCGGCGGCACCTACGGCCTGATCGCGGGTTTCGCATGGGTCAGCGCCTCGATCGCCACCAACTACCAATTCGAGCGCACCAGCAACACGCTGCTCTGGATCAATGGGGGCTACCACACCGTGCGCTTCGCGGTGATGGGCGCGATTCTCGGGGCGATGGGGTAGCACGCGACCGGTGGTCGCACCTCTATCTTTGACCCCATGGCTCCCACCCGCCTCCTCGCGCTCTGGGGTCGGCTCTCGCGCTGGCCGGGCGGTCGCTGGCTCTTTGCGCGACTGATCGGGCGCGCGGTGCCGTACACCGGGTCGATAGGGGCGCGGGTCGAGGCTCTCGCTCCCGGCCTCGCCACGGTCACGCTCCGTGACCGCCGCGGGGTTCGCAATCATCTCGGCAGCATTCATGCGATCGCCCTCGCCAATCTGGCCGAGATGGCGAGTGGGTTGGCGATGCTCGCGGCGCTCGAGCCCGGGGTGCGCGGCATCGTCACACGGATCGAGATCGTCTATCTCAAGAAGGCACGCGGGACGCTCACCGCCACCGGGACGGCGTCGCCCGGCGCGATCACCGAGCCGGTCGAACACTTCGCGCATGCCACGATTGTCGACGCCGCGGGCGAGTCGGTGGCGGAGACGACGGTCACCTGGCGCCTGGACGGACCGCGGTGAATACGCCGATCCAACCGCGGCCTGACGGCCGCGGCTCGGCCAGTCTGCGCGGCTCGGCCGAGTTCCTGCGGAACTCGGCCACGACGATTCCGTTGATCGGCGGCCCGATGTACCCATGCAGCAATCCGGAGTTGGTGGCTGCCATCTCTGCGACCGGCGCGATCGGAATCGTGCAGCCGCTGGCACTCACCTATGTGCACGGGTGGGACTACCGCGAGGGACTCCGCCACATCCGGTCGCTGACCGATCGACCGATCGGGCTCAACGTGCTGATCGAGGGGAAGTCGAAGACCTATCGTCGGCGCATGGAGGAATGGATCACGATCTCGCTCGATGAGGGGGTCCGGTTCTTCATCACCTCGCTCGGCAATCCCCACTGGGTGGTCGACATGGTGCGCCCGGCAGGTGGCGTGGTCTATCACGATGTCACCGAGGCGAAGTGGGCCGAGAAGGGGTTGGCGGGTGGTGCGAGCGGACTGATCGCGGTGAATCGGCGCGCGGGCGGGCACGCCGGTGGCAAGAGCGCCGAGGCGTTGTACCAGGAACTCGAGCGGTTCGATGTGCCGATCGTGGGCGCCGGCGGTGTTGGCGACGCGGCGGAGTTCCGTGCGATGCTCGACCTGGGGTACGCTGCCGTGCAATGCGGCACCCGGTTCATCGCGACGACGGAGTGCACCGCGTCCCCAGAATACAAGGCGGCGATCGTGGCGGCGGACGAGTCCGATATCGTGTTGTCGGAGCGGCTCACCGGGGTGCCGGTGGCGGTGATCAACACGCCGTTCATCCAGCGGATGGGAACCCGTGCCGGTCCGATCGCCCGTCGATTGTTGCGCCATCGCCGGACCAAGCACTGGATGCGGGCGATCTACGCGCTCCGGTCATTGCGATCGCTCAAGCATTCCCTCGCCGACCGCAGTGGCCGCGCGGAGTACTGGCAGGCGGGTCGCTCGGTCGAGGCAATCGACCAGATCGAGCCGGTGGCCAGGATCGTGGCACGGTTTCGGGCTGAACTGGACGCGGGCTAGCCACTTCCCCCCCGTGAGCTTCGGGTCCATACTTGAGGAAGCGGGCCGCCCCGCTCTCCCCCGCCCACCCCGTCACGAGGTCCTCGGCATGCTTCCCAGCTCTGTCCGGTCCTTCGCCCTGTCCATCGCCTTGCTGGTCGGCGCCGCCTCGACGGCTGTCGCGCAGGGGACCTCCACCATTAGCGGTCAGGTGACCCGAGTCGGCGACGGTGAGCAGTTGCCCGGCGTCCAGATCACGGTCAAGGGGACCGGGCTCGCGGCGGCAACCAATACCCAGGGACGCTACACCATCGCGCGAGTGCCAGCCGGCTCGCAGGTGATCGTCTTCCGATGGCTCGGCTACGCCCCGGTCGAACGGCAGGTCCTGGTGTCAGGCGACATGACGCTCGATATCGAGTTGCAACCGCAACCGGTCTCGCTCGCGGACATCGAGGTCTCGGCGGCCTCCCGTGAACCGGAACGGATCGTCGAAGCTCCCGCCGCAATCACCTACGTCGATCCGCGCGTGCTCCAGACCACGGCGCCGACGGGTCAGGCGCCGCTCGCATTGGCGCAGGCACCGGGCGTCGATCTGGTGCAGAGCGGTGTCAACGACTTCAACATCAATGCCCGGGGATTCAACTCGTCACTCAATCGGCGCGTGCTGACCCTGCTCGATGGCCGTGACCTGGCGATCGCGTTTCTCGGATCGCAGGAATGGAACACGCTGCCGGTGGCACTTGACGAACTCGCGAGCATGGAACTGGTGCGTGGCCCGGGATCGGCACTCTACGGCGCCAACGCCTTCGCCGGCGTGATCAACATGACGACGCTGTCACCGCGCGAATCGCCCGGTGGCAAGGTGTCCATCTCGGGTGGTGAACTCGACTCGTACAAGGCCGACGGGCGCTGGGCCGGACTCTTCGGTGAGGGTCGGTTCGGCTTGCGCGTGAACGGCGGCTATGCGAGCAACGACACCTGGTCGCGCTCCCGGACCCTCGCCAACCGGACGGCGCTGCAGGATGAGTACGCTCCGGCCATCGAGGGCACGGATATCACGGTCGGCCTGATGTCGAGTCCGGAGGTGCGCGCCCTGATCGGACAGACCTGCGGCGGCTCGACCGAGATCTGTGCCGGTGGCGTCCGGACCCCGGCGGGTGATCGGTCGCCGGTGACCGCGGCGTACGGCTCGGGTCGACTCGACTATTACCTCAACAATGGCGGTGCGCTCACCTTCGAGGCCGGGGCTTCGCAGGTGCAGAACGAAGTGCTGGTGACCGGGATCGGCCGCGTGCAGGTTGCCAAGGGGTTCAAGCCGTATGGTCGCGTGGCCTACAACACCGATCACCTGAACATCTTCGGATACTGGAACCGGCGCGAATCGAAGGAACCGCAGTACTCGCTCGCTTCAGGGGCTGAGCTGTTCGAGAAGTCCGACATCATGCACGTCGAGGCACAGGGGAACACCGGCTTCATGGACGGCCGCGGTCGGGCGATCGGCGGCGCCTCGTTCCGGCAGTACAACGTCAACACCGATGGCTCGCTGATGCGCCCCGAGGATGACGACCGCTCCGACAAGGTCTACTCGGCATACACGCAGCTCGAATATCGGGTGACCGACAAGGTCCGCCTGGTCGGCGCGGCACGATATGACCAGGGCGATCTCTTCGAGGGACAGTTCTCGCCCAAGGGGGGCATCGTCTTCTCACCGAACGAGAACAACTCGTTCCGGTTCACGGTCAACCGCGCATTCCAGACGCCGAACTACTCGGAGTTCTATCTCCGAGTGGCGGCGGGTGCACCGGCGAATTTCGCGCCGCTCGAGGCCGGACTCCGGGCTTCACCACTCGGTGATGCACTCGCCGGCGTGCCGAACGGGCAGCTCTTTACCAACTCCGCCACGGTCCCGGTCTACGCTCGCGGCAATGCCAACCTCGATGTCGAGAAGACGCTGGGATATGAACTCGGCTGGAAGGGTGCCCTGACGCCCCGGGTCTATGTGACGGTCGATGCCTACCTCAACAACATCAAGGACTTCGTCACCGACCTGCTCCCGGGCGTGAATCCGACCTTCGGGGCCTGGACCGCCCCCGAGGCGGTGCCGGTGGCATACCGTGCCCAGCTCGAGGGTGCCGTGAAGGCGCAGCTCGGCGCCAATCCGGCCACGGCGCTCGCGGCGGCGGGACTGACTCGGGTCGAGAACGGCAACACGGCGATCGTGGTGTCGTACACCAACGAGGGCGACGTCGACCAGAAGGGCGTGGACATCGGACTCGGTATCCAGTTGACCAACGAGCTGCGACTCGACGGCACCTTCTCCTACTTCGATTTCACGGTCAACAGCCAGAATGCCGGCGACAAGCTGATCCCCAACACGCCGAAGCAGAAGGGGACGGTGACGTTGACCTATCAGGGGGCGCGGAACGGCTTCGATGCGGATCTCTCGATGCGGGCCGTGGCGTCGTACGACTGGGCGGCCGGTGTCTTCGCCGGCAAGGTGCCGAGCAGCGAGTGGATCAATGCATCGGCTGGGTACCGGATCTCGCCCAACTTCCGCGTCTTCGTGGTCGGCACCAACATCCTCGACCAGCAGCGCTATCAGCTCTTCGGCGGATCGGTGATCGGGCGGCGCGTGCTGGGTGGGTTGACGACGACGTTCTAGAGAAGCGAGAAGGCGAGAAGGCGGCCGAGCCGCGGGAGTACGGGCGCAACATGTTGCGCCCGTACTCGTCGCGCTCCTTCGGCTTTGTCGCTTTTTCTCTTTCTCTGGTTCTCGCTTTACTTTGCGCTCCCATGCCGACCCCGACCCTCCTGCCCTTGCCGGTCCCCATTCCCGTTGCCGACACACCCGAGCTCTGGCAGATCCCCGGGGTTCCGGGGCCGGGAGACGCAGTCCGGGATCTCGTGGTGGCCACACCACCGGGGTACGATGATGCCCTCGACCGCCGCTATCCGGTGGTCTATCTCCAGGACGGCCAGAACCTCTTCGATCCCGCGACCAGTTTCGTGGGGCATTGGGGGCTGCTCGAGACACTCGCCGACCAGGGCGTCACGCATCCGGCGATCGTGGTGGGGATCCCGAACCTGGGGCAGGGTCGACTCAAGGAGTATTCGCCGTTCGACGACGCGGTGCGCGGGGTCGGCGAGGGGGTCGGCTATCTCAAGTGGCTCACCGGCACCGTCAAGCCATTGATCGATGCGACGTTCCGGACACTGCCCGAGCGAGAGCACACGGCGGTCGGTGGGTCGTCGATGGGCGGGCTCTTCTCACTCTATGCGATCCTCGGTGCCGCCGCGACGTTCGGGAGTGCGTGGGTGATGAGTCCGGCGCTCTGGTACGCCGACGGCGCCGTGTTCCGATGGCTCAGGCGTCAACCCGCCCCGACCGGACGCATCTGGCTCGATGTCGGTGTGGGCGAGGGCGAGGACGAACTCTTCGATGTGCGACGGATGCGCGACCTGCTCATTTCGCGCGGGTGGAAGCTCGGCAGCACGCTGCGGTATCTCGAGGACCCGCGTGGAGACCATGACGAGGCGAGTTGGGGTCGGCAGGTTCATGCCCACTGGGCGACGCTGATGGGGATGATCGAATAGGAAAGCGAGAAGGCAAACGCTGTCGTTCCGCTACTCGTCGGATCGCGCCGGTGCTGTGGGTGGTGCGAAACGACCGGCGGCCATCCCGAGCACCCCTACTCCGGCTTCCCACCTGCGTGCCACGCCGGCCTCGGGCCGCTGGCCAGATGCCCCACCGCCTCGGCGGCGGCCGCGATCACCGCGGTCATGTGACCGAAGTCCATCGCGTCCGCCTCGTCGGACGGCCGGTGGTAGTCGTTGTGCAGGTTGAAGGTCGAGAGGGTGTGCGCCACGATCCCCATCCGCGCGAAGGCATAGTTGTCGCTCCGACGGAAGAAGTTCTGGTCGGGCCTCGGGTCGGCCACGATCGGGATGCCGTTGGCCTTGAGCATGTCGCCCATGGTCGAGCGCTCGTAGCCGGTGAGCCACGCCTTGCCCCAACCGCCGGCGAGTGAATCGGGCCGGCCGATCATCTCGATCTCGAAGCCGGCCACCACACGGTCGAGCGAGATGGGAGGGTTGGCGATGAAGTACCGGGTGCCCACCAACCCGATCTCCTCGCCGGTCATCGCCGCGAAGACCACCGTGCGCCTGGGGCGCTGCCCCGCCATCAGGGCCCGGGCGATCTCGAGGACCGCCACCGTCCCCGAGGCATCGTCGTCGGCCCCGTTGTAGATCGAGTCACCGTCGACGCCGGGCGAGCGGATCCCCAGGTGGTCGTAGTGCGCCATGACGAGAATCACCTCGTTGCTGACCTCGTCGTCGCTCCCCGGGATCATCCCCACGACGTTGCGACCGAGACGCCGGACCGCCGCCGGGAATGTGTCACGGACTGCGAACGATGCCACGCTCGAGAGCCGCGGTGGCCGGTCGGCGCGGGTCGAGGCCACTATCGCCATCGGCACCCGCTGGAAGTAGCCGTCGTCGCCGAGCGGGACGAGCCCGATGCGCTTCATTTCCGCTGCGATGAACCGGGCGGCCCGCTCCGCCCCCGGCGTCGCGGTGGCGCGCCCCTCCATCGAGTCGTGGGCGAGGGTCCGGAGCAGGTGCTCGACATGCGCCTGATCGGGTCTCGGCTCCGGGCTCACACCCTGGGGGGCGTGCGTACAGCCGGCGACCAGCAACACCCCAAGAACAAGACGGCGCATGGTACAGCTCCTGACGAGAGACGAGAGACGAGAGACGACCGGAAGCTACGTACGCCCCAGCCGCCTGCCCAGCCCCTTCAGCCGATCGCGGCGTTGCTCCGGAAACACGGGGTCAACCGGCAGACCTGCTTCAATTGGAAGGCGAAGTACGGTGGCACGTCAGTGCCGGAGCTTCGTCGGCTGAAGGAACTCGAGCAGGAGCATGCCAAGCTCAAGCGGGTGTGCGCCGACCTGGCGCTGATTCCCGACGGTGGGCAGGGCATCGCGCGCCAGATCGAAGGGATGCCCGTCCGCCTCTCGCCGACGTTCACGCTTGGCGGCACCGGGGACGGATCCAGCGCGACGTGTCGAACGAACGCTGGTGCAGCGATGGCTTGGAAATCGCCTGCTGGAACGGGGACATCGTGCAGGTGGCGTTCGCCCTGGACTGTCACGATCGCGAGGTCATCGCGCACGTCGGGGTGCCTCGCGATTTGTGCGGCGACGATATCGAGCGTCTCATGACCGCGGCGGTGACGGCGCGCTTCGGCGTCAGCGAGTGTCCGGTCGATCCGATCCAGTGGCTGAGTGACAATGGCAGTATCTACACGGCGTTCGAGACCCGATGCACGGCGGAACGGCTGCACCTGGTGCCGATCACTACCTCGGTGGCCAGTCCCCAGTCCAACGGGATGTCGGAGGCGTTCGGGAACACCCTGCGGCGGGACTATCTGGCGGGGGCGGATCTCACGAGCGCGGCGGCCGTCCTCGCGCAACTCCCGGCATGGATCAGGGACTACAACGCCGTCGCCCCCCACTCGGCGCTCGGCTACCAATCACCGCAGCAGTACCGCAGGAGCAGGACGATGGCAGGTGTCACATGCTAGTCCAAACTGCCTCACGAAATGGAGGACAGCGCAGGACTGGTATGACGTCCTCCCTCCATGCAATACCATCGAGCAGCTGAAGGGCACACTGATGCAGGCCGGTGATCGCCCCGATGTGGTCCTCATGGATGTCAGCTTCGGGGAGCGGAGCGGCATCTGGGAGCTGCCGAGCCTCCTTGCCATTGCGCCGGAGGTCCGATTTGTCATGCTCAGCGCGTACTGCGACGAAGCCATTGTCGATGCAGCGCTTCGCGCAGGAGCGAGTGGATACGTACACAAGTCATGTGGGTTCTCGGAGATCCGGAAGGCGATCGATGCCGCCGTTGCTGGCCGATGCGTTGTGTTCCTGGAAGGCGGGCACGAACGCGCCTCCCGAACCCCCGGAATCAGGCCTCGCCACCCACTCTCCCCCGGGCAGCGGCGAGTGGTACGGGTTCTCAAGACGAAGTGCGGCCGGGTCGAAGCGTCCCGCCGACTCAAGATCTCTGTCCAGGCACTCGACGCGGCGATCGCGCGGCTGCGGGACAACTATGGCCTCCCAGCCAAGGCACATATTGACTGGGAGGCGCTTGAATGCGACTAGCCGTCCGAACCGCGGCCACGCTCATGTAGTGTTTCGTGAGAGTTTGCCGCGTGTGCCGTCTGTAGCTGGAACCGAATCGGCATGATACCTTGGGTCAGACCACTGCAACAGCAGGGGACGGGACTCTCTCACAGGAGCTTCTATGTCGAGCCGCTCACCCCGTTCAATGGGCCTCCTCGTTCTCAGCGGGGCTATCTGCCTCCTCATCGCTAGCTGCGGCCTCGACGACCTGACAGGACCACGGAGTCGCGAGGCTACCTCCCCGAACAGATGGAACGGGCGCCCAGCGTTCTCGAGCGGACTCCCGGCGCTCACCGGGGGCTTCAGCGGAATGGTCAGCTCCAGTACTGACAGCATCTTCGTGGGGACCATTGCCGAACCAGCGATCACCATCATTACCGCGAGTGGCCTCCTCGAGGAGTTCTTCGGGCCACCCTGGTACTATGAACATGGCGACCCGACAGACGGGTGGACCGACCCGGGCGGGGTGTTCAATTGGTCGTTGATGGATTGTGAACGTTGTGTCAAGTGGGTCGTCACCGACTCTGTAGGGGCGCAGGGTGGGGGATCCTTCGCCGACTACGACAACGGCAATGCCTTGAAAGAAACCTATGCCGACACGCAGATCGTCAAGGGGACGGTGATGTTCCGCTGGCACAAGGGGCCCGTATTCGTTGCGAGTTGGTGCCAGCCGGCGTGTTTCACCTACAACGGCACCGTTTCGGTATCGGCCCAACCGATGGCGGCCGATCTCGAACTGCACGCACCGAATGCGATCCTCGCAAGCCAAAACTTCACGGCGACGGTCAATCCATCCCCGAGACAACTCGCGGGCTTCGATGTGCCGATGCGGGTGGTCAGTTGGTCGTTTCAACCGGATGGTTCGAGTTCCGCCACGATCTGTACAACGGACACACTGTGCGTCAATGCGCCATCCGGCAGCGGCACCTTGACGGTCCAGGCTTATGTGAACGGCGATCTCAAGACCAAGAGTCAGTATATCACCGTACTTTCGTGCCTGACCGGAGATTCGCTGCTCGATGATCCGAACATCCGGAGGGCTTTGAAAGCTGCATGGGATGGATCGAATGCCTCGGGTCCCCAGTCGGGAAGGGTTGAACGCGTGGGGGGCCGGTTTGGGGGGAGTCCATTCCCAATTGACACAACTTTTGATGCCCTAGCGGGTGCGAATGCTTGTAGAGGCTGGGGACCTGGCCAGTGGACGTGGAACTCGCCGGGTCTCGGGCCGCCGGAGGTCGTGTGGCATACTCACCCTTGGTATTTCGGGGAGGTGCGCAACAACGGGATCTGCCCGGAACGTGGGACACCTCGGCCCGGAGGCATGGATGATCGTCCGAGTCCGAACGATATCCTTCCCTACGAAGGTATTCCGATCATTGTTGTCGCACGGGACAGGATCTTTGTGACACGATGGAACAACGGGACAGTTCCTCCATCGGTGCTACCTACCCAGGCGTACAGCCGCGCGGCGTGCAACGCCACAGAACTTTGAGGAGGTGACCATCATGCGGTTCTTTACAAGAGTTGTAGGCGTCACGATCGCCTTGATCGCGGTCGCTGGGAGTCGATCCACCGCGACCTTCACGTCCGTTCTGCCGTGCAGAAACGCGCCGGACACCGCTGGCGCGGTTCTGGCCACGCTGGGTGAACAGCTTGCACACCCAGACTCGACGGAGCGAGCCGTACTGGGTCTCACCGTTGCTCCGGGTTCTGCAGCGCTCGTTACAGACTCCCTTGTCTGTGCCTCGGCGCTTCAGGCGTTCAACACCCACGTGGCCAGCTACGATTCAGCACTCATGCAGACCTCCACCTATGTTGTGGCCGCCGGCCTACGCTATGGTGTCCCTCGCATCCCCGCTGTCCCCGGCCACCCTTCGGTCACCGTCATTCTGGATACCTCTTTTGCGGTAGTGGCGGAATGGGAGAGCCCAGACTGAGATTGTTGGGGATCTGCATCATTCTTGAGCACGATGCGACTCCATCTCCTGATCTGTGCTGGCGCATTGGCAACTGTTGTTGGACTGTCATCCCCAGAGACCGGCATCTCCGCATGCCCGGCGGCCGACCATACTCGCGAGTGTCTACCTCACGTGGTTCACGTCGACGTTCGGGAGCGCTGCGTCCACGCTCCTCGCATGACTCTGTCTGACCGCATCGCCTGCTGCACCAGGGCTGGTGTCATGTTCGACGAAGTGCCGGCTCCAGTTTCACGATCGAGGTCGACTCGCCGTGTCCTTCGTGGACGCATTGAGATCTCTAGGCATCAGTGGTCAAGGGTGCCGCTGTGTTGGCCGAGGGGGATGCAGCGAAACGGGTGGTGATCGCGTCCTGATTTGGGTGCAACAGCCTTGAATGGGTACCGAAGAGCCTCAGCAGCCATTCTCCCGGCTGGGGTTGCCAAGCCATTCAGCCACCTCGATGAAGCCGTACGTGACCATACTCAAGCACCCGGTCACCGCTACGGGACGCTGGATCTCCGGGGCATTGCGAGGAGTCGCATGGTCCGACGCTATCCCATGGACTACCCTGGGGTTCGGCACCGGACTACTTCGGCGCTTTGCACGTCGCAGTGACTGGTTGGTTTGCTTTCTCGCTCCCTCCATGTCCCCGGACTCACCCCTCACTGCTCGCCATTGACTAGCACAAGTCATGCATCGAACGAGACGCTCGGGTAGGCTGGCGGTGCGAGAACGGGCCGGAGTTCATCGCGGCGGTGCTGGCCAGACGGTGCGAGGCACACGGCGTCGCGCTGTGCCATATCCAACCGGGCAAGCCGAACCAGAACGCGTTCATCGAGCGGTTCAACCGGACCTACCGGACGGAACTGGGTGTTCACGTCGCTGAGCGAAGTGCGGGAGATCACGGAAGGCTGGCTGGAGATGTACAACACCGAGCGGCCGCATCGCAGTCTCGGCCGAGTGCCGCCGCGGACCTACTTGCCGAGAACACAGGCGGCATGAGAAAGTCTACTTATGACCTGTGTCC
>DASSYA010000005.1:0-160412 GCA_035703525.1 Gemmatimonadales bacterium | reverse complement strand
GAGAAGCGAGAAGCGAGAAGTGGCAGGCATTGCGAGGCGCGAAGCGCCGAAGCAGTCCGGTGCCGCCTCTCGCTTCTCGCTTCTCGCTTCTCGCTTCTCGTCTCACCCCCCTTGCCGACCCGAGCCGACTCGGCTATGCTTGCCCCATGCTGACCCGCCAGAGCCACCGCCATCATCATGCACCGGAACACGGGGCGGGTTGAGGATGTGCGGC
Source organism: Gemmatimonadales bacterium (assembly GCA_035703525.1). Taxonomy (GTDB): domain Bacteria; phylum Gemmatimonadota; class Gemmatimonadetes; order Gemmatimonadales; family GWC2-71-9; genus Palsa-1233. The sequence continues at coordinate 160,198 of DASSYA010000005.1, read as the reverse complement.
GCCTGAGAGGCGCACCGTAACACACCATCAACGCCGACCCCCGGGTCGGCGTTCGTGCGTTCAAGGCGCACCGCGGTCGTCCCGACACCTTTTTCGAGGACACCACGTGAGCCCCAATCTGGACGCTGGAACCCTGCGCATTGCCCTCCCGAAGGGCCGGATGCAAGTCGCGGTGTTCGCCCTGCTCGACGCCGCCGGGCTGTCGGTCCGGATGGGCAGTCGCGCCTACCGACCGACGATCGCCGCGGGCCGATTCAATGCGAAGATCCTCAAGCCGCAGAACATCATCGAGATGCTGGTCGCCGGATCACGGGACATCGGTTTCGCCGGCGCCGACTGGGTCGACGAGATTGGCGCCGACCTGGTCGAGCTCCTCGACACCGGACTCGATCCGGTTCGCCTGGTGGCGGCCGCGCCCGACGAACTCCTCGTCGAAGGTGCCCTCCCGGCGCAACCCCTGCGCGTCGCCACGGAGTATCCGAACACGGCCGAACGCTGGATCACCGCCAATGGCATCGATGCACGCGTGGTCCGGTCGTTCGGTGCGACCGAGGTCTTCCCGCCCGACGATGCCGACGTGATCATCGACAACACCGCCACCGGGGCGACGCTCGCGGCCAATGGCCTCACCATCGTCGCCACCGTCGCCACCTCGTCGACACGGCTCTATGCCAACCCTGCGGCGCTCGAGGATGCCGCGCGCCGCGCCGCCATCGATGGGATGGTGATGCTCCTCCGTTCGGTGCTCGACGCCCGGCAGCGAGTCATGCTGGAGGTGAACGTCGCCACGCCACAACTCGAGGCGGTCTGCGCCCTCCTGCCCTGCATGCGCGAGCCCACCATCGCGACGCTGCACGACAACGCCGGCTTCGCGGTCAAGGCCGCCGTGGCACGCGATATCCTGCCGACGCTGGTGCCACGCATCAAGCAGGCCGGCGGCTCGGACATCGTCATCTCCCCGATCGCCCAGATCGTCCCATGACCAGCCTCACCGTGACATCGGCCATCGCCGGGGTGAGCGGGTATCGGGTACCCCGGCATCCGGCACCGATCGATCTCGATCTCACCGGGACCGAACTGCCCCCGCTCGACCCCGACACGCTGGCAGCGGCACTCGCTGCGGCCGCGCCGGAGGGTTGGCGCTATCCAAGCACGAGCGATGCGGAGGCATCCCTCGCCACCGAATTCGGGATCGACGCTGCTCGCGTGATCCTCGGCGCTGGTAGCGATGACCTCCTGGAGCGTGCGTTCCGCTGCATGATCACCCCGGGGTCGGAAGTGATCCTCACCGATCCGACCTTCGAGATGCTGCCGCGGTACGCTGCACTCAACGGCGCCACCGTCCGTTCGGTGGCGTGGCCCGATGGCGACCTGCCGCTGGCTGCCCTCGCCGAAGCCGTGACACCGCGAACCGGACTCCTCGCGATCGTCACGCCCAACAATCCGACCGGGACGACCGCGAGCACCGCATCCCTCCGCGAACTCGCACGACGGAACCCGGGCGTGCTCCTGGTCGTCGATGGTGCCTACGCCGAGTTCGCAGCGGACGATCCGCTGCCCGAGCTGCTCGATGAACCGAACGTCCTGATCACGCGGACGGCATCGAAGGCCTGGGGGATGCCCGGTCTCAGGGTGGGGTTCGGCTTCGGGCCGGAGGCGATCGTCGCCGCGATGCGACGCGCCGGAACACCGTATCCGATCTCGACGCCGTCGTTGGCGGCAACGCTCTCCGTGCGAGCCTCCTCGGCCGCTGCAATGCGAACCCGCGTCGACGACGTGCGCGCGACGCGCCGCCGCCTGGTGGCATGCGCCGAGGAGCTCGGCCTGAATCCGACACGCTCCGAGGCGAACTTCATCTGCACCGCGACACCCCGCGCCGCATGGCTCCGCGATGGGTTGGCCGGGCTCGGCATCGGGGTCCGCTGGCTACCAGGCCTCCCCGACCGCGTCCGGATCACCTGTCCACTCCGCGACTCCGACACCCGACGACTCGTGGCGGCGCTCGGGTCGGTCATCTCGCCCGAGGCCCTGCTGCTCGACATGGACGGCGTGATCGCCGATGTCTCCACCTCGTATCGTACCGCGATCATCGAGACCGCCGCCCAGTTCGGTGTGCTCGTATCACCCGAGCAGATTTCCACGCGGAAGGCGCTCGGCGATGCCAACGATGACTGGGCGTTGACATGCGAGCTGATCCGTGCAGGTGGGAGAGAGGCATCGCTTGCCGCGGTGACCGACGCGTTCGAAACGCGCTATCAGGGCACGGTCGAGGCGCCAGGTCTCCGGCGCAGCGAGTCGTTGATCGGCGGCCGCGACCTCTTCGCCCGACTGGCCGAGCGGCTGCCGCTTGCGATCGTGACCGGACGGCCGCAAGCCGATGCCGATCGATTCCTGATCGAGCATGATCTCGCTGACCTCTTCCCGGTCGTGATCGCCCGCGAGGCGGGCCCGCTCAAGCCCGATCCCTTTCCGGTTCAGGAAGCGCTCCGCCGGCTCGGTATCTCCCGGGCCTGGATGGTCGGCGACACCCCCGACGATCTGCGCGCCGCATGTACGGCCGGTGTGGTGCCGATCGGCATCGTGGCTCCGGGCGACACAGCCGGGCGCACCGCCCCCGCCCTGTCGCGCGCCGGTGCGGCACGCGTATTCACCACACTCGAGGACCTCCTTGCATGCCTGCCATGACGCCACGCACCGCCACGATCTCCCGCATCACGCGCGAGACCGACATCACGCTGCGACTCGACCTCGACGGGACGGGCGCGACCAACATCGCGACCGGCATCGGGTTCCTCGATCACATGCTCACCGCGCTCGCGTTCCACGCCCGCTTCGACCTCGACCTCAGCTGCGCGGGTGACCTGGCCATCGATGACCACCACACCGCCGAGGACTGCGGCATCGTCCTGGGCGACGCCCTGGCGCAGGCACTCGGTGACCGTGCGGGCATCGCGCGGTTCGCCAGTGCGTATGCCCCGCTCGATGAAGCACTCGCGCGGACGGTGATCGACATCTCCGGCCGCCCCTTTGCCCGGGTCGAGCTCGGGCTGGTCCGCGACATGATCGGTACGCTCGCCGCCGAGAATGTCACGCACGTGCTGATGTCGTTTGCCGCGGCCGCACGACTGACACTTCACGTGGATGTGCTCGCAGGCACGAACGATCATCACAAGGCCGAGGCCGCGTTCAAGGCGACCGCGCTGGCACTGCGAGCTGCCGTCACGCGGAGCAACGAGACCGCGGTCCCGAGCACCAAGGGGACGCTCGGATGACGGGCGACGTGGTCGTGGTTCGGACTGGCAGTGCGAATCTCGCGTCGGTCCTCGCCGCCCTGCAGCGGTTGGGCGCCACCCCGCGGCTCTCGAGCGACGTCGCTGACATCCGTCGCGCCGAACGTCTCGTGCTTCCCGGTGTCGGGTCGTACGGTGGGGCGCAATCGGCACTCGCACGCGCCGGACTCGTCGAGGCGTTCGCGGATCGGGTGCGCGCCGGCTCGCCGCTCCTGGCCATCTGTCTCGGCCTGCAGTTGCTCGCCGAGGGGAGTGACGAGTCCCCAGGGGTTCGAGGCATGGGCCTGATCGCCGGTTGTGCCACCCGGCTCCCGGACAGCGTCCGCGTCCCACAGCTCGGTTGGAACACCGTGACAACGCGTGACGACACCTCAGTGCTTCGGAGCGGATTCGCCTACTACGCGAATTCGTACGCACTCCGCTCGGCCCCCGACGGATGGAGCCACGCCACGACCACGCACGGGGCCCCGTTCGTCGCCGCAATCGCGCGTGGACCTCAGTTGGCCTGCCAGTTCCATCCGGAGCTGTCGGGCCGCTGGGGGCATGCGCTCCTCACCCGCTGGTGGGCCGCATGCTGACGCGACGGATCATTCCGTGCCTCGATACCCGGGACGGCCGGGTCGTGAAGGGCGTGCGTTTCCAGGGACTCCGTGATGCCGGCTCGCCGGTCGAACTCGCCGCACGGTACGAGCAGGAGGGAGCCGACGAGATCGTCATCCTCGACGTCGTCGCCACGGATCGTGGTCGCGATCATGCGCTCGACACCGTCCGGGCGGTGCGCGAGGTGCTCAGCATCCCGCTCACCGTCGGCGGTGGTGTCCGCGAGGTGCGAGACGCCGAGCGTCTCCTGGAGGCCGGCGCCGACAAGATCGGCGTCAACAGCGCCGCGACCGACGACCCGGCCCTCCTCGAGCGACTCGCCGCCACGTTCGGGGTCCAATGTGTGGTGTTGGCGATCGACGCGGCCGAGGCGGGTGATGCGTGGCGCGTGTTCAAGCGGTCGGGAAGCGATGCGACGGGCCGCGACGCGGTCGCGTGGGCCGTGGAGGGCACGCAACGCGGCGCTGGCGAGATCCTGCTCACCAGCATCGACCGCGACGGGACCCGGTCCGGATACGATCTCGCGTTGCTCGCCGCCGTGAGCCGGGCGGTCTCGGTGCCGGTCATCGCATCGGGCGGTGCCCGGACGGTGACCGACCTGATCGACGCTGTCCGGGCCGGTGCCGATGCCGTCCTCGCGGCCTCGATGTTCCACGACGGCGACACCACGGTGGGACTCGTCAAGCAGGCCATGGCCCGACAGGGATTGGAGATTCGCCAATGATCGTCCCATCGATCGACATGCAGGGAGGTCAGGTGGTCCAGCTCATCGGCGGACGGGACCGCGCGATCGATGCGGGCGACCCCACGCCGTGGCTCGCGCGCTTCAGCGTGGCCGGTGAGGTCGCGGTGATCGACCTCGACGCCGCGATGCGCACCGGCTCGCATCGCGCCATGATCGCGGAGCTGGTCCGGGCCGCGCCCTGCCGTGTCGGGGGGGGGATCCGCGACTACGAGACCGCCAGATGGTGGCTCGACCAGGGGGCGGCCCGGATCATCATCGGCACCGCCGCCGAGCCGGCGCTGCTCCGGCGGCTGCCACGCGAGCGCCTGATCGTGGCACTCGACGGCCGGCACGGCGAGGTGGTCGTTGATGGCTGGCAGACGACCACGGGTCGACAGGTGATCGAGCGGGTCGCCGAACTGCGCGAGCTGGTGGGTGGATTTCTCGTCACGTTCGTCGAGCGAGAGGGGCGACTCGAGGGGACGGACCTCACCGCCGCCGAGGAGATTGTCGCGGCCGCGGGATCGGCCCGCGTCACGATTGCCGGCGGCGTCACCACCCCGGGCGAGATCGCGACCCTCGATGCGCTCGGCGCCGATGCCCAGGTCGGGATGGCGCTCTATACCGGCCGCATGTCGCTCGCCACCGCGATCGCGGCGCCGCTCCGGAGCGATCGCCCCGATGGCCTGTTCGCCACCGTGGTCGCCGACGAGCATGGCACCGCCCTCGGCCTGGCCTGGAGCAACGCGGCTTCGCTCGAGGAGGCCGTCGATAGCCGTCGCGGTGTCTATCACTCTCGATCACGCGGGCTCTGGATCAAGGGCGAGGAATCCGGCGCGACGCAGGAACTCCTCCGGGTCGACCTCGACTGTGATCGCGATGCCCTCAGGTTCACGGTACGCCAGGCGGGTGCGGGATTCTGTCACGAGGGGACGGCAACATGTTGGGGAGCTGCTCCGCCGCTCACGGAGCTCGAGCAGACCATCGCCTCGCGCATGGCCTCGGCACCCACGGGATCGTACACGCGCCGTCTGCTCGACGATCCGGCTCTCCTCGCAGCAAAGCTCCGTGAGGAGGCTGGTGAGCTCGCCGCGGCCACCTCTCCAGAGCATGCGGCGGAGGAAGCCGCCGACCTCTTCTACTTTGCGATGGTGCAGATGCAACAACATGGGGCAACGCTCGCCGATGTCGAGCGGGTCCTGCGGCGACGATCACTCGGTGTGACCCGACGTCCGGGCGACGCCAAACCGGAGAGTTCCTGATGACCGACACGCACTTTCCCGACCGCACGCTCGACGAGTTGCTGGCGCGTCCACGGGCGGTGCTCGATGCCGACACGATGCGCCGCGCCGCGGAGATCGTTGCCGATGTCGAGATCGGTGGGGAGGACGCTGCACTCAGGCACGCCGCGAAGTTCGATGGGTTCCGGCCCGGCGACCAGTGGCTGCTCGACCGTGCCGCACTCGACTCGGCGCTCGAACGCATTCCGGTCGGGATGCGCGAGGACCTCGAGGGTGCCGCCGATCGGATCGGAGCGTTCGCGCGGGCCCAGCGCGCCGCGCTCACCGATCTCGACGTCGCGGTCCCCGGTGGTCGCGCCGGTCACACCGTGATACCGGTGCAGCGCGCGGGCTGCTATGCCCCCGCGGGGCGCTTTCCGCTCCCGTCGTCGTTGCTGATGGGTGTGGTGACCGCTCGCGCGGCCGGTGTGCCGGAGGTGTGGGTCGCCTCACCTCGCCCATCCGACACGATGCTTGCCGCCGCGGCCATCGCTGGCGCGACCGGCGTCATCGGACTCGGCGGCGCGCAGGCCATCGCCGCCCTTGCGTTCGGGATCGGGTCGGTTGAGGCCGTCGATGTCGTGGTGGGGCCTGGCAACCGCTGGGTCACGGCCGCGAAGCAGGCTGTGTCAGGACGCGTGGGGATCGACTTCCTCGCGGGGCCATCCGAGCTGGTCGTCCTGGCCGACGGCTCAGCCGACGCGGACGTCATCGCAGCGGACCTGATCGCCCAGGCCGAGCACGACGCCGACGCATTGCCGATCCTGGTCACCACCGATGCCCGGCTGGTGGTGGCGGTACGCGAGGCCCTCGGCGATCGACTCGAGTCCCTCCCTGCGGCCGCGGTGGCGCGCGAGGCGCTCTCCGCCGGCGGCGCCATCCGGGCCGAGAGCCTCGAAGCGGCGATCGCCCTCGTCGATCGCCTCGCCCCGGAGCACCTCCAGCTCTCCGTGGAACACCCGGAGGCGGTCGCGGCGCAGATCGGTTCAGCGGGGGCCATCTTCCTCGGGGAGCAGAGCGCCGAGGTCTTCGGCGATTACGGCGCCGGCCCCAACCATGTGCTGCCCACGAGCGGTGGGGCCCGGTTCACGGCGGGACTCTCGGTGTTCACCTTCCTCCGGGCCAGGAGCTGGCTTCGGATCGACGATCCGACCCAACTGGGGCTCGCCACCGCCCGGCTGGCCCGGCTCGAGGGGCTCGAGGGCCACGCCCGGGCGGCGGAGGCGCGCCCCCTGCCCTAGCCCTGATCTCCGGCGATGTACCCCACGAGTGCACCAACGCCTACCCCCAGGGGTATGGCGATGAGATAGGCAGACTTCCCCAGACCATCCCCGCCGCCGGGCCCAGGCGGCCTCGAACCGAGCTTGCCGAGGTAAGCGCCGATCGCCCCGCCGATGACCGCCCCGAGTAGAGTGCCAGAGCCCCTTCCGCGCTGCCGCGTCGCGAGCTTCGGGAGCGGCGCAGCACGCTCCCTGACAGGGAGTCGGATGCCGGCCGGGGGTGGCCCCTGACTCACGAGCGGCTGGGAAACCACCGGGCACAGGAGGATCGACAGGAAGACCGCGAGCGTCCGGGCAGGGTTGGATCCCGATTGTCCCAGCCCCCGGTCTTGATCACCGGTCATGCGCGCGGCCCCCAGGAGTTTGTCCGCGGGAAATCAAGTGGCCAGGGCCACCCGGCCCAACCCCTTCTCGCTTTCTCGCCTTCTCGCTTTTATCTTTGAGGGCTGTCTCAATTCATCCTCCTCGGGCGCCGCACCAGCCCCGGGGCGATTCCCCAGACCGAAGGAAGGTGCCGATGTCCCGCACATACGAGGCGGTCTACATCCTCGACAGTACCCTCGAGGAAGCCGCCATCACCGAAAAAATGAACAAGCATCACGCCATGATCCCGCAGGAGAGCGGCGAGCCGGTCGCACTCGACATGTGGGGCAAGCGGACGATGGCCTATCCGATCGCGAATCGCGAGACCGGGTTCTACGTCGTCGCCAAGTTCGAGGCCACCCCGGAGATGCTTCCCGAGTTCGAGCGGTCGCTCAAGCTCGACGAGGCGGTCATCCGCCACCTGATCGTTCTCGACGAGGGCGCCACCATGTCGAGCGCTGCTGCCGAGCGTGATGGGGAGGACGAGTAATGGCCCGCCCGAACAAGACCTGTGCCGTCTGCGAGAGCGGCGTCCGGGTCGTCGATTTCAAGGACGAACGGCTCCTCACCCGATTCCTGACCGAGCGCGGCAAGATCCTGCCGTCGCGGCTGTCGGGAACCTGTGCCCGGCACCAGCGGCAGCTCTCGCGCGCCATCAAGCGCGCCCGCGAGATCGCCCTGTTGCCCTACATCAAGGGCTTCACAGGCTGAGTCGGTTGCCACCCGCCCCCGGCCCGGCGACGCGCCGGGGGCAGTGGCTGGGCGTGCTGGTCCTGATCGGCTACCTCCTCACCGCGCCAAAGGCGTTCGTGATGGGGCCGCTCGCGATCCTGCTCCTGCTGTCACGGCCGCGCACCGGCCGTGAATGGTTCTGGATCGGACTCAGCATCGTGGCCGCGGTCGTCACCCTCCGTCTCCCGGTGACTCTCACCGGACGGACCATCCGCGCGGCCGGGGCATTCTTCACGGGCGCCTTCGTGATCGTCACCCTGTGGGGCGTGCGCTCGCTCTTCACGCGCACGCTGATCGCGACCAGCGCGGCGGCGGCCATCACCATCGGCTGGTTCGTCGCACTGGGGCTCCGTTGGTCCACGCTGAAGTCCTCGTTCGTCTCGGACTACTGGGCGGCGTGGCATGCGGTCTCGCCGACCCTGCCCGAGCGCCCACCGCTCGCCGGCGAGGGCGCGGTCAACGGGGTATCGTCGACGGCGATGCAGATGGTGAGCGCCCTCCGCGACGCCTCCGACCTGCTGCCGGCGGTGCTCGCAATCATGGCGATGGCCGGGGGCTACCTGGCGTGGTCCTGGTATTGGCGGCTCGCCTCCCTGCCGATCGGTGCCAGACCGAAGCCGTTCCGCGAACTCCGGTTCAACGACCATCTCGTCTGGGTCCTGATCCTCTCGGCGGGCGGTGTGCTGTTGCTGCCTCGGGCCGGTGCCCCGGGGCTCGTTGCGGGGAACCTGTTGCTGTTCATGCTGACGTTGTATGCCGTCCGGGGGTTGGCGATCGTCCAGACCTCGCTTCGGCCTGCCCCGATTCCGTTCGTGGTGCTCCTGTCGGTCACCGCGATCCTGCTGTTACCATTGGCCGTGGTGCCGTGCGTGCTGGTCGGCACGGCCGACACCTGGTTCGATTTCCGGCGCCGGATGGCGCCTCCCGAAGGAGCAACTCGATGATCGACCTCATCCTCCGTGACACCGTTCCGTCCCTCGGCAAGGCCGGCGACCTGGTCCGGGTCAAGCCGGGCTATGCCCGCAACTTCCTCCTGCCCCATGGGCTTGCCTTCGAGGCAACCGAGGGGAACAAGAAGCGGATCGCCGCGGAGACCCGCGTTCGTGACGCGCGCGCCGCCGCCGACCGCGCCGAAGCCGAGACGCTCGCCGCCCAGATCGGCGCCGTCAGCCTGAGCTTCACCGCCAAGGCCGGTGAGGATGGCAAGCTGTTCGGTTCCGTGACCTCGGCCGACATCGGGCACCAGCTCGAGGCAATGGGCTTCGTCGTGGACAAGCGGAAGATCGAGCTCGAGCACCCGCTCAAGGAGCTCGGGTTCCACACCGTCCCGGTGCGCCTGCATCACGACGTCCACGCCGACGTGAAGGTCAACATCACCGCCGAGGCGTAGCCCGTGTCCGCGCCGGCGATCGGGATCACGTATCTCGACGGGGCGCGACTCGCTCGCGGCTTTTTCGCCGCGAGCGACTGGGTGGCGGCCGGTCGGGACGAACTCAACCGGATCAATGTCTTCCCGGTGCCCGATGGCGATACCGGGACCAATTTCTCCCTGACCCTTCGCTCGGTGGCCGACGCGCTCCGGGCCCTGGGCGCGGCGCCACTCGATACCACGGCCGCCACCGCTGCCCGTGCGGCGGTGCTCGGCGCGCGCGGCAATTCCGGGATGATGCTGGCCCACTTCCTGATCGGGTTCGCTGAGGGACTCGGTCCCGGTACCACCGCCACGGCCCCGCAAGTGGCCCACGCCGTGAGGCAGGGCGCCACCCAACTCGAGCAAGCACTCGATGAGCCCCGTGAAGGCACCATCCTCACCGTGGTCCGCGATGCGGCGATCGCTGCCGAATCGGCCGGCCGCGAATCGCCCGATATCGGCCACTTCCTCCGTCGGCTCCACGAGGAAGCGGATCGGGTCCTCGCCCGTACCCCGGAGCTCCTGGCGGTCCTGAAAGAGGCCGGGGTTGTCGATGCCGGCGGTAAGGGATTCGTCAGGATGATCGAGGGATTCCTCCGTGCCGTCGATGGCGACCCCATACTTCCCGTGGGCCGTTGGTCGCCGTCCGATGCACCCAACGCGGCCGCCCTGGCGGAGATTGCCACCGAACGTGACTTTCAGTTCTGCACGGAGGTCCTTGTCCGTGGCGATGCCTTGCCGGCGGCAAACGATGTCCGGAGCACGCTGCACGAATTCGGGGGCTCCGTGGTGGTGGCGGTGGTGGGGGACATCCTCAAGCTGCATGTCCACACCGACACGCCCGACGCCGTCTTCACCCTGGCGGCCGGCTGGGGCACGGTGACGGCGCGGAAGGCCGACGACATGCGGGGCCAGCATCGGCAGCTGACGACCCATGCACGACGCCGGGTCGCGATTGTCGTCGACTCGACCAACGACCTGGCCGACACGGTCCTCGATCGGCATGGCATCATCGTGGTGCCGCTGCAGGTCATGTTTGGCAACGAGACGTTCCGCGACCGGATCGATCTCAAGCCGGAGGAGTTCTACCGGCGCCTCGCGAGCGCCGAGAAACTCCCGACCACGTCCCAGCCGCCACCGGCCGCGTTCGTGAAGGCACTCCGCGCAGCGCGAAGCGAGGCCGACGAGGTGGTGGGAATTTTCGTGGCGGCGGGACTGTCGGGCACCTTCGCCTCGGCACGAACCGCGGTGCAGGCGGCGGGGATCACGAACGTCACCCTCGTCGATTCGCGGACCGCTTCGCTCGGCGTCGGACTGCTGGCACTCCGGGCGGCCGAGCTGGCCGACGCGGGCTGGGGAGCCGAGGCGATCGGGCAGGAGCTGTCGAGGGTCCGCGGGCAGTCGGGACTGCTGCTCACGGTGGATCAATACGAGAACCTGATACGTTCCGGACGCGTCTCCAAGGGAAAGGCCTGGCTCGGTGGCTTGTTCGATATCCGTCCGCTGCTCGAGGTCGATCAGGCCGGGACCGTGCAGGTGGTCGATCGGATCCGGGGACGCGATCAGGTCGTCCCCCGTGTGCTGGCCGAATTGACCCGACGCCTGACACCACGGCCGGCACGGCTGCGTTTCGGGATCGCCCATGCCGAGGCGCCCGAGGCTGCCGCACGCGTGCGCACCGCCCTCGCCGCGGCCTTTCGACCGCGGGAGATCATGGTCAGTCATGCCACGGCCGTCCTCGGGACGCATGTGGGGACCGGGGCATGGGCCGTGGCGTACCAGGTCGAGGACGGCACACCGGAGCAGGCTGATGTCCAGGGGGCGTGATCTCCCCGACACGGTCGACCTCGTGGTCAGCTCGATCGAGGATGCGAAGGGGACCAAGCTGCTGGTGCTCGACCTGCGCGGGCTCTCCGATGCCGCAGACTTCTTCGTGATCGCCTCGGGGACCTCCGATGCCCATGTCCGCGGGATCGCCAACCGCCTGGTCGACACGCTCCACCAGGAAGGCCTCAAGGTCCGGCACGTCGAGGGGCTGGCCGCCGGTCGCTGGGTGTTGCTCGATGTCGCCGATATCATCGTCCACCTGTTCCATCCCGAGACCCGGGCGTTCTATCGTCTCGAGCGCCTCTGGCAGGATGCCCCGATGCTGCTGGCCCATGCCTGACGTTCCACTCGCCGGAAAGGTTCGCACCATGCGTCGCCTCGTCACCCCGTTGTTCCTGCTCACACTGCTCGCCCCGGCCTCGCTGGTGGCACAGTACTTCGGGCAGAACAAGGTGCAATACAGCTCGTTCGACTTCCGGGTCATCGAGACCGAGCACTTCGACGTGTACTACTACGACGAGGAGCGTGCCGCCGCCTACGACATCGCGCGGATGGCCGAGCGGTCCTACGCCCGCCTCAGCCGGGTGCTCCGGCACCAGTTCCGGGAGCGGAAGCCGATCATCCTGTACGCCTCGCAATCCGATTTCCAGCAGACCAACACCACACCGGGGGATGTCTCCGAGGGGACCGGGGGCTTCACCGACTTCCTCAAGCACCGCAATGTCTTCCCGATGACGGGGGCCTACGAGGACGCCGCCCACGTGCTCCAGCACGAGATGGTGCACCAGTTCCAGTATGATGTCTGGTCGGGCGGACGTGCCGGGGGGGGGATCCAGACCCTGATCGCAGTCAATCCCCCGCTCTGGTTCGTCGAGGGCATGGCCGAGTACCTGTCGGTCGGACCGGTCGATCCGAATACGGCGATGTGGCTGCGGGATGCCTCGGTCGAGGGCAAGCTCCCGACGATCCGCCAGATGGAGACCGACCCGAACATCTTCCCGTACCGCTTCGGCCAGGCCCTGGTGAGCTACATCGGCGAGCGCTGGGGCGACGAGGCCATCGGGGCGATCCTCTCGGCCTCCCGCTCCGGCTCGCTCGAGGGTGCGATGCGCCGGGTCATCGGACTCGACTTCGTCCAGCTCGGCGATCAGTGGCGCGATGCGGTCCAGAAGGAGTACCTGCCCCAACTCCGGACCCAGAGCCTGGCCCGGGACATCGCCACCCCGGTCCTCACCAAGGAGCAGAGCGACGGGACGCTGCACCTCGCCCCGGCCCTCTCTCCCGACGGCACCCGAGTCGCCTATTACAGCGAGGCGAACTTCTTCTTCGTCGACCTGTACCTCGCCGAGGTGCCGAGCGGCAAGCGGATCCGACGGCTCCTGGAGAGCACCTGGAGCTCGGACTACGAGACCTTCCGGTTCATCAATTCGTCGTCCGCGTGGTCGGCCGACGGCAAGTACCTCGTCTTCGCGGCGAAGCGCGGCAAGAACGACGATCTGGTGATCATCGAGCCGGCGCGCAACAAGGAGGTGCGCCGGATCCCGATCGAGTTGAGCGGGGTCACGACCCCGAGCTTCTCGCCCGACGGGTCGAAGATCGTCTTCAGTGGCATGGCTGGCGGCGTGAGCGACCTGTTCGTCATCAACAGTGACGGCACCGATCTCCAGCGTCTCACCAACGACAAGTACGCCGACCTGCATCCGGTCTACTCGCCCGATGGCACCACGATCGCCTTCACGACCGACCGCGGTCCGGCCACGAACTTCGACCTGCTCACCTTCGGTCCGGAGCGACTGGCCACCTACGACGTCGCCAGCGGACGGATCACCCTGCTCCCGGGCACCGACGTCGGCAAGAGCGTCAACCCGCAGTGGGCCCCTGACGGCCAGTCGATCGCGTATGTGTCGGACCGGACCGGGGTCAGCAACATCTTCCTCTATGACCTTGCCGATCAGCAGAGCTACCAGCTCACCGACCTGTTCACCGGAGCCCAGGGCATCACGCCGCTGTCGCCGGTGATCTCCTGGGCGCAGGGTGCCGATCGACTGGCGTTCGTCTACTACGAGGACACCCGGTACGACGTCTACACCCTCGACCACCCGCGCACACTCAAGAAGGCCCCGTGGCGTCCGGTCACCACCACACTGGTCGACGCGCGAACCGCACCCGAGACTCCCCGGGACACGACGGTCACGGTCAATTCGACCGGCGGCGGCGCGATCTATGTCTCCCCCGACGGTCGGCTCCGACAAGCCGACTCGCTCGGCGTGCTGGTCGATTCGCTCCGACCACCGCCGATGCTCAGCATCCAGGCACTCAATGATTCCGCCTCCCTCGGATTGCCCGACACGAGCAGCTTCACCGAGCGGCCCTATCACGTCGGGTTCTCGCCCGACTTCGTGGCGCGCCCGTCGATCGGCTACACGCGCGACAACTTCGGGCGCGGCGTCTTCGGCGGGACCGCGATCTCCCTCTCCGACATGCTCGGCGACCACCAGCTGCTCTTCTCCGGCTATGTCAACGGCCGGATCGAGGAGGCCCAGATCCTCGCCGCGTACAGCAATATCTCGAAGCGCCTCAACTGGGCCGTCGGGGTCCAGCAGGAACCGTACTTCTTCTACCAGGGGAGCGGCGTGTTCGCGGTGCAGGACAGTCCCGAGAACGTGCTCCGCACCGATGTGCGACGGATCGTGCTCCGTTCGGCGTTCGCGCAGGCCGCCTATCCGATCTCGCGATTCCGCCGGATCGAACTCGCACTCTCCGGCACCCTGGTGGACGATGCCATCATCCGGCTCGACGAATACTTCGATCCGATCAGCGGGATCTACACCCGTGACCCGAAGGTCACCCGACAGGGGATCGAGACGACCGGCTTCGTGCAGCCGTCCCTGGCGATCGTGGATGACAACACCCTCTACGGCTTCGTCGGCCCGATGCTCGGTCGCCGCGCCCGCTTCTCGATCTCGCAGAGTCTCGGCGGCTGGAACTACACCCAGCTCACCGGCGACTATCGGCGCTACGACAAGCTCGCCGGGCCCGTCACGCTCGCGACCCGCCTGCTCTATTTCGGACGCACGGGGTCCGAGGCCGATCGTTTCACCCAGTTCCTCGGCTATCCCGACCTGATCCGCGGGTATACCTCCGGATCGTTCCGGCGGAACGAATGCCTCACCGCCAGCGGCGAGGCCAATTCGATCACCGGCTGTGGCGCACTCGACCAGCTCGTCGGGACGTCGCTCGCCGTGTTCAACGCCGAGGTACGCGTCCCGTTGCTCTCCCCCCTCTACGACTGGTCGCCCCGCTTCCTCCCCCCGGTCGAGGCGGCGGTGTTCTACGATGCGGGCGTGGCCTGGGACAGCCGCAGCGTGGTCAAGCTCCGGGGTCGGGAGCCCGGCGAGTCCCCGATCACCGTGCGCACCCCGCTCCGCTCGTGGGGCGGCTCCCTCCGTACCAACCTCTTCGGGTTCCTGATCCTGCGGTTCGACTACGCCAAGCCGATCCAGCGTCCCGGCACCTCGGCATTCTGGACCATCTCCCTCGGACCGACCTACTAGTGGGGGGGGGAACACGACTCGGCCTGCTCGCCCTCGCCGTCCTCGCGGGCTGTGGCGGCGATGTGCCGCTCCGGGGACCACGAGAGTTGCCGACCGGCATCCCGGACGAGGGGTCGTTGCTCCGGCTCCCGGCCGAGGGCGGGGTCGCCCAGCTGTATCAGGCCCGGTCCCTCACCCCACTCGATTGGGAGATGCGTGGCCGCATGGCCCCGATCGTTCGGGCCCTCGGCACCGACCTCGACGACCGGATGGTGTACGCGGTCGATGCGGAGGGTGAGGTCATCGGACTCGACCTGCTCGCACGCCGCGAGCGGACCTACCTGACCGATGTGCGCCGCATTACCGGCACCGCCGATGGCTCCGTCCTCGCGATCGACTCGACCGGACGCCCGGTGATCTTTCGTGGCCGGACCGCGACCGTCCTGAAGGGCGATCGGGTGCCGGGCAATGATGCCCGACTGGTGCGAGCCCCCGGCCTCTCACCCGGCCTCGCGGCCTATACCGCGGCCGGCCAGCGACTCGAGGTCCGGAACGAGGATGGCATCGTCCGGAGTTTCCGTGTCCCGGCCGGCGAGCTGGCCTCGAGCTGGTTCGGGGATGTCCAGGTGATCACGACCGACAGCGGCCTGGTGGTCGTCCACCCCAGCGATGAGACCCCGCCCGAGTTCATCCGGCTCAAGGGCATGCCGATCACCAGCGCGTTCTCGCCATCCGCGCATCGGTTGTACGTCGCACGAGCGCGCGGCGACCTGGTCTTCCTCGACCGATTCGGATGGAACGAGCTCGCCACGCTGGCGCTCCCCGGATCGGCCAAGGAGTTGCGGCCCGACCGCTCGGGACGCTGGCTCCTGGCCCGCCCTACCGCTGGGGATTCACTCTGGCTCATCGATCTTGTTCGCCAGGAGCGGGTGGCCACGATCCAGGCGCCCTGGGCCGAGGACCTGCCGCTGGTGAGCGGTGGCCGGACACTCGTGGTGCGCTCGGGCGAAGACATCGTGGCGTGGGATATCATGTCCTCGCCACCCACGGCGCGGACGCGGCTGGCCGGGGCCGCCAAGGATCGATTCCTGCAATTGCCATGGGTGCCGGCCTCGGGAACCGCCCCGATCGGTGACACACCCGACCTGGCGGATACCCCAGCGGCCACCGACTCCGCCGGGACGCTCGCCAGCGACGAGGGGGCTGACGACGCCGCGACCTCTCCCGACAGCACCGCCGCCGCTGCCGCGGAGCGGGTCTTCATCCAGGTCTCGTCCTCCCAGAACATGGAGTATGCTCGGGCCTTTGCCCGCCAACTCACCGAAATCGGGTTCCGGGCCAAGGTCCTCGATCCGAAGGCACCTGGCGAGGGATTTCGGGTCGTGGTGGGGCCATATCCGACCCGCGAAGCGGCGGATGCCGATGGACGGCGGCTGGGTCGGCCCTACTTCGTGACCACCCCAGGATCCGGCGAGCCCTGACCCCAGCCGTCCTGCTATCTTTCGGGATTCCGGCGCCACCTCGCCCACGGGCGAGGCAGGCGCTTTCGTGCCGAACCCCGTCCCCTCCCACACCATGAAGCTTTCCAAGCTGGAACTTTCCGGCTTCAAGTCGTTCGCCGACACCGTGACCCTCGATTTCGAGGGTGGCGTGACTGCCATCGTCGGACCGAACGGGTGCGGCAAGTCGAATGTCTCCGATGCGGTCCGTTGGGTGCTCGGCGAGCAATCCGCCCGCCTGCTCCGTGGCGGCAAGATGGAAGACGTCATCTTCCAGGGTGCCGCCGGTCGGCGACCGGTGAACGTCACGGAAGTCTCGCTCTATCTCGACAACAGTGATGGCCAATTGCCGACGCCGTTCACCGAGGTCGTGATCACTCGCCGGCTCTCCCGGAGCGGGCAGAGTGATTACCTCCTGAACCGGACCAACGTCCGCCTCCGCGACATCCAGGACCTGCTTCGCGGCACCGGACTCGGTGGCGATGCCGGGGTGGTGATCGAAGCGAAGCTGATCGATCTGCTGCTTTCCGATCGCGCCGACGAACGCCGTTCCCTGTTCGAGGAGGCAGCGGGCGTCGGGCTCTATCGCGATCGTCGTCACGCCACGTCGCGACGACTGGAGGAGACCGGGGCCGACCTCCAACGGCTCGAGGACTTGCTGGCCGAGATCCAGTCGCAGCTGCGGTCCCTCGCGCGCCAGAAGGGCAAGGCCGAGCGCCACAAGGCGCTCTCCGAGGAGCGCTTCGCGGTGACCATCGCCCTGGCACAGCGCCAGCTTGTGCAACTCGCCGAGGATGCCGCGAGCTGGGAAGCGCGCCACACCGAGCTGACCAGCCAGCTCCCCCGGTTGCGGGAGCAGCTTGCCGCGTGCGACGCCGAGCGGGAGACGGCCGCCGAGGGCCGCGATGCCGCGGAACGGCACCGGAGTGCCGTGGTCGAGGACCTCGCGGCGGCACGACTGGAGCTCGGGAAGCTCGAGGGTGATCTCGCGGTCGCCGCCGAGCGAATCGCCAACGCCGCCGAGCGCCGGCAGCGCGCGATGACCGAGCGGGAGCAGTTGCAGCAGCGTCGACAGCAGGCCCGTCAGGACCTCGAAGCGGCCACCATCGATCATCACGCCGCCGAGCAGGAGGCCGAACGCATCCAGGCGGAACTCGCCGGCCGGAACGCCGTCGAGCAGGCCGGGCGCGAGCGCGTCGCGACGTCGCGGGATCTGGTGCGGCGCACCGAGCAGGAACTGCAGCAGCACGCGGAGCGGCATCGGCAACTCGAGGGCGAGCGCACGGCCCTCGATGGGGAACTGGCCTCGCTGCAGGCGCGGTGCACCGACGAGCTGGCGCACCAGGCGCAGTTGCAGGACGACCGGCAGTCGACCGCCGAGCGACTGGTCGAGGCACGGGCGGTTGCCGAACGACACGCCGATGACGCGCGGCATGGGGCCGCGGCGGCCGAGCAGGCCCGTCTCAAGCTGCGGGAGACCCGCGATCGCGAGGCGCGCGAGGTCGCGGAACGTCGCGCGCTCGAGGAGGAACTCGCCACCCTCACGGCACGACAGAGTGCGCTCCAGGCGCTCGAGCGCGACCGGGTCGGCGTCGCACCCGCCGCCGCGGCCCTCTTGGCGCGTCGAGAGGAGTTCGGCGACGGCGTGATCGGGACGCTCGCCGACGTCATCACCGTCGACGGAGATGAGGCCGCGCTCGCCGAGCAACTGCTCGGTGAGTTCATCCACGCCATTCTGGTCAAGGACAACGACACCATTGCCCGGATCCAGGCGTGGCATCAGGCCGAGCAGCCGGGCACCCTGATCCTGCTCCCCGTGCAACCGGGCCCGGAGGCCGGGAACGGGGCGATCGACGCACGCCTCAAGGTCGAACCGATCGCGGAGCCCTGGGTTGCCGCGATCATTGGCGGGACGACGCCACTCGACACGGGGCGTGGGGTCCGCCGCGCCAATGGCTCGATCTGGCTCACCGGCCCGGGGACTACCACCGGACCGCTCCGACGACGCGCCGAGCTCCAGGAACTGTCCCGGAACATCACGCGGACCACAGCAACAGTTGCCGCCGCCGACGAGACGCGCATCGCGACCGCACGCGAGCTTGCGGTGATGGAGCAGGCAGCGAGCGAGACGGAACAGCACGCGGCGGCGTTGCGGGAACAGGAACGGCAATCGGTCGCGGCCCGGGAAGATCTCGCGCGTCGGCTCGCGAACCTGGATCGCGAACTCGGTGAACTCGAGGCGCAACTGGGCCGGCTCACCGAGCGTCAGGCCGCCGCCGCGATGCGACGCGAGGAGGTCGTGACGCTGCTCGACCAGGGCGGGCGGCAGCGGACGGAACTGGACGACACACTCGGCGCCGCACGCCTGGCTCTCACCGACGTCGAGGCGGAACAGGAACGGGCCCGCGAGGCGCGGAGCGAGTGGCAAGTGCAGGAGGCCCATGTCGCTGCGCGCCTGCGTGCGGCAACGGCCACGATCGAGCGCGCCACCCGGATCATCGCCGAGGCCGACCAGACCGAGGCGACCCGGGTCCAGGAAATCGAGCGGCTCGAGCAGGATGCGCATGCGCTCGATGCCGAACGGTTGCAGTGGCAGAGCGGTCGGGACGAACGGGCGGCGGCCCTGGTCGCGCTCGAGACTGCCGCGGGTGAGGCGAACGGCACCCTGCAGGCGGCACAGCAACGATTGCATGCGGCCGAGCTGGCGCTCAACACCACCCGTCACGAACTCGAGGCGCGGAGCGAGGAGCACCACGGCCTCGCCATCAGCTTCACCGAGGCGAAGGCGGAGCGACGGCGCGTGGTCGAGCGCGTCGAGACCGAATGGAAGCAGCCGTTCGACGAGTTGGTGGCGATTGCGCCCGATGTCGATGCCGACCTGGAGACCCTGCAGGACGAATCCGAGCGGATCACCACGGCACTCGAGGCGATCGGCATCGTCAATCCGCTCGCCATGGAGGAGCACGCGGAGGAATCGAAGCGGCTCGAGTTCATGCAGGCCCAACGCGACGACCTGGTCGCCGCGCGACAGACCCTCCTGCAGGCGATCCGCGAGATCGATGGCACCGCGAAGGCCCTCTTCCTCGAGACCTTCACTGCCGTCCGGACCAACTTCACCAACGTCTTCCAGACGCTGTTCGGTGGCGGTGAGTGTGACCTCAAGCTGACCGATCCCGACGATCCCCTCGAATCGGAGATCGAGATCCATGCGGCGCCTCGCGGCAAGCGGACGCAGCGGATCCACCTGCTGTCGTCCGGCGAGCGGACGCTGGTCGCCTCGTCGCTGCTCTTCTCGATCTACCTGACCAAGCCGAGCCCGTTCTGCCTCATGGACGAGGTCGATGCCCCGCTCGACGACGCCAATGTCGGGCGGTTCCTCAAGCTCCTCGACGAGTTCAAGGCCCAGACGCAGTTCATCGTCATCACCCACAACCCGCGGACGATGCAGTCCGCCGACAGTGTCTACGGTGTCACCATGCAGGAGCCCGGCGTCTCCACGATTGTGGGCGTCCGGCTCGGTGAGCACGCGGGCGCTGCCTGACCACGTACTGACAGGACCACTCTGATGCTGATCGTGATGAAGCAGGGCGCCAGCGAGGCGGAAATCCGCACCGTGGTCGAGATCATCCAATCCATGGGCTACGAGGGGCGGCCGATGCCGGGACGCCAGCGGACCACCGTCGGCCTGGTCGGCAACGACGGCCGGGTCGATGGTGCCCGGTTCGATGGCCTCTCGGGTGTCGCCGAGGTGATCCACGTCTCGAAGCCCTACAAGCAGGTCTCACGGGAGTGGAAGGCGGAACCGACCCGAGTCGAGTTGCCGGATGGCTCGTGCATCGGCGGTCGGGAAGTCGTGGTGATGGCGGGGCCGTGCTCGGTCGAGACGGAGGAGCAGATCCTCACGGCCGCGCGCCAGGTCAAGGCGGCCGGCGCCACCGTGCTCCGGGCCGGGGCGTTCAAGCCGCGCTCCTCCCCCTATGCCTTCCAGGGGCTTGGCCGGCAGGGCCTCGAACTCCTCGCCATGGCGCGGCGCGAGACCGGACTCCTGATCATCACCGAGGCGATGGATCCGAATCAGCTCGAGCTCGTCGCGGCCACCGCCGACATCATCCAGATCGGTGCCCGCAACATGCAGAACTATTCGCTGCTCAAGGAATGTGGCAAGTTGCAGAAGCCGGTGCTCCTCAAGCGCGGCCTCTCCGCCACGATTCCCGAGCTGCTCCTCTCGGCCGAATACATCCTGGCCGATGGGAATCCGAACGTGATCCTCTGCGAGCGCGGCGTGCGGTCGTTCGACACCACCACACGCAATCTCTTCGACCTCGCGGCGATCGCGGTGGTACACGGTCTCTCGCACCTGCCGATCGTCGCCGATCCGAGCCATGGCACCGGGCACCGGGATCTTGTGCCGCCGATGGCGCGTGCCGCCATTGCGGCCGGCGCCGATGGCCTCCTGATCGAGATGCATCCGAATCCGGAACGGGCGCTCTCCGATGGTGCGCAGTCGCTTTATCCCGAGCAGTTCGAACGGACCATGCGTGAGGTGGCGGCGATCGCCGAGGTGATCGGTCGCGGCGTCGTGACGCACGCGGCGGCGGCGGCGTGATGCTGCGTCGTGCGATGCTGGCCCTGACGCTGCTGGGACCGGTCGGCGCATCGGCGCAAGCCTCCCCGTCGGCCGAGAGTGTCATCACCCGTGCGGCACGGGTGTACCAGACGCTCACCTCGTTCCGCGCCGATTTCCGGCAGAAGCTCGAGGATCCACGCATCGACCAGCCCGAGGCGCGCGGCACGCTCTACCAGATGGGCAATCGGTTCGCCATGCGCTTCAGCGATCCGAAGGAGACGGCATTCGTGCTCGATGGGCAGCACGCCTGGTTCTACAACCCCTCGGAGAGCCCGGGTCAGGTGATGCGGATGCCGATGCCGGCCGGGCCGGTCTACGAGTACGACCTGCTCGGTTGGTTCCTCGAGCGACCC
This sequence comes from Gemmatimonadales bacterium, assembly GCA_035703525.1. Classification (GTDB taxonomy): domain Bacteria; phylum Gemmatimonadota; class Gemmatimonadetes; order Gemmatimonadales; family GWC2-71-9; genus Palsa-1233. The sequence continues at coordinate 138,679 of DASSYA010000005.1, read as the reverse complement.
CTCGAGAAGTACCGGGTGACGTATGTGCGCGAGGACCAGCTCGAGGGCGCCAAGGCCGACGTGCTGCTGCTCGAGCCGCTCACGCCGACGATGCCGTTCCGGCGAGCCACGCTCTGGATCGATCGGGCGAGTTCCCTGCCCCGGAAGTTCGACATCGACGAGAAGCTCTTTGTCCGGCACCTGACGCTGTCACGGATCCGCACCAACACGACGATCCCGGCGAGCACGTTCGAGTTCAGCGTGCCCAAGGGTGTGCGGGTGATCGACCAGCGGCCGTAGGGGCTAGCCCAAGGCCCCACGCAGACGCTCGACCCCGGCCTCGTCCAACCCCTCGCGCCGTGCCAGGTTAACAGCCACCAGCCGCCTGGTCCGGCCCCGTCTAGTTCCGCGCCCACCTGACCCGGCGGGCGAACGTTCCGGGATCCTGGATAGTTATCAGTGCGGTCCGTTCGCCGGATTCAACGTCGATGATCTCAAGGACCCTGACCGTGGTCTTGCCGTCCTCGATGTAGGATCCTGCCCCGATGTGGGCCAGATACCGGCCGTCGGGAGACCACGCGAGTTGGCCCACCCGGTATGGGAGCCCGAGGCTCCGCACCAGGCGCGGCGGGTTGATGTCGGCAATCTGGATGGTATCGGTTGCATAGCCCAATGAGTCGCTGATCCGCGGATTCGAGATCGCCAGTCGGCGTTCGTCCGGGGAGATTGCCAAGTATGACGCATGGCGTTCGAGGGGAAAGTCAAATGGCGTGACCCCCGAGCCGTCGGCCTGGGCAATGTAGTACTCCTGCCTGCCGAGAAATCCGGACCACGAGACCAGCAGTGAGTCGCCGCCGGCGAACCAGTGATCAAGGCTGTATCCCCCATCGCGCGGCATCGTGCCGATGAGTCGTTCGACCCCGGTCCGCATGTCGAGGATCCGGATCTCGCGTGGGATGAACTGCTCAACGATGACACTCGCAATGGAGTTCAGGTCGGGTGAGATCCTGGGCGACAGTCGGTAGCCGTTCTTCACAGGTTCCACCAGTCGACTTGGATCAAACCCGGGCATCCACGCCAGTTTCGGTGCCGGCGGTTGGAATAGCAATCCCGAACCGTCGTGATCGACATCGAAATCCGGACCGATAGAGTGATAGGGGACTACCACCTGCTCGTAGTTGCCATCTGGAACCGAGACGCGATAGACTTGCGGGCGCGCGTCGCCCTCCGCATTCCAAGTGATGTAGATGCTCCCCGTTGGTCCTCCGCCTCCCGCGCCAGGCCCGCTCGGCGTCCCCGAGCAGGCCGAGAGCGCAAGCAGCGTGAGCACCACGGTTGCTGCCCGCATCTATTGGTCCCCGCCCGGTGGACACCCCTCCACGGCATTCGGCACCGGCCCCGTGGGCTTCTTCTGGATACCGGTCGACGTCTTCGATTGTGGGAGTTGAGCGGCATACCCATCGCCACCGCCGGTGCACCCGGGGATGTCCTGGTAGGAGCCTAGGACCCCAAATCGGAGGGTATAGGAGCCTGCTCCGACCCAGATGATCGCTTCGTTGCCCGGAGTTGAAAACGTCGTGTCCGGCACGGTGTAAATCGTCCTGCTGTCGTCAACCGACCAGACGCGACTCGATCCCGGATCGCCGACATGTGATGTGAAGGTGTGATACCCCTCGGACGTGATTGGAGTCTGGTCCGAGGTGACGACATAGGCGGGTGGACTGACCTGAACCGTGAGCGAATCGCCATTGACCGTGAAGGGTGTCCAGATGGTGTATCCCGCCGTCGAGGCGGGCGCCTTGAGGTAGAGCTTGGCCGATCCGACGGACTGGCCTGCCAGTTCGCCACTGGAAGTAACGGTGAAGCGGGATGTATCGCCGGAGAACCAGCTGACACTGGAATTTCCCCGGGAGACCGACGCACCGGTGGTCCCAAGCCATTGGGTGATGTCGACCTGGGATGTGGCGCCAACCGCCACCGAGGCGGAACTCGGCGCATCGGTAGTCCAGAGAATCGGCGAATAGGCGTATGTCGCCGGGAGCGTCCATCCTGAGGTACTGGCCTTTGCGCGGAAGAGTGCCTCGACGTCATGGCGGCACGCCGCTGAGCTCAGCGGCACCGTACCGATGTCGATGAAGGCTGCACATCCGACGGTGAATGAGTTTGCCGCATCCGGTGAGCCGCCATGGCCGCCGTTCCAACCGAGGACATGCGACATCTCGTGGGCCGCGATCTCCCTCAGGGTGCCCGAGCCACCGCTATTGCACGCGGGATCGCTTGCCGGCCAGATATCCACTCGGAGTACGTGGCCGCCGCTGCCCCCTGGAGTATCCCCGCAGTATTGATTGGAACCTGACAAGCCGTGCACGTTGAATGGGACTCCACCCGATGACACCTCGGACAAGAGGGGCATTGAGGTCAAGTCTTTCAGGAAGAGGTTCCCTGGTTCCATCGCGGGGAGGATGTTCAATTTGGACACTCCATTCGCGAGATTGAAATTCAACCCGATGTTGCCCTGCAGCAGACAGGTGCGATCGATCCCGTTGCGGTCATTGTTGACCAACCCCGGGCCGCCACAGACTGCGATGTCGGTTGGATCGTTGACGAGGGAAAAACTGGGCGTGGTGGCTGGACCACCAAGATCACCATCGACACCAACGGGTTGATCACATCCAACGATGGCGAGCAGAGCCACCCACGGGCAGATCACCGCAATCAGACTACGAGTGGTCGAGGGGGGGGGCGTTCATGGCGAGGCTCCGGTCAGGGGATCCGAGGATGTTCAGGATCTTTCAAGAGGTACACCTGTTGGCCGCGATATGCACGCCCCGCAGGTGTGTTCGTCCGTCAACTCGTCACTATCGATTGCCGCCGGAAACGAGCGCCATCCTGAGTCGTTTGGCCTGTTCAGCATCCAACCCCGCACGCGTCGCCAGCGCAAGCGTCGCACGCCCCAACACCCGGTAGACCTCCAGCGCCTCGCCATCGAGTGCCGCGATGTGACGTGCCACCGTCGCGGCGTCACCGCGTCGAATCGGTCCCGTGAGCACACTCGCGGGATCGCCTGACTCCAGCGCCGCGACCGTCTGCCGCATCAACGGCGCGAACAACGATGTGTCGCTCTCCAGGCCGGCATCCTCTGCCAATCGCGTCGCCATGTCGGCCAGCACCACCAGATAGTTGGAGACCAGCACCGCCGCGGCGTGGTACCGCGCCTTCGCCTCTCCGGTCACGCGCAGCACCGGCGCCATCTCCAGCCGACGCGCCAACACCTCCGCTGCGTCGATCGCGCGCGCGTCACCCTCGACAATCGCGGGACAGCCACGCAGCAGCGCGGGGCTGCCCGCGGGATCACTGAAGCTCTGCAACGGATGCACCGATCCCAGCGCGGCCCCGGTACCATCCAACGCTGCCAGCGCACCGCGATTGCGTGACCCGGCCGTGTGCAACACGACATGCGCCGCCGTGATGGCACCGGATGCCACGAGCCGATCGGCAACCATCTCCAGCGCATCATCGGGGACCGTCAACAACACGATCGAGGTGGTGGCGATGGCAGACGCCCAATCGGAATCCTCCCGGCCGAGCACCGTCACCTCGCGCCCGGATGCGACGAGGGCGCGTGCGAGCGACAGCCCGACGCGCCCCGCGCCCACCACCGCGACCGCCGGTGCGGTCACCGCCCGACGATCTCTGCCATCAACGCCCGCGGCGTGGTCCCGGCGGTGAGGAGCCGGATCGCCTCCTGCACCTGCGGGTCATCGCTCGCCTGACGCTTGAGCTCGAGCTCGCGCCCGAACACGTACCGCGCCACCTGGTACGCGAGCTGGTCGTCCACCAGGGTGGCCCCACCGGCCTTCTCCGCCTCGCCCAGGATCACACCCTTCGCCGCCAGCTTGTCGAAGACCGCCTGCCGCATTGCCGCCGTGACCGTGAACGACTCACTGGTCACTGTCTTCCGCTCCTTCGCGTCGAGCGCCACCGCCACCAGCGCATCGCGATACGCCGCGATGTTGCCGGCAACGGCCCGGGCGAACGCGCGCTCGCCGTCGCTCAGCGTGTCGAGCCGGACGATGCGATCGGGGACGATCCCCCCTCCACCGTGCACGATCCGTCCGCTGATCGTCTTGTGCTGGGGCAACGAGTCGAGCGCCGTGCTGTCATTGCCGGCCGCGATCGCCTGGACCGCCGCGACCTGCGCGGCCTCGTTCTTCACATCACGCTGGATGCTCCGACCACTCGGCGTGTACCAGCGCGCCGTGGTCAGCTTGAGCGCACGGTCGGACCCGAGCCGGAAGAGCGACTGCACCAGTCCCTTGCCGAACGTCGGTACTCCGACCACCACGGCGCGGTCGTTGTCCTGCAATGCCCCCGAGATGATCTCGGCGGCCGAGGCAGTCCACTGGTCGGCCAGGACCACCACCGGCATCTCCGGCCAGACCTGGTCGGTGGTGCCGGCAAACGACATCGAGGTGCCCTCGGCGCGACCCCGAGTCGAGACGATCTGCTGCCCCTTGTCCAGGAAGAGGTCCGAGACCGCCACACCCTGATCAAGCAATCCACCCGGGTTGCCACGCAGGTCGAGGATCAATCCCGTCATCCCCTGCCGCCGGAGGCGCTCCACTTCATCCTTGAGTTCCTCGGCAGACGTTTCGCTCACCGGGGTGAGTCGGACCATGCCGATCGTCGGGGTCACCAGGACCCCTGGCTGCACCGACTTGTTGTGGATCGTCTCGCGCGTGATCGTGAACGGCAACAGCGCCGGGAACCCCGGGCGACGGACCTGGATCACCGCGTCGGTGCCGGGCGCCCCCCGGAGGATCTTGAGTGCGTCGTCCTGGCTCACGCCCTGGGTCGACTTGCCAGCCACGGTGACGATCTGGTCACCTGCCTCGATCCCTGCACGTTCGGCCGGCGTCTGCGGCAAGGGGGCCACCACGGTGATCCAGCCGTCGCGCACATCGATCTGGATCCCGAGGCCACCGTAATTGCCGGTGGTCTGCTCGGTGAGTTCGCTGAAGTCCTTGCCCTCGAGCAGGGTCGAGTAGGGGTCACCGAGCTGTTCGAGCATGCCGGCCGTCGCCTTGTGGAGCAGCGTGTCGGTCGGCATGGAATCGACGTAATAGGTCCGGACGGCGCCCAGCACCTGTTCAAAGAGCTGCTCGGGTGTCATCTCCGGATCGGCGGAGGTCCCGTGGAGCAACCAGCCCCCACTGCCGAACGAGATCACCGCGATCAGCGCCACCATCCACCAGCGATGTGGGGTCCTGGTCCTGATTTCGTCTGTCATGCCCACTGCTCCTCCGGCCATGGCCGGAACGTATCGGGAAAGGCACGCACGAGGGCGTCCCATGCCTCATTCAGCACTGTCTCCGGAGACGCACTCGCGTCCAGATGGTACACCCCTGGCCCCTCTGCCAGACGGTACGCCGCGGCGATCCGTTCATGGAACGCGAGGCTCTCGCGCTCCATCCGGTCGGCTCCCTTCCCGGCGGAGGCCTGCCGGGCGCGCCCGACTGCCGGATCCAGATCGAGCACCAACGTCACATCGGGGACCAATCCTCCGGTCGCGGCATGATTGATCCAAGCGATCTGGGCGTTCGGCACCCCGCGCCCAACTCCCTGGTACGCAAACGTCGAGAGGTCATAGCGGTCGGAAATCACCACCTGGCCGTCGTCGAGCGCCGGCCGGATGCGTCGCGCCACCAGATCAGCCCGCGCCGTCACCATGTACAATAGCTCCGCCTCGGGCGTGAACATCCGCTCGGCATCCAGCAATTGATGCCGAAGGGCCTCGGCGACATCGGTGCCGCCCGGTTCACGAACCAGGAGCGGCTCCACGCCCTGCGACCGCAGCCGACTGGCAATCCCGGCGGTGATGGTGCTCTTGCCGGCCCCTTCGGGCCCCTCGAGCACCACGAAGCGGCCGCGTGGCATCAGAGCGTGATGATCCCGCTCGTCGCGCCCCGCTCGATGCCATCGCCGATCGCCTTGTTCACTCGCTGCATCAGCTTGTCGACATTCGTCCGCGCGACGAGATACCCCTGGCCCGCCGGCGACATCTCGAATTCGCGCAGTGTGGTCTCGTAGTCGGCCGCCTGTTCCTCGGTCGGCTGCTCGCCCTTCGCCATCAGCGCATCGAACTCCTGGGTGAGGCGCGAAATCGACTCGAGCTTCTGCTGCGCCGCGGGGTCGTCGCGCATCGCCTGCTCCGCACGCCGGAGCGCCTGGTACTCATTCGACTGGCCGATCATCCGGCCAAGATCCTGGGCCTTCTCGTCGATCATGACATGATCTCCCGCCGTGCCAACAGGTAGCGGGCACGGCCAAACAGGTCATCGTGAATGGTGACGTCGTACCACCCGGTCCCCACCGCGAGCGCGGCCGTCTCCTCGGGACGTCGGGCGTCGATCTCCAGCGCAATCCAGCCACCGGGCCTGAGCACGCGCGGCGCGTCGGCCAACAGTCGGCGGTACGGCTCCAGCCCATCGACACCACCATCAAGGGCCATGGCCGGCTCCCAGTCACGGACCGAGGGATCGAGCGCATCCATCTCCTTCGCCGCAAGGTATGGCGGATTGGAGACCAGCAGGTCGACCGTGGCGTCGCCCAGGGGTGCGGTGAGGTCGCCGGCCAGGAACCTGATCGGCAGCCCGCAGCGTGCCGCATTCTCCCCGGCCAGGGCCAGGGCGGGTGACGAGCAATCGATCGCGATCACCCGATCGTACCGGCCCTCGTGTGCCAATGACAACGCGATAGCCCCGGTCCCGGTTCCGATGTCGGCCACCATCCCTGCCGGCACCTTGTGCATAGCCAGCGGAATCAGCCCCTCGGTCTCGGGGCGCGGGATCAAGGCGCGACGATCGGTGCCCAGCACGAGGTGCCGGAAGCCCGTCCACCCGGTGACGTAGGCGAGTGGCTCGCCGAGCGCACGGCGCCGGGCGCAGGCCAGGTACCGCGCCGGGAGCGTCCCCCCCCCTTCCCCCGCATGCCCATCCGCCGGGGCCAGCAGGTCGCGCCACAGCCGACTGGCCTCGCGCCGGGCATCGGGGACTCCCGCCGCCTGCAGCATCGCCGCGGCCTCGCGCGTCAGGTCGCCGCGTGCCAGCATCGTGAGCTCAGCCATCCTGGGATTCCTCTCGTGACGCCCGTCGGAGCGCCACCACGAGTTCGTCGATCCTGCCGTCGAGGACGTCCGACAAATTGTGCAACGAGAGCCCGATCCGGTGATCCGTGATCCGGCTCTGCGGGAAGTTGTACGTCCGGATCTTGGCCGACCGATCACCATCCCCGACCATCTGCTTCCGCGAGGCCGAGCGCTCGGCCTCGGCGATCGCGATCATCCGGTCGAGCAATCGCGCCCGGAGCACTTCCATCGCCTTCAGCTTGTTCTGCAACTGCGATTTCTGGTCCTGCTGCGAGACCACCAATCCCGTGGGCAGGTGCGTGATCCGGACCGCGGAGTCGGTGGTGTTGACGCTCTGGCCACCCGGTCCCGACGAACGGAAGACATCGATCCGCAGCTCCTGGGGGTCGATCCGCACATCCACCTCTTCGGCCTCCGGGAGGACGGCCACCGAGGCCGCCGAGGTGTGAATGCGCCCCTGTTGTTCGGTGGCCGGCACCCGCTGGACCCGGTGGACCCCGGCCTCGCGTCGGAGCAGCCCGAAGGCCTCCGGCCCGCGAATGGCGACGACCGCCTCGCGAATCCCACCGACATTACCCTCGGTTTCCGAGATCGCCTCGACCCTGAGCCCACGACGCTCGGCGAATCGCGTGTACATCCGGAGCAACTCCGCGGCGAACAAGCCCGCCTCGTCCCCCCCCGTCCCGGCACGAATCTCGAGAATGGCGTCGCGGTCGTCGTGGGGATCACGCGGGACGAGCAGGTCCGCGAGCTCGGCCGTGAGTGCGGCAACTTGGCTGCGGAGCGGGCCGAGCTCGGCGGCGGCCATGGACGCCAGTTCGGGATCGGCCCCTTCGCTCAACTCGACGGCGCCGGCCAGTTCCTGCTCAAGCCGCTGCAAGGCATCGGCCGCGCGCACGATCGGCTGAAACCGGGCGTGTTCGCGGCCGAGTGACTGGAGCCTGGCGGGGTCCGATGCGACGGCCGGGTCGGCCAACGCGCGGGTGACTTCCTCCGCCCGCGCGAGCGCCTGGCGGAGTCGGTGATCCATCGCTCAGCTGGCGGTCGAGTCCGTGGCGGCGTACTTCCGACGGAACCGGTCGATCCGACCGGCGGTGTCGATCAGGCGCTGCTTGCCGGTATAATAGGGGTGGCACTGGCCACAGACTTCGACCGAGATCTCGGGCACGGTGCTGCGGGTCTCGAACGCATTGCCGCACTGGCAGTGCGCCTTGGTGACCTGATAGACAGGATGGACATTCGGCTTCATGTGTGGATCTCTCCTGAGCATTCGCCGTAGCCCCGGTGCGGAGCCACGATAGCCGGGGAATATATCTTGGTGGGACCCGAACGTCCAACCTCCTCGGGGTCGGACGTCTCCATGGGTGACGACCTCACTGGACCAGGAGTGGCCATGCGTACGACCCTGTCGATCCTCACGCTCCTCGCCATCGGCGCCCCAGCCGCCCTGACCGGGCAGTCGGGGGTCGTGGTCGGTGGCTTCGAGACCGATGGCTCGGTCGGCCTCACTCGGGATGAGTATCAGGCCATTGGCCGGGCGCTCACCGACCTGCTCCGCACCGGGCTGGGCGCCTCCGCGGCCCCGGTTTCGGTCGAACCCACCTCGACCACCCGACCGGGTCGCGTCGATCTCGGGGCCGCCAGGGCGGCCGCCACGGCCGCCGGCGCCAGATATCTGGTCGTCGGGTCCTTGCTTGACCAGTACGGTGACATCAAGGTCCAGGCCCGGATCATCGATGCCATGACCGGCCAGCCGATCGCCGTGATCCGGGGCGATCCGGCGATCGACAGCCGGGAAAAGCTGGCCGATGCCATCGTGGCCCTCACGGCACGGTTGGCCGCCGAGCCTCAGCTTGGGGCCCGAGCGACCCGCCCGATCGCGGGGGGGATCCCGATCACCGCTCTGATCGCCTACGGTCGGGGACTCGGTTTCGAGGCCGCCGGGGATCGCCCGAGGGCCGCGGCGGCGTACCGTGAGGCGGCGAGCGCCGCCCCCGGCTTCAGTGAGGCGACGGCGGCGCTGTCGCGCGTCGGCGGCTGAGCCGCCAGCTCAGCACCGCCACCGACAGGGTCGGCGGGACGGTGAGCAGGGCCGGTTCCAGGTTCACCTGGTGCGTGATCCCGGGCAGGTGGGCCAAGACCAGTCCCAGCAGTGCCATCGCCCCCACCACCATGCCCAGCGCCCCCCCCCAGCGTGCCCGTTCTCGTCTGGCCAGCGCCGCGGGTACCAGCAGGCTGAGGGGCGAGAGGATCAGCAGGTTCCAGTTGCCGGCCGTGGCGACGTGGTTGGTTCCGAACCAGAGATAGAGCAGCGCCACGCCGGCCAGGCCGGCGACCAGGGCCCAGAGGCCGGCGACAACCCGTCCGAGGATTCCGGCCCCACCCGCCATCACCCCCGTGAGGATCACGGCAGCCAGGAGCGTCCCGGCGCCGAGGAATCGGAGTGCCCAGCGCGGCGGGGTGGCCTCGACACGGTAGACGTCGAGATCGACCACCGTGGCTTCCCGGGTGACCAGCGGCACCATCCGCCCGGAGGCGTCGGCCACACGCAGCTCGCGGACGCGCGCCTGGACCTTCTCGGGCAGGAACATCTCGTCCCATTGATCGAGCGGTCGGTCGGCCATGGGACCCATCACGGTCAGGATGCCAAGGTACATCGCGACATCATTCGTGAGCGAGCGCGCCATGTGGAATCGAAGCGTCCCTTCTCCCGGCACGCCCTGCGTCGCGGCACCGAGGGCGCCACCGAGGATCAGGTCGAGCATGTCGCGGACACGGGTCGAGCAGTTGTCCCGGAAGTAGTCATAGAGGTATTCGCGGTTCTCGGGTTGGGCGTTGACCGAGAGCCGAAACGCGAGCTCCGCCTTCTGGTCGGGGCGGAGCGCCAGCTCCTGCACCTCGACCCGGCGCTGGAAGTGTGTGTAGGACTCGAGCGTGTGCGCCCAGCTGTCGACCGCAAGCCAGTAGCGCGGCCGCCCCTCGATGAATCGCCGGACAAACCCGGGGGCGGCGAAGTCGAATGACCCGTAGTTGTAGACCCAGTCGCGGTGGGCCACCGTGTCCACGATGACAATCGCGTTGTGCCCGAACCGCTCATACACCTCGGCGCCCGGGCCCATCGTCATCAGGAGCACCTGGTACCGATCCACCGGCGCCTGGGCCGCGCCGCGGGCGGTCGGGAGGGCCAGGCATGCAACGGCGAGGAGCAGCCGTCGCACGACCGAACTCACAGGGCGATTTCCTTGCCCGCCTCGGCCGACTGGTAGATCGCATTCATCACCTGCATTCCGATGAGCTGCTCGTCGAGCGATGGCGCCGTGGCCTCGCCGAGTACCGCCGCGACGAAATGCGCCCACTGGGCGCGCACGCCGAGCAGGAACGGCGTTTCGCGCGAGGTGGCCCCGCCGGTCGAGACATCCTGCGCGACGCCGTGGAATTCCCGCCACACCGCGAGCGGCGCAATCCGGGCCGACCCGCGGGACGAGCGCAGCGACAGCCCGAAGCGCTCGCCCGGGCCCACGAACCGCCACGAGGCGTCGAGGTGAATCGCGCTGCCGCCCTTGAGGGCCAGCATCGCCGTGCCGCTCGGCTCGACCCCCTTCCCCTTCTCCGGGAAGACGGCACTCACGCGCTCGACCTCGGGGAACCCGGCCAGCCAGAGCGTCATGTCGATGAGCGCGTGGCCCAGGTCGAACATCGCCCCCCCCCCAGCCTGTTCGCGTCGCTGCCGCCACCCGAGCGAACCTCGACCGACCCGCGAGAGGAACCACCAGGCCCGGATCGATTCGAGGTCACCCAGTTCACCGCTCTGGATGAACGAGCGGATGGTCTGGACATCGGGACGGTACCGATGATTGGCGCCGGTCATCACGATGCGATCCTGCTTCTGCTGCGCGCGAGTGATCTGCTGGACTCCGCTCGACGTCAGGGCCAGCGGCCGTTCGGCCAGCACATGCAGGCCGGCGCTCAATCCGGAGAGGACGTGGGACTCGTGGAGGTGGTTGGGCGTGCAGACCAGGAGCGCGTCGAGGCCGCCCAGCTCCACCAGTTCGGCGAGGTCGGGATAGACATCCGGAATCCCGAACCGGTCCGCGAGCGCGCGCGCCTTGACCATGTCATTGTCGCAGACCCCGACGACCTCGATCTCGCGGATCTTCCTGAGCGCCGGCAGATGGCCGACCTGCACGATCGCTCCTGCTCCCACAATGCCCAGACGAAGGCGTTCGGTCATCGGCTCTCCCGGATGGCGCTCAGTAGATACGTCGAAGCTCAGTGCCCGGAAAGTAGCTCAACAGGATCTCGCCGTAGCCCTGTCCCGCACGAGCCCGGCCGATCGCGCCCCACTGGCAGAGTCCCACCCCATGCCCGAACCCCTGTCCCTCGATCTCGAGCCGTTCGATCCGGCCGCCGGTTCGCCCGATGCGGACCGTGAAGTCGGTGCTCTCGAGGATTCCGCCCGTGGGGGGCGAAAGGACACGCCGGATGGCAGCCCCCTGGACGGTGGTCCGGCCTCGCTGGCCGACAAGTTCCAGCGACGCCACGTGCCCAGCCGGCGTCCGGTTCAGCACCCGCACTTCGCGCAAGTCGGCCGCTCTCGCCGTGGAGAGTCCCTCGGCCGCCAAGGTTCGGCGGAGCACCGTCGCCAGCTCCCCGCCGGTCCACCGCCGGGTCCAACGGAAGCGCGGCGAGATGGCACACCACGCCCGCCCACTTGGATCGAGGTCCGGCCGCGCCTGCAGGTAGGGCCGGTCCGCACCCGCGAAGACCGCACTGCCTTCCTCGGTATGGCCGCCACAGGTGGAGGAGTAGAAGGCATCGATGAGATCATCATCATACATCAGCACTTCGCCCGCCGTTGCGTCGACAGCAGCACGCGAGACGGCGTCCTCGACGCTGGCGCCGCGATAGACCTGTGAGGCGACGCCGGCCAGCAGATCGAAGCCGTCCGCATCCCACCGGCCACGATTCCGAAGCGCGTAAGTTCGCGCGACCACGGCCTGCGCCATCGCGGCGGCGAGCTCTTCAGGTCGCCGTGCCCCAAGCTCGGCACTCACGACGCCGACCAGATAGTCCTCGAGCCCGACGACGTTCACGATCCGGACGCCATCGGCACCCCGATCGAGCTCGACGGCGCCGCGGTACGGTCGACCATCAATGTCGACCACGCCCCCGGGCGAGGCGCTCTCCACCCGAAGCAGCCGACGACTTAGCGGGGCGGATCCCCCCGTCAGGGTCACCCGCTCGCCACGCGCCACCACGGTCACCGCGTCGTCGACGTCCAGTTGTTCGACCATGCCCTCATCGGGATCGATCAGGAGGAGGCCGGTCGGGCCCGAGAGTGTGACTTCCGCCGCACTGGTGGCGAGTCCGATCCGGATCGGAGGCTGGACGGAGGCCGGCACCGGCAGGAGTGTCGGCTCCTCGATCGGCATGCACGAACCGAGTGCCAGCCAGAGGGCGGCAACGCGGATCGCCTGACCGGTCATCCTCGGTAGTTGCCGAACTGGAGTTCGACGCCGAAGTCCTCGCCGCGCAGGAATGCCATCACGGCCTGCAACTCGTCCCGGGAGGGCGAGGACACCCGCAATTCCTCACCCTGGATCGCTGCCTGCACCTTCTTGAATCCACCGTCCTTGATGGCCCGCTGGATCTTCTTGGCGGTCTCCTGCGGGATCCCCTGCGCGAGGGAGAGGGTGCGACGGACCGTCCCGAGCGACGCCTGAACCGGCTCGCCCACCGTGAGATTGCGGATCGGCACGCCGCGCTTGATCAGCTTGCTCTTCACGATGTCGACCACGGCGTCCATCTTGAAGTCGTCGTCCGCGTGCACGGCAATCGTCGCGTGCTCACGATCGAGCTCGATCGTGCAGTTGGTGCCCTTGAAGTCGTACCGGGAGGCGATCTCCTTGATCGCCTGATTCACGGCGTTGTCGACTTCCTGGATCTCCACGCCAGTGGAGACATCGAAGCTGGATGTAGTGGCCATGACAGCAGGGTATCGGACCCGCGCGGCCAGAGCAAGAGGGGCGGGAGGATCCTCGCGCCTTGCCGCCCGACCAGCACCCGATCATCTTCCCCCCCACGGCGGTCTCCTTATGACTACTTGCACCCGCCGGGCACCCCGTGCCGAACCAAAGTGCTAAAGCGTCGAGGGAGATTCCGCCCCCGAGCGCACCAGCCCGGGGGCGTGCTTGTATCCGGCATGCCGCCACCACCCGTGGAGGCGGGAATGTTGCCGCAGCACTCAGCCACGCTCGAAGGTGCCCCGGTCCCGGTGCGCCCGCTCCTCGTGCTCAAGCTCGGCGGCGATGCCCTCGCCACGCCCGATCGCATCGCACTCGCCGCTCGGCACGTGCACGCCCATGCCGTCGGCGCGGAAGTGGTCGTGGTCACCAGCGCACGGCGAGGTGTGACCGACCAGTTGACGCGGCTCGCGGTGGATGTCGGCGAGGCGCTGGGCGGGGCATCGGGTGGTGTGGAAGCCGAGCGTGCCATCGCAGCGGGGGAGATTGTCACGGCGGCCCTGATGGCCGCGGCCCTGACGAGGTTGGGGTCCCCGGCGATTTCCCTCGATGCGCGGGAGGCGGGGCTCCGCGGTCGGGACCATGCCGGGGCGGTCACCCTGACGCTGGTCCGCACCTCCCGGCTCAAGCGCCTGCTGGCGAGGGGAACCTTGCCGGTCGTCGCGGGATTCCAGGTGATCGAGCGCGCACGGCTCCGAACGCTTGGTCGGGGCGGCAGCGACATCACCGCCGTGGCACTCGCGGCCGCACTTGGCGCCACCGAGTGTCACTTCCTCAAGCAATGCGGCCTTCGGGAGACCGACCCGCGACTCGATCCGGCCGCGCGCGTGGTCGACCAGATCGACTTCCCGACCCTGGCGCGGATCCTGTCGACCTCGAGTCAGGTCCTGCATCCCGATGCAGCTCGACTCGCCGATCGCCATGGCGTGGCACTCCGGTTCGTGCCCTTCCCCGAGCCGGGGCCGATCAGTCGCGTCGTGCCACGCGCACCAGCGCCTAGCTGAGGAACGAGGCGAGCGCCGTCACGTCCGAGGCATCACGCAACCGCGAGAGCGCCTTCTCCTTGATCTGGCGGACGCGCTCACGGGTGATCCCGAGATGGGCACCGATCTCCTCCAGGGTGAGTGGATCTGCCCCATCGAGTCCGAAATAGAGCCGAAGGATCCTCGCCTGACGGGCGCCGAGACTGTCGATCGACTGCGCGATCTGGTCGATCAGCGCGTGCTCGATCGTATCGGCATCCGGGTCTCGCCCGTACTGATCGGCGAGCTGGTCGCCGAGGCGGGTGTCGTTGTCGGTGGCGACCGGAGCATCGAACGAAAGATGCCACTGGCTGATCACCATCGTCTCCTCGACCACCCGAAGATCGAGATCGAGACCCTCGGCGATCTCCGTCGCGGTCGGGTCCCGACCGAGTTCCTGGCGGAGGGCGGCTGCCTGTCGCCCGATCCGATGGAACTCCCCGGCCCGGTTGAGTGGCACCCGCACGATGCGTGACTGCTCGGCCAGCGCCTGCAGCATCGCCTGCCGGATCCACCAGACCGCATATGAGATGAACTTGATGCCCCGCGACTCGTCGAACTTCTGGGCGGCGCGGATCAGGCCGAGATTGCCCTCGTTGATCAGGTCCGCGAGGGACACGCCCTGGTTCTGGTAGCGCTTGGCGACGGAGACCACGAAGCGGAGGTTGCTCCGGACCAGCGTCTCGAAGGCATCCGTATCGCCGGCGCGACTTCGGGCACTGAGCGATCGCTCGTCGTCCCTGGTGAGGAGAGGGTACTGGCCGATCTCCTGGAGGTAGAGATCGAGTGAGCCTTCGTCGGCCGACATGACGCCAGACCGACGTCCATCCACCCGGAGTGGGCGCATCGCACCGTCCCTTCGAAATGCATGCTGGTGACGATGGACGATAGTGGCGCGGCGCGGCAGGGCGCAAGATGGAAGTCGGAAGTCGGAAGTCGGAAGTAGGGGACTCCGTGGTGCCCTGATCTCCGACACCCGACCTCTGACTTCCGACTTCTGATTTCCGACACCACCGTCAGTAGTTGTCGATCTGTGCCCGTTGGAGCGTCCCCGAGAAGTCGACGTAGTTCACCTTCGTCTCGCTGTAGAACTCGAAGACTTCCCAGCCGCCCTCGCGATGCCCGTTCCCGGTCTGCTTCACACCGCCGAACGGCAGGTGGGCCTCCGCCCCGATGGTCGGGGCGTTCACGTAGGTGATGCCGTTCTGCAGATCATCCATCGCCCGGAACGCGCGATTCACGTCCTGCGTGTAGATCGCCGAGGAAAGACCGTACTTCACCTCGTTGTTCACCTTCACGGCGTCCTCGTAGGAGTTGACGCGAATCACGCTCAACACCGGACCGAAGATCTCCTCGACCGCGAGCCGCGAGCCCTTCTTCACGTTGGTGAAGATCGTCGGCTTGTAGAAGAACCCGTTGGCGGTGCGGCTTCCGCGCGGCCGGGCACCTCCCAGGGCCAGCTCGGCGCCCTGCTCCCGACCGATCTCGACATAGCGCTCGACCTTCTCGCGCGCGGCCTCATGGATCAGCGGACCGACCTGGGTCTTCGGCTGGCGACCATCACCCAACGTCAGCTTGCTGGCGGCATCGACCACCATCCCCACGAGCTTGTCGTGGACCTTGCGATGCACGATCAGACGTGACGTCGCCGTGCAGCGCTGCCCGGTCGTCCCGAATGCCCCCCAGAGCACCCCATCGAGGGCGAGCTCGAGGTCGGCGTCCTCCATGACGATCTGGGCGTTCTTGCCACCCATCTCGAGCGAGAGGCGCTTGTGCATCCGACCACACACCTCGCCGATCTTCGACCCGGTCTCGGTCGAACCGGTGAACGAGATCACCGGGACGTCCGGATGGGACACCAGCGTACGGCCTGCTTCCTCCGCACCGTGCACCAGTTGCACCACCTCGGGCGGCAAGCCCGCCTCGAGCAGGATCTCGACCAGCAGGGTCGCCGTGTGCGGGACATCCTCCGACGGCTTGAGGATGATGCTGTTGCCACAGAGGAGCGCCGGGAACGCTTTCCAGGTCGGGATCGCCAGCGGGAAATTGAACGGCATGATGAGGCCGCACGGCCCGATCGGGCGCCGCACGCTCATGGCGAACTTCTGTCGCAGCTCACTCGGCACCGTGTGACCGAACAGGCGCCGGCCTTCGGTGGCGGCGTAGTAGGCGGTATCGATTCCCTCCTGCACGTCCCCGCGCGTCTCGGTGAGCACCTTGCCCATCTCGCGGGTCATCGCGTCGGCGAGCAGTTCCTTCCGGGCGGACATCAGGTCGCCGACCCGGCGCAGTACATCCCCCCGCGCCGGCGCCGGCACCTTCGACCACAGCTCGAAGCCGCGACGCGCCGAGGCGACCGCCGCATTGACGTCGTCCGTCCCGGAGTCCGGGAAGCGACCGATCAGGTCAGTGGTATCGGCAGGGTTCCGGTTCTGGAAGTGGCGGCCCGTGGAAGGGGCCACCCACTCGCCAGCGATGAAGTTCTTGTAGGTCTTCGCCATGAGATCAACGACTCGGGTTCAGGTGGAACAGGTCCAGGTGAGGCTTGCCGCCGCGTAGCCGACGCGAGGAAGCACGATCATCGCCGCCAGACCGAGCGCGGCAATCAGGGTCAGGACACCGACGGCCATGGCCATCGGCCGCCGATGTTGCCAGGCCGCCCGCATTGCCATGAGCGAGGCGCCGAAGACGGCCAGCACCCCGAGAAGGTACACCCACAGCCAGGTGCCGCAGGTGGTGCCGTAGGGCCACATCACGAGGGCGGCGACCCCGACGGGCCCGAGCAGGGTCGTGAGCCACACCCGGAGTCCCCCACCGGCCACCGGCACGTTTGCGACCGGCCCGCTGGTGTTCCGCTCGGTGGCACGCGTCGTGGCCGCGACATTCGAGGCCCCCGGTAGCCGGGGTGCCGGACTCGGCGACGGTGGTTCCTTCCCCATCAACCGGTCGATCTTCGCCATCTCGCGATCCCAGTCTCGGTCTTCCGCCATCATGGCCTCCGTTCGATGCCGAGTCGTTCCAGCTTCGTGTGCAGGGTCGAGCGCGGGATATCGAGTGCGCGGGCCGTCTCCGAGACGTTCCAGTCGTGCTCCGACAGCCGGACCTCGAGGAAGGCGCGCTCGGCTTCCTCGAGGAACGCCTGATAGGATCCCTCCGGCGCGGTCTCCGCGAGACCGATCAGGTCGACGTTGCGTCCAAGCTCCCGGGGAAGCGCCCGCTCCACATCCGCGAGGGTGACCTCCGGACCGGTGGAGAGGATCAGCAATCGCTCGACCGCATTCCGCAGCTCGCGCACATTGCCGAACCAGCGTCGCGCCTGCAGCGCCGCGATGGCCCCGGCGCTGAACGGCTTCGGGGTCATGCCCGGTCCGGAGCCGAGGACCCGGACGAAATGCGCCACAAGGTCCGGGATGTCCACCGGGCGCTTCCGAAGGGGGGGGACGTCGATCGGCAGCACGGCGAGGCGGTAGTAGAGATCCTCCCGGAACCGCCCTGCGGCGATATCCGACGAGAGGTCCCGATTGGTGGCGGCCACGACCCGGACATCGACCTTGACCGATCGAGCCGCGCCCACCCGAGTGATCACGCCCTCCTGCAGCGCACGGAGGATCTTCGCCTGCGCCTCGAGGGCGAGGTCGCCAATCTCGTCGAGGAAGAGTGTCCCGCCATCGGCGGCATCGAACTTCCCGTCCTGCGCCGACACGGCCCCGGTGAACGCCCCCTTGACGTGGCCGAAGAGTTCGCTTTCCACCAGTTCGCGCGGGATCGCGGCACAGTTCACCTCGACAAACGCCCGGCCCCGTCGGGACGAGGCCGCATGGATCGCGCGCGCCACCAGCTCCTTGCCGCTGCCGTTCTCACCCGTGATGAGCACCCGTGCATCGGTCGGGGCAATCCGGGCCACGAGCGCGCGGATCTCGGCGAGCTCGGGGCTCTCGCCCACCATGATGAACTCCTCGTCCGTGGCCGTGGCCAGGCCCGCACGGAGGCGCGCGTTCTCGCCGACCAGCCGCCGGTGTTCCAGGGCCCGCGCCACGGTCACCAACAGCCGATCCGCATCGAGGGGCTTCTCCAGGAAATCGAATGCGCCCTCCTTCACGGCCTGCACCGCATTCCCGATGGTCGCGTGACCACTGATCATGATGACACGCGCCGACGGCACCTCCTGGCGCAACTGGGCGAGGGTGTCCAGTCCGTCGATCCCCTGCATCTTCACGTCCAGGATGACCAGGTCGAACATCTGGTCCCGATGCATGAGCAGCGCCTCGCCACCGGACGAGGCCGAGCTGACCTCGTACCCTTCGTAGCGAAGGATCTGGCGGAGGACCGCTCGAATCGATTCCTCGTCGTCGACCACCAGGATGTGCGCGCTCATGAGGCCGGGCTCCGGAAGAGCGCCACACCCTCGGGACGGACACGGAAACCCTGCACGTCCTTCGGGAGCGGCAGGGTGATGCGCCCATCACTGCCCTGCCCCGTCGCCTGCGCGACCAGCCGACCGACAACATCACTGGGCAACGGGATCCCCCGCACGATCACGCGCTCCAGTTGCCACTCGGCAACCCCGGGTCGGGCGGGCGCGAGCCCACCCTCGGCGATCACTTCCTCGTACGGTGCGGGTGTACCGGGCCAGAGTTGCAGGATGCGCGCGGGAAGCACGCCGGTGTTCACCATCGTGCGAACCCGGACGCGGCGGTCGCCGAGCTCGATGCTGATCGAGTCGAGGCCGGGGAAGCCGAGAATGCTGTGGCCGTGGCTGAGCAGGGACGCCAACTCGCTTGCCGTGAGGAGCACCGAATCCGGCTGTTCGCGTGCGAGGATCCCCACCTTGACCTCGGCCGACGCCAGGGCGTCCGGTGAGGGCGTGCCGGTCCGACGCGCCAGCGAGATCGGATCGACGATGCCGCGCACATAGCGGGTGATCTCCGTGCGATAGAGCCAGCCCACGGCCAACACCACCAGCAGGAACAACAGCGCCATGACGCGCCCGAGACACCGCACGGGTCAGCTGCCCGAGGTGGTGAGTGCGCCGCGTCGATACCCGCGCGGATCACGCACGGTGTCCAGGAAGCCGAGCGCCTCCAGGCGTGCCGTGATCGCGGACCAGTTCGCGTCGAGCAGGTCGAACTGATCCGGGACCACCTCGATCCGAGCGGAGAATCCCAGGTGCCGCACTCGCAGGTCGCCGGCGACCCCGAGCGACCGCAGGAACGCCTCCGCCTGACCGACCTGGGCGAGACGATCGGCCGTCACCGTCAGGTGCGGCGTCAGTCGAGAAGCAAGGCACGGCGCCGCGGGTGCATCCCAGCTCTCGATCCCCAATTCGCGTGACGCCTCGCGGATCTCGGACTTCCGCCAGCCGAGCTCGGCCAGCGGCGATCGAATCGCGGCCTCGCGACCGGCCTGGAGACCGGGTCGATGCTCACCCAGATCATCGGCATTCGTGCCGTCGATGATCACCTGCCAACCCTCCGCCTCGCGGATCGCGTCCAGATGGCGCCAGAGCGTCTGCTTGCAGAAGTAGCAGCGGTCGAGCCGATTGGCTCGGTAGTCGGGGTGCTCGAGTTCATCGGTCCCGATCTCGCGGAGCGGAATCCCGTGCTCGGCTGCGATCTGACGGGCATGAGCGTGCTGGACCGCACCGAGCGAGGGCGAGACCCCCATCACGGCGAGAAAGTGTCCCGGCGGGACGGCCTGGGCGGCGACGACGGCAAGGAACGTCGAATCAATCCCGCCGGAGAACCCCAGCAGCATGCGTCCGAGCGACGCGAGATGGGCAGAAAGATCGGCCGTATCGGGCATACCGGAAGCTAATCATGCCTCGCGGAGAGACGTCCGGGTGGCTACCATCCAGCATGGCGCTTCCCGATCCCCTCCAGGTCACGCCCGCACTCGCGATCCCGCTGGCGGAGCTCACGGTCCGCGCGACCCGGAGCAGCGGTCCCGGGGGACAACACGTCAACACCAGCTCGACCCGGATCGAGATCGTGTTCGACATCGCGAACTCACCATCCCTGAACGAGACCCAGCGGACACGTCTGCTGGAAACACTTGGCGCACGGCTCCACGGCGAGGGGAGACTCCGGGTGGTGGCCCAATCGGAGCGGAGCCAGTTGCAGAATCGCGAAGCGGCGATTGGGCGGCTGGGCGGCATCCTGCGACGGGCGCTCGCGGTGCCACGGGTACGTCGGCCGACCAAGCCGACCCGGGCGTCCAGGGAACGGCGTCTCAAGGAGAAGAAGGCGCGTGGGGCACTCAAGCGGGATCGGAGGAGACTCGATGACTAGCACGACGCGGCGGCTGGCGATCGCGGTGGGCATGCTCACCCTCGCGTGCACCAATCCCCCGGTGGCATCGCTCATCCCCCCCCCGCCTCCACCCGTGCCACGGTTCACGCTCGCACTCCGCGAAGGCGGCGTGCAGCGCATCAGCCAGGGCGAGGTCCTGGCGCTGACACTCCTCGCGACGCGAGAGCCGGGCTTCGACGACCCGATCACCTTCTCGGCCACCACCCCGCCCGGCGTGGTCCTCGTGTTCCGCCCCCCGATGATCCTCAGTCGCGAGGATAGCGAGATCCGGGTGGTCGTGGACACCAGCGCGGCGCGAACGCGGCACCGGATCACACTGCGTGGGACAGACCCCGCCGGTGCCACCCGGGATGTGGTGCTCGAACTCACCGTGGATGAGGGACGCTGAAGCGCACCGACCAGTCTGCGAGGGGTGCCGTGGGTCCCGGGACTCAGGCGGCGTGCCGCTCCCCCGGGTGGCGCCGCGGCGAGGCCCGCGAGACCGGCCGCCGGCAGCGTCATCGTGGCGGACTGGGGGACGGCCGAAGCGTTGCCCGCCAGTGAGGCGATCGCGGCGGCGTCGCGGCGGCCGCTCCAGTCCTGAGGCAGATCGCCGGGCGATGCTCACGTCTCACTTCGATCCAGTACCCGATACTGCACCGCTTCCGCCACATGCCCGGGACCGATCTCCCCGTCGCCAGTCAGGTCGGCCAACGTTCGCGCCAGCTTGAGGACTCGATGATAGGCCCGGGCCGAGAGGCCGAGCCGTTCGATCGCACGCCGGAGCATGACTTCGGTCGCGGCGTCGATCTTCACGAACCTCGCGAGCTCGCGCGGCCCCATGTGCGCATTGGCGTACATCCCGTCGATGCCCCGAAACCGTTCGAGCTGGCGAAGCCGCGCCGCCTCGACTCGTGCCCGGATCGTCCCGCTCGATTCGTTCGGCCCGCTCCCTGACAGATCGGCATAGGCCACCGGCGGCACCGTCAGGTGAATGTCCATCCGGTCAAGCAGCGGCCCGCTGATCCGCGAGAGATAGCGCTGCACGGTCTGGGGTGGACAGCCGCACGCGCGTTGTGGGTCGCCAGCGTGCCCGCACGGACACGGGTTCATCGCTGCCACAAAGAGGAATCGTGCCGGATAGCTGAGGGTCATCGCCGCGCGAGAGATGGTCACCGCCCCGTCCTCGAGTGGTTGCCGGAGCACCTCCAGCACGTGGGGGGGAAGCTCCGCCACTTCGTCGAGGAAGAGCACACCATGATGTGCCAGCGACACCTCGCCGGGTCGCGGGATCGAGCCACCACCGATGAGGCCGGCGTAGCTCACGGTGTGATGCGGAGCCCGGAACGGACGCGTGGTCACCAGCGCCTTCCCGGCCGGGAGCAATCCGGCGACAGAATGAATCCGTGTGACATCCAGCGCCTCGGCCAACGAGAGCGACGGCAGGATGCCCGGCAATCGACGGGCGAGCATCGTCTTGCCGGTTCCGGGCGGACCGATCATCAGCACATTGTGGGCCCCAGCGGCGGCGACCTCGAGCGCCCGCTTCGCCGCCCCCTGGGCCTTTACATCGCGGAAGTCGGCAGTATCCGTCAGTGCGTGACCCAGCAACGACTCCGGGTCGGACAGCTCGGAGGGCAACGACTCGGATCCCGCCAGATGCCCCGCCACCTGCGCCAGGGTTGTCGCGCCCCGCACCGTCACGCCCGCGACTACCGCCGCTTCCGCGACGTTGGCGGCGGGCAGGATGAGCTCGGTGCAACCCATGCCGCGCGCGGCGAGCGCAACCGGGAGCGCGCCCCGGATCGGTCGGAGATCGCCCTCGAGTCCAAGCTCACCCATCAGCAGGGTGCGATCGAGTGGGGGCGTGTCCAGTTGACCGCTGGCGGTGAGGAGCCCGATGGCGATCGGCAGGTCGAACGCCGCGCCGCGCTTCTGCACATCGGCCGGTGCGAGGTTGACGGTGATCCGCCTGAGCGGGAGCTGGTAGCCGCTATTGCCGAGCGCGGCCGCGACACGCTCACGCCCCTCCTTCACCGCGCCGAGCGGGAGGCCGACCGTCGTGAACGAGGGGAGCCCGTTGGCAATGTCGATCTCGACGTCGACCGCGAGGGCATCGACACCGAGCACGGTAGCGGAACGGATGCGAGCGAGCATGACGCAATGATCGGGGGCAGGTCGGCTCCCCAGGGGTACCGGAGCGCGCACAGCGATGCGGAATTGCGCGGGAACGAGAAACGAGCGGTGAGAGCCGAGCGACGAACAGCGAGAAGCGAGTTGACACGCTGTGCGATCCATGGCCGATCGATTCTGCGTCCTCCTTTCTCGTGTCTCCTTTCTCGTGTCTCCCGGCTCACTTCACGTCACATCACGACGACCACCATCCCCCCGGCCCCGCGCTCGCCGAGGGCGATCAGCTCCGTCGGCGCCTGTTCGAGCGGTACCGTGCGCGCGATGAGTCGTTCAGGAGCCAGCCGCCCATCGGCGATCATCGCCAGCATCGCCGGATAGTGATGCGCTGCCATGCCGTGTGAGCCGACCAGCTCCAGTTCGCGCGCAATGACCAGTTCCATCGGCATCGGCGGTCGACGATCGATCCCGGCAAGCAGGCCGACCTGGACGTGACGTCCCTGGACTCGGAGGCACGCCACGCTGTTGGTGGCTGTCGCGGTCGAGCCCAAGGTGTCGAGACTCACATCTGCCCCGCCGTCCGTCACCTCACGAATCGTGCTGACCACATCGACCTGGTCCGCGCGGACGAGGTGCTCGGCGCCCAGATCGGTGGCACGTGCGAGTGCGATCGGATCGACATCGATGGCAATGACTCGCGCCCCGAGCGCGGCGGCGATCATCACCGCCGAGAGTCCGACCCCGCCCGTCCCGTGGATGGCCACCCATTGGTCCTCGCGCACCCGTCCCTGGACCGTGATGGCGCGAAAGGACGTGGCAAATCGACAGCCGAGCGAGGCGGCGGTGGTCATCGAGATCGTCTCGGGGAGCGCCACCAGGTTGGTCGTCGCGTGGTGAACCACCACCAGCTCGGCGAACGATCCCCAATGCGTGAATCCTGGCTGCGTCTGGTGGAGGCAGACCTGCTGATCGCCCCGGAGGCAGGGTGTGCACTGACCGCACCCACACACAAACGGCACGGTCACGCGCGCACCGACCTGCCAGCCGTCCACCTCGCGACCGACGGCTGCGATCGTGCCGGCGAACTCGTGACCGGGGATGTGGGGAAAGGCCGTGATGTCCGGATCATGTCCCTGCCACCCGTGCCAGTCACTCCGGCAGATGCCGGTGGCCGCGACCCGGATCACGACACCGTCGTCCGGTGGCATCGGATCAGCGACAGTGCGCAGGGTGAGGGGACCAGCGAATGCATCGTAGCCGATCGCACGCATCGATGATCTCCCGGCTGGCTAGGGGTAGGCGACGCCGAAAACGGCGAGCCGCGCCTTGACCGAATCGATGATGCGGCGCTCGAGTTGCATCCGGACCTGATCGGTGGGCTCGAGCGGCATCATCCCTTCATCGGTCGTCAGGACCAGGCGATCGCCATCGAAGAGATGGAGCGAGAACGGCGCCTGGACGACCGAGACCTCCCCACCATGAAACCAGACCCGGGTCTCCGCCGTCATCCGACCCTCGGCGTCGGTCTCGCTTGCCACCAGCTTGACCGGGTGGTCGTCGTAGAGCCAGAGGGAGAGTGTCCGCGGCTGATCGACCAGCACCGCCGGTACCGTCGTGTCCCGGCGCACGCTCAGCGCGAGCGCACCGTCGCCATCGGCCATCAACGATTCCATCAGCCGGACCAGTCCGAGGGTGTCCCCCGGTGGGATGTCGGCGAGGGACGTCGGCCGCGCGACGGAGGAGGGCTGGTCGGCGGGAGGTGCGCCGGGATCGGAACGATCGGCCGCCGGTGTCGAACACCCCAGCGCGACGGCGAGGCTCAACCACACCGCGCCGCCGCGAGGGGAGTGCATCAATTGCCGCCGGGGCGGCGTCCGCCGCGAGCCGGATAGAGCTCATCGTACTTGGCGACCTGAGCGGGAGTCAGGAGTGCCTTGAGGTCGGTCGCGAACTTGGTCCGGGCCTCGCGCACCTTGGTGAACGACTCGTTGCCGCGGAGCGCCTGCATGTCGCCGGCCTCGAGCAGCTTGGCCACGGCCGCCCGGTCCTTGACCGTGTTGCTGTCGTAGGCCGCGGCCAGGGCGGTGACCTTGGTGACCTGCTCGGGGGTGAGCGTCAGTTGTTCGGTGAGGGTCCCCGTTGCCGGGACCTCGAGCATCGCCATCGGGTTGCCACGCATGCCGCCACCACCACCCTGAGCCGCAAGCGGGGCAGCCAGGAGCGCCAACGACGAGAGAACTGCCAGACGAGCCTTCATGATCCATCTCCGGAAGGTGTGACGACCGGCCGGATCGCCCGGGAATCGGACGCCAGACGGTTCACCGTTCTCTACGCGGGTGAGCCTCCGGCGGTTGAGGCGCCAGCGAAGCGGATGGTGAACGAAGTCCCGACCCCTTCCGTGCTCGCCACGGAGATCGAGGCACCCCACCCCTCGACCATCCGCCGGACAATGGCGAGCCCGAGCCCGGTCCCACTGGTCGTGGTCGAAAAGGCGGGCTCGAAGATCCGACCCAGTTGTTCCGCCGACATCCCGTGGCCGTCATCCCGGACGCGAAGCTCGCTCGGCCCGACCTCGACATCGATGTGGTGTGCCCCGGCCTGCCGGGCGTTGTCGACCAGGTTCAGCAACACCTGCACCAGCTCCTCACGGCGTGCCGAGACCGTCATCCGTCCCTCACCCGGCCCGCGCACCTGCGGCCCCGTGCCACCGAGGGTGAAGAGCTGGGTGATCTCGCCCACCACCTCATGGAGCTCGACGGCAGCCAACGGCTCACGCTCGCTCGGCTGGGGGGCACCAAAGCGCGCAAACGCGCGGGCAATCCGGTCCAGTCGATCGATCTCGACCAGCAACCGTTCCACGGTGGCATCGACCTGGGCGGGCAGATCCGGACGTCCGTCGGCCCCGAGCCGGCGAAGGTGCTGCAAGCCGAGCCGCATCGGGGTGAGCGGATTCTTGATCTCGTGGGCGACTTGTCGTGCCATCTCTCCCCAGGCCACCACGCGTGCCGTCCGTGCGGTCTCCTCCTCCAGGCGGGCCTCGCTCTCGCCGAGGTCCCGTTCCATCTGGTTGATCGCCTCGAACACCGGTTGGAACTCGGTCGGCGGCAGTCGGAGCGGGGGCGCCGGCTGTCGACGGCCGATGGCGATCGCCCGTTGGCGGAGCAGTTCGATCGGCTGACCGAGCGCCCGGGCGACGGCCCGGGCGACGAGGAGGGCCGCAAGGGTGCCACCGAGGGACGCAAGGAGCAGGAGCAGGGCGAGATCGACCTGCCCCCGGGCCAGCTGGACGTCCACCCCTGGCAGCGCGGCCGCGATGGCAACCTCGTCATCGAGCCGCTCGGCCGAGAGGCGGACATCGGCATCGGGCATCGGACGGGCGAGCGGCGGCGGTTCCGTCCCCCCCCCCGACAACAAGGCAGGATCGAGCACCGGGGCGAGCACGCCGAGATCCGCGATCAAGGCGAGCGAACCGGCCACGAGGCGCCCGTGGCGGTAGAGCCCGAACTCGGCGCCGGCCCGGTCGGCAATCAGCGCCAGGTCGATGGGGGTGGGCTGGCCGGTGCGCGGCGCTGCGAGCGCCGGGTCGTCGGCGAGGGAGATCAGGGCCCGACTCGCGTCGGCCGCGCGCGACCGCGAGACCTCCTGCCGGAGGCGCAGCGCGGACCACACGGCGAAGAACGCCGCAGGCACCACGAAGAACGAGATCAGGGCGGTGACCACGGTGCGCTGGTACGACCGCCGGAACACCGCGGTCGCCGGCCCGTGCATCGCCCCCATCATCCGATGGACCCCCCCCCACGCGAGCAGCACGAGGAGGATGTCCAGCAACACGATCAGCGCGGCACGAATGAGGAACGGCTGGGGAGTCGACATCGTGATCGTCGCCCGGACCACGCGGGGCGCATCTCCCGCTCGGACCAGTCGATCGGCGCGGACGAACCGCTCTCGCCGGACGAACGCGCTGGCAACCACGTCGGGTGCGGCGGCCGGGCTGGTGAGCTGGTACGCCGGTTCGGCGGGTGATCGCCAGCCGACCAGACGACCGAACCGCGTCGGTCGAACCAGTCGCGATCTCGGTCCGACCACGACGGTCACCGTGGTGGTCGGATCCACGGGGACGATCAGGACATGGTGACGTCCGGCACCTCGCGCCAGCGAGACGATGTCTGCGGTGCCGCGGTCCTCCACCACCAGGCGCTTGAGGTCGTCCCAGCTCACCGCCAGCGAGTCCAGCGCCACCCAGCCACGCACGGCGCTGTCACTCCAGATCGCGAGTTGCGTCGGAATGTCGAGGTCGTGCACCGCCGAGGCGTGCCACGTCGCGTACAGGTCGGGGAGGAGGTGGACATCCCGGGCACGGATCGAATCGGCGAGCTGGCGGAGGGGCTGTTCCACCAGCGAGTCCACCGGGAGCGCCAGCGCGTCAAGGTCTGCATTGGCGGCGGCGATCCGCTGCTCCAGCGACGCACCCCACGCCGCGAGCACCGCGAGCACCACCGCAGTGGTCGTGATCGCGATCCGGCGAGCGCTCGGCGAGGTCACCGCCAGGAGCAGGCCGACCGGGAGCAGCCAGAGGGGGAGATACCACAGCGGCCAGCCGACTCCCCCCGGGTGGGCGGCCGGACGCCAGGCCAGGATCCCCAGCGTCCCGACCAGGACAGCCACTCCGGTCGCCAGCCATGCCGTCCGGCCTGAGGCCGCCGCATCGTCGGCCCCACGGAGCGGCGCAGCCGCGAGCAGCATGTACGCCGCCGTCCCCAGTGCGAGCACGGCCTGCCACGCGAACCAGGTGAGCATGGTTCCCGGCTCGGCGGGTGGAGAGAGTCGGCTGGCAGCGGCAATCACCAGCAACGGAGCCATGGCGAGCAGGATGGCGGCGGCGATGAGGCCCAGGCGATTCCGCCGGGCGGGTGTGCGCCAGAGCGCCACCGCGAGCAGGAGGAGCGCCACCCCGATCAACAGCGCCTTGAGGGCGAATCCCCCGACGACCGGGGGCACCAGCCCCGTGCGGTCGAGGACCCAGAGCGGCAGGACCATCGCTCCGAGCCGAACGAGCGCGGGCGCTCCCGAAGCAAGCGCAATCACGGCGATGATCAGCACACCGGTCAGGGCCAGCCATCTGGCACGAGCCGCCTCGCGATGGCGAAGATCCGAGACCGCCGGCGGTGCCGGACGCATCACCCGTTGCACCGCAACCCGGGCGTCAGCGAGGGAGGTGAACGTCGAGATCGGCGGCATGCTGTCCCAGTGCCACCCGATCGACCCCGACCGTGTCGCGAGGGAGGGGCCGGCGACCGGGACTGCGGGGGAGGCATCGAGCAGGATGGCAACCTGGGCCTCGCGCTGCGACCGATGTTCCGTCACCACCAGACTCCGGACGAAGGGCGTCGTGACCACGGCGGCTGCCACCCCCTCGGCGATCGGCTGAGTCCGCTGTGCCCCACCCACGGCGATCACGGTGTCACCGCCGAGCACCACCACGCCGAGCTCCAGGTCGCTGCTGACGAGGAGATCATCGAGATCCTGCACCTGACCAGCCGGGACATTGGCGGCGCGGTCCAGGGCATATCTCGCCGCCTGGCGGGCACCCGCAACCGTCGTCGCGAGCAACCGATCGCGTTCCTGGACGACGGCCGACGAGGCCGTGCGCACCGAACGGTCCGGGGTCGCCGCGAGCTGCCAGAGCCGGAATGACGCGGTCGCGAGGAGCATTCCCATCACGGTGAGCGCCACGCTCACCCCGAACCGGCTCGGCGAGCCGCCTCGCCAGGACCATCCCGCCACCAGCAGGGCGACAAGCGCCCCCAATCCCAACAGCGGCCACGACGGCGCCGACGCGACCTCACCCACCAGCATCACGACGGCCCCCACGGCCAACCAGGCCGAGAGGCCGGAGCCTGCAGGGGTGGATGTCCCACCTTGAAACTTACCGGTCACGTCGGCGTAATTGGACACAGTGGAGCACCATTCCTGATCCTGTGGGACCCCGAAGGGTGGAACATGCGGCGTCGATTCATTCCTGTGCTGGCAGCGCTTGGTGCGCTCGTGATCGGACCTTCCCTGGCACCGGCCCAGGACGTGCCTCGGGCACTTTCACTGGCCGATGCGATCCGGCTGGCTCGCGCGAACAGTCCGACCTATCGCCAGTTCCTCAATGATGAGGACCCGGCCGATGCGGACGTCCGTTCCGCCTATGGTGGCCTCCTGCCGACGATCAACAGCAATGCCGGCATCAACTATACGAGAGCCGGGAGCCAGACGTTTGCCAATCAGGTGTTCCGGAACTCGTCCCAGCTCGGGTCGAGTTACAGCATCAGCGCGTCCCTCGGCATCAGTTACGGCCAATTCCTTGCCCCGAAGCGGAGCAAGGCCCAGCGCCGGGCCACGGAGGAGAATATCGCCGGTGCCGGCGTCAATCTGGTGGCGGATGTGAGTTCGCAGTATCTCGCGGTGCTGCGGGCCGAGGCGAATGTCGCGGTGGTCGAACAGCAGGTGGCGCGGAATGTCCAGTTCCTGACGCAGACGCAGGCGCGGTTCCAGGTCGGCCGCGGCACGATGGTCGACGTGCGCCAGGCCGAGGTCTCGAAGAGCGCCTCGGATGTGCAGTTGCTTCGGGCGCGGCAGGCGGCGACCAATGCCAAGATCGAACTGCTGCGACGGATGGGCATGCCGACCGACGCGGACATCGCCTCGGTGCGCCTGACCGACAGCTTCACGCTGACGGCTCCGCACTGGGATCTGGCAACGTTGCGCGCCCAGGCCCACGGGGAGAATCCGCAGTTGCGGGCCGCGGTCGCCCAGGAGGAGGCCGCCTCGATCGGTGTCACCTCGGCCAAGGCGCAGTACCTGCCATCGTTCTCGATCAGCACGGGGATCTCGGGCTACACGCAGCAATCGACCAGTGTCGACCCGCTGCTCGCGAACGCCTTGTCGAGTGCGAAGGGGCAGGCACAGAACTGCGGGTTCCAGAACGCGATCCTCGAGCGGCTCACGTCGCCGCATCCGGCGCCGAACGGCGGGATCATCGACGACTGCAATGCCTTCGCCGGACTCGATGCGAGCGGGACGGCCCTGCAGCAGGACGTCGCGCAGCGGATCCGCGACAGCAACACCGGCTGGCCGTTCGGCTACA
This sequence comes from Gemmatimonadales bacterium, assembly GCA_035703525.1. Classification (GTDB taxonomy): domain Bacteria; phylum Gemmatimonadota; class Gemmatimonadetes; order Gemmatimonadales; family GWC2-71-9; genus Palsa-1233. Next base: position 108,959 of record DASSYA010000005.1, on the reverse strand, counting down.
CCAGGCAGCCATGGAGCATTTCGTTCGGTGTGTCACTGCCGATCTTCGACGGGTTCCGCCGCGCCGCAGCCGTCTCGGCGGCCCGGGCGCAGGAAGACGACGCGCGGGAGGCGCTGCGTGCGCGTCGGATCGATGTCGACGGGCAGATCCAGTCCGGGCTGCTCGGGGTCGAGACCGCGTGGCAGGCCGCCACGATCGCGGACAGCAACCGGGCGGCGGCCGGTGAGCGGCTCCGTCTCGCGCAGCAACGGTTCGACATCGGCAGCGGGACCTCGCTCGAGATCGCCGATGCCCAGAACGCCGTGACCCAGGCGGAGTTCGACTATGTCGCCGCCGTGTTCGACTATCACACCGCCGTCGTGGGGCTTGAAGCCACCGTCGGCCGTCCCATTCGCTGACCGGAAGAGGATCCAGATGTCTCGTGGAGCAAAGATCGGACTCATCATCGGCGCGATCGTCGTCATCGTCGGCGGGGCCGCCATGGTGGGCAACAGCCGCGGCAAGGGCGAGGTCGAGGTGCGCATGGAGCAGGTCCAGAAGCGCGACCTCGTTTCGGCCGTCACGGCCAGCGGAAACATCGAGGCAAAGAGCCAGGTCGATGTGCAATCCGAGGTGACGGCCCGGATCCTCAAGATCCATGTGAAGGAGGGTGACCTCGTGACCCGCGGGCAGCTCCTGATCGAACTCGACCAGGTCCAGTTCAAGGGGGCGGTCGATCGTGCGACGGCGGCGCTCACCTCGATGCAGGCCTCGCTCGTCCAGGCGCGGGCCAACCGGGATCAGGCGCGGCGCAGTCTCGACCGTGCGAAGGAGCTGCAGCGTCAGCCCGGCAACCTGATCTCGCAGGAGGACGTCGAGCTGGCCCAGCAGAGTTTCGATGTGGCCGAGGCCGTCTACCACTCGAGCGAGGCACAGGTCCAGCAGAGCGAGGCGTCGCTCAAGGAAGCGAAGGACAATCTGGCGCGGACCCGCCTGTACGCGCCGATCGATGGTCGCGTGGTCCGGCTCGCGGTCGAGGAGGGCGAGGTCGCGCAGACCGGTACGTTCTCGCGTGACGTCGGGCTGCTCATGCGGATCGCCGACCTGTCGGTGATCCAGGCGACGGTCAAGGTCGACGAGACTGACGTGGTCCGCCTCGCGCTCGGTGACTCGGTCTCGGTCGAGATCGATGCCTTCCCTGACACGACCTTCGTGGGCCACGTCACGAAGATCGCCAACAGCGCCGCGACAGCGTCGGCGACTGGCCAGGGCACGGACCGCGCCGTCGACTTCGAGGTGGAGGTCACCCTCACGAACCCGCCGCCGGACGTGCGCCCGGACCTGTCGATGACCGCCCGGATCATCACCGATCAGCGCACCGATGTGTTGAGCATCCCGATCATCGCGCTGACGGCCCGTGCCAGCACGCCCACCGGGGACACCGCCCCCACCACGCCGCTGGTCGACACCACGAAGAGCAAGGTGCCGGAAGAACTCGGCGTGTTCGTGGTCGAGAACGGTATCGCGATGTTCCGGCCGGTCAAGGTGGGCATCACCGGCGACGAGCACTTCGAGGTCCTGGAGGGCCTCAAGGAGGGCGAGACGGTGGTATCGGGAAGCTACCAGGCCATCCGCGACCTGACCGACTCGACGAAGGTCAGGCCGGTGGTGTCGCCGCTGGCCGGGAAGAAGTCATGAGCGCGTCCGTCATTCGTCTCGAGGGCATCACCCGGGAGTACCAGATGGGTGGTGAACGCATCCGGGCGCTCGCCGGCATCGACCTCGAGATCGATCGCAACGAGTATGTCGCGATCATGGGGCCATCGGGGTCCGGCAAGTCGACGATGATGAACACGCTCGGCTGCCTCGACACGCCCACCTCGGGACGGTACTGGCTCAATGGCCACGAAGTGTCACGGATGGTCGACGATGATCTCGCCCGGGTCCGGAACCGCGAGATCGGATTCGTCTTCCAGACCTTCAACCTCCTCCCGCGCGCGTCGGCGCTCGCCAACGTGGAGTTGCCGCTGGTCTATGCCGGCACGAGCACGCGGGAGCGACGTCGCCGCGCCGAAGAGGCGCTGACCCGGGTCGGACTCGGAGCGCGGATGCATCACCGGCCCAACGAGCTCTCCGGTGGGCAGCGCCAGCGCGTCGCGATCGCCCGAGCCCTGGTCAACCGCCCCTCGATCCTGCTGGCCGACGAGCCGACCGGCAACCTCGATTCGGCCACCAGCGTCGAGATCATGCGGGTCTTCGGCGAACTGCAGGCCGAGGGGCAGACGGTGATCCTGGTGACGCACGAACCCGACATCGCCGAGCACGCGCATCGCGTCGTGGTGCTGCGGGATGGCCGGATCGAGACGGATCGCGCGGTGGCGCGTCCCACGCTGGCTGCCGCGGTCGCCTGATGCCGCTCTACGAAGCGGTCCGGCTCGCGCTCGCCTCCATCCGCGCGCAGAAGCTCAAGAGCTTCTTCTCGCTGGTCGGCGTGATGATCGGCGTGACCTTCCTGATCGCGGTCGTCTCCATCGTGCAGGGCATGAATGTCTACATGACCGACAAGTTCGCCGGGGCGCTCGTCGGGGTGAACACCTTTCACGTGCGCCAGCGTCCCAACATCATGACGGGGGACGTCGAGGGCGAGCAGTGGCGCGAGTGGAGCCGTCGACCGCGGATCACCAACGAGGACGCCGAGTTCCTGCGCGAGCGCGTGACGGTTCCGGCGCGGATGTCACGTCAGGGCTTTGACCAGCTCACGATCCGCTGGCAGGGCCGGGAGGCGGCACAGATCCAGGTGTCGACCACCGATGCCGACTACTTTGCCATCAAGAACTATGACATCGCCGAGGGCCGGGCCTTCGCCCCGCAGGAGGTGCAGGTCGGCGCGAATGTCGTCGTGCTCGGCTTCGAATTGGCGAAGAAGCTCTTCGATGGCCGGGACCCGCTCGGCGAGATGATCTCGGTCGGCGGGCTGCCGCATCGGGTGATCGGCGTGGTCGCCGAGCAGGGGACCCTCTTCGGCATCTCGCTCGACAAGTTTGCCGTGGTGCCGATCACCTCCCCGGTCCGGCGCCTCGTGAACCGACCGCGCGTGATCGATGACTTCACGATCCAGACCGACGACATCCCGCAGATGCGCGAGGCGATGGACGAAGTGACGGCCCTCATGCGCGCTCGCCGGGGGCTCAAGCCCGGCGAAGAGAACAACTTCTACCTCGAGACCGCCGAAGGCGCGCTCGCGGGCTGGGAGAAGATCTCGGCGATCCTCTTCCTTGCCCTCCCGGGCCTGGTGGCCATTTCCCTGGTGGTCGGTGGCATCGTGATCATGAACATCATGCTGATGTCGGTCTCCGAGCGCACCTCCGAGATCGGGGTACGCAAGGCCCTCGGCGCCAAGCGCAGCGACATCATGGCCCAGTTCGTCGTCGAATCGGCCACGCTGTCGGTGGTCGGCGCGCTGTTCGGCATCGGGGCCGGCCTGCTGCTCGCCATGGCCGTCGCCGCGTTCACGCCCCTCCCGGCCGCCGTCGCCCCCTGGTCGATCGGCGTCGGGGTCGGGCTCGGCATCCTGGTCGGCATGGTCGCGGGCATCATGCCGGCCCGACAGGCGTCGCGGCTCGATCCCGTTGCCGCGATGAGGCAGGAATAGATGAGCACGCTCGGACGCGGCAACCTCGTCAGTCGAGCCCTCGAGGGCGTCACCCTCGCCTTCGATGCGGTGCGCGCGAACAAGAGTCGCGCCTCGCTCACCATCCTCGGGATCGCGATCGGCGTCATGGTGGTCATCGCGATGGCATCGATGATCTCCGGCATCCAGAGCGGGGTCACCGATATCGTCTCGCGCGCCGGACCGAAGTCGTTCATGGTGATGCGCTACTTCCGCGACGGGATCCAGATCTCCGACGGCAGCGACGAGATGTCGCCATGGCGGCGACGCCCCAGGCTCTCCCGCCACGAGGCCGACCTGATCCGGAAACTCCCGGCGGTCGAGGCCGTGAACGTCCGCGAGGGCGGCATCTCGACGATCACCCACAAGGATCGCCGCCTCGAGAACACCGGCGTCCAGGGAATGGACGCGACCTGGCAGCGGGTCGAGGGTGGCGAGATCATCGCCGGTCGCAACTTCAGCGCCATCGATGCCGCGCTCGGCAGCTTCGTCGTGGTGATCAACCAGCGTGCGGCCGACGCCCTGATCGAGGTCGGGGATCCGATCGGCAAGGTGATCAAGATATTCGGCCTGCCGTTCACGGTGGTGGGCGTCTACGAGGATCCTGCCGAGCTGTTCGCCGACAACAAGGACCCGAAGTTCATCATCCCGCACACCACCTTCGCCAAAGTCGGCAATTTCGACCGCGGCTGGATCAGCATCATGGTCTTCCCCACCAAGGAAGCCTCCCAGGCCGAGGCGATGGACGAGGTCACCATGGCGCTGCGGATCGACCGTGGCCTCAAGCCCGGCCAGGAGAACACCTTCGATCTGGTCTCGGGGGACCAGTTCCTCGCCTCGTTCAATCAGATGACGGCCGGGTTCTTCCTCGTGATGCTGGTGCTCTCGAGCGTCGGCCTCATGGTCGGCGGTGTCGGCGTGGTCGCGATCATGATGATCTCCGTCACCGAACGCACCCGCGAGATCGGGATCCGGAAGGCGCTAGGCGCCACGCGTGGCGAGATCCTCTTCCAGTTCCTCGTCGAGGCGGCCACCCTCACCATGATGGGCGCCATCGTCGGCATGATCCTCGGCGGGCTCATCGCGCTCGCGATCCGGAGCTTTACCCCGCTGCCCGCCGTGATCCCGCTCTGGTCCGTGGTGATGGCCCTGATCGCCTCGGCGATCACCGGGATCTTCTTCGGACTCTATCCCGCCAACAAGGCAGCACGGCTCGATCCGGTGGAGGCGCTCAGGTACGAATGACGTGAGACGTGAGACGTGAGACGTGAGACGTGAGAAGGGAGAAGGGAGAAGGGAGAAGGGAGACGTGAGAGGTGAGGAAGAGTGCGAGCGGCGCCCATCGAGCCGGCCCAGCACGCTTCTCACTTCTCCCTTCTCACTTCTCACGTCTCACTTCTATCTTCCAGCATGCCCCTCTCCGAAGCCCTGCGGCTGGCGCTCTCCACCATCGCCTCGGCCAAGCTCCGCAGCTTCTTCACTCTCCTCGGCATCATCGTGTCGGTCGCGTTTCTCGTGGCCGTGGTCGCCGTCATCCAGGGGATGAACTCCTACGTCCGCGAGAACCTCACCGGGGCCATCATCGGCAACAACGCCTTCCAGGTCCGGCGCTCGCCGATCTCCGTCGGCCTGCTGACCGACGACCAGGTCCGGGCCTTCGCCAAGCGCCCGCGCATCACCGCCCGCGATGCCGCGTACGTCGACGCGGCGCTCCCCGATGCCGAGGCCGTGGCCCTTCAGTCGGGCTGGCCCACCCCGTCCGCCAACGTGGTCCGGGGCAACCAGACGGTCGGCAGTGTGCTCGTCTTCGGGATCACCCCCCCCTACCTGATCGTGCAGGACTACACCCTGCTCGCCGGCGTGCCGATCAGCGATGCCGACATGCGGGGGCGCCGACCGGTCGCGGTGGTCGGCTTCGATGTCGCCGACAAGCTCTTCCGGACACCCGAGTCCGCGATCGGCGAGAAGGTGCGCATCGCGCGCCGCGAATTCACGGTCATTGGAGTCGTTGCCCCCAAGGGCAAGACTCTCGGTCAATCCTTTGACGGCTTCGTGCTACTGCCGCTTCCCATGTTCGAATCGATCTGGGGGCGACGCGGCGCCACCGTGGTCTCGGTCAAGATGCGCACGCCCCAGGAGATCGACGGTGCCATGAGCCGGGCGGAGGAGGCGATGCGGCTGGCACACCGCCTCGGGCCCCGCCAGGACAACGACTTCACCGTCGACAAGGCCGACGCACTGATCGCCTTCTGGACCTCGCTCACCGCCCTGCTCTTCACCGTGATCCCGGCGGTCGTCTGCATCGGGATCGTGGTCGGCGGGATCGTGATCATGAACATCATGCTGATGTCGGTCTCCGAACGGACGCGCGAGATCGGACTCCGGAAGGCACTCGGCGCCAATCGCCGCGACATTCGCCGACAGTTCCTCGTCGAGACCGTGATCCTCTCGTTTCTCGGCGGCCTCCTCGGCGTCGCCGTCGGCTGGGGACTCGCCTGGCTGGTTGCCACATTCAGTCCGCTCCCCGCCCGTGTCACCGGCTGGTCGGTCGGGATCGCCCTCGTGCTCGGCGCCATCACCGGGATCATCTTCGGCGTCTACCCCGCCGCCCGCGCGGCCAGGCTCGACCCGATCGTGGCCCTGGGAGCCGAGTAGATGTTCCGCAGCTCGCGTGCGGTGGTCGAAGGTGTCGCGCTTGCCTTCGACAGCATGCGCTCCGCCAAGTTGCGGAGTGCCCTCACGATCCTCGGCGTGGTCATCGGGGTCAGCACCGTGATGGTGATGGCATCGCTGGTCGAGGGGATCAAGACGCAGATCTTCGCGACCGTCGAGAATGCCTCGCCACAGACCTTCTATGTGATGCGCTTCTTCTCGTCGGTGCCACTCAATCCGGACAACCTCCCGCCAGAGGTGCGCATCCGCCCCGTCCTCAGCGAAGCCGATGCGCGCGCGATTGCGCGCTCGGAAAAGATTCGGCATGCCGGGCTCTGGGTCCAGGTCCAGCAGCGCATCGAGACGAAGGGGGCCGCCACGCAGGGCGTGATGATCTACGGCGCCGACAATCTGGTGCTCGAGGCGCAGGGCGGCACCCTGCTGCGCGGACGGTTCTTCTCGCAAGCAGAACTCACCGCTGGCACCCCGGTCGTGGTGATGGAAACCGAGGTCGCCGACCGACTCTTCGGACGACTTGATCCGATGGGCCAGGTGGTGCGGATCGGTGGACGTGCCTTCACGATCATCGGCATCTACCAGAAACCGGCCAACATCTTCCAACCGCCGGGTGCCGAGGACGGCGGCATCGTCCCGTACCGCGCCGCGCGCGCGAGCTTCCGGTATGACGAGACGAACTCGCTCTTCATCGCCGTGATCGCCGATCGCGGCGTCACGGTCGCCGAGGCGAAGGATGCGGCGACGGCGGCACTCCGGATCGATCGCGGCATCCGGCCCGGCCAGCCGAACTCGTTCGACATGCTGACGCAGGATCAGATCCTCGACGTGATCGACTCGCTCACCTCCGCGTTCTTCCTGGTGATGATCGCGCTCTCGAGTGTGGCGCTGCTGGTGGGTGGCATCGGCGTGATGGCGATCATGACCGTCTCGGTCACCGACCGCACCCGCGAGATCGGTGTCCGGAAGGCACTCGGCGCCACCCGCCGCGATGTGCTGCTGCAGTTCCTCGTCGAGGCCGGCACGCTGACCGGTTTCGGCGGCCTGCTCGGCATCGCCGTCGGCATGGGACTCGGCGGGCTGCTCAAACTCGTCCTCGGGTTCCACAGCGGCCCACCGATCTGGAGCGCGGTGGTGGCCGTCACGGCGTCTGTGCTGATCGGGTTGGTCTTCGGGATGCTGCCGGCCGCCCGCGCCGCGCGGATGGATCCGGTCGAGGCGCTGCGGTACGAGTAGAGGTGAGTCCTGAGTCCTGAGATTGCATGCATCCATTCCCGCGGGCCGGAGGCCGTGATCGCGACGCCTCGCAGGACTCAGGACCCACCTCGCACTACCTTTCAGCCATGACCTCCCTCCTCGCCATCTTCGCCCATCCCGACGACGCCGAGCTGCTGGCGGGCGGCACGCTCGCCAAGGCCGCCGATCAGGGCCACACCGTCGCGACCGTCGACCTGACCCGCGGTGAGCTCGGCACCAAGGGCACGCCGGAAATCCGGGCCGCCGAGGCGGCGGAGGCGGCGCGCGTGCTGGGGCTGACATCGCGTGAATCGCTCGACCTGGGCGACGGGCACCTCGAGAACTCCCACGCGATGCGTCGCATCGTGATCGAGGCGATCCGGCGGCATCGTCCGCGGGTCGTCATCACCCACTACCCTGTCGGTCGACATCCCGATCATCGCCGCGCCAGCGAGCTGGTGCGGGACGCATGCTTCCTCGCAGGCCTCGCCAACTATCCCGCCGACGGCGAGAAGTTCCGTCCCGAGAAGGTGATCTACGCGATGGCCTACCGCGAGGATCCGGTGCAGCCATCGTTCGTGGTCGACACCTCGGCCCAATTCGAGCGGAAGCTCGAGGCGATGGCGTGCTTCAAGTCGCAGTGGGATGGCTCCACGGTGCAGGGCGGCGAGTTGTACCCCACCGGGCAGCCACTATTCGACCTGGTCCGGACCCAGGACGCCCATGCCGGCTCGCTGATCCGGGTCGCCTACGGTGAGCGGTTCTGGACCCCGGAGACCATCGCGGTCGCTGATGTGGTGACCATGGGGGTGGGGAGCCTGTAGCTGCAAGCCGAGCCGCGGCTGTGTTCGCCTCGCACCGCGGTTCCGCTCCGCCGATTCGCGCACCAAACCGCGGGCTGACGCCCGCGGCTCGGCATTGCTCCTCCGATTCGCGCAGCAAACCGCGGCCTGACGGCCGCGGCTCGGCTGACGGCCGCGGCTCGGCCGACTCCGGCGGCGTTGCCGCCTCCGCTCGGGATGACGTGCTAAATTCCATCCATGACCACGACCTACCTCGATTACGCCGCGACCACGCCCGTTCGCGCCGAAGTGCTCGACGCGATGCTGCCGTTCTTCCGGGAGAGCTGGGGGAACCCCTCCTCCGCCCACTGCTTGGGCCGCGGGGCCCGGGCCGGCCTCGAACAGGCCAAGCGCGAACTCGCCGCCGCGGTCGGGGTCCAGCCCAATCAGGTGATCTTCACCTCGGGCGGCACCGAGGCCGATAACCTCGCCATCGTCGGCGCCGCCATGGCCGCCAAGGCCGCCGGTCGCGAGATGCATGTGGTGACCACCGCGATCGAGCACAAGGCCGCCCTCGCGTCGGCCCACGCCGTGACCCGACTCGGTGGCCGCGAGACGATCCTCCCGGTGGGCACCGACGGCATCCTTGACATGGACGCCCTCGACCGCGTGCTCCTGGAGCAGCCCAGTCTGGTGTCGGTGATGTGGGTCAACAATGAAACCGGTGTGATCCAGCCGATGGCGGAGATCGGCGCGCGATGTCGCGCCGCCGGCGTGCCATTGCACACCGATGCCGTCCAGGCCTTCGGCAAGATCGCGATCGACCTCGAGGCGATCCACGCCGATCTCTGTTCACTGAGCGGCCACAAGATCGGGGCGCCGAAGGGCGTCGGCGCGCTGATCGTCCGGAACCGCAAGCTCATCGAGGCGATCATCCATGGTGGCGGTCAGCAGTTCGGGATCCGGCCCGGCACCGAGAACGTGGCGGGCGCCGTCGCGATGGGTCGCGCCGCCCAGATCGCACATGCCGAGCTCGACCATCACATCGCTCGTCTCGGAGCACTCCGTGATCGACTGGCGACCGAGCTGCAAGCCGCGATCACCGGCCTCCACATCAACGCTGCCGACTCGCCGCGTGCCCCGCATGTGCTCTCGGTCTGCATGCCGGGGACCGATGCCGAATCGCTCCTGATGCATCTCGACCTCGCGGGGATCTGCTGCTCGGGTGGATCGGCATGCTCGACCGGGAGCATCGAGCCGTCCCATGTCCTCGTGGCGATGGGCGTCGACCGTCCGATGGCGCTCTCGACCATCCGGTTCTCGATGGGGCATGAGACCACCGACGCCGATATCGCACGCGTGATCGCGGTCCTCCCCGGCATCGTCGAGAAGGTGCGCGGTCTCAGCACGGCACTCGGACGTGCCTGACAAGGGACGGGTCCTCGTCGCGATGAGCGGCGGGGTGGATTCGTCGCTCGCGGCGGCGATGCTGGTCGAGCAGGGATACGAGGTCATCGGCGCCACGATGAAGCTCTTCTGCCACGGCGAGGACGTGCCCGACCGCCCGTGCTGCTCGCTCGATTCGATCTTCGACGCCCAGAGCGTCGCCCATACGCTCGGGATCCCGCACTACGTCCTCAATCTCGAGGACCGCTTCTCCGATCGGGTGATCCGTGACTTCGTCGAGGAGTATGCCAGCGGCCGGACCCCGATCCCCTGTGTGCGCTGCAACTCGTTCACCAAGTTTCGTGACTTGCTCGCCCACGCCGATGCCCTCGGGTGCGACTGGCTCGCGACGGGACACTACGCGCGCGCCGAGGGTGGCCAACTGTTCCGCGGCGACGACGCGAACAAGGACCAGAGCTACTTCCTCTGGGGGATCGACCGTGCCGTGGTGGCACGGATGCTGACCCCGGTCGGCACGATGACCAAGGCCGAGACACGGGATGCCGCACGCGCAGCGGGCCTCGTGACCGCTGACAAGCCGGAGAGCGTCGAGATCTGCTTCGTTCCCGATGGGGATTATGTGCAGGTGCTCAAGCAGCACCTGCCGGCCGATGCCCCCGCCCTCTCGCCCGGCCATCTCGTCACCGCCGATGGCACCGTGGTGGGCGAGCACGACGGCTTCGCCGGCTACACCGTTGGCCAGCGCCGCGGACTCCCCGGTGGCCGGAGTCGACCGCTCTACGTGCTGGGGGTGCGGCCGGAGACGCGGGAAGTGGTGGTTGGCGATGCCGATGCGCTGCTGGGCGATGTCGTGACACTCGAGGAATGCAACTGGTTGGTCGACACCCCGCTCGCCGAGGGCGATCAGTGTGAGGTGCAACTCCGCTACCGCAGCCAGGCCGTGCCCGCCACCGTCAGGCAGGTGCGAGGCGACGCCGTGACCTTCGACCTGCACGTCCCGATCCGTGCCATCGCGCCCGGGCAGTCCGGGGTCTGCTACGGCCCCAACGGTCTGGTCCTCGGTGGTGGCGTGATCGCGAGCGCGGCATGAAGCGCTTCGTGGTGCGCCTGCTGATCACGACACTGGCGCTCTATGTCGCGGTGACGTTCGTGTCGGGCGTTCACTGGACCGGCGAGCCGATCGCCCTGGTCGGGGTGGCCCTGGTCTTCTCGCTGGTCAACGCGCTGCTCAAGCCGTTGATCACGATCCTGACCTGCCCGCTGATCGTGCTGACCTTCGGGCTGTTCATGCTGGTGGTGAATGCGCTGCTGCTGCTCGCGACGGCACGACTCTCGCAGTCGTTCGGGCTCGGGTTCGTGATTGATGGCTTCTGGCCCGCCTTCTGGGGTGGGTTGATCATCGGCTTGGCGAGCACCGCACTCACCGCGTTGACGGGGGCGGAGCGCCGTCGCGGAGAGGAATGGCGATGACGACATCGTTGCCCGAACGCCCCGGCGATCGGCACGAGGTGGCAGCAACCGCACCGACACCGCCCGATCTGCACGATCCGGCACTTTACCAGAACCGCGAGTTGTCCTGGCTGGAGTTCAATCGACGCGTGCTGCACGAGGCGCTCGATCCGCGCACCCCGCTCCTCGAACGGATCAAGTTCCTGGCCATCTTCTCGGGCAACCTCGACGAGTTCTTCCAGGTGCGCGTGGCCGGCATCCGCGAGCAGGTCGCTGCGCGCGTCAGCGAGCAGGTCGCCGATGCGATGCCGCCAGCCCAGCAACTGCTCGCGATCCGCGAGACGGCGCGGAGCATGGTGGCGCAACACGGCCGATGCCTCACGCTCGACCTGGTCCCGGCACTCGCCCGTCACGGGATCGTGTTGCACGACAGTTGGGCCGCCCTGCCCGACCGCGACCGCGCCCATCTCTCGGCCTACTTCCTCGCGAATGTCTACCCGGTGCTCACGCCGCTCGCGGTCGATCCGGCGCACCCGTTCCCGCATATCTCGAATCTCTCGCTCTCGCTCGCGGTGTCGCTGCTTGACGAGCAGGGCGAGCCGCGGTTCGCGCGCGTCAAGGTGCCCGAGTTGCTGCCGCGCTGGGTACCGCTGCTCACGGCCAACCAGTTCCTGCCGCTCGAGCTGCTGATCGAGGCGCACCTCGACGCGCTCTTCCCCGGGATCACGATCCTGGGCAGCCACTTCTTCCGGATCACCCGCAACACCGACCTCAATCTCGAGGTCGGTCAGGGTGACAACGACGAGGCCGACGACCTGCTGGAGTTGATCCAGGAAGAGGTGCGCAACCGCAAGTTCGGCGAGGTGGTGCGGATCGAGGTGCAGCCGGTGATGCCCGACACGATGCGGCACCTGCTGCTCGAGGAGTTCAACGAGGCGCATGCCGGCGAGGGTCTGGCACTCACCAGCGACGACATCTTCGAGGTCGAGGGATTGCTCGATGCCACCGCCCTCCACGCGATTGCGGCGCTCGACGTGCCCGCGCTCAAGGACCCGCCGTTCGTGCCGGGCGTGCCGAAGCGGCTCGCCGACCACCGTGACATCTTCGAGGCGATCCGCGAGGGCGACCTGTTGCTGCACCATCCGTTCGATTCGTTCGACGCCTCGATCGAGCGATTGATCGCGGTCGCCTCGGATGATCCTGACGTGCTGGCCATCAAGATCACGCTCTACCGGACCGGTGGCGAGATCGCGCGCTTGCTGGCGCATGCCGCCGAACGGGGGAAGCAGGTTGCGGTGCTGATCGAGTTGCAGGCGCGGTTCGACGAGGAGAACAACATCTCGTGGGCCAAGCGCTTCGAGGAGATCGGTGTGCACGTGAGCTACGGCGATGCCGGTCTCAAGACGCACGCGAAGATCCTCCTCATCGTCCGGCGCGAGGGGACCGCGATCCGGCGCTATGTCCATGTCGGTACCGGCAACTACAACCCGAAGACGGCACGCCTCTATACCGACCTCGGGCTCCTGACCTGCGATGAGGATATCGGGGCCGACGTGTCGGGGCTGTTCAATGTGCTGACGGGATTCGCGATCCCGGGGGAGTTCCGGAAGCTGGTCGTGGCCCCACGGTGGCTCAAGCGGAAGGTCCTGGCGGCGATCCGGCGAGAGACCGAGCATGCGCGGGCCGGGCGTCAGGGTCGGATCCTGGCGAAGATGAATTCGCTGGTGGATCGCGATGTGATTCATGCGCTCTACGAGGCGTCGCAGGCCGGGGTGCAGGTCGACCTGATCATCCGGGGCATCTGTTGCCTCAGGCCCGGGATCGTGGGGGTGAGCGAGAACATCCGGGTGATCTCGATCGTGGGGCGGTTCCTCGAACACTCACGTGCGGCGGTGTTCCGGAACGGTGGGCGGGAGGAGGTCTACATCTCGTCGGCCGACTGGATGCCGCGGAACCTGGAGCGTCGGGTCGAGGTGGCGGTGCCGATCGAGGATCCGCGTCACCGGGCGGAGGTGCGCCGGTTGCTGGAGCTGATGCTCAAGGACAACCGCCAGGCGTGGGACCTGCTGCCCGACGGCAGCTACCACCAGCGACGTCCGGAGCAGGGCGAACCCGACCGCGGGACGCACGGGGTGTTGATCGGGAGGGTGTAGAAGTGGGCCTCCCGCGACACTGGCTCCCATCCTCAGTTCAGGGAGCCAGCTCCCGTCGAAGTCAACGACATCAGCGTTCCGGTCGATTCCGGATCAACCCGACGGCGGACGTGCTCGCCACGGCGGGGGCACAGTAAATGTAAGGTCACCCGTGTCTCACAATCGTTGACAGGTTCCGGATCGGGGTCGGGGTCGGAGTGCGCTCCATGGAATGAAGTGACCGGGTGTCATTCGGGCGTCAGGTGGGGGGCAGGCACCACCGACTGGATGACTTGGGGTCCGATACCCGGCCTTGTTCACCTAGCAAATGGTGAACTCCACGGCGACAATCGAACCAAGAGGCGACCTACAGGTGGCGGTCGGCGAGCGATGCCAGGGAGTGACTTCGGCGTTGAGAAACACCGAAGCACCCCGTGGCACGCCTGAGCCTACCTATCACGCCAGATGCTACTCGGAGACTAGGACGGGAGGTTGCGGAGATGCGACGATAAGCCTGCCTCCTGGTAGAGGAAGCATCGTTCCACCGACACCAGACCTTTCATTGGAGAACGCCACGAATTGAGTCCAGCTGCAACCAGTGCCAGAAGCCAGCACCGTGCGGTCGGGGCGGAGAATGCCGAACGCGCTTCCAAACGGGCAGGGATGGAATAGGGAACAGTCGAAGCCGGAGGTCGAACAATCTCTCCCGTGCTGTTCATTGCTCGGAGGAGAATTCACATCTTGGATGCATGCCACGCCGATCGGGTCTCCGGTGTTCGGGTGGGTCTGCCACACGCAGAACTTGTCACACAGTGGCACCTGGGCCATCGCGGTAGCTCCACCGGAGCCGGAGCTGAGGTGCACCGACTGAGCAGCGGCCGGAGCCGCAGCGAGTACGATCCCAAGGATCAGTTGTGGCATGATGACACGGATCATGTTGCTCTCCAGTTATTTGCGGTTACGATCACCCCTCCGTGAGAAGGCATTTCCGTTGCGAACGCGGCTGCCACATTCCCCGGTGAACACCCGTTGGCAAGGACGGTCGGCACTCCATCCGCGGTGAGAACTGCCAGCGGACCGTCACACAAATTCCCGGACACCAGGATGCGCCATTCTGAGGTCGCGATGCAGGAGAAGCCGTGCTCCGGTACCACGTGGCCATAGCCATAGTTGTTGCATTGGTGTCCGATGACGGTCCCGTCGATCGGATGAAGAACGTTGGTACAGAACCAGAAGCAGTCATTGGGCGTTTGTGCCTGGGCGCTAGCTCCAGTTCCCACACCTGGTGACAGTACCTGCGCACCGATCGCGTTGGCGCCACCGACCGTCAGCGCCAACGTCGCTGCGATTCTGATCAGAAGTCTGGACATGTAGTTCTCCTTCACTGCGGGTGAGTCGAGCGGTACTGCACCACCACGGCGTTAGGGACCGCGGATCTTGAGCGGGTCCCGGAGGACACACGGCGCATCATCGCAGAGAGTCGAGCCGAGATAGAACCCGTTCTTGAAGTCCATTCCCAAAAGGGAGAGATCTGGATCACGAATCGGGGACGGGATACTGGGAAGCCACCGGCCCGTTCGCGCGTCGAAGACATCGAAGAGTTTGTGCCCATCCTTATCGGTCCGCATCACATACCATCGTCCGTTGCCACCATCGTAGGCCGAACCGACGCGTTCAGGCTTCTCTGCTCCGACATAGCTGAACGTGGTCTTTGTCGCAGATCGATTGACTTCAATCAACTCATCCAGGCTTGTGGTCAGATGGACGGGTCCCTGAACCGTGAGGACCTGTGTCCCGTCGAGACTGAATTCGAACAGGTCATACGGGTAGCGCCGTGAGTAGAGTAGTGTTCCACGAGGCGTCAGGGTCGCTATCCCACTGCCGAACATCGAGAGTACCCGACGATCATTCGTTTCTGGCAATGGGCCGAACGAGGTGAGATAGACCAAGGAGTCGGACACGCGGAACGTGTGCACACCGAAATCCGAAGCCCGGCCGGCATCAAAGGCCGTCGCGGTTAGAACCAGAAGCGAGTCTGTGGGCGCGAGAAAACTGAGAACCTGACTGAAAGGGATCGGCAAGCGGAGTGAGCGCTCGAATTTCCCACCCGGGTCGTAGACATTCACCATTTGACGGGCGAAATCGAGACCGAACACCCGACCGGTTGGGGAGACCGCCAGACGGTACAAGCCGGTCGACTCGCCGGGCCCTTCGCCGCGTCGGCCGACGGAGAACCGCAACTTCCCCGCTCGATCGAAGCAAAGGATTTTTTGATCTGATCCATCGATCACACAGAGGCCCTGATTGGGCGTCTCCGCTCCGAAGAGGACCGACCCGAACTCCACATTTTCTCCGAAATACATGCGGGCCCCGGTTTGGGCTGCGAGCGACGGAGCGCAGGGCAGAACGGAGCAAATGGCCAGCCATGCAACCAGGGAGCGCAAGCTGAGTCTCGAGGGACCACTCAGGCGTCGCGAGGGCATGCACTTCGAGGTGCATTCCCGCTGGGAGTGAACCGACATCAGCTGGATGACATTCAAGAGAACACACGCGAGCACTCCCCTCCTGCAACCAAGACGTCGTTCTCTCGGCCACGTCACGTTTGGAGAACGACACCTCACGGTTGTGCCCAACAAATCCTTCCCGTCCACAGAACCCCCGTTCTCACCGACCACGCGGCAGTGAGCGTTGCGATCACAGAGTCCGTCGAAGCGCCGGGCTCACACGCCAGGAGGCTATCGTCCAGCGAGCCTCGACATCCACCCGACACCATGCGCTTTCGGTACCTACCTCAATAGACGGCGCATTAGGCCCTCCCGCCACCTTATTTCCCTAATCGCCGCCCGAGGGACGTCCCCTCCTCATCACCTCCCACGGCGCGACTTCGCCTCGCTTCAAGCCGTGAGCCCTCCGGAGCTTGCCCACGATCCCCTCAACCGTCTTGATCCCGCGGCCAAGGAATTCGGCGATCTCCTTGTGTGTCAATCCCTGCCAGAGGAGTTCCAATACCTGACGTTGCCTGACCGTGATGGCGACGAGCGGGCGCTGACGGCCGGCATGCCCCAGCGCGGGCCGGCCGACACCAGCGGGCCACGCATTCCCCTGGAGAGTTGACTGGATCACCGAGAGCAATTGCTCCGCGGTGCAGTCATGTCCCAGCACACCGGCCACGCCCGCCACCAGTGCCCGCTCCACCAGGAGATCATCGAGATCGGCGGTGCAGAGGATGAAAGCGGTCGACCTGTATTGGGTCACGATGGCTCCCAGATAGGGCATCACACGGTCGGCACCGACAAGGATATCAATCAGTGCAACCGAAGGGTGATGAGCATCGAGTGCGTCGTGGAATTCGTTCCAGGACGCGGCCACACCAACCACGCGACACGACCGAGCGAGCGATTCGGTGAGGGTCGACGCCAGGAGTTGGTCGTGGAGGCCCAGGAGGAGTGTGGAGACGCCGGCTGATGGCTGAGCGGGGGGGGGGGGGCATAACGACTCTCCTGGGTCGATAACGGGGCACCTGAGGCGGCAGGGCCCCTGTCAGGGTCTGAATCAGTCTACCGCGAGGTACCAGATTGCGAAAGAGACCGGGACGACCCCGAGCGAGCACCACAGACGCGCAGCCTGGTCACTGCCACTTCCGCCATGAACTATCGCCGGCCGCGCAGGAGGGTCTGGATCCCATCCGTGTCGGTTCGGAGCACGTAATAGAACACGCCAGTCATACCGATTACCGTATCGCTACTCGGCAACGTGACAGAAGGGCGTTCGATTCCGTCACTACCGAAGATCCGGTATCGGTGATCGAAGTCTGCATCCCAGACTTCCAGTGCGAATGAACCGTCATCCGCAACAACCGCCGTGCGTACTGGGTAGAAGAACCCCGGAACGGGAGCTGCGCGAATCGCCTTTGCCATGTCCGGCGGGAACACCTTCGCCACTCCCTCGACCATGCTGTCGCGGACCGTCGCGGAGATCCGGAGCGGAGCGTAGGAAATCGTGCTCGTCCTGACCGGGCTTCCCTTTCGATCGACTATAACGACCTGAAACTGGCGTGATCGTCCCTTGCCTGCATCAGCATCGCCCTCGATGAACAGGACCCTGTCGCCAGACGGGCTCACCTCGACAATTGGATCAGCGCAGAGCGGCGTTCGCATCGTGACTCCAGTGGGCGATGCGAAACAACGGCGGACCCCGCGACGCCAACCGGCGATCCTTCGTACAGTCCCACTCGAATCCACGAGAGCGAAAGCAACGTCGTCGCCGGACGACGATCGGCCAGTCCAATTGGCACTGAACGCACGCTCGCCGGGCGCGGAGACCTCCACGAGCATCAATCCGTCGGTGTAGGCAGCACGGACCCCTGCATTGCTCATGAAGTCGGCGCCTGATCTGTCGTCATGCGTCCCAATCCGCGTCGGAATCGGTCGCTCCCCCAGGGACTTCGCATCTGGCGATATCAGGTGGAGTCGCATCTGCATTCGATCTTCGACCCAGAATCCGTCGGTGCCGTACGCGCCGAGCCGGCCGATCCGGCGGAACTCACCCGGCCCGGACCCCTCCCTTCCAAATGAGAGGTGCGCACCTCCTCGACTATTGACCAGAAGCACTCGATTCTCGTCCTGATCGGGAACCAGTATCGTGGACTGCGCAACTCCGATCGCCGTGAAGCGGCTGATGATCGAGGTGCTCCCGTCCAGAACCGTCTCAAGGTCCTGTGCCACGAGTCTTAACGGCATGACAGCAAGCAGGACGCAGACCCAGCCCATGTTGGCTCCGAATGTTCTCATCGATCGCATCATCATCCCTCGGTGAAATTGCCGTGTTGCTCAGCGTCCGGACGCCGGGGCCTCTCCAGTCGGCAGACCCCGGCTCCGGTCGGGATTTAGCCCAGCGGGCTCCAACCGCAGTTCAGCTGCTGCCAACCAGGGCCCTGATTTTCCTCGCAGTAGTTGGATGGCTCCCAGATAGGGCATCACACGGTCGGCACCGACGAGGATGTCGATCAGTGCAACCGAAGGGTGATGAGCATCGAGTGCGTCGTGGAATTCGTTCCAGGACGCGGCCACACCAACCACGCGACACGACCGAGCGAGCGATTCGGTGAGGGTCAACGCCAGGAGTTGGTCGTGGAGGCCCAGGAGGAGTGTGGAGACGTCGGCTGATGGCTGAGCGGGGGGGGGGCATAACGACTCTCCTGGGTCGATAACGGGGCACCTGAGGCGGCAGGGCCCCTGTCAGGGTCTGAATCAGTCTACCGCGAGGTACCAGATTGCGAAAGAGACCAAGCTGAACCCGACCTCGGCACGCTCGGAGTGTTGATCGGAAGGGTGTAGCTTTCCGGCCGGTTCCAAGGAGTCATCCCGAGCGGAGCGCCCGGAGGGCGCGTAGTCGAGGGATCTCTGGCCCACTCGTCCCTCCTCTCGAGGTTCTTGCGTGTCCCTGCTCCGCCTGCTCGTCGCCCTGTCGTTCATCCCGACCCTCGCCTGTGCCCAGCAGGCCAGCCCGGTCCGAGCCAACCCGGCGTTCGCCCCGATCACGGAACCGATCAGGAAGACCCTCTCGGGTGACCGGGCGTTCACGACCGTCGACTACGTCCAGCGGTTCTACCGCGACCCGGGGAGCCGCGGCTTCGATGCGGGAATCGACACGGTGGCCGGGCTCCTCGAAGCGGCCGGCTACGTGCGCGAGGATCGCGCCAAGCCCTCCGACCGATTGACGTACCGCATCGAGTCCCGTCCGCTCCGCGGGCTGGCCTGGTCGCCACTCGATGCCTCGATCACACTCGAGGGCGAGTCGACCCCGCTCCAGCAGTGGTCGACCAACCACAACATGCTGGCGTCGAACTCGTGGCCCACCCCGACGGGCGGTGTCACCGCCGAGATCGTCCCTGAGGGCAGTCCGGAGGTGCGCGGCAAGATCGTGTTCATCAATGCGCCGGCACCGGGTGCGCGCCGTGGCCGCACCGCCATCCCCGAGGGCGCGATCGGTATCCTGCAGGCGCAGACGCTGCCGGCCTACAACCAGCAGTCGAAGAATCGCACCGCGATCAATTTCCGGTCGATGGCGTTCGACAGCACGAACAGGATCTGGACGATCTTCCTCTCGCTCGAGTCGAAGGAACATCTCCTGGCCGCGATGGCGAAGGGGCCGGTGCGTGCCCACGTCGACGTGCAGTCGGTCTTCGAGGAGCGGCCGGAGCGGACCGTCGTGGCGGAGATCCGCGGGTCGATCGCGCCGGAGGAGCGGTTCGTCTATTCGGCCCATGTGCAGGAGCCGGGCGCCAATGACAACGCGACCGGTGTCGGCCTGCTCGCCGAGATGGCGCGGACGGCGGCCGTGATGCTTCGAGCCGGGGAGATCGATCCGGGGCGCACCATCACGATGCTCTGGGGCGTCGAGATCACCCAGACGCGGCGCTACATCTCGGAGGATTCGGTGCGGGCGCGCGGAATCAAGTGGGGAATGTCGCTCGACATGGTGGGCGAGAACACGGCGCTCACCGGCGGCACCTTCCTGATCGAGAAGATGCCCGATCCATCGAAGATCTGGGTGCGTGGTGAGGACCAGCACACCGAGTGGGGCGAAGGCCAACGGATGACGGCCAAGGACATCTGGCCGCACTACTTCAACGACTTCGTCAAGCAGCGGTGTGTCGATCAGTCACTCGCCACCGGCGGCAGCTGGGTCGTCAAGGCGAACCCCTACGAGGGGGGGAGCGACCACTCCCCGTTCCTCTCCGCCGGGATTCCGGGACTGCTGATGTGGCACTTCACCGACCAGTACTATCACGTCGATCTCGATCGAATCGACATGGTGAGCGCCGCCGAGCTGCAGCACGTGGGGAATTGTGCACTGGCGAGCTCGCTGATCCTGACGGCTGGCAACGAGCCGACGTATGCTCGTGCTGCGATCATCGAGATGGCGGGGATCGCCGAGCGGCGGCTTGCCGCGGAGGGAGCACTCTCGCGGGCGGCAATCGCGGCAGCCGCCGACTCGGCGGCGTTGCAGCAGACCATCATTGCTGCCTGGCGCGACTACTACATCGGTGCGATCGCGGCGATCCCGGAGATGACGCTGCCGCACCTCGACTTGACGGCAGAGGTGGCGGCCGGGCAGGCGCGGGTGCGGAAGGCGGCGGTGGCGGTGTTGAAGTCCCTTGAGTAGGTAGCCGGAGGATCGCACCATGCCCTTTGACCTCACCAATGCCGCCGCGGTACTCGAACGCACGCCGCTCGTGCTTCGCGAACTGCTTTCGGGGTTGTCGACGCCTTGGCTCCACGCTACCGAGGGACACGACACGTGGAGCCCGGTCGAGATTGTGGCCCACCTGATCGGCGCCGAGGAGAGCGACTGGGTGGTCCGGGCCCGCACCATCCTTGCGCAGGGCCCGGATCGGCGATTCGAGCCGTTCGACCGGGTCGGGGCGATCAACGCGCTCAATGGCCGGTCGATCGACGAGCTGCTCGCACGGTTCAGCGAACTCCGGGCACGCAACCTCGCCGAGCTCATCGGATGGAGTCTTACCCTCGATCAACTTCAGCTCACCGGCGAACACCCGGCCTTCGGACGCGTGACCCTGGAGCAACTCCTCGCGACCTGGGTCGTCCACGACCTCGGCCACATCGCCCAGGTGGCCCGTGTGATGGCGAAACAGTATCGTGCGGAGGTCGGGCCGTGGCAGGCTTACCTGTCGATCCTGACGCGGTGAACTGCCCCTTGCGCCTCGGCAGCGGCACGCCAAGTTCCGTGAGAGCATGCCGCTTGCCCCTCACCAGGGAGTCCCGATGAAGATCCGCACCGGCAGTGGAGTGGTCCTGATCCTGTTCGGCTGTGTACTCGCCGGTACCGCCGGCAACTGGCTGATCACCCCGATCACTCACCCCGACGCCAGCACGGTTCGCACGGTGGCCGTCGGCGTGCAGCTCCTCCTCGGGATCGCCCTGGTGGTCTGGGGCGCACGGCTCGACAAGCGGGACCGTCGCGTCCTGGGCGATCGGTACCGGATCGTTGCCCTCGCCATGTTCTGGATGTTGTTCGGCGCATGGCTCGCCGGCGCGGGGGTGCACTGGTTCATCAGTCGGCAGGTGCCTGCGTCGACGCTCCGTATCGTCGCCGTGTGGGGACAGGTCGCGGCTGGAATCGTGCTGGCCGTGATGGCAAGTCGTCGGTACACCGCAACGGTGGCACCCCAGGAGAGCTGACATGTCGACACCCGCCAGGAACACGATCTGTCTCTGGTTCAACGGCGACGCCGAAGCGGCGGCGCGATTCTACGCCGACACCTTTCCCGATTCGGCGGTGGGCGCGATTCACCGCTCGCCCGGCGACTATCCATCAGGCAAGTCCGGTGATGTGCTGACGGTCGAGTTCACCGTCCTGGGGATTCCGTGTCTCGGGCTCAACGGCGGACCGGCATTCCCGCACACCGAGGCCTTCTCCTTTCAGGTCGCCACGGTCGATCAGGAGGAGACCGATCGCTACTGGAATGCGATCATCGAGAACGGCGGCCAGGCGAGTGCCTGCGGCTGGTGCAAGGACCGGTGGGGGCTCAATTGGCAGATCACGCCGATCGCGCTCACGGAAGCGATTACCGACCCCGATCCTGCCGCGGCCAAGCGCGCGTTCGAGGCGATGATGGAGATGGTGAAGATCGATATCGCGACCATCGAGGCCGCGCGGCGGGGCTAACCAAGGATCGCCTTCGCCTTGGTGACATCAGCCCCAGCCACACCCAACCGGTACCGCTCCCGGACGCCCCAGACCCTCCCGAACAAGCCCGGCACTCGGGGAATGATGTACGCGGGGATACGCTCGTCAGCGAGGCGGACACGACCCGCCTCCGCCGAGGTGTAGGGGCGGCCCCTTACCTTCCACCATGCCCGACCATCCCGACCTCACCCCGGAACGGCACGCCATGCTGCGCGACCTGCCCGAGGCGATGCCTGAGGCACCGACCTGGGGGCGTCGCGGAAGGAGGCCGATCGCCTCCGCGCCTCCCTTCTTCGCGCCTCCCACGGCGATCGGCAGCTCGCCGACGATATCGCCCAGGAGAGCTGGCTACGTGCGATCCGCTACTGGCCCTCCCGCGGTGTCCCCGACCGGCCGGGTGCCTGGCTCCGGACCGTGGCCCGGAACATCCTCTTCAACGAGCACAGGCGCCGCCCCAGTGTCCCACTCGACCACGTCCCGGCCGGCACACTCCAGGCGCCGGATGAGGGTGCCGCACTCGAGACCAGGGAACAGCACACGATCCTCCACGCCGCCCTGGCCGAGCTGCCGCCCGATGGCCGCTACCTGATCGAGTCGCACTACTTCGCGGGCCATTCACTCGCTCGGATCGCCGAGGGTCTTGATCTCTCCGAGCGCGCGGTCGAGGGACGGCTCCGTCGGACCAGGCTCCGTCTCCGCACCGTCCTCGAGTCGCGCGGCGTCACCACCGCCGACCTGCGCGGCTTCGAACCCACGCTTGCGCTCTCGTTGTCAACCATCGTCAAGGCGATCTTCATGACTGCGCTGCTGCCGTTCCTCCTCGCCATCGTGAGCTACGCGATCGGACGCGCCTTCTACGCCAGGCGCACTCAACGGAGCCGCATTGTTGGACGCCTGGCCGGGGGCATCATGCTCATCGTGCTCGCCACCCTCGAGGCGCGCAACCCGATTGGAATGCAGATCTTCGGGGCAGGCATGTTCCTGTTCGGGTGCTGGGAGTGGTGGCGGATGAGGGTGGTGAGGGCAGAGGGGTGAGGCGTAGCCCAGACGTGGTCGAATCAGGCATGTGACCGACATCTTGTCGAGCAGGGAATCGGTTCTGAGCCGCGCAGCGGCGAGTTCGATTGCCTGCGAGGCAATGATGTCGGTCGCGGCACACATTCGGTGTTGCAACGACGTGGAGGAGCGAGGAGTGCCCCCGTGGGGTTCGATGGCGGGATGGCGACGCGCATGATGTCGAGATGGTGGACCACCACTAGGAGCGGAGCATGGCGGCCCGGCCACGGCCTAGCGCCAGCCCCCCCACCCCGGTACACTCGTTCCCCATGACGACACGACGCTACGACGAGGACGAAGTCCGCGACATCTTCTCTCTGGCGACCACGGGCAGCACCCCCGGCCAGTCGCTGCCAACCGAATCCAGTGGTCTGACCCTTGAGCAACTCCAGCAGATCGGCCAGGAAGCCGGCATCGAACCGGCCCGTGTGAGGGACGCCGTCGCGAGCCTCGAGGCCCGCGGCGCGCCCGCCCGGATCCGTCGATCGATGGGACTGCCCATCGGCGTCTCCCAGGTCGTCGACCTGCCGCGTGCCCCGACCGACCGGGAATGGGAACAGTTGATCGCCGAATTCCGGTCGACGTTCGGGACGCAGGGGACCGTGACCGCTTCGGGCGGACTCCGCGAGTGGGCCCAGGGCAACCTGCACATCTGCGTCGAACCGACCGCGCACGGCGAGCAGCTCCGCTTGAGCACGATCAAGGGCGATGCCATGGCCCTGACCGGAATGGGGTTCCTGATGGGCGGGATGTCGGCGGTCATGGGCGCCGTGGTTGCCGCCGCCGGCAAGCCCGGCAAGGCGCTGATCCTCGTCGGCATGTTCGGCGGACTCGCCATTGCCGCCTTCGTCGCCAACGGGATCCGGATGCCGCGCTGGGCACGCGAACGCGAGCGACAGATGCAAGCCATCGCCGACCACGCGGTGAAGCTGCTGTCCGGTTCCTAGGGGCCGAGCCGAACGCCCGAAGATCTTGCGCGCCGCCTCACTGACCTGCCACACGAAGGTGCCATGGAGAAACTCGAAGGTGCGACCAGGATCAAGCGATGGCTCGTGATCGTCATCGTCACCTTGATGACGATCGACCTGGTCGTGGTAGTGTCGAAGGGGCTCTGGCTGAGCGCGTTCCTCATCATGATGATCGCGTTGCTGATCCTCCTCGTCACCGTGTTCAGCGACCGCCTGGTGGTGCAGATCCCGCCGGAATTCCAGGTGCTCGCACTGCTGTTCGTCTTTGCCGCGCTGTTCCTGGGAGAGGTCCGCAGCTACTACGACAGGTTCTGGTGGTGGGACATCGCGCTCCACGGCACATCCGGGTTGCTCATGGGCATCCTCGGATTCCTGCTGATCTATGTGCTCAACGCCAGCCGGGCGATCGCGTTCTCGATGACCCCTCGATTCGTCGCCTTCTTCGCATTCATCTTCGCCGTGGCGGTCGGCGGGTTGTGGGAGATCTTCGAGTTCGCCATGGACTCGTTCTTCGGGACCGTGATGCAGAAACCGATGCTCGGCGACCCCTCCGGTCTGACGGATACCATGTGGGACATGATCGTGAACACCATCGGCGCCGCAATCATCAGCACCATGGGGTGGTGGTACATGATGCGAGAACGGCGCTCGTTCATCGATGTCTGGATCGACAAGTTCATCGACCGCAATCCGGACTGGTTCGTGTCGTGAGCGGCCTGGGGGAGCGCGGCGGCCGCGGCTGGAACGGCCGACATCCGAAGCGCGACCTGACGGTCGCGCCTAAATTTTCCGTGCGTCGGCGAACTCCCGGAACGCCGCTTCCTGCTCAGGCGTCATCTTTTCCGGGATCCGCACGTCGACCGTGACGATCTGGTCGCCCGTCTGGCCGCCCTTGGTGAGCCCCTGCTTCCGCACCCGAAACTTCTTGCCCGGCTGCGTGCCGGCCGGCAGCTTGAGCTTCACCTTGCTGCCGTGGATCGTCTTCACCTGTACCGTCGTACCGAGCACCGCCTGCGTGAGGGCGATCGGGATCGTGCAGTGAATGTCGAGTCCCTCGCGGCGGAAGAACCGATCCGGCTCGACCTGGAAGGTCACCAGCACGTCGCTCGGACTGCCGCCCGCCGAGCGGCGAGGCCCCTGCCCCTTGAGGCGTACTTTGGTACCGGTATCGGTCGCCGGTGGGACCGTGATCAGCAACTCCTTCCGGGTCCGCTGCTCGCCGCTGCCGTTGCACTGCGGGCACGGCACCGAGGGCACCATGCCGCGACCCCGGCAGACGGGGCACGGCCGATTCACCGCGAAACCGCCCTGCCCGAACGAAATCGTCCCGCGGCCATTGCACTCGCCACAGGTCTGCATCGTGGCCCCCGGTGCGCCGCCCTTGCCGCCGCATGCGCTGCACGCGTCGGTCATGGTCAGCGTGACCGGCACCTTGCCGCCAACGGCTGCGGTCCGGAACGGCACCGTGACGCTGACCTCGGCGTGCTCGGGCGGCGCCTGCTGTTCCTCCGCGCGCCGCTTGCCGAAGATCGACGAAAAGATGTCCCCCAGGCCGAACGAGCCGATATCATTGAACTCGAACCCCTCGTCGACCGGTGCGCCGCGGGTGCCCCCCCCCCGCGGCTGACGAGCCGTTCGCATCGAATCGAAAGCCCCGAGCCGACGCATCTGGTCGTACTTGGTGCGCTGTGCCGGGTCCGAGAGGACACCGTGGGCCTCCGAGATCTCCTTGAACCGCTCGCCCGCCTTCGGGTCATTCGGGTTCGCGTCCGGATGATACTGCTTGGCCAGCTTGCGGTAGGCCTTCTTGATCTCCGCCGCGGTGGCCTTCTCCGGGACACCCAGGACCTGGTAGAAGTCCTGCGATGCCACTTAGAGGGACCCGTCGATCGACCAGACCTGGACCTTGGCATGGCGGATCACCGTGCCACGGAAGGCGTAGCCGAACTGGAAGGTGGCCTTGACGGTGTCGTCGAGGGCGGGATCGTCCGGCGTGACCACAGCGACGGCATCCTGCTCGTCCGGATCGAACCTGGCACCGGTCGGATCGAGCCGCGTGAGCCCCCCGGCCTCGAGCTCCTTGCACAGCTTCTTGATGATCAACTCGGCAGCCGATCGATACGTGGAGTAGTCGGTGGTTTCGACGTCGCTGGTCAGCAACCGATCGAAATCGTCGAGCACATCGAGCAATCGTCCCGCGAAGTCACTCGCACCACGGTCGAACGACTCGGCCTTCTCCTTGATGGTCCGCCGCCGGTAGTTGTCATACTCCGCTGCCAGCCGCAGGAAGCGATCCTCCGCCTCCTCGAGCGCACGACCGGCCTGGGCCGCGGGCACGCTATCGGTGGGCTCCCAGTCCTCGTCGAGGTGGTGGACCGGCGGCGCCTCCGGCGTTGCCTCGGCCTGGGGCTCGGCGAATTCCGGGTTGGGGGGGTGCGGGGTCCCGTTCGACTGGTGCTTCGGCTTCTTGGAATGCAAGGCAGCTCTCTCCAGGGCTCAGGTATGCCCCAAAACAAGGCAACCAACGTGCCGATGGGAAGGGACAATCTGGCAGGGAATCGCCGCTCCCCAGCAAAACCGGCTATTCTGGTGACACCATGATTGGCGGACCGCCTGCCAACACGTCAGAGGTCACCGAGGAGCTGGTAGAGGCCCAGCAAGGCCGCGTGCGAGGCGCGGAGACGCACCTGCTCCCGGTCACCCGTGATCTGGATCCTTCGGCTACTCGCTTCGCCTCCGATGGCCCACCCGAGACAGACCGTCCCGACCGGCTTGGTCTCGCTGCCACCCCCTGGGCCGGCGATCCCGGTCACCGAAACCGCCACGCTCGCCCCCAGGCGGGCCGCGGCGCCCAGCGCCATCGCACGAGCCACTTCCTCGGAGACAGCGCCATGTGCGGCGATCAGGTCGGCCGGCACGCCGAGCACCGCCACCTTGGCCGCGTCGGCATACGCCACCGCACCACCAAGATAGACGTCCGAACTGCCGGTGATCGACGTGATGCGGGCCCCGATCATGCCTCCCGTACACGACTCGGCGGTCGCCAGGGTGAGCCCCATCTCGCGCAGGAGGTCGAGCAGTTGCTCGGCCAGGTCGGTCCGTCCCATGCCATAGATCCACGTTCCCGCCGCGTCGCGCACGATCGCCTCGGCGCGGTCGAGCGCAGCTTCTGCCTCGTCCCCCGGGAGCTCCCATGCCGTGAGACGGAGATCGACGCCGGTCTGGTCCGGGAGATACGCCAGCGTCACCGGCAGCATCGATGCCTCGAGTGGCGCGAGCAGTTCCCCGAGCCGGGACTCGGGGATCCCACTCGTCCGAAAGATGCGCGACCGAATCTGCAGCGAGCCCGATCGCGCCTGGAGGCGTGGCACCACCTGCTCCGCAAGCAGTGATTCGAACTCGATGGGAACACCGGGCAGCAGGATCACGACGCCGCGCGATGTCTCGAGCCAGAGTCCTGGCGCCGAACCACGCCGGTTCGGCAGCACGGTCCCCCCGCGCGGCACCATCGCCTGGGAGCGATTGCTCTCGCTGATGGTTCGACCGGCTCGCGCCCATCGCGCGACCAGTTCCTCCCAGACTCCGGTGTCGAATTCCAGCGGGCACTCCAGGAGGTCGGCCACCACGTCACGGGTGATGTCATCCCGGGTCGGCCCGAGGCCCCCGCTCACCAGCACCAGTCCGGTGCGGTCGAGGGCCTCGTTGATTGCGCTCGTCATGTCGGCCGCGACATCACCCACCGTGGCACGTCGTGACACGCGGATGCCGCTCGCGGCGAGCATCCGACCCGCCTGGACGGCGTCGGTATCGATCGTGTCACCGAGCAGGAGCTCGGTGCCGACCGTCACGATCTCGATCGAAGGGCGCGGTCTGGTCAGCGGAAGAGTCGTCGGTACTGGATGAGGTAGGTCACGAACGAATAGATCGTGAGGGTGACGGCGATGCCGAGCGTGGCGGCGACGAACCCGCCGTGGAACTGGTTCCACCAATTGGCGAATGCAGTCCCCTGCCAGCCGAGCGGCACGAGCGCATCCCGGAACGCGAACCAGGCGAGGGTGCCGCCGATGAAGACGTTCTGGAGGGAGGCCTTCACCTTGCCGTCGTGGCCGGCCGCGATGATCACGCCCTTCCGGCTGGCGACGTAACGGAGGGCCGTCATCGCGGCCTCGCGGCCGATGAGCAGCAGGCAGGCCCAGAGCGGGATCGAACCCCAGATCGGGATGTCGTACATCGACTGGCGTTGGGTGGTGATCCACCAGATCGGACCGAGCGTTGCCAGCAGCAGCAACTTGTCGGCGAGCGGATCCAGGGTCTTGCCGATGTCGGTGATCAGCCCGCGCCCCCGCGCGATCCGGCCATCGATCACGTCGGTGACCGCCGCCGCGACGAAGATCAGGAAACAGGCGAGCTTGGGCCAGTAGCCCTCGATGAACGGCAGGAACGCCACGACCGGAGTGATCGCGATGCGCGCGACGGTCAGGATGTTCGGGAGGTTCCAGATCATGAGTGGTCGATGGTAGGTGGCGTGGCAGCTGTCCACCTGGAAAGTCGGAAGTCGGAAGTCGGGAGTCGGAGGACGGCTGTCGGAAGTCGGAAGTCAGAGGAAGCCCGCACGAGACGACATGAGGATCCGCTCACGGGGCGCCCGACTTCCGACTTCCGACTTCCGACTTCACCCTAGCCCAGCGCCTTCAGCACCTGCTTGCTCACCGCCTTGAGTGTATCGAACACGCCCTCGCCACGCACCGCGATGGCCTCGAAGGTCGGCACACGCTCGATCCACACCCCATCGACCTCCTTCACCAGGTACTCGCCCGGACGATACGGATCGGGCGTCGGCTTCTGGCGCGCCTCGTCCTCGACCGGGAAGCCGGGGTTGAGGGCGGCATCGAGATCGGCGATCGCGGCGGCGTTGGGGAGGTCGCGCTTGTTGTACTGCACCACGAACGGCATCTTCGGCAGGTCATAGCCGTGCTGCGCCATGTTGTCGTACAGGTTCTGCATCGCCTCGAGGTTCGCCTCCATCCGATCGATCTGCGAGTCGGCAACGAACACCACCCCGTCGACGCCCTTCAGGATCAGCTTGCGCGATGCGTTGTAGTAGACCTGCCCCGGCACCGTGTAGAGGTGGAAGCGGGTGCGGAAGCCGCGGATGGTGCCGAGGTCGACCGGGAGGAAATCGAAGAAGAGCGTCCGTTCGGTCTCGGTGGCGAGCGAGATCAGCTTGCCCTTGGATGACGGCGCGACCTTCTCGTAGACGTACTCGAGATTGGTCGTCTTGCCACCGAGTCCGGGGCCGTAGTAGACGATCTTGCAGTTGATCTCTCTCGACGCGTAGTTGATCAGCGACATGCGGGCTGGACCCTCAGATTCCGAAGAGTTTGTCGAGCTCGTCCGCGGCTTCGCCGAGGAACGCAGAGTCGACCTCTGACGCATCGTGCGTCGGGTCGCGATCGAACATGACCGTGAAGATGGTGGTGAGTTCGGCGACTGCCGCCTTCATCCGCAACTTGACGAGTCCCAGGGTGGTGCGATTGTCGAAGAGGACCACCAGGATCACGCGTCGGGCGATGTCGGCGAGATAGAGCGACTCCTTCTCACCCTGATGGAACAGCGCGCCGAACTCGGGCTCGCCGAGCAGGCGGGCGAGCTGGTCGTTGGCGGAGAAGTCCGCAGCGGTGAGTGACGCGAAGGCGGTCGGATCGAACGTCGGTGGCTCGCCGACGGTGATCAGCATCTGTCCGGCACGATCGACCAGCAAGGCGGTCCGACCCTGCGCATCCCGGAGGAAATCCTGCAGCACATGCCGGATCGCGTGGGAATCCTCCTCGCGGAAGGACCAGGAGGTCGCGCGGGGTGCGGTCATGCCAGTTCCTGTCGGAGCGATGCGATGACGCGCCGGGCACGGGCCCGGAGTGCGGGGGTCCGCTCCCAATCGAGATAATCCTGCAGCACCGGCAGCGCCGTGGTATCCCCAGCGCGCTCGAGCCAGCCGAGTGCCGCGAACCGGCGCCACGGCTGACGAGCGAAGAGGTCCTGCCGCTGGACATAGTCGTGCGTCCGTGCCAGCAACCAGCCTCCGGCCACCCCGACCAGAGTCGCGGCCACAAAGGTGGGCAGTACGGCACGTCGAGCAGTCACAGGGCCTCTCGGGCGGTCAGGGCGTGACTCAGGGTCACGCCGTCAACGTATTCCAGTTCCCCACCAACCGGCAGGCCACGTGCCAGCCGGGAGACACGGATCCCCGCGTGACGCCCCAGCAGCTGCTGCAGGTACGTCGCGGTCGCCTCGCCCTCGAGCGAGGAGTTGGTCGCCAGGATCACCTCCGACACCCCACCGTCGTCGATGCGTCGGGAGAGCAGCCCGATCCGGAGAGCCTCCGGGCCGATCCCTTCCAGAGGTGAGAGTCGGCCACCGAGCACCACATATACACCCCTGAACGCGCCGGCGCGTTCGAGCACGGCCACCGCCGACGGCTCCTCGACCACACAGATCACCGTCCGATCCCGTCGCGGATCGCGACAGATGTGGCACTCCTCGTCCTCGGTCGGTGCCCCACAACGGGCACACGGATGCACCCGTTCGGCGACATCCCGAAGTGCCGCCGCCAGCGCCGGCATCCGGTCCGCCGGCTGTTGGAGCAAGTGGTAGGCGAGTCGGCCGGCCGTCTTGCGGCCCACGCCAGGGAGCCGGGCCAGCTCCCCGATCAACCGCTCGAGGGCATCCACCGGCTCAGCGGTCGCCCTGGGACAGCTCGGCCGCCCGTCGCTGCCCTTCGGCAACGGCACCCTGGATCAGATCGGCCAGCAGCTCGTGATCACGCTGATCGAACGCTGCGGGTTCGATCGTCAATTCGCGCAACCGACCACGCCCATCAATCCGGACCCGAACGGCGCCAGCGCCGACGGTCACCTCGATCGATTGTGCGGCCAGCTCCTGCTCAGTGGGGCCGGTCCTGCGGTCCGCCTGCGGACCGCTCTGTGGGGTATGCTGCTGCCAGTCGGCCAAGATTGCTCCGCCTTCCCATTGGATCTCGTCGTAACGGACGGCTATCGCTCGTCCACCAGCTCCAAATCTAATGCGTCGGCCATTGCATCGAGCGCCGGATCGATTCGTCGCAGCTCCTGGAGTCGGTCCTCCCGGATAGTGTCGGCCGTGAGGCGTCGTGCGGCCACCGGTGCGGCGTTTTCACGCCCGGGATGGGTCGGCGTGACCACCTCGATCCGGACCTCGGTCCCGAGCCTCGCAGAGGCCAGCGTCGCGACGGTCGCCTTCTGGCGCTCGACCCCCTCGACCGAGACCGCCTGGTCCGGCCCGAACGCCAACTCGAGGACACCAGGGTCGCCGACCCGGGGATCGGCCTGTTGGAGTGCCTTGCCGAGAAATGGGGAGTGCCGGGAGGCCGCGGCCAGGATGTCCGGCCATGCGGCCCGGAGCGCTGTATCATCCCAGGGCACGGAGTAGGCGGGTGCTGATGCCGTGGTCTCGGCTGGAGCAGGGCTCGGCGTCGGCGGGGGCGGCGAGGGCACCACTGGCGACGGAGCCGCCGCCGGCTCCGTCGCCCCACCGCTCAGTAACGCTCGGAGATCGACCGCACGGTCCATCATCGCCCAGCGGAGCAGCAACGTCTCGAGGACGAGACGCGGGTTGGCGCTTCGGCGCAGATTCGTCTCGGCCTCACCCAGAAGCTTGAGCATCCGGACCGCATCCTCGGGCCCGATGCCGGCGCTGGCCGTTGCCACCACGCGACGACTCCCCTCCCCCATCGCCGTCGGGACCGCGCCGTAGTGATGCATGATGATCGCCCGCAACAATTCCGCGAGCCCACCAGCCACCTCGACCAGATCGGCGCCGGCATCGACGAGCGTGTCGACCGTCGGGAAGACGCGTCCGGGCTGGCGTTCGGCAACCAGTGCGAGCAGCTCGCCGAACGATTCCTCGTCGATCAAGCCGAGCACCTCGCGGACGCGAGCGGCGGTGAGGGCCCCCTCGCCGAAGGAGAGACACTGGTCGAGCACCGAGAGGGCGTCACGCATCCCCCCATCGGCGTGCCGGCCGATCAGCAGCAGGGCATCGTCCTCGGCGTCGACGCCCTCCCGCGCGAGGACGTCACGCAGGCGCGACTGGATCGCGACCGGACCGATGCGACGGAAATCGAAACGTTGCAGGCGCGACATCACCGGGGCCGCGGCGTTGGCGATCTTCTGCGGCTCGGTGGTCGCGAAGACGAACACGACGCCGGGAGGCGGCTCCTCAAGGATCTTGAGCAGCGCGTTCCACGCCTCGCGCGTGAGCATGTGGGCTTCGTCGACGATGTAGACCTTGTGGTGGCCGGCTTCGGACGCAGCGTACATCGCGCGTTCCCGGAGATCGCGGGCATCATCGACACCGCGATTGCTCGCGGCGTCGATCTCGATCACGTCGAGGTTGGCCTGACCATTCCAGATCCGCAGGCAGGCGTCACACTCGCCGCAGGGCTCGCCCTCAGGCGTCCGCTCGGCGCAGTTGAGTGCCATCGCGAGGATCCGGGCCGCGGTCGTCTTGCCGACGCCGCGTGGCCCGGTCAGCAGGTAGCCGTGGCCGACACGCTCCTTGGCCACCGCACCGCGGAGCGCCGTCGCGACGTGATCCTGCACCAGCAGCTCCGCGAAGCGGCGGGGGCGATAGCGTCGGGCGAGCGCGAGGGACATGATGGGGACCAGTGGATCGGAGGGAAAAGCAAGTGCTCCAGGCTTCCCGAAGCGACACCGAGCATCGCTTAGCGCTGCTGCCGGCAAGGCCCTGACGCGGTTCGCGCGACGACGCCCTTCGGACCTGGAGCGCCGCAAAGATAGTCGTGGTTGGTATGGGGTGTCAAAGTCGGAAGTCGGAAGTCAGGGTCAGGAATCAGCGTTGCACCCTGTGGGCAGGCGGTCCCGATTTCGGGGTGACGTAGGAGCTTCGACTCCCAGCCTCCGACTTCCGACTTCCGACTTCCGACTTCCCCCTACCGTCCCGCCCCGAACAACAGTGCATTCGCGAACAGCATGGCCGGTCCCCGCCAGAATCCGCGGTAGAGCGGATTCTCCGCGAACGCCACCACGGTGCCACGACCGGCGCGATCGACCGTGGCCCAGACCGACCCCGGCAGGAACTTGTCGGTGTTGCCGGGCCACGTGAATCCCGCGAGGACCGGCGCATCGGCCTCGAACACCACGACGTTGTCACCCGCCCTGGTGGGCTTGAGGAACTCCCCCGGCACCGGGACCGCCAGGGCATCCCCCGTGTAGCCCCAGCGGAGCCAGTGCCCAGGCTCGAGCGAGCCTCGCGCGATGGCGCCCGGGACATCCTCCGGCCGCTGGTTGCCCGCGGCACTCGGACTGACGAACGGCGCGGGGCTGGCGCTCGGCGAGAGGACGGTGTCCGCCGCGGTGAGCTTCACCTTCGCGGTGTCCTCCTCGTCGGCCGGTGTGCGCAGTCCCAGCTCCTTCGCTTCGAGCAGGTCGACCGCGCTCCCCATCGCGATCAGTGCCCCCCCCCCACGAACCCAGTCGCGCAGGCGAGTCATCCCGCCCGTCCCCAGCGGGCCGCGGTATCGACCGTCGGGAAGAATGATGACGTTGTAGTCGTCGAGCCGGAGCGTGGCGAGTCGCGCAGGATCCACGGCCACGAACGGCTGCCCGAGCTCCTGCTCGAGATACCACCACACATCCCCGAAGGCAGTCTGCGAGACGCCATCGCCGGCGGCGACCAGCACCTTCGGGGCCCGCACCGTGCGAACCGACTCGCTGCCGATGCCGTTCTGGCCCTGGTCGGGAAAGGCCGACTGCACGGCGACGACGGCCGCGGGGTAGCGCCGAAGGTGTGCGCTCAGCCGCGCATGCAACGAATCGGCATTCCGCACCGTGCGCATCACGATCGTGCCGGCGGGATAGTCGTGCCCATCGGCGCGGAGGCCCTCCTCGCTCACCCCGAGGGTGAAGCCCTCGGCCAGCATCGCGAGGGCGAGTGAGTGTGCGTCGCGGGTACCGGGCAGGATCAGGTAGCCACTCTGTCCGCGCGGGACCGGGACCTGATCGCGACCACCGAGATCCTCGACCCGCGAGCGGCGCGTCGTGACCGGGGTGTCCGTCCACACCGCATCGAGTCCCTGGGTCAGCGGCAGGGCCCACGCCGTGAGATCATAGAACTCGTAGCCCTCGCGCGAGCTGTTCTCCCCGCGACGCCGATTGCGCTCGAACCGGTCAAGCTGGCGGCGCGCGAACGCACTATCGAGCTTCGCCTCGGGTTCGAGGATCGCCCGAGCGAGGCGTCCCGCCGGTTGCGCGAGGTCGATCAGGTAGCTGCCGGCCGGGAAGCTCCGACTCGCGAGTGCCCCGCCCAGATAGTCCTGCGCGCGGGCCACCTGCACGACATCGTTCGCGTGATACACCTCGATCCCCTGCCAACGCAGCAGGTCGATCACCTCACGGGTCCGCCGCGGATCATTGCCGATCCCGATCACCACCTGGCGGAACGCGCCGCTCGGGACCATCGCCGACTCGAAGAAGCCGCGATAGTCCCGGAGGCGCTCGGTGCGGTGGCGTGCCAGGGTCCGGAGCGTCGCGAGCGAGGCGACCACATGGTGGGCGATGCCCTCGCGAAACGAGGTCACCGACCCGTCGCTCTTGCGAAGCATCAGCTCGGGGCCACCATCGGTCTCGAACGTCATCCCGGTCGCCCCCTGCAGCGATGGCCAGGTATCCCAGTACCCGGGATAGAAGAGGTCGAAGACATCACGCACATAGTACTGCCAGCCGAACCGATCGAACGCCGCCGCATTGCCGCGACCGAAGGCCTCCAACCATGCGATCGAGCTGGCGGGCACGTTGGCATTGACCGGGGCCGCCGCGGGCGGGAAGAAGAACTGCGGGGTCGTGCTGTGCAGATCCACGAAGAGCTGGGGATGCCAGCGGCGCACGGCCCCCGCCGTGGCACGCGTCTCCGCTTGCGAGAGCGCCAGGAGATCACGGTTCATGTCGAAGCGATAGTGATTGTACCGACCCTGGATGCTCCACGGTTCGCTCTGCTCGAGCGCCGCCGGTTCCGAACTCGCCTGCGCAACCGAGTTGTTCCATGCCGCGAACCGCTCGTGCCCATCGGGATTCTGGGACGGATTGATGATCACGACCACGCTGTCGAGCAAGGACGCGATGTCAGGCGACTCCGACGCGAGCAGGGTGTAGGCCGTCATCATCGCGGCCTCGAAACCGGCCGGTTCGTTGCCATGAATCGAGTGCGAGAGGATCGCCACCGCCGGCGTCCCGGCGATGATCCCCTGCGCGCGCGCCGCGTCACTCGCCCGCGGATCGGCGAGATCACCCAGATCCTTCCGGATCCCATCGAGCCTGGCGATGTTCGCCGGCGACGAGATGATCACGAGCCGCATCACCTTCCCCTCCGCGGTCGTGCCGGTCACCTCCATCCGGGCACGATCGGGCGAGGCCTTGACCATCGCCTCGAGCACCGCCTGCTGCTGATGGTACATCGTGTGTCGCGTGCCGATCGCGTGACCGAGCAGCGAATCCGGCCGCGGTACCGCGGCACGATACGGGCCCTCGCCGTAGAAGTCGTACGCCGGTGCTCCCGGTGCGACATGCACCGTGAGTGGCACCTGGGCGGCGAGCAGCGTGGGGAGGGCAATGAACAGGAGGGAGAGGCGCATGGATAGTCTCGAGAAGCGAGAAGCGAGAGGCGAGAAGCGAGAAGCGAGGAGCGAGAAGCGAGAAGCGAGGAAAAAGATACGACCGGAGCCAATGACTGTCACCTCGGGGAAGGTCGGTCTCGCTTCTCGCTTCTCGCATCTCGCTTCTCGTTCATTCCCCCACAAACGCTGCGGGGTTCCGCCCCCGCTCCTGCACATCCGCGACGGCGGCACCGACCAGGAAGACGAGGGAGCACCACCAGACCCAGAGCAGGAAGAGCAT
Source organism: Gemmatimonadales bacterium (assembly GCA_035703525.1). Classification (GTDB taxonomy): domain Bacteria; phylum Gemmatimonadota; class Gemmatimonadetes; order Gemmatimonadales; family GWC2-71-9; genus Palsa-1233. The sequence continues at coordinate 72,956 of DASSYA010000005.1, read as the reverse complement.
CAGGGCGCCGAGGTTGACATCGATCGTGTACACCTCACCTTGGGCCCCCAGGGCGAGGTAGAGGGAGTAGAGGCGTCGGGCGAGTTCGAACCCCAGCGTCGCGACCACGGCGGCCGTCGCGGAAGCCTTCCACGAGAGGCGTCTCGGCGACGCGTAGCGGTAGATCGTGATGAAGAGCGCGAGCGCCGATGCCGCCGCGATGGCCTGGCCCAGGATCTGGCCGAGAGTGGTGCCGAGCAGGTCGAGGACGGGGATCCCGGTGAACCAGTTCTTGTTGGCGATCCGGACCGAGGCAGTGAGGACCGTGTTGACGAGCGCGAGGCCCACCACGAATCCCATCAGGGCGAAATCGCGCAGCTTGCCGAACAGGAACCCAAGGATGTAGGAGAAGACCAGCCGGGCATGCCTGGGCGGTGCCTTGGCATCGTAGACCTCCGACAGGGTGCTGCGGACCGACGAGAAGAGTCGCGACCCGAACCAGAGGAAGGCGGGGATCGCGACGATCGTCATCTGGCTCTGATAACCCTGGACCGCGCCGACCAATCCTTCGATCAACGCAAACGGGTCCCGGCCGGCCACGCCGTGCGCGTGTTCCGGAAGCAGGGTCGAGAGCATCCGGTTCGGATCGGCGAGCGCGAAGAACCGCGTCTGGCGCAGGACCAGCGCCAGCCCCTGCAGGACCAGGAGCGCCAACGGGACGATGGCCAACAGCGCGTCGAAGGTGAGGGCCGACGCCAGCATCGGGATGTTGGAGCGCTCGAAGACGGCCTCGACCCGCTTGACCAGTGGCGGGACCTGGGGGATGACGGCAGAGAGCCCGCCGTGGGGCGGGCTCTCGTCCGGCATCTCCTGCTCCGGCTCGGCGGACACCTAGCCGACGGCCTCGTCGTCGTCGAGGTCGGCCACCCCATCGGCCGCCATCACGGTCCGGCGACGGGAGCGGGCGTCTTCGAGCCGGCGCTCAAGCTCCTCGCGTGCGTTCGAAGCGGTCTTCCTGATCGCCTTCCGCCCGTCGCGCACCTCGCCCCTCACGTTCTCGGCGAGGTCGTGCGCCGAGTCCTTCAGCCGGCGGCTCCGATCGACGACCTCGTCGCGGACCTCCTCCAGCTTCCCCTCCACATCCCGTCGAATCCGCTTCGCACGCCGGGCAATATCGCGACGGGTGCGCTCCCCCGACTGTGGGGCGTAGAGCATTGCCACGCCCGCGCCGACCAGCGCACCGATCAGGAACCATTTCACCCCTGCCCCACCGTCAGATTCGATGATGACATCGGGTTGTTCAGTGCTGCGTGACATCGTTCGCTCCTTCCGACTCATTCTCCGGCGTCCGGATCATCTTCGGCCACGGCGCTCACCTTGGCGAGCGCACCGTGACGTATCGCCGGTGCCGAAATGTACTGTGACACGATCTCGTTGGTGCCGCCAACCCTGAGTTGGTCGAACAGGAAGCCGAAGGTTTCCTCCAGCGACGTCCCGATCTGGCGACGTACCCCGGCCGGCAACTCCCACAGCTCGCGCTTGAACTGGCCGATCGCCTTCTTCCGGGTCTTGTAGTAGAACTGCTCGTCGGAATCATCGGCCCCACGCTCGCCGGCCGCGTTCTGATCGAGCCAGGCGTACATCCGGCTCCGGAGCTCCGCCGGCAGGGCGGGGTGATCGAACACCATGTTCTGGAAATTCGTCGCCAGATGGATCTCCGCCGTCTCGATCCGGGGAAAGTTGCCGAACGCGTCGCTGGGCAGGGTCGAGGCACCGTGCTGGACCGCGCCGCCCAGGCCGTAGTCATTCCTGGCGGAAGCGCTGAGCGCCTCCAGGGCCTCGAGATCGAGCTTGACCGCGGCGATCGAGCCGTCCGGGAGCACGATCCCGCCATGAGACGTCCCGGTCTGGACCGAGATCTTCGAGATGCCGGCGGCCGGGCCGCTGCCGTGGGCCGCCATGGTCCGATTGTAGCCGTCCATGAAGGCGTGCAGCTCCTCGACAGTCGAGTTCTTGTGCCCGACCTCGCCAATCTCGGCACCGACCGAAACGGTCACCCCCTCCGGCTCGTGCTTCCGGATGAACCGGGTGATCTCCGCGGCCCGCTCGTAGTTGGCCCGCTGCTGCTCGTCGAGGGTCTCGAAGGAGAGGTCAACCAGCGTCGAGGTGTCGACGTCGATGTTGTAGAAGCCCGCAGCCACTTCCTCGGCAATCAACTTCTTCACCTCGCCGACCTCCGCCTCGGGATCGACGGCGTACTTCTTCGCATTGACCTGGCAATGGTCACCCTGAATGAAGACCGGATGGCTGAACCCCTCCCGGAGCGCCGCACCCAGCATCACCGCCACGTACTCGGCCGGCCGCTGGTCGGTATACGCGATCTCGCTGCGGGCGATTTCGAGGAGGATCGCGCCGGCCTCCCGTGCCAGCGCGGCGCGGAAGACCGCCCGGGCGGTGTCGTAGGCCATCATCCGGATGTTGATCGCCGGGACGGTGAACCCGCCCACGTCACCCCGACCCCGAGCAAGATAGAGATCGTGGATCGAAGCGGGACGACAGCCGGCGACCTGCGCCAGATCCCAGATCAAGGCACGAGCCGCGTCACGGGTCACCTCGTCGGCGAACACGGCCTGGAACACGAGTCGGTCCATTGCGTCACTCTGGAGCGCGCTCCGATCCGAGATTTCCACACCGGAGGCCGATACCACGATGGCCCCGCCAAAGTCCGCCAACAGCTCCCTCTTCGCCTCGGACATTCGCTCCTCATTCCGTTGAATTGATGTTCGAGCCATCATCGCTCGAGACAATCTATCCGCCGACCACTCGGTCCCGCAAAGTTGGCCTGCGGCAAGTGGTTGCGCCGGGCGTACCCCCCCGCGAAACGGCCAGAAATCGACTGTCACGACCCCAAGTTTCCACATTAACGTGGCGAGTGAATCCTTTGTGGATGTTGAACTTACGAAATTCGGTTGACGTGGAAAACTCCAGGCGGCCGGATCGCCAGTCTGCGGGCCATCAGCGGCTGGCTCCACCCGCAATATCCACGAGTCCACGCGTGGATAACTCCGTTCTTCCACAGATGTGACCAAGTCGATTCGGGATTCACCGCCCCGAAATCCCGATGTGGATCGCATGTCGATTCCCGGGAGAGCTACCCGGGATCAGATCCATTCGGGGCGCCGCTCCCGGCCCACCATGATGTGGATAACGTCATCTCCACATCCTCCGCAATTGTTGATGGATCTGCGTGCAGATGCGATCCAGAGCCATGACTCAGGGCGGTGCCATCTGGGGTCATTGTCCGCTAGATTCCCGCCCGGAAAGTCCCCCACCATTCACGTCGCCGGGAGTACCCCCAGACCATGACCGGATCCCCGATCCGTCGCACCAAGATCGTCGCCACGATGGGCCCTGCCTGGGAAGAGCAAAGCCGGATGCGCGGACTGCTCGATGCCGGGATCGACATGGTCAGGATCAACGCCTCCCACGGCACTCCCGAGATCCGGGCCACATGGATCGAGCGGGTGCAGGCCATGCGTACCGACCGCCAGAAGCCGACCGGAATCCTGGTTGACCTTCACGGTCCGCGAATTCGCGTGGGCAAGCTGCCGGAGCCGATTACCCTCGAGCCGGGGGAGATGGTCCGATTCGCCCCCGAGGAATCAGCGGACGCGTCCGACATCCCGACCACCTATCCGGCATTGGCTGGGGACGTGAAGCCGGGCTCCCGGATCCTGCTCGATGACGGTCTGCTCTCGGTCGAGGTCACCTCGGTGCATGGCGACCGTGTCGACGGGCGGGTGCTCTATGGCGGCCTGCTCAAGGCGAACAAGGGGATGAACCTCCCGGGGGCCGATGTCAGCGCCCCCGCCATGACGGAGCAGGACGCCGAGGAGGTGCTCCGAGTCACCGCACAGGGGGTCGAGTACATCGGGATCTCGTTCGTGCGGCGAGCCGCAGATGTCGAGTCGGTCCGACGCCTGGTGCCGGCCCAGACCCGGCTGGTGGCCAAGATCGAGAAGGACACTGCCCTCAAGAACCTCGATGAGATCCTCGAGGCCTCTGATGCACTGATGGTGGCACGAGGCGACCTTGGGGTCGAGCTGCCCTTCGAACAGGTCCCGCTGGTCCAGAAGCGGCTGATCCGTCAGGCCAACCGCCACGGCAAGCCGGTGATCACGGCGACCCAGATGCTCGAGTCGATGATCAACAACCCCCGCCCTACCCGTGCCGAGGCCTCCGACGTCGCCAACGCCATCCTCGATGGAACCGACGCCGTCATGCTCTCCGCGGAGACGGCAGTGGGCGCCTATGCCCTGGAAGCCGTACGGGCCATGGAACGAATCGCCCTGGAGGTCGAGGGCGCCAAACTGCGCACGAGCGAGAATGACCGCCGACGCTGGACCATGCCGGCCCCGCATCTCTCACGGACCGTGGACGGTGCCGTCCCGACCGAGGATGCGATCGCGGTGGCGGTGGCCACGGCGGCAGACATGCTCGATGCCAAGGCGGTCGTCTGCTTCACCTCGAGCGGTTTCACGGCCAGGACGGTCTCCTCGTACCGACCCCGCGTCCCGATCTTCGCCTTCACCGCCGAGCCGGAGACCTACCAGCAACTGGCGTTGTCGTGGGGCGTGGTGCCGGTGATGATGCCGCATCTCAAGCACTATGACCCGATGTGGAACATGGCCCGGGCGCAACTGCTGGCGAAGGGCGTCGTCAGCGAGGGCATGCGGGTCGTGGTGACGTGTGGCGTGCCATTCGACCATCCGGGCACGACCAACCTCCTCAAGGTCGAGACGGTCTAGCGCGGTGCGGATCACGCTCCTCGGCACGGGGACGTCGATGGGTGTCCCCCAGATCGGGTGCCCCTGCGCGACCTGCCGGTCGAGTGATCCGCGCGACCGGCGGTCCCGGACCGCCGCCCTGATCCAGGATGCTGAGACCACGATCCTGATCGACACCCCGCCCGAGCTCCGGCTCCAGTTGCTGGCGGCTCATGTCGGCGATGTCGATGCGGTGCTCTACACCCATCTCCATGCCGATCATGTCCACGGGATCGACGATCTTCGGAGCTTCAGCAATCAGCGGACCGCCCCACTGCCCCTCTACGGGCCTCGGGAGGCGATCGACCACATACGGCACCGCTTCGGGTACATCTTCGATCCTGGGGTCGTCCCCTTGGCGGGAACGAGCAAGCCGCGTCTGGAGGCCATGGCGATCGATGCGGGAACACCCATCCAGGTCGGCGAGATCCCCGTCCTCCCATTGGGGTTCCGGCATGGGCATGAGACTGTCTTCGGCTATCGCTTCGGGCGGATCGCCTACGTCACTGACATCGAGGCGATCCCGGACGAGCTGGACGTCCACCTCCGGGATCTCGACATGCTGGTCCTGAGCGCCCTGTGGTGGCGACCGCACCCGACGCACCTCTCGATCCCCGAGGCGATCGCGATCGCCGAGCGGCTCGGCGCCACGCGGACGATCCTGACCCACCTGACCCACGAGACGAGCCACGCGGAACTGGAAGCGCGGCTGCCGGTCGGCGTGGAGGCGGGGTTTGATGGGATGACGATCGAGCGTTAGCGAGAAGCGAGAAGCGAGAGGCGAGAAGCGAGAAGCGAGAGGCGAGAAGCGAGAGGCGAGAGGCGAGAAGCGAGCCTAGCCTCGGCTTCGGAGCCACAGCCGGTACGTCAGTGACTGGACGCGCCGGGAGAGCTCAATCTCGCCGGTGACTTCGTCCCCGAGTTCCTGGAGCACTTCGAGCACATCCGTCGTCTCCACGGACGATGCGTGAGCCACCCGCAAGTGCCACCGGCATCTCTTGCCTGGACCATGGGCATAACCCTCACTGATATTGAGCATCACCGAAATGGCCGCCCGGCGCACCTGATCCAGTGGTGAGCTCCGCTGGGGGCGCCAGTTCGCATCGGTGAACCGCTGGATGGCGATGAAGCTTGCACGAGCCGCCTGCCACGCGACCAGGTCCCGGTGTGATCCCATCATGCAGGATTGTCCACGCCTGTCCGGTCGATGGGAGCATACTATCCCGACACTGGCTCTCTGAACGCGGTCCCTCGCTTCTCGCTTCTCGCCTCTCGCCTCTCGCTTCTCGCCTCTCGCTTCTCGCCTCTCGCCTCTCGCTTCTCGCCTCTCGCTTCTCGCTTCTCGCCTCTCGCTTCTCGCCTCTCGCACAAACGCCAAACGCCCCCACTTTCGTGAGGGCGTTGGCATTCCTGCATGGTCCTGCGATCAGCTAGCTGATCACGGGGTCATGGTCTGGCTGGTCGCGAGGCCATCGCCGGCGGCAGTGACGCCGACAGCCATGATCACGTCCGCAGCAGCAACCCCGGTCTGGGCGGTCGTGCCGTTCCAGGCATTCACGAACGTACCCGGGGCGTTGTACACCCACGAGCGGTACGTGCCCTGGTCGGAGCCGATCGCCGTCGTCGAGCTACCGAGGTAGCTCCACCACGAGTCCGGACCAACCGTCACCTGACGGTAGAAATCAACCCGCGCGAACGGCTGGTTCGGCGTGTTGGTCGGCGAGACGGCCTGCGCACGAAGCGGGGCAGTCGAACCGAACTGGTTGGTGGTCGCGACAGACGCAATGATCCGGAAATGCTGGACCGAGTTCGTCACGTTGTCGTCGCCGCCACCGAGGACGCCGTCAGCACCGTAGTTGAAGGTGTTGAACGTCACCCCATCCTGGACCAGGAGGGCCGGGATCGCCACGATCAGCGAACGCCCAGCAGCCGGGCCACCAGTGAGGATGCTCCCCGGGTTCCACGACCACGCGACCACATTGACCGGCTTGGTGTTGACCGGTGCAACCTGGACGTTGAGGTTCGGGAACGCGGCACCGGTGACGGCCTCGAGGTGACGGACGTACGGGGCGCCGGTGTTCGGGGCGATCGACGAGAGGTACGGTGAGGTGATGGCATCGTCGAACACGACGCCGATCGCGCTACGGCTGTAGCGGAGCGAATCGGTCGTCGAGGCCGGCAACGTCAGCGCCTCGGGGTAGGTCAGCTGCAGCGACTGACGGACAACCTCAGTCGAGTCAGCAAACGTCGGACCGAACGCCATCACCGTGCCGCTGATCGAACCAGGGATCGTGAGACCCGTGGCGAACGGCGAGATGGTGCTGACGACGGCCTTGCGGAACAGCGAGCCCGAGGTGTTACCGGCGGCGTCCGTCACGTTCGACGAGTAGCCGTAGTAGCCCTCAGCCACGAAGTTCGTGTTCGCCACGGACATACCACCCTGCCAGCCGTCGACACGGAGCGTGCCGCCCGTGGTGATGGCAACCTTGGCACACGCCGGAGCGGTGACGAAGGTGGCACCGATCGGACCGGTACCGACGAGGCAGGCGCCCGCGTTGTTGACGTGATTCGCGGTCGACAGGGCATGGGCCTGGGCCGAGACACCGGCCAACGGAGCACCCATGTTGTAGAAGCCGGCCCGGTCGTCGAGGTACTCGACGCGGTACTCGTCAGCCGGAGCCGGCTTGGCCACGCGGAACTGCGAGTCAGCTGCAACCACGACCTGCGCCGCGTAGACGCCGGTGTTCAGGCCCCACCGGATCGACGGCAGCGTCTTGTCGACGCCGAACGTCTGCGTCGCGCTGGAGGTGCCAACGTTCGCCAGGCGATCCGACTCGGTACCCGTCACGCGGTACGGAGCGGTGCCCGGCGAGCCGAGGCCCGGGGTTCCACCGATGAAGTTGGTGGCGCACTCCGGAATGTCCGCACCCGTGCCGGTCGGCATGGCCACGGCCGCGCCGCCACCGCAGTTCGGGGCGGTGTAGGTCACGGCCCGGTCCCGGCTCGCGCTGGCCCGGATCCCGACGCCACCATCAGCCGACGAGAAGTTGATGAAGTTCCACGACGCGTTGACCCAGCCGGTCACGGCCGGCGCTGTGCGGGTGATCGACGGCGTGTTGACGACCGGCGCCTTCCAGTCGAACCGGAGCGAGTCCGGCGTCGAACCGAGCACGACCGTGTTGGCGATGAGCGGCCCGGTCGGATAGACGTTGTTCGTGTTGTCGATCGCGTTGTAGGCGATGACGTTGTCACGCTGACCACCGAGGTTCTCGGTGTTGCAGGCGAAGTCGGCGCCGGCGGCTGCGTAACCGAAGGTGCCGCGGAACGGCAACGACGTGAACTGCGAGCTGCCGCACCCGGCCGTCGAGATGAACGCCGAGGCAACGGTCCGGCCCGGGGTGTAGATGACCGGGTAGAGCGTCACGGTGGTCAGGCCAGCGGCACCCGGGCCACCCCAGTAGGTGAGGCCGGCGGCGCTGTTCGCGGTCTGGGTCGGCTTGGAGAGATCGCCCGCCCAGCCGTCGGTGTTGTTCAGCACGATCTGGATCGTGTTGGTCGCCGTGGCGGCACCGCTCCGCGGGTACACCGCGGCCGAGATGGTGCTGGCGCCATTCTGGTAGTCGACCGTGGCCGTGCCGGCCGCCACGTTCTTCACGTAGTTGGCGGTGTTGACCGACAGCGAGATCGGACCGGCCGACGGCGACGTGGCGAAGGACTGCTTCGCCGCGCGCTTGTTGCCGATGAAGACCGCAACCGAGTCGACGAGCTGCTCGCCCGGGTTGAAGTTCATGTTGATCTCGATCTGGCCCATGACGTTGCTGATGTTGACCGGCGTGTTGGTCATGCCGGTGGTCACGGACTGGATGGAGATCTGGGCCGGCTGGATCGGGCGCACCGTCACGCCGATCGCGGCGGTGGCCGTCTGGCCGCCAGCCGTGGCCGTCGCGGTGATCACCGCGGTGCCCTCGGAGACCGCGTCGATGCGGCCGTTGGCCGGATCAACCGTGGCCACCGCGCTGTTGCTGCTGCCCCACGAGACGGAACCCGTCACGCCGGCGATCGTCACGAGGTTGGCCGACGCCTGGAGGAAGGTCCCCGGGGCGATCGTGGCCGACGTCGGCGACACCGAGAACGACGTGATGTTCGACGTCGGCGGTGGCTGGACCGGATCGGTGATGGTCAGGTCGTCGCCGCAGGCCGCGAGGCCCAGCGTGACGATGCCTGCCATCAGGATCTTGCGATAATTCTTCAGCATTCACTCCCCCATATGGTGATGATGTGGGCCTGACTCCTTCAGGTCCCGCGATACTCGGTACTTCCCTGCAGTCCTGCTGTGTTCGGTCCTGCTTGCGGCCCGTGACCAGATGCAGTCGTTCGGGCGAGGCCGGGGCTACGAGAACCAGGCACGACGGCGTACCCCGAGATCCGCGTCGTTCCGACACCCGTAGCCGACCCCCACACTTCGTGCGGAGTCGGAAACCGGGGCCAGCACCAAAAGCTATCGGGCGTCCAGTTGCAATTCAAGTCCCTGCCTTGCAACGACTTGGACACCTTCCAGCCGGCTCGGTACCTCCCATGAGGCTGCTCTCCATGGTCACGGGCACACGATGCCGCCTCCCTCTTGAGCAAGTCGCGTGCTCAAATGCCATGGTCGGTCAGAATTCCCGGCTCAGGGCGTGGGATCCGGGAGGAGGGTGAAGGTCATCACCGCCTCGCCACCACGCTCAAGGGCACCAACGGCGCGGATCGGCGAGGACTTGAGTGCCTGGGCCAATGCCCCCTTCCCCTCGATCCGGAGCGAACCAACCTGCAGCTGGGTGGTCGCCGGAGAGGTCTTGAGGTCCAGCCGCCATGCCGTCTTTCGGTCCCCGGTGTATCCAAATGACATCATTCGTGTCGATCCGACATCAATCGGACCCGTTGGATGGCCAACCCACCCCAATTCCGCCCCTTCGAGCTTGAGCGACCACTGGTCATCCTCGCCCTCAAGTCCCTGCCGGAGACGGAGTTGGCGTTCCCTCGACCGGATCTGGAGCTCCTCACCGACCTGATCGAGCCGACCGGCGTCGAGCCCCAGTTCCAGGAGTTCCCAGTCGGCCGCCCCCATCGCGGCCAGCGCGGTCAAGGCGAACCTGACCGGGCGATTGCCCTCGCGGTGGCCTGCTGGTGCTCCGTTCGCCGCCACCACCTCGAACTGGCCGACGCAGATGAGTCCGGGGATCCAGTCGGCGAAGCGCGGCTCATCCTGGGCGATGCGCAACAGGTTGGTCGGAAGGTTGGCGGTCCGGGCGACGGATCGGGCCGCGAGGCCGTCAGGCAGCAGCTTTCGTGCGATGGCGGGGTCCGCCAGATACCAGATGCAGAAGCTCCCTCGGGCGTCGACCCATCGCCACAGCGGTGGGTTGTCCTGGGCCTGGGCATCGGCCGCGCTCGGCACCAGGCCGGTGGCCAGCAGTCCCCCGAACATCACTCCCCACCGCCACCACCCGGGCATCGTCACTCCTTTGAGGCTGCCGTGACCGCCGCACCCAGATGAACGTAACTCTCGGGGTCCAGGGCCGCGAAGGCGCGATCGATATACCGGACCACCCCGTCACGGCCGAGAACCACCACGGCCCGGCGCGCGCGGCGACCGTCCGCGGCATCGTACTGCCGTGCGATGATCAGGTCGGGGTCGCTCAGGAACTTGAAGGGGAGGTCGAACTCACGGGCGAAGCGCACATGCGAGGCCAGGGAGTCGGTCGAGATACCGACCACCACGACGTCTCGACCGAACAGCTCGGCCGCTCGATCACGCAGGGCCTGCCACTCCGCCGTGCATCCCGGCGTGAAGTCCCCGGGATAGAATGCCAGCACGACCACGTTGCCGAGTTCCTTCCGGAGGGAGAACGGCTGATCGACGGGGCCCGGTCCATCGCGGGTCGCGTACTGCAGGACAATATCCGGAGCCGGCTTCCCGACCCGCGCCTCCTCGGCGACCCGGAGCCGGATCGACACGGGTGCGGTGGCATCCTGGCCACGCGCCGCGACCACTGGAAGGCAGCTCGCCACGGCAAGCGCCACGCACGGCCACCGCCTCATTGTGCCACCACCTTTGCCAGTTCAGCCGACAGCTCCTGCTCCGCACCGATGCCGGTGTATCGGACCACCCCGTCGGACCCGATGATCACCACGTACGAGGTGGCCGGCGCCTGGAAGGCACGCACCGCCGTGCCGCGATCGTCATACATCACGCGGTACGGCGGCTTCTGCCTCGCCACCCAGGCCGCCACCCGGCGCTTCGGATCGTTGACGGTGACATTGACCCCGATGAAATCCACGCGGGTGCCGTAGGCCGCATGTGCCTTCCGCATCGTGGGCATCAGCGCCTCGCACACCTCGCACCACGTGGCCCAGAACTCGAGGAGCATCGGCCGGTTCGCGGCCTTCGCATCGAGCGTGACCGGGGTGCCCTCGAGACTCGTGACGGTGATCGCAGTGGCCGCGGTGCCCACCTGCTGCGCGGCGAGCGTGGTGCTCCCCCCCCCTACAACGCTGCACGCCGCAAGCACAAGCGCGCACCGACCCCACTGGTTCAATACCATACCGACCCCATCCTGACGAAGTAGTACTCGGCCATCGCCAGCATGACGATGGCGGCCATCCGCTTGATCCAGAGCATCCACTGCCCCGCGCGCGGCAGGGAGGCGAGCGTACCGGCACCGAGGCCGATCGCGATCAGCAGGGTGCACATGCCGAGCGAGAAGACGAACAGATAGGCAAACCCCCACACGGCACTCTGCGTGGTCGCCACCCAGGTGAGGACGGCCGCGAACGCCGGTGCCCCACACGGCGCCGCGACCAGACCCGACGTGGCGCCGACCAGGAAGGCACCGCCGGCCGAGCCGCTGCCGAGGGCGCTGGCCCAGGCCACCAGGCGCGTGGGCGCGCGAACGGGCAACACATCGAGCATCGCGAGCGCCGCCAGCAACAGGACGTTGCCGATGATGAAATACGCCCACGGATTGCTCGAGATGCCGCCGAACAGCGATCCCGTCATGCCCGCAATCACCCCCAGGGTCGCGTAGACGAGGGCGAGCCCGAGGACATAACTCGCGGTCAGCAGCACGGTCCGCGCCCGGCTCCGCCCCACGGCGCCGGTGCCACCGAGCAAACCGGCCGTGATCGGGATCATCGGATAGATGCACGGCGTCAGCGAGGTCGCGACACCGGCCACAAAGAGAAGCCCGAGCGCCGTCAGGGGCCGATCGGCCAGCGCCCCGCCCAGGGTCGGATCGATCACCGGGATCAGACCGCCGCCGGCTGTTCCCCGTACCGGCGCGCGACGTAGTCATCGAGAATCACGAGGAAGTCAGCGACGATGGTGTCGCCGCGCAATGTCGTGTGCAACGCGCCGTCGACGAACACCGGGGCGCGCGGATCTTCAGCCGTCCCTGGCAGCGAGATCCCGAGGTCGGCATGCTTCGATTCGCCCGGGCCGTTCACCACGCAGCCCATCACCGCGACCCGGAGCGACTCGACGCCCGGACGCTGTCCTCGCCACTCGGACATCCGGGCGGCGAGATGGGCCTGGATCTCCTCGGCCATCTGCTGGAACACGGTCGAGGTGGTCCGGCCACAGCCCGGGCAGGCAGTGACCTGGGGCGTGAAGTGCCGGATCTCCATCGACTGCAGGATCTGCTGCGCCGTCCGCACCTCCTCGGCGCGGTCACCTCCCGGCCGCGGTGTGAGCGAGACACGGATGGTGTCGCCAATCCCGCGCTGGAGGAGGATCCCGAGGCCGAGCGCGCTGGCGACCTGCCCCTTCATCCCCATCCCGGCCTCGGTGAGCCCGAGATGCAGCGGGAGATCGGTCCGTGCCGCGAGACGGGTGTACACCTCGACGAGGTCCTGGACGCCCGACACCTTGACCGAGAGGAGGATCCGGTCATGCGCCTGTCCGATGGCCTCGGCCGCCCGTGCCGAGCGCAAGGCCGACTCGACCATCGCCTCGAGCATCACCTCGCGCGCGTCAGCCGGAGCCGGGAGGGCGGCATTCGCGTCCATCATCTCGGTCAGCAGCTGCTGGTCGAGCGAACCCCAGTTGACCCCGATCCGGATCGGCTTGGTGTTGGCGATCGCCACCTCGACAATGGCCCGGAAATGTTCATCATGCCGCTTGCCGCCCACATTGCCCGGGTTGATGCGGTACTTGGCGAGCGCACGCGCACACTCGGGATAGCGCGTCAGCAGGAGATGGCCGTTGTAGTGGAAGTCTCCGACGATCGGAACCGTGATGCCGCGATCGGCGAGGCCGGCAACAATGGCGGGGACCGCCTGGGCCGAGGCGTCGTTGTTGACGGTGACCCGGACAAGTTCGCTGCCCGCCTCCGCCAGCATCGCAACCTGCGCGATCGTGCTTGCCACGTCGGCCGTGTCGGTGTTGGTCATCGACTGCACCACGACCGGATGCAACGAGCCGACCGTCACGGATCCGATCGTGACGGTCGGCGTGGGTCGGCGAATGATCACCGACATCGTGCGCTACTCAGCCGAGGCCGAGCTGGGTCACGAAGCGGTCCCACTCGGCTGGGGTCACCGCGCCGTCGAGCCGCAGCGGCTCGAGGGCGGCCATGATCTCGGCCCGGGTGCCGCCAATGCTCCGATCGCGCAGCTCCTGGATGGTGCGAGCGAAGCGGTGCTCGTACTCCTGTGGCGTGAGTTCGCCGCTCTTGTGGAGGGCCGAGAGCTTGCGCAGTTCATCGGCGGCACGCGCCGGGGCGATCGGGGTCGGCTTGGTGTCGGACATGCGGGCAAATCCTGAGGAAAGGGTCGGCGGGAAAGATAACCGGATCGGGCATGCCCGGGCGGGGGCGACTGCGGCGCGGGGCAGCGCGCTGCGCCTGTTCGGGCCACCCTGCGTCCCGGTACACTGCCGGCTCCCTGCGCTACGGGACCCTGACGCGCCCGGCCGTCTCGCACCCGGCGGAACGACGGGTGTCCGCGAGGGCCGAGATCTTCCAGCCATCGGCGGTGCGCACCATCCACATCACGTCGATGCCACAGTGGGAGAACTTCTCGCCGAGGGAGAAGGTGTAGAACACCTGCAGGGTGGCAAGGTCCCCATCGATGCGGACCTCGGGGTCATAGATCTGCTCGTCCCAGGGGACTCCCGGTCGAGAGGCCTGGGCCACGAACCCGGTGATCGGCTGGAACGCGACCGGCTCTCCGGGCCGTGGGACGCCGGTCATCTGTGCCCCAGCCGCAAAGGCCGAGGCAATCATGGTGCCATCATGCGCCCGCATCCCGTCGAAGAGCCGCTTCGCGACCGCGATCACGGAGTCGGTGGCCGGGCGAGGCGGCTCCTGCGCCCGGACAGGCACCGCGATCACGAGGGCGAGCAGGATGGCACCACGCATAGCCAACTCCTTGGGGTATGTTGGGAGGCTGAAACCTTGTCGGCGTACGGCTGTAGGGATGAGGGAGTTTCCGCTGGCGCATGAAGTGAGAAGTGAGAAGTGAGCGGTCAGAGGCCCGGCCTCCGTCGCTCGCGTTCCGATCCCAGTCGAATGGCTCACACCCAGAATCCAGGAACAATCATGACCACCGAAGAACATACCGTCCCGGGCGAGAAGCTGGTCGAGCGCGTGAAGGAACTGATCAAGGAGGGCAACGCCCGGCGCGTGATCGTGAAGAACGCGGAGGGCGGGACACTGATGGAGATCCCGCTGACGATGGGGGTCGTGGGTGCCGTGATGATCCCGGTCTGGGTGGCACTCGGGGCGATCGCCGCCCTCGCGGGCCACTACACGATCGCGATCGAGCGCCAGGATGATCGTGTGGAACCCAAGGGCGAACTGCGCTGAGCCGTCAGCGGTCGACCAGACTCTGGAGTCGGGTCGCGATCTGCTGCCGGAGCCAGGACTCGGCCCCGCGTTGCAAGGTGCGCCTCCAATCATCGAATTGTTCACGATCGACATCGATCTGGAAGTCCCAATCGTCGGGACCATAATGGATGCAACCCTGGCCCTCGGGCTGGGTGCCGAGCAGGAACACCTCACGCTGATGACACCGGGCAAGCCAGCCACCCTGCCCGGTCGCGATCCATTCCTCGACCACTCCCTCGGGTTCCGGGAAAAGCTCGTGCTCGAGGTCGGCATCACCCAGGAAGCGGGCGACGATGGGGAGGGCGGCCTGTGCCCCGGTCCGGCGGAGCGAGGTCCCGTCGTCGTGCCCGACCCAGACCCCGACGACCAGGGTCGGTGTATACGCCACGAACCAGGCGTCCCGCCAATCGTTCGACGTGCCGGTCTTGCCGGCCACGTCACCGGGGAACCGATACGGTTGGAGGGCGGCGCCGGTGCCGTGGTCGACAGCGCCCTGCAGTGCGGACGTCACGAGGTAGGCGGCCGCCGGGTCGGCGACCCGCACGAGTCGCGACGGATCGCGCTCGCGCAATGCGCCGCGCCCGATCCGCGTGGCGAGCACCATGCGGGTCGCCGCGAGTTCACCGGCGTTCGCGAACACGCCGTAGGCGCGCACCAGTTCGAGCAAGGTCACCTCACCACTGCCGAGGGCCAGGGCCGGCACCGGCAGGAGCGTCGAGGTGATGCCGAGTCGCGAGGCGGTCGCCACGATCCGGTCGGGACCGATCGCCATGCCGATCCGGGCGAACGGCACATTGCGCGATTGCTCGAGGGCCTCGCGCAGCGTGACCTCCCCTCGATAATCGCCGTCGTAGTTCGCCGGCTGCCATGGTCCCTCCCGCGTCGGGACGCTGAGCGGGACATCCGCGACGTGCGAGGCGAGGGTGAACGCCGGGGCGGCATCTCCCCCCCCCGCACGCTCGAGTGCGGCGAGCGCCACGATCGGCTTGAAGGCGCTCCCGGGCTGGCGGTGGGCATCGACCGCGCGATTGAACTGGCTCACACCGTAGTCGCGGCCCCCGACCATGGCGAGCACCTCGCCGGTCCGTGGGTCGATGGCCACGAGGGCAGCCTGGGCGTCCGATTGCCCGAGTGACGCCAGGCCGCTCGCGATCGCTCGTTCGGCGGCCTGCTGGAGTGCGGCATCGAGCGTCGTGTACACGGCGGCCCCACGGGTCGGCAGGTCGCGGGCGACCTCCGCCCCCAGGGCATCGCGGAAATAGCGCGCATCGAGTCGACGCGACGGATGCGGACGCGAGTGCACCCGATCATTCGCGGCGCGGCGGGCCTCGTCGGCATCGATCCGGCCCTGGTCCTGCATCAGGGCGATCACCAGGTCTCGGCGGGCCGTGGCGTCGGCCGGATGACGAGTCGGCGCCAGACGATTGGGCGAGTGGATCATTCCGGCGAGGGTGGCGGACTCGGCCAGTGACAGCTCGGAGACTGCCTTCCCGAAGTAGTAGTGCGCCGCCGCCCCGACGCCGTGAATCGCCAGCCCCTGATCCTGACCGAGGTAGATCTCGTTGAGGTAGGCCTCGAGAATCTGCGCCTTCGAGTAGCGCGACTCGAGCACGAGGGCGAGTGCCGCCTCGCGGAGCTTGCGGAGCGGTGACCGGTGCGCGCTCAGAAAGAGATTCTTCGCCAGTTGCTGCGTGATCGTGCTGCCACCCTCGGCAATCCCGCCGGCCCGAAGATTGGCCACCAGCGCCCCGATGATCCGACGAGGATCGATGCCGCCGTGATCCCGGAACCGCTTGTCCTCGATCGCGAGGACCGCATCGATCAACTGATCCGGCATCTCGTCCAGCGCAACCGGCACCCGGAACTCGGCCGGCGCACCGACCACCGATCCGATCAGCGTCGCGCTGCGGGGGTCACCGTTCCAGGCCACGGAACGGGTGTAGAGCCCGGTCGGCACCCGATCCTCCGGCGAGACCAGATGGCCCCGGACCAGCGCCTCCACAACAATGAGGGTCGTGGCAAGCGTCCCGGCCGCGACCAGAACGAGGACCA
This sequence comes from Gemmatimonadales bacterium, assembly GCA_035703525.1. Classification (GTDB taxonomy): domain Bacteria; phylum Gemmatimonadota; class Gemmatimonadetes; order Gemmatimonadales; family GWC2-71-9; genus Palsa-1233. The sequence continues at coordinate 56,233 of DASSYA010000005.1, read as the reverse complement.
CGCGCCGCCGGGTGATTCGCCCACGGATCGCCTTCCATCGGCCACGGCATGCCGCGCCTCGGGCCCGCAGTCGGCTCCTCCAGCTTCCCCAATCCATCGATGGTTCCTCCCTCGGGGCTTGAGATGCCCCAGACGGAACTGGGGTCGCCGAAGTTTCAAGATGTAACGCACACCCGCCGCTGCTAGGATTGAGGGTCGGTCATCACGACTTCATTTGACGAGAGGATCTCATGCTGGACCTGACAGGACGCACCGCGATCGTCACCGGGAGCACGAAGGGCGTCGGCCTGGCCACCGCGCGTGCCCTGGCCAACGCCGGCGCCTCGGTGGTGGTGAGTTCCCGGACGCCCAAGGCCGTCGAGGCGACCGTCGCCGCCCTGAGCGAGGGTGCTCGGGGCGAGGTGATCGGTGTCACTGCCGACGTGGCGAATTACATGGAGTGTGAGCGCCTGATCGCGGAGTCGGTCGCGAGGCTCGGTCGGCTCGACATCCTGGTCAACAACGCCGGTCTCGGCATCTTCACCTCGATCCGCGAGATGAGCTACGAGGACTGGCGCGCCCAGATCGACGTGAATCTGGCCGGCGCCTGGTCGTGCACCAAGGCGGCCCTGCCCCACCTGGTCGAGGCGGGGCAACGTGCGGGGGGGGGATGGGTGATCAATGTCGGTTCGCTGGCCAGTCGCCATCCGATGAATGGTGGCACCGGGTACAACGCCTCGAAGTTCGGGCTGCTCGGCATGACCGAGGCAATGATGCTCGACCTGCGCCAACTCGGGATTCGCGTGAGCATCGTCATGCCGGGCTCGATCAATACCGACTTCGGTGGCACGCCCGGTGCGGCTGGCCGTGGCTGGAAGCTCGAGTCGGAGGATTGTGCCCAGGCGGTGATGCAGCTGCTCTCGTTCCCGAAGGAGGCGCACGTGAGCCGGATGGAGATGAGGCCGGCGATGCCGCCGAAGAAGTGAGCTCGAGAGAAGTCAGAAGTCAGAAGTCAGAAGTCGGAAGTCGGAATTCTGGCAAATGGGGGCCGGAGTGGTGACATGCCTCCAACCCCTGACTTCTGACCTCCGACCCCTGACTTCTGACCTCCGACTTCCGACTTCTGACTTCCGATCTCGCTCACGTGACCCGCACGCGAATCTCCCGCCACTTGCCTTGCCTGAATCGGGCCCAACTGAGTGTGCTCCGGGCGATGTGGCCGACCAGGATCGCCACCCAGATGTGGATCGCGTGGAGCGTGCCAAGCTGCTGGATCGCGAAAACGAGGCCGAGCGGGATCACGACTTGCGAGGCGATCGAGATGTAGAGGGGGCCCTTGGTGTCGCCGGTGCCCTGCAAGCCACCAGTGAAGGCAAGGGCGGTGGCGATGAAGATTCCCGAGACGCTGAGCACGTGGAGCAACTGCACACCGATCTCGACGGCGACGGGATCGTCCATGCTGAAGACCGCCAACAGCTGCCGTGGAATCAGCAGGAAGGCGATGCCGATCACGGCCGCGCCGAATCCGGCGATCCGGGCGGCGACCGCCACGCCATCACGGACGCGATCCGGCTGGTTGGCGCCGAGGTTCTGTCCCGCCACGGCGGCAGCGGCACCCATCAGGCCGACGGCCGTCCAGGTCACGAAGGAGAAGAGCTGACCGTAGGAGACCGCAAATGCGGCCTGCGCAGCCGCACTCGAGGCGAGCGACCCGATGAAGGCGAGCATGAGCACCCCACCGATATTCATCGCGATGCCCTGGATCCCCGTTGGCAGGCCGAAGCGGAAGAGCTCCCGGATGATGGTCCAATCGGGTCGGTACCCCATTCCCCGGGGGAACGAGACCACCCAGCCCCCATGCCAGAGCCGCCAGAGCCCGTACACGCCCACCAGGCCCGAGGCGATCACCGTGCCCATCGCGGCACCGGCGGTGCCGTAGGCCGGGATCGGACCGAGTCCCCCGATCAGGATGACATTCAGCCCCACGTTGAGCACGGTCATGCTGACCCCGAGCACCATGGGCGTGCGGGCGTCACCGGCCGAGCGGAGGGCGCCCCCGACCATGAAGAAGATCAGCATGCCGATGTTGTACACGAACATGATGCGGAGGTACGGCAACGCCTCGACCTGCACCCCGGGCGCGGCATTGACGAAATCGAGCAGCGTCGGCGCCAGGACATACCCCAGCGGCGCCAGGATGCCGAGTGAGAGGGCGATCGCGGTGAGGAAGGCCTGGTAGACGGTGCGATCGGCGTTGAGCTCGTCGCCGGCGCCCACGAACCGCGCGACCAGCACGCTCATCCCGGTGAAGAGCGCCATGATGAACGCCACCACCACGATGAAGACCTGACTCGACACACCGATCGCGGCGTTGCCACGGAAGCCGACGTAGTGCCCGACCATCACATGGTCGACCATGCCCTGCAGTCCGCCGATGACATTCGCAATCATCGTGGGCCACGCGAGCTTCCAGATGGCGGCACTGAGGGGACCGTCGATGATCGAGCGGTCGTACTTGCGCGCCTGCCGCGCCGGCGCCGAGGGAACCTCGAGCGCCGAGGCGTGCGCGGGTGTGGCGTCAGCGGGGGAATCGGGCACGCGGACAATCTAGTGGAATGGACGGCCTGTTTCGTCAGGACCGTGTCATGGCCCGGTGCCCATGACCCACTCCGCCAGCAGTTTGGTCTCGGGGTCGATGGTCAGCGTGCGGGGCGGCGAGGCGACCTTGATCGGGATGGTCACCGGCTGTCCGGAGGTGATGGTCGCATGACCGGTGACGCGACTGCCATCGGCGAGGTCGATCCCGAACTCGACTGGCACGGTGAACCGATGGGCCGATGCTTCCGGAATCAGGGTGACCACGGCCAATCCGTTGACATCATCCCGTCCGAGCACGGCGCGGAAGACCGGGATCCCGCCCTGCCGGAGCCACTGGTCGAAGAACGCGTCAAGCGATTGGCCGGACGCCTCCTCCATGGCACGCTGGAAATCGGCGGTCGATGCGTTGCCGTTGAAATGCTCCCGGTAGTAGGCCTGGATCCCACGCCAGTAAGCCTCGTCGCCGATGAGGTTCCGCAACATGTGCAGCGTCCAGGCGCCCTTCTGGTAGGTCATGCCGTTGGTCACCTGCGACATGTCGCGGAGGCCATCGTGGACGACCCGGTAGTCGGGTGTCTCGGCGTAGAACTTCCGGATCGTCTCGCGACTCTGTGCGAGTCCCGACACGAAATCGTCGCGGCCACGGGCGTGCTCGCGGTAGAGCAGCGTGAAATAGGTCGCGAAGCCCTCGCTCAACCAGACATCGTCCCAGTCGCCTTCGGTGACCGCATTGCCGAACCACTGGTGCGCGATCTCATGGGCGATGACGTTCTGCCAGTTGGTGGCACGTGTCCCGGTCACCGAGGGTTCGCCGTACATGATCGCGCTCGCGGCCTCCATGCCGCCGTTCACTGCGGCGGAGACGACATTGGCAAGCTTCTCGTATGCAAAAGGTCCGATGCGCTCGGAGAAGAAGTGCAGGACGTCACACGTCGGCTCCTGGAAGTCGTGGAAGCCGGCGTCGCGATCCTGGCGGTAGACCCATGTCTCGACCGGCACACCCTCGCAGGTGCCGACCCGCTGCACAGCAAACTCCGCCACACCGAGCGTGTACAGCCAGGTCGCGATCGGCACCGACTGCTTCCAGTGGGTGAGGCGCATGCCATGACCGAGGTCGGTCTCCTCGACCTGCAGTCCGTTGGAGACGACCTGGTAGTGCGACGGGGCGGTGACCACCATCTCGCTGGTCGCCTTGTCGTAGGGGTGATCGACCGTGGGCAACCAGTTGCGCGCCTTGTCGGGCCAGTTGTCCGAGAAGATGGTGCGGTCGCCGTGCTTGTTGGGGCCGAACCGCAGTGCATCGGCGGGGTTGCCGTGATAGGCGATGCGAACCGTGACCAGTTCACCGGGGACTGCGTGCCGTCCGAGGTAGATCAGGAGCACGTCGCCGGTATGGCGGTAGGCGAGCAGTCGATCACCACTGTGGACCGACTCGACGGTCATGCCGCGGCCCTGGCGCGCGAGGGTGGGTTGCACCAGATCGAGCCGGAGTGTCGAATCACCGCCCGTGATATAGCGGGCTGACACCGTCGCGCTCGCGCGCAGGGTATCGTCGGCATCGGAGAATGCGAGATCGAATCGGTAGTGCTGGATGTCGATCCGCGGATTCTTCGGATAGTCGTCGGTATGCGGCGTGGCGAGCAGCGAGACGAGTGCGAGCGCGGTCGGGATCAGGATGGGGACCTCGGGGTGCGGTGGGGTGGGTGGAGTCTACGACAAAACGGATTCCGGGGCTAGGCAGGATCCGCGGGTAACGGTCGCCATGAAGGCCAGCGAGGTCTCTCAAGAGTGTGAAACCATCACCGCGCACCAGGCCATGGGCAGGAGGCGGCCTCGGTCATCTTTCAGCGCCGCAATCGCACCCGATATACATCGAATGCCCAGAAGCCATCCTCGTCCTGTTGTCGGTCGACGAGCAGGGAGTCGTTGACCATCTGGACGAATGGTAGACTGACCCACGTCGTCAGCAGAACGCGACCTGATGACGGATCGCGCAAGTCGATGACCCCGTCGTAGGCCTCCCGCCGGAGGCGGCGTTGGAGTGCGGGGACGGAGTCTCGAGCCGGTGACCAGTCCCTGGCCGGGGTGCTGTACAGCAACCACAGGATGGAATCGGCAGACTCGCGTATCCCGCGAAGGAATGGAGGGGGGGGACTGACCGCATCATTGCCGGCGAAGATGAAGTTCGTCAGACCGGCCGAGTCATACGGAGAATACCAGGACGCCGTGTCCTCGAAGTGCCGCAGATGGGAGCCATCCCTGGCATCCCATTGGTCCATTTGGATTCGGTATCGCTGCGGAGCTGACCAGAAGGCTCCTGGTCGTTGTGATGGACCCACCTCCCCGATGGCAACGTAAACATCCCTTCTCATACCGGGTTGGGGGGCAGCGCCCATTTCGGCTAGGACGGCTCCATCACTATTGAACGCCACAAACTGACGGTCAGGCGGATAAGAATAATTGCGAACCACGATGCCGTATGTCGGCAAGGATACCGTTCGATGGCTGGGTGATGCTCGTTCTAACCGAATCGTCCGCCCATGACCCAAGTCGCCGCTGAGCACGGTAAGCCGGCTAAATCCAGCGAACACGGTCGAATCTCCGAGCCAGGGCACCACATTGAGAATGCGGCCGTTCTCACCGGGGCCATCGCCGCTCGCTCCGTAGGGGCGTGCGCTCGCACCGAGCGAATCGAAGATCGCCGCTTCGCCGTCCCGCGACGTGGGGGCCGCGATAAAGCTCCCATCATCTCGGGCAACCATCATCGTCTCATTCGAAAGGAGGACCGTGTCGGATGGCCCTCCGAGACGGCCAAGCCTTGTAAACTCGAGCGAGCAGGCGTCGCAACCCAGACCTCGCGCAACCACCTCCGAGCGGAAGTCGGCTCCGTCGTCAAGCGTCGGTGAGGTAGGCCCGCAGCCCATAATGAGGCCAAGGCCCATCATGACCATACTCGGCAAACCAGAGCGATTGAGCACCACAAGATCCGAGAACTCACGAGGATTCGAGCGTGCTCCCATTCTGCACTCCTCCTATACAATCGGGTGTCCAAATCCGAAATCAAACCTCTGCCACCGGCTTCTGAATCTGAGGTGGTCGGTCCGGTAACCCGAGATGTGAACGCACGCATCTCCGGGCGCCGGTCGATCCAGCAAGGCTAGGTCGTTGAATCGTCTTGAGCCTGGATCGACCGCGCTGTTCCGGGTGGGAAGACTAGGGCACGTTGTGCCCAGCAGGGATGTCGGGACCGCAGGTATAGAACGACACGAAAGTGCCGATGTGACACCCAAGTCCATCGGCACCTTCGCAGGTCCTGCCGACCGTGTCAGTCGGCCCACTCATGAACTTGTGACCGGCGAACTCGTGCTGATCCTCGCGGCAGTGTCCGTAGCTTGTATCTGTCGCTGAGAGTGGCCGGGTTAGTCCCCAGATCCCCATTGCAATCACCACTGCGGCGATTGGTGCCAACTTCCGCATGATCACCCTCCTTGTGGGTTGGGCTGCCCGAGCCCTCGGGCCGGCGAGGGTCGCCGACAAACTTAGGAAGCATGTTCGCGTCGCTTTACGCAAGGGGCTACCCCCCCCCAGCAATTTCAGTGCCCAGTGGCCGGCGCGTTTCCAGGAGCATTGGCGCCGAGCCTTGCGCGCGCGCCGCGGCGGTGGTCCTAACGAGACGAGCGTCAACGCCAAAACGGACCCCGCGGCTAGGCGGGGTCCGCTTGGTGTGGCGCGAGAGATCCGATTTAGATGGCGATGCGCTGGTCAGGGCGTTCGCAACCTCGGAGACCCCGCCGTTCCATCGCGTTGCGATGGGAGGCGGGGCTTCGCGTCAGCCACACTCGCTGAAGCCGCAGACGTGGCACTTCATGCATCCCTCGGCGAACTCGAGTCCGGAACCACAGTCGGGGCATGCGCCCGCCAGCGTCTCGGACATGCCGCCGAGCATCATCTGGGTGTTGTCGCGGGTGACCGCGATCGGTGGGGCCTCGACAGCATGGTTGCTCGATGCTCTGGCCTCACCACCGAGGAGGTCCTGCTGGATCCCCTGCTTGTCGGCCATGTGCCGCTCGAGCGCGATGCCAACCGCATCCGGAACGGAGAGCACCTTGTTGGGGCCGAGTCCGATGGCACGGTCGGAGGAGATGCCGCGCAACTGCCGGTAGACCTCCTTCATCGGGATACCCGAACGGAGCGCCAGCGAGACCAGTCGGGCCATCGCCTCGACATCGGCCATGAGCGCGCCGCCGACCTTGCCGAGCGACATGAAGATCTCGAACGGCTGCCCCTTGTCGTCCTCGGTGATGTTGACGTAGAGGTCACCGAGCGGCGTCTGCAAGCGGCGGGTGCTGCCCTTGAGCACTTCCGGGCGCGACCGCTTCTGGCGACGCTGCAAGTTCTCGCTCTCGAGTTCGTGGACCGTCTTCCTGAGCCGCGCGATCTCCGCGTGCGCCTCCGCGAGCTCACCCGCGGCATTGGCCGCGACCTCACGGGCATCCTCGACCGTGGTGGCCGCTTCGGCGGCCTTGAGCACGTCGAGATCGGCCCGCGCCTCCGATCGACCCGTCCGGGTCGCATCTTCGGCGACCTTCTTGGCGGTCGAACCGGTCGAGAGCACCTGGAAATCACGCGAGCCATCGCGGTAGACCGTGACTCCCTTGCAGCCGAGTTCGAAGGCCATCTTGTAGATCTGCTCGACGTCCTCGCGGGTGGCGCTGTTGGCGAAGTTCACGGTCTTGCTGATCGCGGAGTCGTTGTGTTCCTGGAACGCCGCCTGCATCCGGACGTGCCACTCGGGCGATATCTGGTTGGCGGTCACGAACACGCGCTGCCACTTGACCGGCACCTCGGGGAAGTTGATGTGCCCCTCGGAGGCGATCCGCGCCATCAGTTCCTCGGAGTGCCAGCCCTCGCGCTTGGCGACCTCGAGGAAGTCGAGGTTCACATCGGGCATCAGCACCCCGGCCTGGTTCCGCATGAACGCGACGGCAAAGAGCGGCTCGATCCCCGAGCTGCACCCGGCGATGATCGAGATGGTACCGGTCGGCGCCACGGTCGTGACATTGCAATTGCGGAGCTTCCGCATCGGGCGAATCCGCTCGCCGTTGGCATCGCGCGCGCAGGTGGCGTCGGGCCCCCAGATGCTCTGTTCCCACTCCGGGAAGACGCCGCGCACCGTGGCGAGTCGTTCCGATTCGTTCTTCGCCTCGTCGTCGACGAACTGCTGGATGGTTCGCCCGAGCTCGACCGCCTCGTCGGAGTCGTACGGGATCCCGAGCCGAATGAACAAGTCGGCGAGCCCCATCACGCCGAGCCCGATGCGCCGGATGCGCTGGGCGAGGTCGGTGATCTCGGGGAGCGGATAGTTGTTCGCGTCAATCACGTTCTCGAGGAAGTGCGTCGTCAGATGCACCACCCGGCGGAGGTGTTCCCAATCGATGTCGCCGTCCTTGAGGAAGGCGCCGAGATTGATCGACCCGAGGTTGCAGACATCGTAGGCGAGCAGCGGCTGCTCGCCACACGGATTGGTCGCCTCATAGGCACCGAGGTGCGGCACCGGATTGAAATGATTGGCGCGGTCGATGAAGAAGATCCCGGGCTCGCCGGTCTTCCAGGCGCCCTGGATGATCAGGTCCCAGACCTCCTGGGCACTCTGCGTACCGACCGCGGTCCCCGTCCGCGGATCGCGCAGCTCGTAGTCGTGGCCCAGCTCGAGTGCCCGCATGAAGGCGTCGGTGACGCCGACCGAGATGTTGAAGTTGGTGATCTTGGTCGTGTCATCCTTGCACGTGATGAAATCGATCACGTCGGGGTGGTCGACCCGGAGGATCCCCATGTTCGCACCGCGGCGGGTGCCGCCCTGCTTGACCACGTCGGTCGAGGAGTCGTAGAGCGACATGAAGGAGACGGGACCCGAGGCAACGCCCATCGTCGAGCGGACGATGTCGTTGCGGGGCCTGAGGCGAGAGAACGAGAAGCCGGTGCCGCCGCCCGACTGATGGACCAGCGCCATCGCCCGAAGGGTGTCGTAGATCCCGTCGCGACCATTGGAGAGGGTGTCAGCGACCGGCAGGACGAAGCAGGCCGACAGCTGCCCGAGCGGCCGACCAGCGTTCATGAGGGTGGGGGAGTTCGGCATGAACAGCCGAGTCGCCATCACATCATGGAACGCACGGGCGAGCTCCTCGACCGCCCCGGCCGAGGCGCCGTAACGGGCGTCCGGCGCGGCAATCGTCGTGGCGACCCGCCAGAACAGGTCCTCGGCCTTCTCCGCCGGCTGCCCAGCGTCGTCCTTGATCAGGTAGCGCTTCTCGAGGACGGTGATGGCATTGGGGGACAGATCGACTGCCCCCCGGGACGGAGTGGCTTCCATGAGACCTCGCCAGCATGTGACAGGTAGATGACCTGGAGGTGACGCCGGTTCGCGCCGACGATACCGCGAAATGTTCTGCCCAGCCGCACACCGGGGACTGCCGTGCCATGACAGGCGCCGGGGCATCGGGACGGAAGAGCAAACTATGGCACGAGCGCGGGGGCTGCAACACGAAGAATAATCAGGAGCCAAGCGGCTCGCGACAATCCACAGCACAAATCGACCACGTCGGCCTGTTTTCCACATTGATCGGAAGTCGGAAGTCGGGAGAGGGGGTCTGGGCTGTGGGTTGAATTGCGTCCGTGCCCGGCTTGCGGCCCGCCATCTCTCCGTCGCTCGGAGCCACAGGCTTCCGACTTCCGACTCCCGACTTCCGACTTCCTGCTATCCCCGATGCCGCTCCATCTGCCGAACGTAGTGCTCCCAGGTCGCCTCCCGGCGCCTGGCCAGCTCCGCATCGACCCGCCGCACCATGCGAGCCGGGCTCCCGACGACCAGGGTGTCGGCCTCGATCACCTGTCCTTCGCGGACCAGTGCTCCCGCTCCGACCACGGCCCCCCGCTTGACGACCGCCCCGTTCAGCAGGATCGCCCCCATCCCGATCAGGGTGTCATCCTCAAGGGTGCACCCGTGGATGATCGCGCGGTGACCGATGCTCACCCGAGACCCGATGAGACATGGCACGCCCTCGTCGACATGCACCATGGTCAGGTCCTGGACGTTGCAATCCGACCCGATCACGATCCGATCGGCATCGCCTCGCATGACCGTCTGGTACCAGATGGAACTCCGCGCCCCGATGGTGACGTCGAACAGGACAGTCGCGTTCGGGGCGATCCAGGCGCTTGGGTCGATGGTCGGCATGGATGTAAGAAAGCGAGAAGGCGCTTCAGGGGCGACCATCAGGTCGCCCGGGGAGCGGGTCGCCCGGGGAGCCATGCCAGGATCTCGACCGCGAGCTGACGCTCGCGGCTAAGGCCGCACCACGAACCCCCGGCGACGGACGACGGTCTGCCCGTGGCTGGAGACCGTCACCTCGAGGGCATAGGTACCGGGATCGAGCGTGCCGAGCGCGATCCCCCGATGAATCCCGAGGACGGGCGCATCGCGAGGGCCGATCACCTCCGCCAGTGTCAGCTCGGTCTTGTGCCCGCCGAGGAGACGAGCCAGCCCGGTACGCGGACGCGAGATCGCGACCGTGAGGGTCGCCGGCGCATCCGCCGGGAGTCCGTATCCCTCGAGATACATGGCGAGTGTGTCGCCGGGGGCATACACGCCTCCCGCATCGAGCCAGGCGGTGTCCGCCTGCGTGATCGGCCATGGCAAGGATCGGCTGGCGACTCCCAGCAGCACGGCGGAGAGTTCGAGTGAGGGCGCATCCGGTGTCGGTGCGACGAGTGAATCGACCGGGAAGATGACCCCGACCCTGGGACCGAGTTCGACCCCGACCCGCACGCGGAGCGGCCCGGGCCGGACGGCCACCTCGGCCCGCGCCGCGACGAATCGCGCCCTGTCCGACGGGACGGCGAGCACCTGGACCGTGTCGAGCCGCGCCACCGCGCGGCCGCGTCGGTCCAGCACGGCGACGCGGACCCGGGCCGCGACATTCCCCCCCCCGGAGATCCGGGCGACCCGGCGCACCGCGTCCGCATCGATGGCGTAGACGAGATGGACCAGGGGCTGGCCGTCGCGGATGCCGGCCGCGAGCCACTGGACCTTGCCGCTCAGGATCTCCTCGTAGCCACGCTCCCAGGCATCGGTCTGGGTCGCGATCGCGGTCGAGATGCGGCCGCGGGACCGCTCCTCTTCGGTCACCCAGCCGGCGGTCGCCTCACCGGCACGGAGCATCCGGGCGACTCCGGGGAGTTCGTGGGCATGGGCCGCGAGCTCGTCCACCGAGACATCCAGCTCGGTGGGCCCATCGACCAGCCGGAAATCCTGGGGGTCCTCGCGGGCCACGAAATGGAGGGTGAGCATCCCGTCCGGTCGATCATAGCGCCAGGACTCGGAGCCATAGGTGCGGTCGAGGGCACTCGGATGGACTGCCTGCCGGTTCAGCGGCCAGCGCACCCTGACCGTCGGCTCACCCTGACGGATGTAGACGATGCCCCGGTCGTCGAAGTCGGTGTCGCCACTTCGGTACAGCTCGATCCCGTAGAGGTACCGCCGGCGGAACGGTGGCAGGCGGAACTCCTGCATCGCGACGTTCCAGCGGCGATAGTGCTCGGCGAGCCGCGCACCGGGCTCGCGCAGGTCGACCGCGTCACGATCGCGCCAGAACGCATCAAGTGTCGCCACTCGGTGCACGACATCCTGGCGGGCGAGCCGGTCAAGGAAGCCGGGAGCGGCGATCGGCTCGAGGTCGCGACGATACCCGGCCATCACCTCGGCGGACCCCTCGCGGGCGCCCGCCAGATAGATCCGAGTCGTGGCGGCCCGACGTTGTGGCTCGCTCACGGTCGTGTCGAGCGGCAGGGTCCGCGCAATCTCCAGCCACGCCAGGCCGTTCCGGGCACCGAGTCGTTCCGCGCGGCGGAAGGCGAGGAGCGCGGAGTCGGGGTGCCCGGCGAGGCGCTCGAGCCGGCCACGAGCGAGCAGGAGATCGGGGTCCCACCCGACCGGACTCGCGGTGGCGACTCGCAGCGTGCGGAGTGCGGCGTCGATCGGCGGGGCGATGCGCTGGGTGAGGGCAACGCGAGCAAACTCCAGGATGCCGTGCACGAAATGCGGATCCGCCTCGAGCGCCCGACGAAACGCTGCCCCCGCACGCTGGTCGCGATCGAGGCCGAGCATGACATAGAGCCCACCGGCGGTGCCGGCCGCACGATCGGCGCCCCGCGATTCGGCCAGTCCGAGTCCGAACCACGGCCAAGGCCAGTCCGGGCGCAGGTCCGAGGCCCACTCGAACTCCCCGAGGGCGTCCTCGAGGTGGCTGCCCTCGGGCAGCAACTCGCCGAGGCGGAGGGCCAGGACACCGAGATGCAGATGCAGCATCGGCGCATCGCGGTCGGCCTTTGCGCGCGCCATCAGCATCTGCTCGAGTGCCGCCAACCGGCTGGTGTCGGATTCGAGGGCGAGGGAATCCCGGAACCGGTCGAGAGCGCGACGTTCGGAGGGCGACTGCGCCGACACCCGCGGCCCGGCGAGGAGGACGACCCCGAGGGCGACTCGACAGGCTCGGTGGATCATTCCGTGACCCGGAAGGTCCGACATCGGCGGGCCGTGCGCCCCTCGGCAGAGGTGATGGTAACCCCCAGGGTGTACGTGCCCGGCTCGAGGCGGCGGAGCGACACCGAACGCTGGAAGCGGTTGACACCCGACGACGCGTGCTGGTCGAACCGGAGGGTCAGCATCGCACCGGCCGCGGTGCATGTCGGCGTGTTCCTGTCCTGACGATCGATGGCGAGGTCGACCGTGTAGGACGATCCCGCAGCCAGGCCATCGGCCTCGAAGTAGAGCTGCAGCTCTCTCGCGCGCGAGAAGGTGTGACGCGGATCGGTCCATGCGGTATCAGCCGTCGGAGCTCGCCAGACGATCCCCACACTCCGCTCGCCGATGGAGAGGTCGGACAGGGTCGGCTGCCCGCGCGCCGGATCGGCGATCGTCACCAGGGTCGAGGGCGTCAAGGTTCCCCGCCGATCGGCCTCGAGCGCGACGCGGACACGATAGGTGCCCGGCGTGACCCGGATGGGCAACTGGCCGAGGAGGAATTGCCCCGGACGGAGCGGACTCGGTGCCACGAAGCCGCGGGTCGTGTCCACCTGGGTGACGAGCGTGCCGGTGCTGTCGAGCAGGGCGACCCGCATCCGGATCGGGTAGACGACCCCGGTGCGCAACCGGCGGGCGGTGAGCCCCCCCCCGGGAATCGCGAAGGCCACCTGGAGCAGCGGACCGTGGTCGTCGGAGCCGATGGCGAGAATGTCGATCGCGGCATCGAGGTCGAGCTCGAACCCCAGCTGGTAGGTACTCGGCAGGGCCAGGGCCGTGCGCCCGATGTCCCGCTCGACGGCCTGCAGGGAATCGGCTGCCTGCTTGCCGCCATCCAGCATGGCGGTGTAGAGCGGTGAGGCGGGCATGCGGGAGCGCAGGAGTTCCTGGGCCACCTCCGACACCAGCTCGGCGCCGTAGGTCTGGACCGTGACGCGCGCGGAATCGTCGGTGAGCGGCCGCTCGGTTTCCTTTCGGAACATGTGGAATTGCCGCGTCGAGGCCAGGATATCGAAGATGCTCTCCGCCGCCACGAAATCCCGTTGCCCGAACGGGATGTAGAAATGGTAGAGCAGTTCGCCGAGCCGATCATCCTCGTAGCGCCAGCTCTCGTTCTTCGGCATGCCGATGATGCCGAGCGTCCGGTCGACTTCCGGGCCGTCACTGTTGCCGATCGAGGTACGACTCGCGGGCGTCCCGTGCAGCAGCATGATGCGACCCCGCGCATCGAGGGCGGTCACGGACAGGGTGTCCCGGAGCACGACGCCCTTGAGGTGCTGGAGCGAATCCCGCACCGTGGCCCGGACATAGTGGGCCCATGCAAAATCGCGCCGACGGTAGTGCTCGGCGAGTCGCTCCACCGCGCTCGGCAGGCCATCGAGATCCTGCCCCGCCCAGAAGTCGCGCATGAGTCGACTGCGCGCGGGCCCGGACAGGGTCGGGAGCTGGAGTCGAATCGAATCCGGGACGACCAACTCGAGGTCGTGCAGATACGTGGACAGGGTCAGGCCCGCCGCACGCTCCAGCCCGCGGAACCAGGGACCCGCGCCGTCCCCGCGCCCGTAGACAAACCGCAGCAACGCCTGCATGCGCAGGATGCCCGGGTCATCGGGATGCGCCCGGGCCGCGAACTCGATCGCGGCCAGGGCGGAATCGGGATCCCCCGCCAACCGCTCGATCCGGCTTCGCCAGAGCGCAACCTCGGGATGTCGGATCACCACCGTGGGTGCGGCCGCCCGGAGCGCCCGGAGCGCCACCTCGACGACGACCTCATCCTGGCCATTGACGGCCCATCCCGCCAGCTGCACCAGCCCCTCGCCATAGCTGCTGTCCGGCCCGGTGCCGCGGAGGAAACTCTCGACCATCGGTCTGGCCGGATCGAGTCCCATCATGGCGCGCATCGTGTATGCGAACGCCCCCACGGAGCGATTTTCCCGAAGATTTGCCAGGGCGTAGAGCGACCCCGCGACTGGCCAGTCGGGATGGTCCTCCTGGACTCCGCGCAAGGCACTGGCGGCGGCACCGTAGAGCTTGCCATCGTCGGTCAGGTCCGCCAGCCGGAGTTCGACGAGCGCCAACCGAAGCACCAGCACGGATGCCCCGTGCCCGGAGTCGGCCAGGACGATCGCCCGCGCCCGGGACTGCCGGAGCGCCGTGACGTCGGTGATCGCGGCGAGCGAGTCTCGCCAGGCGGCCAGGCCGCTCCGGGTGACGACGTCCTGGGCCGGCGTGCGACCGGGGGCCAGCAGGAGCGCACCCGCCAGCCCCGCCCCCCCCACCAGCCAGCGCGCCGCGACCGGTCTCATCGGTCCACCGTGAAGGGCCGGGACCGGGTCACCCGCTCCCCCTGGTCGGTCTCGACCTGGATCTCGAGCTGGTAGTCACCCGTCGAGAGTTCGGCGAGGGACAGGACACGACTGATCCGGTCGACGCCACCCGGATGGACCATGGGGAAGGCGAGCGTCAGGGCCGTCCCCCCCCCGAACAGCTTCCGGAACAGCCCCCCCCCTGACTTGAGGACCCGCATCCGGATGCGGTACGGGGTCCCGGTGGGGAGGCCGGTGACCTCGACGTACACCTCGGCCGGCTCATCCCGCCCGTAGGTCCCGACCGGGTTGAACCACGCGGTATCCCGTGCCGTCGGGGACCAGCGGAGCGGGATGCTCCGGACGCCCATCGCGATATCGCTGAGCCCGAGCGATGGTCCCGTGGTGGCGGCAACGTCCAGGGTGTCGCGTGGCGTGGTCATCCCCCCCGACTCGGTCTCGAGCACCACCCGCACGGTCAGACTCCCGGCTGGCACCCGGATCGACTCGTGGCCGAGGACCATCGTTCCCGGGATCGAGCCATCGGTCAGGACGAAGCCTCGGGTCGTGTCGAAGCGGGCGACCACGCGCCCGGCCCGGTCGAGCACCGAGGCACGCGTCCGGATCGGATACGCCAGTCCGCCCGGGACCGAACGCGGGGGAACCTCCGAGACCGGCACCGCGAATCCGACCTGCACGTGCCCACCGGCGGAGTCCGTGCCCAAGGCCATGACGCGAACGACGGCCGCGAGCTCCGACCCGAAACTGAGCGGCCAGCTGTCGGTGGAAGCCGCCCGGGCGATCGCCTGGCGTCCGGCGGCACGTTCGTCGGTCATGAGCTGGGCATTGCCGCCCCGTCCGGCGCCGAGCATCCGGACGTAGATCGGCGAAAGGGCCTGTCGCGACCGGAGCAGCTCCTCGACCATGGCGCTCCCCGGATCGCCCGGTGCCTCCTCGCGCAGGGACATCAGGTCCCGGAGGGCCACGGTCGAGGCGAACGGGAGGACGTCGAGAAGGCTCTCGACGAGGCGGAAGTCCTGGACATCCTGACGCGCCACGAAATGCAGCAGCATGTCGCCGTCATCGCGTCGGTAGAGCCACGATTCGTTGGGTTCGATGCCGGGCGCCGCATACTGGGCCCGGGCATCGGGTTCGCCATGCCGGATATACATGACGCCGCGATCATCATACTCCGTCTGGCCCGAGCGAAAGCGTTCGGCGATGTCGAATTGCCGGCGTTCGGAGACCAGCCGATAGGCGCGCCGGGCGTAGTCCAGGCGTCGGAAGTGCTCGGCCAACCGGGCACCCGGCGGATGCAGGGCGTCCGCGTCTCGTGCATTCCAGAACTCGCGCAGCAGCTCGGCGCGTGCCCTGGGAGTTGCCTGATCAAAGGCGAGCAGGGTGCTGTCGGGCATCACCACCAGCATGTCGCGACGCGCCAGGTCGGTCACGGCGGAATCCCCGGTCGCGACGGCCTCGTACCAGTCAGCCGCCGCGAGTGAATCGCCCTGCAGCAGGCTGGTCCGTGCCAGTTCATAGCGGGCCACGGGATTGGTGCGGTCGAGTGCCAGCAGCTGTTCCAGCGCCACCTCGGAGGAATCGAGGCTGCCGGCGATCCGCTCGACCCGCGCACGCGCGAGGAGCAGCGCTGGGGCGTGGACACTCGTCGTGCGGGCCGCGCGCCGGAGTGCCGCGAGCGCAACGTCCATCCGCACATTCACGCGTTGACGGAGGGCGGTGTTGCTCAATTCGACGAGGCCGAGGACGAAGCCCGGATCGACCTCGGCACTTCGGGCGAAGGCATCGGCGGAGCGCGTGAGGGCATCCTTCCCGAGCATCGTCTGGATGCCCTGGACCAGGGTGACCTCCGCGTCACCCACCCCCAGTTCGGCCAGACCGAGTCCGTACCAGCCGTAGGGCCAGCGGGGCTGCATCTGGGTGGCCCACTCGAATTCGCTCGCGGCTTCGTCGTAGTGGCGGCGCGCGACGGCATCGCTGGTGAGTTGGCCGAGACGGAGGGCGACGAAACCGAGCCGCAGGTGGAGTGCCGCATCGTCCGGGTTGGCACGGGCGCGGGTGATCAGGTCGGCTTCGAGTTGCGCCACCGATTCGACCGCGTCCGATGCCGCCAGGGAGTCACGAAACCGCTCGAGATCACGGCGCACCGACGGGGTCTGGCCAGCGAGCGTTGCTGAGCCAGGAAGCACCGAGGTGGCGGCCAGGACGAGGAGGACGAGACGCGCGCGCATGTTGCCTTTCAATCTACAGGGGAGCCGGAACCGGCTACTGTCAGGGACGAGTGAGAACGCGGCAGGGGCACGATCGCGTTGACGCGTCCCCATCTGGCTCCTATCTTCTTGCCACCCGCCGTTGCTGGCGTGGCAGACGGAATCGCCACCAGGTCCATTCTTTCCGGGATGATGACGCTGCCGCCCATTCGTGCCACACTCTATGCCCTGACTGATCGCGGTCGCACGCGAGACCACAACGAGGACACCTTCCTCGTGGCCGATCTGGGTGTCACCGACGCGATGCGGGCGTCCCACCGCGCCGAGCACGTGATCGGTGATCGCGGCATGCTCTTTCTCGTGGCGGACGGCATGGGCGGCGCGGCCGCAGGGGAGCTCGCCTCGGAGATGGCCGCGGTCCAGATCCATCGCCACATGATCGAGACATGGAGCAGTGCCCCCATCGTCACGGCGGAAGGGTTCACGGCCTTCCTTCGCGAAGCCGTCGAGCGTGCCAACAGCGCCCTCCACAGTTACGCCGCCGCGCACCCCGACGTCCGGGGCATGGGCACGACGGCGACCGTCGCCGGCGTCTGGGGAGACCGGATCTACCTGGCCCAGATCGGCGATTCGAGGGGATATCTGATCCGCGAGGGCACCGCCCGCCAATTGACCCGCGACCAATCGCTCACCCAGCGCCTGGTCGAGGTGGGAGAACTCACGGAGGAGGAAGCGGAGGCCAGTGAGCGGCGCAACATCATCCTCCAGGCACTCGGGCCCGAGCCGCGCGTCAAGGTGGATCTCTCCTCCCAGGCGCTCCAGCGTGGCGACCTCCTGCTCATCTGCTCGGATGGGCTGACGAGTGTGGCGCGGCGCGACGACCTGGCCGCGGTGGCCAGCGATGAATCCGACGTCCAGCGGATCTGTGAGCAGCTGGTGACGCTCGCCAACGAGCGCGGCGGACCGGACAACATCACGGTGGTGGCCGTCCGATTCGACGGCGAGGGGCTCCCGCTCGAAGCCACCGAGCCGCCGGGTTACCACGAATTCGAGGCCGGCTCGCGTCCCGCCCTGCAGGCAACTGCCGCGTTCCCCTCCCCGGCGCCGAGAGTCCCGGGGACCGACTCGACGGATCTCGGGCCGGTGGCGGAACGGCGCGGCTGGCCGACCGGCCTGATCCTGATCGCGGTCGCATCCGGGATGGCCCTGATCGGCCTCGCGGTCTGGCTGAGTCGCTGAGGGGCCTCAGGCCGGGACGATCGACCCCAGGACCCGGGCGCTCCTCGCACCGGTGACGCGAGGGAGGCTGCCCGGCTGTCCATGCAGGGTCAGCCATCCCAGGACCCCGAAGGCCACCGCCTCCTTCGCCGCCGCCGCGAAGAATCGCTCATCAAACCGGGCGAGTGTTCGCCCCGATCCCGCGAGCCGCTCGGTCAGGGCCCGCATCAGGACCGGATGCTGTGTCCCCCCCCCTGATACCACCACCTCCTCCGCGGGGGGCAGGAAGCGCTCGCAGAACCCGGCGATACTCTCGACCGTGAGCGCCATCGCCGTGGCGACGGCATCGGGACCGGGCACCTCCCGGAGCAACCGGGCAGCATAGTCGCGGCCGAACTGCTCCCGGCCGGTGCTCCGGGGCGGCGGCTGGCCGAAGAACGGATCGGCGAGGCGTCGGGCCAGTGCCTCGGGATCGACCCGACCTCGTCCGGCGAGCGCCCCGCCGGCGTCATAGGGCAACGCCGGGTCGATCATCCTGGCGAGTGCATCGATGACCGCCATCCCGGGCCCCGAGTCGCCCGCGACGACCTCGTCGAGTCGCGCTCGACCGGCCACCCATGTCGCGTTCGCCATCCCGCCGATGTTGAGCAGGACCCTCGGCCGATCGTGCGCGGCGAAGCAGAGCGCATCGACCAGCGGGACAAGAGGGGCCCCCTCGCCGCCGGCCGCAACATCGCGCGCCCGGAAGTCGTGCACGACACGCACGCCGAAGTGCTCGGCGATCCGCGTCGCGTCCCCCAGTTGCCAGGTGACCACGGGCGGCTCGTGCCAGATGGTCTGCCCCGGAAAGGCGATGAGGGTGAGCCCGTCGGCGCGCTGGTGGGTCTGCTGCAGGAGCCGCTCGATCGCCTCGACGGCCCAATCCCCGAGTGCCGCGTGCAGGCGGGCGACATCCGCGATCGGCCCGCCGGACAACACCTGCTCGAGGCGGGAGCGCTCCACCGGATCATAGGGCCGATGCACGAACCCGACGAGCTCCACCTCGGTGCTGGCCCGGATCCGGACCAGCGCGGCGTCCATGCCGTCGAGCGAGGTGCCGGACATCAGGCCGACGACCAGGGCGGGCGGCTCAGTCATGGCGAACGACCGGCGGCGGCGGGCCGAGCAGCGCACGCAGGCGGTGGTCCGCGGCCGCGAGCCGTTGCTCCGCCTCGTGGCGGTCGACGGCCAGGTGTTGCATGGCCATGGCCGTGCGAACACTGCCATCCGCCGCATCGATCGCGCGCCGCGCGGCGGCTCGATCGACGCGCAGGACTTCCATCAGGATGCGCTCCCCCCGGTCGTGCAGCTTGGCGTTCCGGGCCTGCAGGTCGACCATCAGGTTGCCGTAGGTCTTGCCGAGCCGGATCATCGCCCCGGTGGTCAGCATGTTGAGGACGAGCTTCGTTGCCGTGCCGGCCTTCAGTCGCGTGCTCCCGGTGACCAGCTCCGGGCCGACCTCAAGCCGGATCACGACCGCACACCGCGCCGCGAGTCCGGGGGGGGGATCTGCACAGGTCACCAGCACGGCCAGCGCGCCGCGGCGAGTCGCCGCCTCCAGGGCACCCACCACGAACGGTGTCCCGCCGCTCGCGGCGATGCCGACCACCACATCGGACTCGGCAACCTCGAGCGTGTCCATCTCCGCCGCCCCCTCCTCCGGACGATCTTCGGCACCCTCGACGGCGTCGGTCAGCGCGGCCCGGCCACCGGCGATCACCCCACGGACCATCGCAGGATCGGTCCCGAAGGTTGGCGGGCACTCGGAGGCATCGAGCACCCCGAGACGGCCGGAAGTCCCGGCCCCCACGTAGATCAGGCGACCATCGGCCCGAAACGCGGCCTCCACGAGCGCCACCGCCGCGATGACCTCGTCGCGTGCCCGAGCCACCGCGCCCGGAACCGTCGCATCCTCCGAGAGGAAGAGATCGACCAGCTCGGGGACATCGAGACAATCGATGTCGCCGCTCGCGGGGTGGCGGCGTTCGGTGGCCCGCAGCGGTCGATACGTATCCATCACTGCTCCCAGGGTGGCTGGACGGAGAGGTCACCTTAACTTACTGGGATCCCCCAGCCCGCGACTCCCCCACTGCTCACCCCTTGGCCAGGAACCGCCCATGTCCGTGACGTCCTCCCTCACACTGTCGCTCGTCCTCCTCACCGGTACCCTGCCGCTGGTCGGCCAACAGCCCTCGGTGCTGCCGAGCAGCTGGCGTCACACCGGCAAGGCGATCGTCACGACGGGTCGACACGCCATGGTGGTGTCCTCCTCGCCGATTGCCAGCCAGGTGGGCCGCGACATCCTCGAGGTCGGCGGCAACGCCGTCGACGCGGCGGCGGCCGTCGGCTTCGCCCTGGCGGTGGTGCACCCGGTTGCCGGCAACATCGGCGGCGGCGGCTTCATGGTGATGCGGATGAACAATGGCCGCACCTACGCCCTCGACTACCGCGAGACTGCACCGGCCGGCGCGAGTCGAGACATGTACCTCGACCAGAACGGCGACCTCACGGACAAGTCACGGATCGGACACCTCGCCTCGGGTGTGCCCGGTTCGGTGGCCGGCATGCTCGCGGCCCAGGCGCGGTTCGGGAAGCTCAGTCGGGCCGCCATCCTGGAGCCGGCGATCCGGCTGGCGCGCGAGGGATTCATCCTCGATGCACATCGCGCCGGCTCGCTCCGCTCGGCCGCACGCCAACTGGCCCGGTTCGACGGGAGCGCCCGCCAGTTTCTCGTGAATGGCACGACGGGGCCGGCCGACGGGGCGCGCCTGACCCAACCGGACCTGGCGCGCACCCTCGAGGCGATCCGGGACCACGGGCGCGACGGCTTCTACCGCGGCTGGGTCGCCGACTCGCTCGACGCCGAGATGCGCCGGGGGGGGGGCGTCATGACCCGGGAGGACCTGGCCGCCTACCAGCCGCAGTGGCGCGAGCCGATCCGGATCAACTATCGCGGCTACACGATCTGGTCGATGCCGCCGGCCTCGTCCGGCGGGGCGACCCTGGCGATGATCCTCAACATCCTCGAGCCGTACGGCCCGTTGCCGGCGTTCGGCACCCCGGCGTTGCTGCACCTCGAGGCCGAGGCCATGCGCCGCGCCTTCACGGACCGGAACCGGTACATGGGGGACCCGGCATTCGAGCATGTGCCGCTCGCGTGGCTGGTCTCGAAGGCGCACGCCGATACGTTGCGCGCCGACATCGATCTCGCGCATGCGACCCCGACGCCACCATTCGATCCCCGGATCGTGGAGGGCAACAACACCACGCACTACTCCATCGTGGACGCCGATGGCAACGCCGTCTCGACCACGACCACCATCAACTTCGGGTATGGCTCGTATGTGACGGTCCGCGGCGCCGGCTTCCTGCTCAACAACGAGATGGACGACTTCGCCGCGGCCCCGGGCCGACCGAACGGGTTCGGGCTGGTCCAGGGCGAGGTGAACGCGATCGAGCCGGGCAAGCGCATGCTCTCGGCCATGACGCCCTCGATCGTGCTCGACACCGCCGGCGCGCTCAAGATGGTGGTCGGCTCACCGGGCGGGCCCACGATCATCACCCAGGTCTTCCACGTCATCAGCAACGTCATCGACCACCACATGACGCTGGCCGACGCGGTCGCCGCGCCCAGGACCCACCATCAGGCGCTCCCCGACCAGCTCCGGCTCGAGGGACCCGGCGGCTTCAGCGAGCCCACCCTCGCCGCCCTGCGCGCGATGGGCCACACCCTCGAGGTCGGCGGCGGGTGGGGCGACTTCCAGGCGATCATGCGGACCGGCAACCGCTGGACCGGCGTGAGTGACCCGCGCGCCGGCGGGGGGGGGAGCGGGTACTAGCGGGAACGCGAGAAGGAGAGAAAGAGAGAAGCCTCGCTACCGATCGGCGCAACATGGTGCGCCCGTACGGCCCGGCTTCTCTCCGTCGCTCCTTCTCGCGTTCGCTCCTTCTTGCCTTACGTGGTCCGGCTGAACTCGTCGCGCAGGGTGATCGTCATCGCCTTGCCGGCGTGCACGATGATGTCACGATCGGCGGTGCTGCTGGCGACGGCGGCCCCGGCCGCGGCGCCCCCGATCGCGCCAATCACGGTGCCCTTCTTGCCGCCGATCACGCGCCCGATGATCCCGCCGGCCACAGCGCCGGCGCCGGTCTTCGCAACCTCGCCGGTCCCGATGCCCCGCGCGCGGAGCTCATACTCGAAGTCGGTGGAGCGCGCGGTGAGCGGGTACGACTCGCCATCGATCATGATCGAGCGTGCCGAGAGCACGAGGGTCCCCGCGGCATCACGGTTGGCCGCCGGCTTGATGTCGGTGATCGACATGGTGATCACCGACCCTGCGGGGATCACGACCTTGCCGTTGCCATCGGTGTAGTCGGTCGCCACGCGCACGCGCACGGGATCACCCACGTTGTTGTAGCGTGAGTGGACCGAATCCATCATGGTGGTCCGGATGGCGGTCCCGCTCGCCAGTACCGGCGTGGCCGTCACGGGCGCCGGGGTCGGAGCCGGGGGAGGATCATTGCGCTCCGGCCGCGTCGTCGCCACGGGTGGCGGTGTCGGCCGTGGACGGGCTGGCGAGGGCGCCGGTCGCTCGACAATCACGGTCTCCGGTGGGGCGGGTGGCGTGGTATCGGGCAGCATCGGTTCATCTGCAATCGGGACCAGACTGTCGTGGAGCCCCGTCGCCTGGTCCTGTTCCAGCGGCTTGTCCCCGCCACAGGCCGCGGCGATGAGGGTGAGCGTGACCAGCAGGGCGATCGGTCGGGTCGGCATGACTGTCCTCTCGGGATGGGTCAGGAATCGTGATCGAACTCGAATCGGGCACGCGCAACGGCCACCGGCGCCTCCCATCAGGCCCCGTCCCGCTCGATCTGCCAGGGCAAGACGTGTCGAGCGGAGCTGCAGCGCGAAGCCATCTGTCGGGGGCAGGGCGGCGAGCGCACTCCATCGACCGATGCTGTCTTTCGGGGAGACGCCGGTCGGTCCGACAGGCCCACACCTCAGACGCGCTGGAGGAGCCAGTCGGGGGTCAATTGCTGGAGCATGGTGGCCAGGCGGGTGAACTCCCCGGTCACCAACAGGATCCCCACGATGATCAGCAGGACCCCGCTGACGCGTTGGACCCACGGAAGCCAACGCCGGAACCGCACGAACCAGAGCCGGAAACGGTCGACCGCCACGGCGGCGAGCAGGAATGGCACGCCGAGGCCCAGCGAGTAGGCGCCGAGGAGGAGCATGCCCTTCCCGAGCTCGCCGGTCGTCCCCGCGAGGCCGAGGATCCCGCCCAGGACGGGGCCGAGGCAGGGCGTCCAGCCCGCGGCGAACGCCATTCCCACGAGCAGCGAGCCGAGGAATCCGACCGGCTTGCGGGTGAGATGCAGGCGTCGTTCCCGCTCGAAGGCCGCGACCCGGAACATGCCCGTGGCATAGATGCCGAACAGGATGATCATCACCCCGCCGACCCTCGCGATCGTCGCCTTGTGGTAGGCGAGGGAGGCGCCGAGCGCCGTGACGGTTGCACCCAGCGCGATGAAGACGATCGAGAAACCGGCGATGAACATGAGCGAATGGAGCACCGCCCAGCGCCGCTGGTCGGTCATCTCCTCGAGGGTCATGCCGGTCAGGAATCCCAGGTACGAGGGCACCAGTGGCAGCACACACGGGGAGAGGAACGAGAGGAGGCCGGCGAAGAAGGCCACCAGGGGGCCGAGGGCGACGCTCTCGCTCATCGTTGCCCCCCCCCGGTCGGCAGGATGGTGGCCCCCACCTCGCGCCGTCGACATGGTTGGCAGAGCCCGTGCAGTTCGACGCGATGGCTCTCGGCGAGGAAGCCGTGGGCGTCCGCGAGCAGCGGAAGCGCGCGCTCCAGTTGCTCGAGCTCGAATTCGGTGACGGTGCCGCACCGGCGACAGACGAGGTGGCCGTGCGCGCCGCGACTGTCGTGTGCTTCATAGCGGCGAAAGCCCTCGCCGAAGTCGTGCGCCCGCGCCAGGCCCGCCTCGACGAGGGTGTCGAGTGTCCGATAGATCGTGGCCGTCCCGACATGTTCCCCGCGGCGGCGGAGTTCGGCGGTCACGTCGTCGACCGACAGGTGTCGGTCGGCCTCGAACACCACGGCCGCCACGAGGTCGCGCCGTGACGTGATCGGCTGGTGACGATCACGCAGCCAGCGACGAAATCGCTCCTGCATGGCGCCGGCACGATCAGGCATCCCCGACTCCGCCGTCGGGGACCGTGGCGATCTCGGTCGGTGCGGCGTCCTCCGGCACGCCGGGATCCGTGGAGTCGGGTGGGAACCACTGTCCGACGGGCACTGCCGCAGGCGGATCCTCGTCGTCGGCCCGGATCGGCACCAGCGCAAGCAGTTCGTGGAGCGCCGCAAGGGGACCGCTGCCGACCTCCACCCATTCCGCCACGAAGCCGCCGCGTTCCCGCCCCTTGATCGTGGCCGTGTAGCTCGCGGTCACGATTCGGCGGCGATCGCCCCGCACCAGGGAGAGGATGGCGGTGCCGTATTCCCGCTGTTCGCGCCGCACGACCCGGAACACCCAGATCCCGTCGATCTCCTCGACCGCGAGCTGATCGACCAGCCAGGCGGCGAGGCGCTCCCACCGTTCGCCCTGACCCGGGCCCTCGTTCATCCCCGGGAGCACCGTGCCTCCACGAAGTGACGCAGGACATGCATGAAGTCCTGGGCATTGGTGACCACCCCGAACGCCTGGTGCGTGCCACGATCCTTGAGCTTCGTGACGACGAATTCCGTCTGATCCACGCAGATGGTCAGCAACGGCTCCGGCCGCTGCTCCGCGTTGTGCGTGTGGAAGGCGGGCAGCATGTTGCCGACCGCGATGGCATGCAGCGCCGTGGCGACGAAGACAGCACCCGTGGCCCGGACCGTATGCTCGCGCATGGCATCCTGGGCCTCCAGCGCGTCGGAGAGCACTCCGGGCAGCGGGCCGTCATCACGGATCGAGCCGGCGAGGACGTACGGGATGCGGCACGACACGAGCGCGTGCATGATGCCGGTCCGGACGAGCCCGGAATGCACGGCCGCCTCGATCGACCCTGCGGCACGCACGGCATTGATGGCGCGCATGTGCAGGCCGTGGCCACCACTGGTCGGGCGGCCGGCATGGTCCATCCCGAGCGTGGTCCCGTGAATCGCGGCCTCCATGTCGTGCACCGCCACGGCGTTGCCCGCCAGCATCGCCCCGACAAAGCCGTTCCGGATGAACCACTCGAAGTCCGCCCGGGCCCGCGAGTGCACGAGCGCCGGCCCGGCGACCCAGAGCAGGTAGCCACCTGCCTCGCGCTGGGCCACCAGGCGTTCGGCCAGATCCTCGTAGTTCACCGGCCGCTCGCGCGAGACCTCGGCGCTCATGAAGCTGAACTCGTTGGCCGAGTGCCCTCCCCCCCCCAGAAATCCGTCAGTATGGACCACGATCCCCTCCGCGCCATGCTCGTCGAAGCCGAGGAGGACCTCGTCACCAGCGACGACCCGACGAGGCTCCAGGGTCACGAGTCCCGCCGGCCGACGCACCAGGACGCAATCCATGCGCGGTCGGCTCGGGGCGTGCCAGCCATCGGCAAGCCGCACGTAGGTCGGCAGGTTCGACGTCGAGAAGAAGCCCTCGGGCACCACGCCCGTCGCGGGAGCCGGCGCGAATCGGGCCAACGGTGCATCGCGGAACGGCGGCACGTCGGTATCAGGAAGCCATGTCATGGCCGTAAAACTAGGGCACGCCGGTCACGAGGGACAGGCGTGTGTTGCCACCAGTCGGTGTCCACGGCACCTTCCGCCCGCATGAGCCCTCCCCGAACCCTCCTCGGCCTCCTACTGGCCGCGGCGCCGGCTACCCTTGTGGGGCAGGATTCCGTGGTCGTCCTCCCGGCCATCGGTGTGACCGCCGCCCGGATTCCCGCTGGCGCCAACCGGACCAGTGTCGCCCTGACCACCCTTGCCGGCGACTCCGCACGTCGTGGACGCCCATTCGCCACCCTCGAGGAATTGCTGGCGTTCGTCCCGGGTGTGTTCGCCACCGACCGCGGCGATGCCACCGTGGATCAGCGGATCACCATTCGCGGCAGCGGGGCGAGAGCCAATTTCGGTCTCCGGGGCCTCAGGATGCTGATCGATGGTGTGCCGGCGACCCTCCCCGACGGCCAGACTCAGCTCGGCCCCCTCATCCCCGCCACGATCGAGCGCCTCGAAGTGGTGCGTGGCCCGCTGGGTGCCGTGCACGGCAATGCGTCATCTGGTGTCATCGCCATCGAAACACGCGGGATCCCCGACAGCTCCCTGATTCAAGGCTCGCTCATGCTCGGCGGGTCTGGGTCGTTCGACCAGGTCACCACCGGCGATGCAGTCCTCGGTCGCGGGGTCGGCGCCACGCTGACGCGAAGCGAGACACGCCACGATGGCGCACGCGCTCATGCGAGGTCCGAGGAGACCAACTGGAGCGGGGCCGTGGGGTGGCGACCCACACCGCTGACCACGGTGATGTTGCGCGGTGCGTGGCAGGTGATGCCGTTCAGCGAATCGCCGGGTGCCCTCACCTCGACCGAGTTCCTGAGCGATCCGCATCAGGCCGCAGCGCGCAGTCGTCGCCTCGATGCCGGGAAGACCGTCTCGCAACGCCAGCTGTCACTCGGGGTTCGTCATGCCGGCCGAGGCCTCGACGTCGGGATCCATGCCTGGGTCCTGGGCCGTGATCTGGCGAATCCGCTCGCGGCCCCGGCGCCGAACACTCCCGTCAACGGTATCTGGATCGATCTCGATCGCCAGGTCACCGGGATCCGGAGTGACCTGACGTGGAGGACCTCCGACCGACTCGTCCTGAGTGGTGGAATCGACTGGCAGGAGATGCGAGACCATCGCCGGAACCGCGAGCACGATGGCGAGGGACCGCGCGGACCGGCGTTCGTCGATCAACAGGAACGCGTGAGTGAGCTGGGGCCATTCCTTCACGGCCAGCTTCGCCTGTCCCCCACCGTGACCCTCGAGGCCGGGGTCCGTCACGACCGGACGACATTCGACGTGCACGATGTTCTCGACCCGGCACGATCAGGGACCCGATCACTCGAGGCGACCACCGGCTCGACCTCGCTGGGATGGATCTCCGGCCCATGGAGCGGGTGGCTGGGAGTCGCGGGCAGCTTCGAGACGCCAACGACCACCGAACTGGCGAATCGCGCCGACAATGCCACGGGACTCAACACGACGCTCGCGCCGGCCCGTACCACCGGCATCGAGGCTGGCATCATCCGCCGTGCCGGACGGGTTCGGCTCGAGCTTGCGGCGTGGAGCTCGCGAACCACCGATGCGATCCTGCCTGCCGCCGAGGTCGAGGGTCGATCGATTTTCCGGAATGCGGATCGGACCACGTCGCGGGGTGTCGAGGTGACAGCCAGCGCGCCGATCGGCGCCGCGCTGTTGATCCGTGGCACCGCCACGCTGGTGGACGCGCGCTTCGGCTCCGGCGTCGAGGATGCCGACGGGGTTATGATCGGCGGCAACACCATCCCCGGCGTCCCTCGCGTCTCGGGCACGGTCGGCGGCACATGGCACCCCGGCGCGTGGACGCTCGACCTCGATCACCGACTGCGCAGCCGGACGATCGCCGATGACCGGGGCACCACGGTCGCACCGGGATGGGCGCAGGGCATCACCAACCTGCAGCTGCGCCGGACGTGGCGTCGGATCGGGTTCCACCTCACGGTCCGGAACGCGTTCGACCGAACCGTCGTCGGTGCGGTGGTCGTGAATGCAGCTGCCGGACGGTACATCCAACCGCTCCCGCGCCGTCGGGTGACGCTCGGCGCGACGGTGAGGATCTGACGAGAAGCGAGAAGCGAGAAGCGAGAGGCGAGAAGCGAGAGGCGAGAGGCGAGAAGCGAGCAACGCGAAACGGATCCCTGCCTCTCGCTTCTCGCTTCTCGCCTCTCGCTTCTCGTCTAGAGCAGCGACACCGGGTCGCGGTCGAGCGTGAAGCGCACGGTGCCGCGACGCGCGCCGAGTCGGGGCCCGACGGTCCGGACCCACGCACCGAGGGCATGCACGTCACCACGGACGAGCAGGTGCATCCGGTGCTCGCCGCGGATACGCTCGATCGGGCAGGGGGCAGGGCCGAGGACCACAAGCCCGGCCTCGGACCGGGCGATCGCCGCCTCCGACCACTCGCGGAACGCGGTGATCCCGCGCGACACCTCCTCGACATCCGGCCCGCTGGCGATGACCCGGGCGAGTGCGAGGGTTGGCGGATAGGGCGGCACTTCCCGGTTGGCGAGTTCCATCGCCAGGAATCCCGCCGCGTCGTGCTGCGCGGCGAACTGGAGCGCCGGGTGTTCGGGTTGCCGCGTCTGGACCAGCACGCGTCCACCCTTGGGACCGCGACCGGCGCGGCCGGCCACCTGGGCGATCAACTGGAAGGTTCGCTCGGACGACCGGAAATCGGGCAGGTGCAGGGCAGTATCGGCGTCGACCACCCCCACGAGGGTCACGTTTGGAAAATCGATGCCCTTCGCGATCATCTGCGTCCCCAGCAGGATATCGACCTCGCCCGCGCCAACACGTCCGAGGATGCGATGGTGTGCCCATCGGGCTCCCGTGGTGTCGACATCCATCCGGGCGAGGCGCGCGGTCGGGAATCGTTCGGCGACCAGCCGTTCGAGCTGCTGGGTCCCGGCACCGCGATGTGCAATGGTCTCGCCGCGGCACGACGGGCAGCGGGCGGGCACCGACGTGCTGTGGTTGCAGTAGTGACAGCGCAGATGCTCGGGGCCGTGATGCAGCGTCAGCGCAATACTGCACGCCGGACACTCGACCACCTCACCACAGCTGGCGCACTGGATGAAGGTTGCCCACCCACGACGGTTGAGGAGGAGCAGGACCTGTTCGCCGCGGGCGAGTGTCCGCGCCACCGCATCGTCGAGTCGTTCGGTCCACGGAACTGCCCCGACATGCACCAGCGGTTCGTGTCGAAGGTCGATCAGTTCCACCGGCGGCATCGGTCGCGCTGCCACGCGAGTCGGCAGGTCGATGCGGACCACGGTTCCCGCCTCCGCCCGGGCCCAGGTCTCGACCGATGGAGTCGCCGAACCGAGCACGACCGTCGCCCCCTCGAGCGCACCGCGCATCCGGGCAATGTCACGCGCGTGATACCTCGGCGTCTCGCCGTTCTTGTACGTCGTCTCGTGTTCCTCGTCGAGCACGATGATGCCGAGCCGCTGGACGGGCGCGAAGATCGCGGAACGTGCCCCGACCGCGACCATCCGGTCACCCTGGTGCAACTGGCGCCAGGCATCGGCGCGTTCGTTGTCCGAGAGCCCGGAGTGCAGCACGGCGACCTGGTCCCCGAAGGCGCCTCGCACTCGCGCGACGGTCTGGGGGGTGAGCGCGATCTCGGGCACGAGCAGGATGGCACCGCCACCGACCTCGAGCACATGCCGCACCCGCTCGAGGTAGACGGCCGTCTTGCCGGATCCGGTGACACCGAACAGCAGCGCCTCGCCCCCGGGAGGCATCGCCGCCAGCCGGGTGAGGGCGGCCTGCTGGTCGGGCAGCAGGGTGGTGGGAGGGGCGACGACCGGCAGGTCCGCGAAGGGATCCCGGATCGACTCGACCTGGTCGAGACGCACCAGGCCGTCGGCCGCGAGCCGCGTGAGCGGTCCGGCGCTCACGTTCGCGCGCGCGAGGAGGGCCGCGACGGATTGGCGACCCCCGGCGAGTTCCAGTGCCTCGTAGAGCGCCCGTTGCGCGGGGGCACGCGCGAATCGCTGGTCGCGTTCGCGCAGGGTGAGTGGCTCGCCGGTCAGGGTGGCGACCCGGTCGGTCTTCGCCCCCCCCCGTACATCGACCGGGACGGTCTCGAGCGAGAGGAAGCCGAGGCGACGCAGGCGGTCCGCCACCTCCCATGTCGGTCGCTTGAGCACCCGGGTGCTGCTCCGCACCGTGGCGGCACCCGTGCGACGCTGCAGCCACTGGAGCAGGTCTCCCGCGGTCCCACCGACGTGTGCGGCCCGGCCAGCTTCCGTCAGGACGAGGTGCACGGTGGTCCGCCCCCAGAGTGGGCCGGGGAGCATCGCGCGAAGCATGAGCCCCGGCGGGGCCCCGACATGGCGGGCGGCCTCATCGGCGAGTGCCAGCAACGGCGCGCTGAGCGCCGGCGTGTCGTCGGGCACGGCGAGCAGCTCCCGTGCGGTGCCGGGGGGGGGAGTGTCATCCAGACCGGTGACGATCCCGACCATCTCCTGGTGTCGGACGGGCACCACGACGCGCATCCCGGGACGCACCCGGTCGGCAAACGTCGCCGGGACGGCGTAGCGATAGGGTTCGGCGACCGGCAGCGGGAGGGCGACGCGGGCGAACCGCGCGCCGCTCACCGTCGGCGGACGCCGAGGCCGGGCCCGTCGGGCAGGCGGACCTGTCCCCCGGCGATGGTGGCACCGACGAACGGGTCCTCGGAGAGGAGGGCGGCACCATCGAGATCCACCACGTCGACGAGTGGGGTCAGGTGCGCGGCCGCGGTGATCCCGAGGGAGGATTCGATCATGCAGCCGATCATGACCATCATCTGATGGGCGCGGGCTATCGCGATCATCCGGAGTGCCTCGCGCAGCGACCCGCACTTGGCCAACTTGATGTTGATCCCATCGACCTTCCCGACGAGGGCGGGGATGTCATCCGCGGTCACACAACTTTCATCCGCGATGATCGGCATGCGTGCCCTGCGCCGGATCCTGGCGAGTCCCTCATGATCCCGAGGTGCCACCGGCTGCTCGAGCAGCGTCACGCCGAACTCCTCGAGGATCGGCAGCATCCGCACGGCATGGACCGAGGTCCAGCCACAGTTGGCATCGACTCGCAACTCGCGATCGGTGACCTCGCGAATGGCCCGGAGCACCCCGAGATCGTCACGCCCGCCAAGCTTCACCTTGAGCACCGGGAACTCCGAGGCCTCACGCACCTTCATCTGCAGGCGCTCGGGCGTATCCAGCCCGATCGTGAAGGAGGACTGCGGCGTGGCCGCCGGGTCGAGTCCCCACCAGCGGCAGAGCGACACCCCGGCACGCTTCGCGACGAGATCGTGGAGCGCAGCCGAGATCGCGACGCGTGCCGCGGCATTGCGGCCGAGTGCCGCGTGCATCCGGGTCTCGATCGCCTCGAGCTGGAACGGGTCGTCACCGAGTTGCGCGGCGTAGGTCGGCAAGGCGGCCATCACGGTATCGAGTGTCTCACCGTAGAAGCGTGTCGCCGCGGCCTCGCCCCATCCCTCATGGCCATCACCATCGGCGATCCGCACCATCACCGTCCGGTAGTCGGATTGGCCACCGCGGGCGATGATGAAGGGGTGCCGAGTGCGGAGCGAGAGGAGTTCGGTCGAGAGGGTCAGCATGGCTCACGGAGAGAAAGAGAGAAAGAGAGAAGGCGAGACAGCGCGAAGCCGGACCATTTGGACGCGACCGTCAGGTCGCGGATCGGGATGGTTGCGCCCATCACCGCATGGCGGCCACGGTGGCCAGGACCCCGTCGGCGAGTCGTTCCGGAAGGTAGCCGCCTTCCATCATCGCGACGATGGGAGTCGTCGGCCACTGCTCCTGGAGTCGAGTGATCCAGGTGGCACAGTCCGAGGGTTCGAGGGTGAAACCACCGAGCGGGTCGCCGGCGAGGCAGTCGAACCCGGCCGAGATCAGGATCAGGTCGGGGACATGGCCGCGGCTCGCCCGCACGATCGCTTCCCAGAGCGACTCCAGGTAGGTGGTACGTGGGAGACCAGGCGGCATCGGAAGATTGACCACATTGCCGACCCCGCGTTCCGACGCCCCGCCTGTACCGGGGTAGTGCGGGTGCTGGTGCATCGAGACGAAGCACGTGGTCGCGTCCTCCGCGAAGATGGCCTGGGTGCCGTTGCCATGATGCACATCCCAGTCGACCACCATGGCATGTTCGGCACCCTGCCGCCGCGCCTGCTCGCGTGCGATGGCGACGAGGTTCACGGGGCAGAATCCCATCGCCCGCTCCCGCTCGGCGTGATGTCCGGGTGGTCGCACCGCGGCGAAGGCGCAGCCACCGATATCCAGCGCCGCGGCGGTCGCCGCCAGGACCGCACCGGTGGCCCCGAGCATGGCTGGCCACGATGCCGGGGCGAGCGGGACTTCCTCGCCGGCATCCAGACCGGCGGCGGCGGCCGCCTCGAGGTGGTTGACGTACCATGGCGGATGGACCAGTCGCAGCGAGTCGGGGCTGGCGGATGCGGCGGTCCTGAGGTCCAGCCCCGGTGCGGCCCGAAGTCGGTCGAGGACCGCACCGAGTCGGGCCGGTTGTTCCGGCATGCCGGGATGTCCGAGGCAGTCGACCGAAGTGAAGACGGCGGCCATCGGATCAGCGGACGGCGGTTCGGCTCCGGCGGAGCGTGATGATACTGCCCCCCGGCACGACTCCCGCCTGGTCGAGCGTCGATGATTCGTCGAGGACCAGGGCCCCGCGGACCTTGACCATGAACGCGTCCGGGTCCGCCTCGACGCGGGCCTGTTCGAGTGCGAGCCGCTTGAGATCCCCGATGCGTTGCATCGGATCGAAGGGGAACACGAGCCGGTCCCACATCGCGTGCACGAAGACGCTGACGGTGCTCATGCGCCCCCCGCCTCGACCACCGGCAGCGTGGTCAGGAACCGCGAGAGCAGGTGATCGAAGAGCAAGGTCGAGGCACGAATGCCGGTCCGGCCTTCGCCGGTCTCACGAGCCGACAGGACGACCTCTTCCCCCCCCTGGCCGCGGAGCACCAGATGTCCGGGGCTGCGGCGTTCGAGGAACGCGGCTTGATTCGGGGCGCGTTCGGCGAAGTAGGCCACCGCGCGATCGAGCACGGCGTCAGGCGGGAGTGTCGTGGATGCTTCGAAGACCATCGCCTACCTCCGAGGAACGAGAAACCGCCGTCACCAGGTGACGATCGGGTGCCGGCCGCCGGGTGAAGAGATCGCGGAGCCGGGGTGGACGGCGCACCACCAGGATCAGCTCCCCGTCCGGCGGGTCGGCGACGCCATCGTCCACCACAAGATACGTCGGCAGGTCCGCTCCGGCCGGGAGCTCGACGGCATAGCCGCTGCCTCGCCACACGAAGGACAGGGTGGTGGGTGGGGCCTGACACGGGACATCGAGGAACCAGTCATCCCCGACCTCGTACCAGCCCTCGTGACGGGCGACCCCCCCGAGGTAGAACAGCGGATCGAAGGGTTCGCCGGCGTGACGCCGGAAGTTCGCCTCCATCACATCATCCAGGGCCCCGAGGTCGTCGCGTTGCGCGCGCCATTCGAGGTGGTGCCGCAGTTCGTGGGTGAGTGTCTCCCAGGCCTCCTCCTGCCACGCAAAGCCGGGATCGGTCTCCGCGAGGGCACGAAACGACCCGTGATAGAGGATGATCCGGCTCTGCACGGAATCGGCGTCCCCGTCCGCGAGAGGCAAGGGAACGCACTCCCCGAGCGTGAAGATGTCGGCGTTGTCGGGGTGGGGGCGTGCGCGCGGCGACGTGACGACCTCGGTGACGCCGTCGAAGTACTCGCGCGGGATCTCCCCGCACATCTCCCGGAGCATCGCCTCGAAGTCGGCGAGATCCACCACCGTCCTCAGATCGCGTCGAGGGCGTGGGCCAGATCGGCAATGATGTCGGCCGGGGCCTCGATCCCCACCGACAGACGCACCAGCGAGGGGGAGATCCCGAACCGAGCCTTGTCCTCGGCCGAGACATCGGCATGGGTCATCGATGCGGGATGCTGCGCCAGCGACTCGGTCCCCCCGAGCGACACGGCAAGTCGGATCATCTGCATCGCGTTCAGGAACCGGAACGCCTCTGCCTCGCCACCCTGCACCTCGATCGAGATCATCGCGCCAGGCCCGCGGCACTGCGCCTGGTAGACGCCGAACATCGGATGGTCCTCGGGCATGAGGCCCAGCCAGTGCACCTGCCGCACCTTCGGGTGTCGGGCCAGGAACGCGGCGATATCCCCGGCGTTCCGAGTCGCCGCTTCCATCCGGATCTTGAGCGTCTCGAG
This sequence comes from Gemmatimonadales bacterium, assembly GCA_035703525.1. Lineage (GTDB taxonomy): Bacteria > Gemmatimonadota > Gemmatimonadetes > Gemmatimonadales > GWC2-71-9 > Palsa-1233. The sequence continues at coordinate 22,240 of DASSYA010000005.1, read as the reverse complement.
CGATCGCAGGAGCAGCCAGCCGGTGTAGGGGCCGGCCATGGTGCCGAGGAAGGTCCGCATGGCACGGATGGGCGCCATCCGCTCGTGGCTCCCGAGTGCGGCACCGGCGATCACGTCGCTGTGCCCGCCGATGTACTTGGTGGCGGAGTACAGGACGATATCGGCGCCGTGGGCCAGCGGCTGCTGGTAGATGGGACCGAGGAAGGTGTTGTCGACCATGAGGGGGGGGGAGCGATCCTCGGTGTCGAATTGGCGGACGAAGGTGCTCGCCGCCCGGATGTCCACCAGCCCGTTGGTCGGGTTCGCCGGTGACTCGATCAGCATCGCCGCCAGCGGCCGGTCACCGATCTCGCGACGCAACCCGGCCGCCACCTCGACGAATGGCACGCCGGCCTGGAACGGCACCGGGGTCACCCCGAGCCGAGGCATGATGTGCCGGAGGAAGTGGTTGGAGCCGCCGTAGATGGGCGCGCTGTAGGCGATCGCGTCGCCCGGCCGAATGGTGGCGAGCAGCGAGGTCGTGATCGCGGCCATCCCGCTGGCGAAGACCGCGGCGCTCTCCGCGCCGTCAAACAGCGTGAGTCGATCCTCGAGGATCTCGAGGTCGGGGTTGTTGAGGCGCGAATAGATCAGGCCGAGCTGCTCCCCGCCCTCCGGCTCCCGGAGCCCGTACGCCAATTCGAAGAACGCCTTCCCCTCCTCGGCCGAGGCGAACGCGAAGGTCGAGGTCATGAAGATCGGCAGCTTGACGGCACCCTCGGAGCGCACCGGGTCGTAGCCGTAGCTCATCACCAGGGATTCCGGGGCCAGCTCGTGCGCCCCGATCCGGCGTCGCTTGTGTGAGCCGCTCACCTCGGACCTCCCAGGTGCTCGGCGAGCCACCCGGCGACCTGGTCGATGGCCACCCGATCCTGGTGCATCGTGTCGCGGTCCCGGATGGTCACCGTGCGCGCGGACAGCGAATCATGGTCGACCGTGATGCACCACGGGGTGCCGACCTCATCCTGGCGACGATAGCGGCGCCCGATCGCCCCGCCGTCATCGTAGAAGGCCGGAACGGTCCGACGGAGCTCGGCGTAGAGGGCCTCCGCCATCTCCGGCAGTCCGTCCTTCTTCGTGAGCGGCAGCACCGCGGCCTTGATCGGCGCGACCTGCGGGTGGAACCCCATCACGACACGGGTCTCGCCCTCGACCTCCTCCTCACGGTAGGCGTCGGACATCACCGTCAGGGTCACCCGATCGGCGCCGGCCGATGTCTCGACGATGTACGGCAGGTACCGCTCACCGGTCGCCTGCTCGAAGTACTCCAGCTTCTTGCCGGACATCTCCTGGTGGCGCGCCAGGTCGAAGTCGGTGCGATTGTGCACCCCCTCGATCTCCTGCCACCCGAAGGAGAACTCGTACTCGATGTCGTAGGCCGCCTTGGCATAGTGGGCCAGCTCGCCCGGGCCATGCTCGTGCCAACGCAGCTTCGCGGGCGTGAGGCCGAGGTCGAGGTGCCACTGCATGCGGAACGCGCGCCACTGCTCGAACCATTCCATGTCGGTGCCGGGGCGCACGAAGAACTGCATCTCCATCTGTTCGAACTCGCGAGTCCGGAAGATGAAGTTGCCCGGCGTGATCTCGTTGCGGAACGCCTTTCCGATCTGGGCGATCCCGAACGGGACCTTCTGGCGGGACGAGTTGAGGACGTTCAGGTAGTTGACATAGATCCCCTGCGCCGTCTCGGGGCGAAGGTAGATCACCGCGGCCTGCTCCTCGACCGGCCCCATGAAGGTCTTGAACATCAGGTTGAAGAGCCGCGGCTCGGTGAGGTCACAGGCCGAATGCTCGCCCGGGACCTTGCTCGGCTTCTGGGGACAACGCGCATCCTCGAGACGGTCGGCCCGGAACCGCGACTTGCAGGTCCGGCAATCAACCAGGGGGTCCGTGAAGCCCGCCACATGCCCCGAAGCCTCCCAGACCTTGGGGTGCATCAGGATGGCGGCGTCGAGCCCCTCGATATCCTCCCGGGCGTGAACCATGGCTCGCCACCACCGGTCCTTGACATTACGCTTCAACTCCACCCCGAGCGGGCCATAGTCCCAGACCGACCCGAGGCCGCCGTAGACCTCGGAGCTCTGGAAGACGAAGCCCCGGCGTTTGGCGAGGGAGACGAGCTTGTCCATCAAGTTCTGGTCGGCCATGGGCGATACTTCGGTTCGAAAGGTGGGTTTCTGGCTCGGCGAAGCCGGAAAGCTAATGACGGCAGGGAGTTGGCGGCATCCGGGACGGGTGATGGGCCAGCGACCTGAGCTGGGCCGGGGCGACTGGTCATCTTTTTGCGCGCCGCCGGGCAGGATTCTTGCTGAAGTTGGGGTGCCATGAGACCTACCCGCTGTTGGACCCAGCCAGGCGCCCCCCGGAACCGCCGGGGCATGTCGCTGATCGAGATGATGGTCGTGGTGATCCTGATCGGGATCCTGGCCGGGATTGCGGCCTCCAGGCTCGACTGGAATCGCTATCGTGCCGAGGCCATCGGCCGTGGCGTGCTCTCGGATATCGCCACCGCCCAGCGGACCGCTGTCTCCCTCCAGACCGATGTCCGGGTCTCCACCCTGAGCAGTGACCGCCTCCGGATCCACGAGGACGCCAACAACAACGGGGCCATCGATGGTGGGGAACGGGTGACCTACTCGGTCCTCGAGCACGGCTATCAGTTCGGTCGGGGGAGCATCGCCGCCGTGCCCGCCCCCGCCGATGCCACGGATCTCTCGACGGTCACCCTCGTGTTCCGTCGCGACGGATCCGCTTCGCGCGGCGGCACCTACTATGTCTCATCGACGAACTATGACCCGACGTGCAAGTACTGCCGGGGCATCGCGATCGCCCGGTCGACCGGCCGGGCAGTTTCCTACAGCCGGGCGACCGGCACCTGGGTGAGGGGGAACTAGTGTTGCAGCGACGCAACGGATTCACGCTCCTGGAGATGATCATCGCGATCGTCATCCTGGTCGTGGTCGCCACGACCTTCGCCCGGTTCGCGGGGACCTTCAGTCAGGCGATGGGCAAGTCGTCGATCCGGGCGATCGCGGTGGGAGTCGCGACCGGCCGGCTTGAGCTGGTCCGGGCCGATCCGCGCTATCCCCGGCTGGCCGCGCTGTACGGAACCGGGGCCGGTGCCGACACCACCGGCTTCCCGAATTATCCGGGCATGCGCCGGACGACCCGGGTCGTGCGTGACCAGGCCGGGGGTCGGGACATCACCACCGTCACCGTCCGGGTCTGGGACCCGGCGTTCCGGGACACCGTCTCCGTCACCGCTCTCGTCGCGAGTCCGCAATGACCCACTCACCACATTCTCGTCGCGGGTTCACCCTGGTCGAACTGCTGATCGTGATCGTCATGCTGGCCGGCGTGATGGCCGTGACGTTCACGCTCTTCCAGTCCCAGAGCCGCTCGTTCCGGAACAACACCAACCGGTTTGACCTGGTCCAGAACGCCCGTGGGGCGATGGAACTCACCGAGCGCGCGATCCGCACGATGGGGGCCGGCGTCACGGGCGAGCAGCCCGTGCTGGTCTACGGGGGCGACAACGTGATCGCGTTCAATGCCGACTATGTCGAGCGCGACACCACCGACATGCGCTGGGCGGCCTATTTCAACACCGACGTGCCGTCGGACGAGGCCGTGGCGTGGTTGCAGGGATCAGCCACCGTGATCCCGAACTCCTCGCCAAGCTATACCTATCCTGACACGACCTACCGGCTGGGGAACGGCGCGATCTCGCCAGCCGAGACGTACACGATCTATCTGCAACCCGATGCGGACACGCCGCGTGGCGATGACTATGCGCTGTGGCAGCGTGTGAACGACGGCACCCCGGAACTCCTCGCCCGCAGCATCCTGCCGGCGTCGGGGAGTCGGCCGTTCTTCGAGTACCTGATGCAGCGGACCCTTGGCACGGGCGACACACTGATCACCGCGACCGGTTCGCTCCTGCCCCTGATCCGGCGCCGTCTCACCGGCACGATGAGCGCTACCGACAGTGTGAACGCAGTGCGGCCCGACTCGGTTCGCGCGATCCGGATGAACTACCGGATCACCAACGGCAAGTCCGGCACGGAGGAGCGGACCCGCGAGATCACCACCGTGATCGAGGTCCCGAACAACGGGATCCCGATGCCGACGGTCTGCGGCCGTGCCCCCTATGTCCCGGCGACCTTTGCGGCCACGGAGGTCGGCACCGGCCTCGGAACGGTCAACCTGAGCTGGACCCGGAGCACCGACCAGGACGCTGGTGAGGTCGACGTGCGCCAATACGTCATCTGGCGGCGGTTGTCGACCGAGCCGGCCTTCAATGCCCCGCTGCTGTCGGTGCGTGCGGAGCGGGACACGGTGAACTACAGCACGTCGATCACCGACAACGTGCCCGGGTCGACCTACATCTTCGGCATCGCATCGCAGGACTGCACGCCGAACTTCTCCACTGCCGTGACCACCACGATCACGCTCTCGCCCTGATGGGATGGACCGCATGAGCCGATTCAGTCGAATTCACCGGAACGAGCGGGGCGCCGCCCTGATCCTCTCGCTGCTTGTCTCCATCGCCGTCGCGGCGATGGCGCTGGGTGCCATCATGGTCGCCTCGGGCGCCGGCATCACGACCAAGTTCACCGCCCGCGAGGCGCAGATGCAGGCCGCCGCCAACGGTGGTCTGGAAATGATCCGCGACTCGGTGAACCACGGCAACTTCGACTCGCTCCTGCCGCTCAACGGCTTCACCACGCTCCTCACGAACCAACCGGTGGTCGATGCCTACGGCGCCACGATCCCGCGGACCACGCGCTCGCTGTACGTGGGCCGGACCGGTGGGCGCACCGGAGGCGCCGCCACCGCCGGCCAGTACGGCAGCAACTTCGCGTCCGCCCTCTCGGTCATCCGCGACGATCGCGGTGCCGTGGCGGCACGCCGGCTGCTGATGTCCCAGGAATCGTGGTCGAAGTTTGCGGTGGCGATCAATGATTGGCCTGGGAGCGCCATGTACGGGTGCAATGAGTCGATCAATGGTCCCTTCCATTCCAACGACGTGCTTCGCCTCTGGCCGAGCTGCAATCCCAAGATTGTGTTTGCCGGCAAGGCCACGGTGGTCGGCACCGTGCAGAACCAGGTCTCCGGCAATTTCACCGCCGGACTCCAGACGGGAGTAGCACCGATCGACTGGCCCACGCCAGCACGAATCGCACTCATGAAACAATTCGCCGTCGATGCCGATGCCGTGAACGGGGACTACGACCTGCTCTCCCCGACAATCGGGTCCCATACCCCCGGACTGCGAATCGAGTTTCTCTATATCGATGCCAACGGCGACGGCATCAGCCAGTGGGATGAGGGCTACATGCGAGTCTGGGAGTCGGCCAACACTTCGGACTCGGCCCTGGCCTATGCGACAGGTCGACGCTGGCCATCGGTCCCCGGTGGCACGACGTACAGCCAAGACCCCAATATGGTTTCGCGAAATTGTGGCGCCCAGGTCCGGATGAATGGCACCGTCGGCTGGTTTACCGCCCGCCAGATCTACGACAGCGCTCTCGCCTACGGGTCCGCCAGCAATGCACGTGACGCGACCCGCTGGGCGCTATCTCGCGGCGTGACCGGTACCCGCCGAAGTCCGCTCGACAACGTTCCGCCGACCGATGCACGCTGCTACCTCGGCGGAGACCCGGAGCTCTATGCCAGCACTCATGGGACGGGATTGACGCCGCCGCCGGCAGTCACGAACGTAGCAGGCTCCCACGAGATGGGAAGTTGGCGGGCCCGCCGCACCGGCCCACATTCTTCGGTATCGGCACGGGCCGACGCAGCGTACCTCATTCCGCTCGGCAAGAACCCGAACTACAAGGGCGTGATCTTCGTGACGGGTGACGTGGCGATCAGCGGCCGCCTGCGGGGCCGGACCTCGGTCTTCGCGACCGGCAACATCGTGCTCGCGGACGACCTGCTGTACACGATCCCCGCCGGAACGCAGTGCGATGCCGAGGGTGACATATTCGGAGCCATCGCAACGCTCAACGTGATCATTTCGGACAACAACGTCCAGTTGCCATTCCGGATCAACAACACCTGGTACGGAGGTTTCGACGACACCCCGGCAGACGAGCAGTACAACATGTTCTTCCTCGCAGCTGGCGACGGTACCTCGGGGAAAGGCAATTTCTTCACGACCGGTCTCGCTGGCGTTCCAGGTCCACAGCCAGTCTCAGGGTACCGGTTGAACTCGGGAAGCTCGAATGCCACCGCGCTAGCCGAGGAATGCGGTGGTGCACGGGCCGGGTGCATCAGAATTACCGGCGGTCTGGCCATGGGCAAAGTTGAGTACTATACGTTCAGTCAATCCACCAGTTCCAACTCCTGGGGTTTCGCCGAGGCCCACGCCTACGACAAGTGCGGCCTCGTGAACCCGCCGCCCTACTTCCCGACCACCGGCCGGTTCATCGAGAACCGCTACTACGAGGTTGACCCGGTGTGGCTCAATGACAAGGGGATCGCGAACTACTTCGCGGAGATCCGGGCGCAGTAGCGAAGGTCGGAAGTCGGAGGTCAGACGTCGGACGCGAGAGAGGGCCGGTTCCAATTGTGGATCCGGCCCTCCCGCGTTCTTCCGACTCCTGACTTCCGACTTCCGACTTCCGGTCAACACTCGATGATCTGATCCCGCCTGGTCCCGACACTCACGTACCGGATCGGTGCGCCGGCCAGATCCTGCAGCCGGTCGAGGTAGGCGCGGGCTGCCGGAGGGAGGTGGGCCAGCGTCCGCGCCTCGGTGGTACTCTTCTGCCACCCGGGCAAGGTCTCGTAGATCGGCGTCACGCGGTCGAGGACGGCCACATCACTCGGCATCCCTTCGAGCGGCTGACCGTCGAGCTCATAGCCCACCGCGACCGGGATCTCGGCCAGGGTATCGAGCACATCGAGCTTCGTGACGGCAAGTCCGGTGAGTCCGTTCACGCGGACCGAGTAGCGGACCACGGCCGCATCGAACCAGCCACACCGCCGTGGACGGCCGGTGGTCGCGCCGAACTCCCCACCGAGTTCGCGCAGCCGTGCCTCGTCGACCCCGGACGCCTCGGTCGGGAGCGGTCCGTTCCCGACGCGCGTCGTGTAGGCCTTGACCACACCAAGCACGCCATCGATCTCGGTCGGGCCGATGCCGGCCCCGATCGTGGCGCCACCGGCGGTGGTCGAGGACGAGGTCACGAACGGGTAGGTCCCGTGATCGACATCCAGCATCGCGCCCTGCGCCCCTTCGAGCAGGACCCGTCGACCGGCCCTGATGGCCCGATGTGTCAGCAAGCCGGTGTCGGTCGCCAGCGGAGTCAGGAGGGCGCCGAGTCGGGCGCCGAGTGCGACGTGCTCGTCGAGGTCGGCACGCTGGTCCGAGCCCATGAGCTGCAGCATGGCATTGGCGCGCTCGATCCGAGGTGCGAGGAGCTCACGGAGTCCGCTGGTGGCACAGAGGTCGGCGACGCGCACACCGCGCCGTCCGATCTTGTCCTCGTAGGCCGGGCCGATGCCTCGCCCGGTGGTGCCGATCTGCTGTTGCCGCTCGCTCGCCCGGTCAAGCAGCTTGTGGTACGGCAGGACCACATGTGCGCGCTCCGAGACGAAGAGGCGACCACTGATATCGACGCCCTGCGACCGGATCTGATCGAGCTCGCCGAACAGGGTCTCGGGATCAAGCACAACGCCATTGCCCACGACGCACGACGCCCCGGCATGGAGGATCCCCGAGGGAATCTGGTGCAGGACGAACTGCTGGTCGTCGACGACGACGGTATGGCCGGCGTTGGCGCCGCCCTGGTAGCGGACCACGAGATCGGCCTGCTCGGCCAGGACATCGACCAGCTTGCCCTTCCCCTCGTCGCCCCACTGGGCGCCGACCACGACGATGACGCTGTGCTTGCGATCGAACACGATGCTCCGCCTTCCACTCAGTCAGTCCCACGCAAAACGGCCCCTTGCGGGGCCGTCATGGACTCCCCCGGAAGCTAGCGCTCCCGGGCGAGGGGGTCAATCGGTTCCCGGGTGCGGGAAGGGTTCTGCCCTGCCCTCCTTGGCCGCCTTCTCCATCGCCTTGCGGACGGCGTGGGGTTCGGCACCCCCGGCGACAGCCGTGCGCATGGCGTCGGTCATCTCCAGCCATTCGACAATCGGACGGCGGCCCTCGCCGGAATCCTTCGGGACCAGACGTTGCGCCGCGACTGCGGCGAGCACGGCCGCCAGACGCATGCGGCCGACATCACGCTCATCCGGATGCAAGGTCGCCCCGGCCTGCAGCAGCGCCTGTCCGACATCGGCGGCCGAGGTGGCACCGATCACCAGGATGCCGGTCTCGGCGGCGCGGATCGCGAGGTCCATCGCAACCGGATCGCGGAGTTCGCCGATCACGAGCACATCGGGATCCTGCCGGAGCGCGGATTGGATCCCGACCGCCATCGACTCGGTATCCGTGCCGATCTCGCGTTGCGTGATCGAGCCGGTCAGGTCGCGATGCAGGTACTCGATCGGATCTTCGAGGGTGAGGACATGCCGGGCGCTCGATCGATTGATGTGGTGCACCATCGCGGCCACCGTGGAGGTCTTGCCACTGCCAGCCGGCCCGGACACGAGCACCATCCCGGACGGCAGTTCCGCGAATCGGGTGATCGGGTCCGGCAGCTCCAGGCTCTCGGGCGTCGGCACCGAAAAGGGGATCACGCGGAGCACCACCATGAAGGAGGACCGCTGCCGGAGCACGTTGACCCGGAATCGGCCGACCCCCTGGATCCCCCAGGAACAATCGAAGTCCCGCAGGGTGTCGAGCCGCGGATCATCGAGCGCCATGCGCGCGAACGTGGCCGCGAGGGCGCGCGTCTGGTCGGGCGTCAGCCGCTGCTTGGTGAGCGGCACCAGGTGCCCGTCGACCCGTGCCCGGAAGACATCACCCGCCTTGCCGTGCACGTCGGCCGCGCCACGCTGCACCGCTGCCTTGAGGACCCGCGTCAGCATCGATTGTTCGCTCATTCACCCCTCCGGGAGGAAGCCCATCCGCTCGGTGACCTCGGCCAGCGTCGCCTCGGCATGGGCGCGTGCAGTGGCGGCACCATCGCCGAGGATCTCGGTGACCGTCCCGGGCTGGTCCCGGAGTTCGAGACCGCGTTCGCGCATCGGGGCGAGGGTCCCCGCCATGTTCGCGGCGAGCACCTTCTTGCAGTCGATGCAGCCCCACGCCGCGGTACGGCAGTTGACGGCGACTTCCTCGACCGTCCCGGGGGGGGAAAAGTGCTGATGCAACGCATGGACGTTGCAGATCTCGGGGGTGCCCGGGTCCGACTTCGAGACGCGTGCCGGATCGGTCATCGCCGGGCGCAGCTTCTGCCAGATCGCCTCGGGAGACTCCATCACCCCGATGGTGTTGCCGAGCGACTTCGACATCTTGGCCTGGCCATCGAGCCCGATGATCCGGCGGGCCGGCGACAGGATCGGCTGCGGCTCGGGGAAGAACGCCTCCCCCCCCCCGAATGCGTGATTCCAGCGACGCGCGACCTCCCGTGCCAGCTCGAGGTGCTGCAGCTGGTCCTCGCCGACCGGCACGGCCTCGGCCCGATAGACGAGGATGTCGGCGGCCATCAGCACGGGATAGGTGAGGAGGCCGGCCGGAATGGATTCCATCCGGCCCGCCTTGTCCTTGAACTGGGTCATGCGCTCGAGCTCGCCGAGTGGGGCGATGGTCATGAGCAACCAGGTCAGCGCGACATGCTGGGGCACATGACTCTGGACGAACAGGGTTGCCCGGTCCGGATCGACCCCGGCAGCGAGCATCGAGATCGCCATCTCGCGGGTGCGCGAGGCGAGTGTCGTCGCGTCGTAGCTCCCGGTGATCGCGTGCTGGTCGACGACGCAGTAGAGGCAGTCGTTCCCGTCCTGGAGCGCGACATAATTGCGGATGGCGCCGAGCCAGTTGCCGATGTGCATCTCGCCCGAGGGCTGGATGCCGGAGAAGACGCGGCGCACGGCTCAGGCCCCCGTGAGCAGGACTGGGCCGTGCTCGGTGATCGCGACGGTGTGCTCGAAATGTGCCGACCAGGTCCCATCACGGGTCACCACGGTCCACTTGTCCTCGAGGGTGCGTGTGGCCGGGTCGCCGATGGTGATCATCGGCTCGATCGCGAGGGTCATCCCCGCGCGGAGCATCGGCCCCTTCCCCGGCGTGCCGAAATTGGGCACCTGCGGTTCCTCGTGGAAGCGGCTGCCGATCCCGTGACCGACCAGTTCGCGCACGACCCCGTACCCCGCCGCCTCCGCGACGGTCTGCACCGCGTGGCCGATGTCGCCCACCCGGTGCCCGACCTGCGAGGCCGCAATGCCCGCCACCAGCGAGGCCTCCGTGACCCGGAGCAGGTCCGCCACCTTCGGCGAGATCTCACCCACCGGCAGCGTGATGGCGCTGTCGGCATGCAGTCCCTCGAGATTCACGCCGCAATCGATGGAAACGATCGACCCCTCGGCGAGCACCTTCCTGGGCGAGGGAATCCCGTGCACGATCTCGACATCGACCGAGGTGCAGAGGGTCTTGGGGAACCCGTAGAGTCCCTTGAAGGATGGCGTGGCGCCCTCATGACTGCGGATGAACCGTTCGGCCTCACGGTCGAGGTCCTCGGTCGACATGCCCGGCCGGAGGATCTCCCGCATGAGGGCGAGCGTGTCATGCAGGATCCGGCCGGCCCGGCGCATCACCTCGAGTTCACGTGCGGACTTGAGCGTGATCATGCGAGCTCGAGTGCCCGCCGCACCCGTTCGTGCACCTGCTCGACGGTCCCGCCGGCCCGGAGCCGATGGACGACGCCCCTGGTCTCGTAGAACTCGAGCACGGGTGCGGTCTGCTCGCGGTAGGCCTGGAGCCGACGGTGCACCGCCTTGGGATCGTCGTCAGCGCGTCCCTCGATGTCCCGACGCTTCTCGAGCCGGGCCGCAACCTCGGCGTCATCGACATCGAAGAAGAGCACGTGATCGATCCGACGGCCACGTTCGCCGAGCATCCTGGCCATGCCTTCGGCCTGGGGGATCGTGCGGACAACTCCGTCGAAGATCACCCCACCGGCGGCGTCGGGTCGGTCGAGTTCGTCACGGATGACGCCGAGGATGATCTCGTCGCTGACAAGGGCGCCGGACTCCATCACGGCCTTCGCGGCCCGCCCGAGTGGCGTCTGGCGCGCCACGGCATCCCGGAGCAGGTCGCCGGTCGCGAACTTGGGAACGCCGAGCGTCGTGGCGAGGAGGGCACCCTGGGTGCCCTTGCCGGCGCCGGGTGGGCCGAGGAGGAGAATGTCCATGCTAAGTCACTCCAGGGAGAAGTCGGATCCGAGTCGGGGAGAAGTTGGAAGTTGGAAGTCGGAAGTCGGATGTCGGGCGTCGGCGGGTGGCTTCCGACCCCTGACGTCCAACGTCCGACTTCCGACTTCCACGGAACTCACAACTCGCGCCTACATGCCGAATCGGCTCTGTCGTCCGCCCCGGGACTTGACCCGGCCGGCCTTCATGAAGCCGTCATACTTCCGCAGTGTCCGGTGCTGTTCGATCTGCCCGATGGTGTCGAGCAGGACGCCGACCACGATCAGGATGGACGTGCCACCGAACTGGAAGCCCGGCAGGCTGAGCATCGCGGCCACGATGATCGGGACGATCGCGACGAGGGCCAGGAAAATCGAGCCTGGCAGCGTGATCCGCCCGAGCACGTTGTCGATGTAGTCGGCCGTGGCGGCACCCGGCCGCACGCCGGGGATGAACGCCCCCTGCTTCTTCAGGTTCTCGGACAGGTCGACCGAGTTGAAGATGATCGACGTGTAGAAGTAGCTGAAGACAATGATCAGCAGGGCGAACAGGACGTTGTAGAGTGCGCTGCCCGGCAGCAGGTAGCTGGCGAGGCCACGCATGAAATCGCTGTTCTGGGCGAAGTTCGCGATGGTCGACGGCACGATGATCACCGTCTGGGCGAAGATGATCGGCATCACGCCGGCGGTGATCAGCCGGACCGGGATGAACGTCTTCTGGCCCTCGCGGATCCGGCCGCGTCCCATGACCTTGCGCGGGATCTGGATCGGGATCTTCCGCACCGCGAGCGTCATCGCGACGACCGCCGCCACCATGGCGAGCAGGACGGCGAGGAAGAACACGGCGGTGGGGAACGAGATGACGTCGGTCCGGACAAACTCGATCAGCTTGAGCGATCCCGGCCAGAGCCGCTCGAGGATCGAGACCGTGATGAGGAGCGACATGCCGTTGCCGATGCCGCGTTCGGTGATCTGTTCACCGAGCCACATCACGAAGATGGCGCCCGCGGTCAGGATCACGACCATGATCAGGCGCGACATCAGCCCCGGATCGCGCACGGCGCCAAGCCCCTCGACGAAGAGCGAGAAGGTGTACGCCTGGGCCAGCGAGATCGCCACCGTCAGGTAGCGTGTCCACTGGGTGATGGTCTTCCGGCCGTCCTCGTCCTTCTGCATCTTGCTCACGCTCGGCACGACGCCGGCGGCGAGCTGGAAGACGATGGAGGCGGAGATGTACGGCATGATCCCGAGTGCCAGGATCGTCGCCTGCGTCAGGCCGCCACCGAGCGCGTCATAGAGCGCGAAGAGCCCCGACGCGGCGGAGCCCTGGATCGCGACCTGCAACGCCACGACATCGACGGTCGGTGACGCGATGTGCGCACCGACCCGATAGATGAAGATGGCGAGGAGCGTGAAGAGCAGCTTCTTCTTCAGCTCCTCGTCCATGCCGAACCCCGGGGTGCGAGGCGCTGTCATCAGCTCTCGACCTTGCCGCCGGCGGCCGCGATCTTGGTGGCCGCGGAGGCGGACACCTTGATCCCGCTCACCGTGAACGCACGCGACACCTCACCGTGACCGAGGAGCTTCACCGGATCGGTGGCCTTCTTCAGGACGCCGGCGGCGTGCAACGTCTCCGGGTTGATCTCGGAGCCCTCGAACGCGTCGAGGTCCCGGAGGTTGACCGCGAGGTAGGTCACCTTGAACGGGTTCGTGAAACCGCGCTTGGGCAGGCGACGATAGAGCGGCATCTGGCCGCCCTCGAAGCCGGGGTTGGTGCTGCCGCCTGAACGTGCCTTGTGGCCCTTGTGCCCCTTGCCCGACGTCTTGCCGGTGCCGGAGCCTGGTCCGCGGCCGATCCGCTTGCGATTCTGGCGCGACCCGGGGGCCGGCTTGAGGGTCGAGAGGGTGACCCGCTCGACCAGCTCGTCCTGCTTGGCCGTCTTGGCCATGGTCAATTCTCCTTGACCGGGGTCACGTCAACGAGATGACGGACCTTGGTCAGCATGCCGCGCATCGTGGCCGTGTTATCGACCTCGACCGTGGCCTGATGGTGCTTGAGCCCGATCGCCTTGAGCGTCCGGCGCATGGTCTCGGCGTGTCCGATCCCGGACCGAACCTGCTTGACCGTCAGGCGACGGGCTTCGGATTCGGCGGGGATGACCGCTGCGTGATGGGCCGGCCCCTGCCGACCGACGACTGGATTGCGTCCCATCTCAGCTCTCCTGCTGGCGGGCGCGATACCCGACCTGATCGACTTCGATGCCGCGTTCACGCGCCACGCGCTCGACCGAGATCAACCCGGTGAGGCCGGCGATGGTCGCACGCACCATGTTGTGCGGGTTGTTGGACCCGAGGCTCTTCGTGAGGATGTCGGTGATCCCGGCGCACTCCAGCACGGCGCGGACCGGTCCACCGGCGATGACGCCGGTACCGCTGGCCGCGGGCTTGAGCAGGACGCGACCGGCGCCATGTTCGCCGACAATCTCGTGCGGAATGGTCGAGCCGACGCGCGAGATATTGGTCATCGCGGCCTTGGCAGCCTCGACCCCCTTGCGCACGGCCTCGGCCACTTCATTCGCCTTGCCGGACCCCATGCCGACGCGCCCCTTGCCATCGCCCACCGCCACGAGGGCGTTGAACGAGAAGCGGCGGCCGCCCTTGACGACCTTCGCGACACGGTTGATCGAGATCACGTTCTCGACGAATTCCTTCTCGGCTGGCTCGCGGTCATCACGCCGGCCACGCCCGCGTCCGCCGCCCTGACCGCGGCCACCCGATCCCGGGCCGCCCCGTCCAGCCCCACCACCCCGTCCGCCGCGACCGCGTGGTGCGGCACCGCCAGCGGCGCCATCGGCCGGCGCGCTGCCGGTAGTCGATTCGTTGCTCATCAGAACTCCAGTCCGCCCTCGCGGGCTCCTTCGGCGACCGCCTTGACGCGGCCATGATACTTGTAACCGGCGCGGTCGAAGACCACCGCCGAGATGCCCGCTTCCTTGGCCTTCGTGGCGATCAGCTTCCCGACCGCCCGGGCCCGGGCGATCTTGCCCTCGCCATCGATCTGGACGCCCTCACTGCCATCGGCGACGCCGAGGAGCGCCACGCCACGATCGTCATCGACGAGCTGGGCGTACATGTGCTTGAGCGACCGGTACACGACCAGGCGCGGACGCGCCGCGGTCCCGGAGACGCTCTGGCGCACCCGGAGGTGGCGCCGGAGACGGCGCTGGTAGCCCGACTTCGGAGAATGGATCGGCCGCATCTTACTTCGCCCCTGTCTTGCCAGCCTTGCGGCGGACCTGTTCGCCCTGGTAGCGGATGCCCTTGCCCTTGTAGGGCTCGGGCGGACGGACCGAGCGGATCTCCGCCGCGACCTGTCCCACCAGTTCCTTGTTGATGCCGATGATCTTGAGGATCGTCGGCGTTTCGACCTTGAGCTCGATCCCGTCCGGCGCCTTGAACTGCACCTGGTGCGAGAGACCGACGACGAGGTTGACGCCGTACGGCTTCGGCTCGGCCTTGTAGCCGACGCCCTGCAGCTCGAGCGTCTTGACGTACCCGTTCGCCACCCCCTCGACCATGTTGGCCACAAGGGTGCGAGAGAGGCCGTGCAGCGCCTTGTGGCGCGTCGCCTCGCTCGGCCGATCGACCTTGACCTCGTTCGCCTCGAGCGACACGAGCATGTCGGCGGGCAGGGTCCGGGTCAAGGTGCCCTTGGGCCCCTTGATCGTGACCGTCGAGCCGTCGATCGTCGCGCTCACTCCGGTCGGGAGCGGGATCGGTCGCTTGCCAATGCGTGACATCTTCCCCCCCCTACCAGATGACGGCGAGGAGTTCGCCGCCCAGGTTGGCCGAGCGTGCCTGCCGGTCGGTCATCAGCCCCTTGGGCGTCGACACGATCGCGATGCCGAGCCCGTTCTTGACCCGCGGGATCTCGCGGCACTTGACGTAGCGCCGGAGCCCGGGCGTCGAGACGCGCTTCAGCTCGCGAATCACGGGCAACTCGTTGTGATACTTCAGGTACAGTCGCAGGGTCCCGGTCGGCCCGTCCTCGAGCACCCGGAAATCGGCGATGTAGTGGTTGTCACGCAGCAACTTCGCCACCTCGGCCTTGAGCTTCGACGCGGGGATATCCACGCGCTTGTGCCCGGCCGAACAGGCGTTGCGGATGCGCGTCAGCATATCCGCGACAGGATCAGTCATGCTCATGTATCATCTCCCTCAGGCGACCCGGAGCGCCAATGGCGTCTCACCCCGGAACGGCCAGCCGAACTCGCGAAGCAGCGCCATCGCGAGGTCATCGCGGCCTGCTGTGGTCACCAGCGTGATGTCCATCCCGTGCACGAGATCGACCTGGTCGAAGTCGATTTCCGGGAAGATCATCTGTTCCTTCACCCCGAACGTGTAGTTGCCACGCCCGTCGAACGACTTGCTCGGCAGGCCCCGGAAGTCCCGGATCCGGGGCACCGTCAGGGTCACGAAGCGATCGAGGAACTCGTACATCCGGGCGCCCCGCAGCGTGACGCGGCACCCGACCGGCATGCCGGCGCGGAGCCCGAAGTTGGCGATCGCCTTCTTCGCCTTCGTGATCACGGCACGCTGCCCGGTGACCCGCCCGAGTTCCTCCACGGCGGTCTCGACGAGCTTCGGCGTCTTGGCCGCCTCGCCCAGCCCGACGTTGAGCACGATCTTCGTCAGCTTCGGCACCTGATTGGGGTTGCCGAGTCCGAACTCCTTCGCCAGCCGGGGCCGGATGGTCTCCTCGTAATACACCTGAAGCCGGGGCTTGCCGATGCTTGCCTTCGGCGCCTCGTCGGTGGGCAGCGTGGCGCCGGGCTTGTCCCGGCCGCTGCTCCCCTTCGGGCTCTTCTGGGCGGGCGCGCCGCCGGTCGTCTTCCTGGTCGCCATGATCAGCGGTTCCTCGGGATCGCCACGCCCGACTTGACCGCGATGCGTTCGACGGTCCCGTCGGCGTCCTTCTGCCGGCGGACACGCGTCGGCGCGTCGGTCTTCGGGTCGATGAGCATCACCTTCGAATGGTGCATGGGCGCGGGGAACGTCACGATCCCCGCCTCGGTGTCCTGGGTCGCCCGCCGATGCCGCTTGGCGAGGTTGAGCCCATCCACCACGAGTCGTCCGGTCTTCGGGAAGACGCGCAACACCTTGCCGCGAGCGCCCTTCTCGTCGCCGGAAATCACCTGGACGGTGTCGCCCGTGGTGACGTGCATCTTGATGCGGTCGGGCGCGGCCTGGGTACGGACGCGCGCCGCCTTCTTGTAGACGAGCGGCTTCATGTCAGATCACCTCCGGCGCGAGCGAGACGATCTTCATGTATCGCTTCTCGCGCAGTTCGCGCGCCACGGGCCCGAAGATACGGGTCGCGCGCGGCTCGCCCTTGTCATCAATGAGGACTGCGGCGTTCTCGTCGAACCGGATGTAGGAGCCGTCCTTGCGGCGGACTTCCTTTGCCGTCCGGACGATGACCGCCTTGGCCACGTCACCCTTCTTCACCTGACCGGTCGGGATCGCGTCCTTGATCGCCACCACCACCTTGTCACCAAGGGAGGCGTAGCGACGGCGTGATCCACCGAGCACGCGGATCACCAGCGCCTTGCGGGCGCCGGAATTGTCCGCGATCCGGAGGATTGTTTCCTGCTGAACCATTGTCTCGTCTCCCTGGGCCTAGCGCGCCCGCTCGACGACCGCGACGGTGCGCCAGCGCACGGTCTTGGCAATCGGTCGAGTCTCCATGATGCGCACCGTGTCGCCGGCCTTGGCCTCGTGGTCGTTGCGCGCCTTCACCTTGGTGCTCCGCGTGATCTGCTTCCCGTACTTGGGATGCGCCATCCGCCGCGTGAGCACCACCGTCACCGTCTTGTCCATCCGGTCGCTGACCACCACGCCCGTCCGGGTCTTGCGCGCAGCACGTGTGCTGCCCGCCGTCGTCGTCTCGTCGCTCATCTCTGCCTCACCCCTCGCCACGGCGCTTCTCGCCGAGAATCGTCTGCACCCGGGCGATGTCCCGGCGCAGGGTCCGGAATCGCATCGGATTCTCGATGCTCTCCGTCGCAGCCCGGAAGCCCAGCATCAGGCGCTCGTTCCGCAGTTCCACCAGCTTCGCGTCGAGCTGCTCGGTCGAGAGCTCCCGCAGATCGGTTGCATCCAGCATGGTCAGATCTCCTCGCGGCGGACGATGCGGGTCTTGACGGGCAGCTTCGCCTCGGCCAGCGCCATGGCCTTCCGTGCCAGTTCCTCGGTCACCCCGTCGACCTCGAAGAGCACCCGCCCCGGCTTCACCACGGCCACCCATCCCTCGGGGTTGCCCTTGCCCTTGCCCATGCGGGTCTCGGCCGGCTTCTTCGTGATCGGCTTGTCCGGGAAGATCCGGATCCAGACCTTGCCACCACGCTTCATCTCGCGGGTCATCGCGATCCGGGCCGCCTCGATCTGCCGATTCGTGATCCAGCCCGGCTCGAGGGACATGACGCCCCACTCACCGAACGCCACGTTATTGCCGCGCGTCGCCACACCCTTGGTGCGGCCCTTGAACGTCTTGCGGAACTTGATCCGCTTTGGTGCCAGCATGGTTCAGCTCCCCGTACTGTAGGTGCGGCCCGACAGGTCGTCGACCACTTCACCCTTGAAGATCCAGACCTTGATCCCGATCGTGCCGTAGGTCGTCTTCGCCGTGCTCGTGGCGTAGTCGATGTCGGCCCGCAGGGTGTGCAGGGGGACGCGGCCCTCACGATACCCCTCGGTCCGCGCGATCTCCGCCCCACCGAGGCGGCCACCCGCCCGGACGCGGATGCCCTGGGCGCCCATGCGCATCGTGCTCTGCACGGCGCGCTTCATGGCCCGGCGGAACGAGATCCGCTGCACCAGCTGTGCGGCGATGTTGTCGGCCACCAGCTTGGCCGAGAGCTCCGGCCGCTTGATCTCCTCGACATTCACCGCCACGTCGCGACTGGCACTGGCATGCCGCTCGAGCACCAGGGCCAGTTCCTCGCGCAGCTTGTCGACCTCGGCGCCCTTCTTGCCGATGACGACGCCCGGGCGACCGGTGTGGATGGTGATGGTCACCTTCCCCGGCTTCCGCTCGATGTGCACCTCGGCAATGGCCGCGTGCCCGAGGCGCTTCTGGATGTAGTCCCGGATCAGGCGATCCTCGGTCAGGAGCGCGGGCATGTCCTTGGCGGAGGCGTACCACCGCGAGAACGGCTGCTTGCTCACCCCGAGCCGGAATCCGATCGGATGGGTCTTCTGGCCCATTACTTGGCTCCCTTCTTCTTCGCGGGCTGCTCAGCCACCGCGATCTTCACGTGACTGGTCGGCTTCCGGATCGGGGTGGCGCGTCCCTGGGCCGCGGCATGGAATCGCTTGAGCGGCGAGCCCATGTCCACCTGCGCATCGACGATGACCAACCGGTCGAGGTCGAACGTCTCGTCCTCGCGCTCGGCGTGCTGCTCCGCGTTCGCGACCGCGGACTTCAGCGTCTTCGCGATCTGGCGGGCGGCCAGCTTCTTGTTGAACTGCAGGATCGCGTACGCCTCATTGACACCCTTGCCACGGATCAGGTCCATGACGAGTCGCATCTTCCGGGGCGATTGGCGCACCGATCGCTGGATTGCATAGCCATGCATCTCAGGCCTTCGCCTTCTTGTCCGCGACCAGCTTGCCGCTATGACCGCGGAAGAGGCGCGTCGGGGAAAATTCCCCGAGCTTGTGACCGACCATGTTCTCCGAGACATACACCGGGACGAACTTGTTCCCGTTGTGCACCGCGAAGGTGTGGCCGACGAATTCGGGGAGGATCGTGCTCGCCCGGCTCCAGGTCTTGATGACCTTCTTCTCGTTCTTCTCGTTCTGGGCCGTCACCTTGTCCATCAGCGCCTGCTGAATGAAGGGGCCCTTGCGAATGCTCCGTGCCATTACTTGGTCGCCTTCCCACGCTTGCGCCCGCGCACGATCAGGCGAGTCGACGCCTTCTTGCGCTTGCGAGTCTTGGTGCCTTCCGGCTTGCCCCACGGCGAGACCGGCGGACGGCCACCGGACGTCTTGCCCTCACCACCGCCGAGCGGGTGATCGACCGGGTTCATGGCCACGCCACGCACGTGCGGACGACGACCCTGCCAGCGCGTCTTGCCCGCCTTGCCCATCGACAGGAGCTCGTGCTCCGAGTTGCCGACCTCGCCGATGGTGGCCATGCACCGCTTGTGCACCATCCGCATCTCCGAGCTCTTGAGCCGGAGCGTGACGTACTCGTTGTCGCGAGCCACCACCTGCGCGCCCTGCCCCGCCGAGCGCGCCATGGTGCCGCCCTTGCCGATCTTGAGCTCGATGTTGTGCACCACCGTGCCGAGCGGGATCTCCGCGAGCGGCACCGAGTTGCCGGTCCGGATGTCGCTCCCGGGACCACTCACCACGGTATCGCCCTGCGCCAACCCCTTCGGGTGGAGGATGTAGCGCTTCTCCCCGTCGGCGTAGACCAGGAGCGCGATCCGGGCCGTGCGGTTCGGATCGTACTCGATCTCGGCCACGCGCGCGGGCACCCCGTGCTTGTCACGACGGAAGTCGATCCGCCGGTACTGCCGCTTGTGCCCACCGCCCCGGAACCGGGTCGTGATGTGGCCCTGGTTGTTCCGGCCACCCGACCTGGTGAGCGGTTCAACCAACGACTTCTCCGGCGTGCCGCGGGTGATCTCGTCGAACCCCGAGATCGAACGGAAGCGGGTCCCGGCGGTGATGGGACGAAATTGACGAATGCTCATCTCAACCCTCGAAGACGGCGAGCGAATCGCCGTCCTTCAGTGTCACGATCGCCTTCTTCCAGCGCGCGGTCACCCCGCGCGTCCTGGCCCGTGCGATCGCCTTGCGGCGGATCTGCATCGTGCGCACGCGCGTGGCGGTCACACCGAACAGCTCCTGCAATGCCTGGCGAATCTGGTGCTTGGTGGCATCCGGATGCACCTCGAAGACATACTCGCCGCGCGCCTGCCAGGCGGCGGAACTCTTCTCGGTGATCAGCGGCTTGACCACGATCCCATGGAGGTCAGCCATCAGGCACTCTCCTTCGTGGCACGCGGCGACGTCGCCGGTGCGGCGTCGGCCTCGAGGGCCGACGACTCGATCACCAACGCATGCGCGTGGAGAATCTCGTAGGCCGTCGCCTCGGCGAACGGCAGGACGGTGATCCCCTCGACATTCCGGCCCGAGAGGTGGACGGACGGCTTGTTGCCATCGGTCAGCAGCAGCAACCGTGTCGACTCCAATCCCAACCTGGCGCGCAGGTCGATCAGCACCCGGCTCTTCGGGACATCCAGGTGGATCGGATCGATCACGTGGATCATCCCCTCGCGGGCCCGGGCATTGAGCGCCGAGCGACGCGCGAGCTGGCGCTGCTTCCTGGGCAGTTCCACCCGATAGCTGCGCGGAATCGGCCCGAAGACGATGCCACCACCCCGGAAGTGCGGCGCGCGAATCGTGCCCTGCCGCGCACGCCCGGTCCCCTTCTGCTTGTACGGCTTGCGGCCGCCGCCCGACACTTCCTGGCGCCGCTTCGTCTTGGCCGTCCCCTGGCGCTGGTTGCCCAGGTAACTGGTGACCGCCTGATGCAGCACCGCCTCGTTGACGGTCCCGTCGAACAGGTCGGCCGGCAACGCGAACGCATCCTTGTGCTTCGCGCCGGCTGCGGAGAAATGCGGAGCATCAATCATGGCGACTCTTCCCATTCTGGCGGGCCACGGTCACGATCCCGTTCTTGGACCCCGGCACCGCGCCGCGCACGAAGAGCAGGTTGCGCTCGGCATCGACCCGGACGACCCGCAGGCCCAGTTCGGTGTGCCGAGCATCGCCGTGATGGCCCGGCATCTTCTTTCCCTTGATGACGCGCGACGGATTCGTGCCGGGGCCGATCGAGCCCGGGTTGCGGTGGCGCGTGTTGCCGTGCGATCCCGGGCCGCCACCAAAGCCGTAGCGATGGACGACACCCTGGAAGCCCCGGCCCTTCGAGGTCCCGGTCACCTTGACGAGTTCGCCCTCGGCGAACATCTCGACGGTCACCAGCGCACCCGGCTCCGGTGCATCACCGACGGCGCTGAAGGTCCTGACAAACTGCGGCGCATAGTCGAGGCCGGCGCGCTTCGCGTGGCCCGCCTCGGCCCGCGAGGTGCGCAGCGACTTCTTGCGTCCCCAGCCCAGCTGCACCTGTGTCTCGCCGACCATGAGCACCGGGCACGGCCCGGCCTCGATCACGGTCACCGGGACGGCGGTGCCGTCCTCGGCGAAGACCCGGGTCATGCCGAGTTTCCGTCCAATCAATCCGTTGGCAGCCATGACTATTCGACCTTGATCTCGACGTCCACGCCGGCCGGAAGATCCAGCTTCGTCAGCGCGTCCATCGTCTGGGGCCTGGAATCGTGGATGTCGAGCAGGCGCTTGTGCGTCCGGAGCTCGAACTGTTCACGACTCTTCTTGTCGACATGGGGTGACCGCAGCACCGTCCACCGCTCCATCTTGACCGGGAGCGGGATCGGCCCGGAGATCTGGGCTCCCGTCTTTTCCGCCGTGCGCACGATATCCGCCGCGGCCTGGTCCAGCACCACGTGGTCGAACGACTTGAGGCGGATACGAATCTTTCCTGCCATCGAATTCCTCGTCAGTTGCGCATCATGACGCGGCAGGATTGCCGTGCCACTGTCGCTGTGCATGTTCCAACCTGGAGTCCATCTCGCAGTGGCGCAACATGTTGCGCCCCTACTTCAGGATCTTCGTCACCACGCCGGCGCCCACCGTCCGGCCACCCTCACGGATCGCGAACCGCAGCCCCTCGTCCATCGCCACCGGCACGATCAGCTCGATCGTCATCTGGATGTTGTCCCCCGGCATCACCATCTCCA
>DASSYA010000018.1:0-75342 GCA_035703525.1 Gemmatimonadales bacterium | reverse complement strand
GGCGCGTATGGGCGCAACATGTTGCGCCCGTACATTGCGCCCGTCCATTGCGCCCGTACGCGCCTCTCGCTTCTCGCCTTCTCGCCTTCTAGGGCCTGATGCGTCCCCCCGGCGGATCGACGAACCGCCTGACTGTACCATCCGGTGACCGGATCTCCCCGATCACCCTTCCCTTGCTCCGTCGCGCGCTGACCACGTAGCCCCCGTCGGCGCGCAGGTTCGTGAACGCGACCTCGTTCCAGCTCGTCGGCGTCGCCGGAAAGACGGTGACCGTGGTCCCGTCCGACTGGAGCAGCATCTCGTGGATCGCATCCATCGCGAGGAAGTTCCCCTCGAGTGTGAACGGCCGGTACGTGAATCCGCTCAGGCCACGGCCCGACTGATCGCCATTCACGTGAAAGCCGTTGCGAGATGTGAACGCGAGATAGTCGGTGAGATACCTGAGGGCACTGTCGGCGCGACCGGCGCGGGCGAGCATCCCCGCGAACCACGCGAACGAATAGCCGGTCCACTGGCTCGTGCCGTGTGCCGCGATCTGGTCGAGCGTGGCGGCGACCACCGCGGTGGGTGTGTCGAGCCCGAGCGGGTGAATCGCCATCGCATGGCTGAAGTGGCGATGTGATGCGGCGTATGGCTCATCGCGTGCGACCATCAGCGCATTGGTGGCCGGATCGACGGCCAACGGCGCCAGGGCGTCGCGCAGCCGTTGCCATTCGGCGGCCTCGTCCGGACGGTCGAGCGCTTCGGCCATTTCGTGGAGTGCGGCGAAGCACCAGCGCAGGAGCGCCTGATCGTAGTTCGAGTTCGGGGTGAGGAACGCCTCGATGCTGTTGTCGTGAAACTCGGGGCTCGAGGAGAGCGGCAACACCAGGTGACCTGTGCTGTCGGGCACCAGCAGGGCGGCGAGTGCGGAGCCGATCTCCCGGACGAACGGATAGCTGTGCTCGCGGAGCAGGACCGGGTCACGCGTCATGCGCCACTGCTTCCAGAACGAGAACGCCACCCATGCCCCGTTGGTCGGACTGAGGGAGTACATCCCCCACCCGCCCATCGGTTTTCCCGAAAGCGTCATGACGCCAGGGATCACTGCGCCATCGACGCCGTAGAACTCACGTGCAAACTTCCGGAATTCCGGCAGCTGCGCCTCGAGGTAGTCGAGCCAACCGAGCATCGCTGCATCGAGTCCCGCGACGTGGGCCGCGAGGTAGGTCATCTGGGTGTTGAGATCGTTGTGATAGTCGCCCTTCCAGGGTGGCAATCCGCCGTCATCTGCGGTCCAGAGCCCCTGCAGCGGGATCGGGGCACCACCGCGGCGTGCGGCGCTGCCATAGAGGTACTTGTCGAAATCGTACTGTGCCTGGAGCGCGGAGTCGGGGAGTGTCACCGAGCTGAGGGACCAGAAGTGTTTCCACCAGTTGCGATGCGGCCTGGTGCCTTCACCGACGGAGCCGAGTGCGATGGTGCGCGAGAGGTCGCGGCTCGCATCGGTCGCTGCCACGGGCATGGTACCGCTCTCGACCTCGATGAAGAGCGTCGGGCGGCCCGGTCGACCGACCCGCGACACCGCCACCGAGAAGGTGTCGGTGGCGGTCGGGATGTGCGCCAGGATGCTGGACGTCCCACCATCAGGATTGACCGCTCGTACCACCCGTGCGAGCCCGGTTGGTCCGAGCCGTTCGATGCCGGCCGGCGGCAGGTACGTGAATCGTGCCTCGCTGGGGAGCGAAACCACGATCACGTTGCGATCGGCCAGCGCCCACACCCGCACCACCTCCTTCCCGGCCACTGCCCGCGCCTCGGCGGTCTTGAGGTCGAGCTCGAATCGTTCGACCGCGTGACCCGGCCAGGTGATCTCGATCCGGCCGGCCGGCAGCTTGGTCGGATACGGAAGCCGGTCGTACGGCTCGTCGAACAGTTCGTGGAAGCGCGCCATGTTGCCGGTCCGGATCAGCCGCTGCATCGCCGGCCAGTTCCAGTCGGCGTCGCTGAAGATCGCTGGCGTGCGCTCGTCCCAGAGATCGCCGCGATCGAGCGAAAGGATCAGGGTACTGTCACTGCCCCAGAGCAGGCCACCGAGCGTGCCGTTGCCGATCGGGATCGCCTCGTCCCACCGCGCGATCGGTGCCGTGAGGTGGAGCCCCGACCGCGGATCGGGAGATTGGGCGGGGAGGTGGCTGCTCCATGCGAAGAGCACCACACTCACCGCCGCCAGCAGCGACCACATGTGCTGTCCGGGATCGTTCATGTCATTTCTCACTTCTCACTTCCTCACGTCTTCGCAATCCGATACAGCGCGAATCGCACCAGCCCGTCGTCATCTTCCTCGCGAACCAGTACCTGTCCACTGCCAAACCAGATTGGCCGACGATTGCCACCGCCGGGTGCGGTCATCCGAGCCACCACTCGGCCATCCGCTGCAATCGCGGTCGCCGTCCAGGTCGTATCCGAGAGCGTGGGCCATTCCTCGATCCAGAGCAGGCCGTCTGTGCCCGCCATCAGCTTGGCGTGCCATGGCAACGCGTCGGCAAACACCTGGGCGCGTGCCTCCGCCATGAGGATCTCGACCGGGATACCACCGTGCGCCGAATTTTTCGCGGCCCCGTCGAGGTCCCGCTGGATCCAGGCCTGCCGCATCGCGGCTGTGACCGGGCGCCGCGATATGTCGAACCGGAGTTGGCGCCGCACCACCGCTGCAGTATCGACAAAGTCGATCACGAAGCCATGTGCCTGCGTCCCGATCACGATCATCGAATCCTGGATCGTCACGAACGGCCAGAGCCCCAGGGCCAATGGCCTCATCGTGCCGCTCCGAATGCCTTCGCTCTCCAGCGCCACCGCTCGCCGTTCGGGACTCGGGAATTCGGCAAGATCCCGGGGTTCCGACAACCAGCGATCCGTCAACGCCAATCGGCCGGCGCGTCGGACAGCGAGACTGTCGTCGACCGCAGACCCGCAGCTCACCACGAGCCGCTCCTGCACCACAGCCGGCACCGCAATGCTGGCGCATCGAGCGCTCGGCACCACGCTCCAGGCACGGTCGTCGACCAGACCGCCACCCGGTGTGAACCGGGTAACACGCTGATTGCCATAATCGAAGTACCCGAGCGTGTCACCGGCGAGGTACCACCCACCCAACCATGGCATCGCACTGCTCACCTCCCCGGGACCCGCACCGAGCGTGGCAAGGACACGCTCTGGCTGGCCATCCGCTCCGAACAGCAGGATCCCATCGCCGACCGCGAGCATGCGACCATCGGAGCGCATCAACGGCGGGAAGAGGATCGAAGCGAGCCCACTGAGATCAAATACTGGGTCGCCACCATCCTCGAACACCACCAGCGGCACACTGTCGAGTGTCCACCGAGGCGCTCGATCAAAGGCATCGGCACCGTGGTGCATCACGAACAGACCATCAATCGTGCTCGTGTCGGGGAGCACGCCGCCCGGGTCGAGCTCGGCGAACCGACCCATCGGCGCCTCGGCACGGCAGGCCGCGAGCAGGAGTAAGGCAGTCGGGGCGAGCCGGCGCATCCGGGGTCTCGTGGTGAGGGACACTCCAAGATACAGCACGCCAGAGCACCCGATCGGAAAGGGCCCTCCAGGTCGCGCACCAGACCGCGGGCTAGCGGGTGCGGGGCTCGCGCGTCGCTTCGTGCATGTGTGCATCCACCCGGCCTCGCACGTCACCCCCGGCACAAGCAGCATGGATCGATCACCGATCGACCCTCCTTGCCGGGCGGAGTCAGGCTCCGCCAGTCGAAGGCACATCACGCTCGCATCACGCGGGCACTGATGTGCCGTTTTGCGTTCCGGCCAAACCGGATTCCACACGAGAGGACAGCACAATGCAGCTCATTCCCGAACTTCTGGTGGCCGGTGCCGTGATCCTCGTGGGCGCCGTGTACCCGGGAGGCTATCAACCGGAGCAGGGTACCCTGCATCCAGCGAGGGCTTCAGTACGATTCACGAACAACCTCACCTCGACGGCCACGATCAGCACGAACAGCACGGTGCTGTTCCGTGATGTCGCGCCGGCCACCACGACGGAGTGGGGGTCGGTGACCGACTCGGTCGTGGTCTTCACGGTCACGGTGCCGGGTGAGGGTCACGCCCCGGCCACGGTCGATCAGGTCATTGAGGAGGGAGCGAAGTACACCGTGACGGCAGACCCGGGCCCGGAGGGGACCCCGATGGTCAAGGTGAAGCGGGAGGCAGCGATGCCGACCCCCGATTCGACCGCTGTCCGGTAGGACGCCACACACTCCCCCAATGAGTCATGTGGCTTGCATGCACCCCTCGGTCGGCGCTCCGATCGGGGGGTGCTGCTGTGTCACCCGCCCTCTACTTCCGGATCCGGAAAGCCTGGACACGCTGGGTATACAACGAGTCCATCATGGTACCCAGCACGTAGTCGCGACCGATCTCGTGGATCCGGATGCCCGATGGCAGGGTGAGATGACCGAGGAAGCGCCCATCCTCACGGAAGACGCCCCAGCGGGCATCCGGCGAGCCGGGCACATGCCAGCGCTGGAGCCAGATGTTCCCGTCCCGATCGACCTCGAGCGCGATGTAGGCCGGGATGGAGTCGGGCATCGGGTTCCCGCCACCGGCCAATCCCTCGCGGGTCTGCAGGTCGTTTCCCTCAAGATCAGCCGCAGCATACTCCTTCAGCATCGCCGAGCTGAGGGTCATATCCTCGGCCGGACCCCGGGCGATGCGAATCAGCTGCCCTTCCTTCGTGTACGTCCCCACCTCGAGCTGCCTCGCGAACCCGATGATGAGATTCCCGCCCGCCTGTCCCAGCAGGGTCGGACGACCGAACGGATGGATGAGCTCCAATCCCCCGCGATCGGTCTTGACCAGGATGCGGCTCCAGAGCGGGATGTCCATCAGGTCATGGGGGGTGTCACCGACCGAGTCCACGACCATCAGGTGCAGGCTGTCCACCGTGATCGTGTTCACGCGGTCCTCCTCGATCTCGTTGAGGTCGCGCTTGACCAGCAGCCCTGTCCCGTTGAAGCAGATCAGCGGCCACATGATGTTGTTGATGACCGTGAACTCTCGACGGTAATCAACCTCCACCCCCCACACCGCAACGCGCGACCTTCCGGCGACAATCCAGATCTCGTCGTCGCCACATCGCGCGAGCCGTTCGATCCGATTGAACTCAGCCGGGCCCGGGCCCTTCCTCCCCTTGGTCTCGAGGTACCGGCCATTCGCATCGAAAACACGAAGCTCCTGATTCCGGCCATCCGCGATGACGACCGAACCATCGCCCCGCAGGAACGCACCGGCCGGATAGCCAAGCAGGTACGGGTCCTCGCCGTCCTCCTCGCCCACCGACAGGAATGGCACGCTGTCGACCGTCCATCCCGGGACACTGTCCCAGAGCGCCTGGCCCGTCTCGACGATCGAGATACCCGCACTGTCCCGTGTGGCGAAGGCCGGAGCGACCTCGGGCGTTCCGGCGCACGCGGCGAGGAGCACGAGTGCACCGGGGAGGTGAATGCGCAGCATGGGATACCTGACGGGTGGGAGTGGTGACAATCAAGGAGATAGCGCCGAAGCGCCGAGTCGGCAAATCCCTGCGGGCAGTGCCCGGCCAGCTCAGCTCGGTGGCGCGTCGATCAATTTCGGCTGGTGCACTCCCGTCACCGCGCGCTGGGCCACCTTGAGCTGCGACACGGCGAGCGCGGCACCGATGCCCGCGTACAGCGAGCCGGTGGTGAGCATGCTGCGCACGCTCACGACGTCAAGCTTCCCTGCCATGGTAGTGGCGACAATGCCGATCGCGATCGCGACCGCTGCCGGAGCCGCACCGTAGAGTGCCATCCGCCACGTCGAGAGTTGATCGAAACTCCCTCGACGCTCGGCAATCATCAACACGACCGCGTAGATCGCCCCGGCGATCGCACCGAGCCCACCAAAGAGGACGGCGATCGTGGAGAGGAGTGGCAGCACCCCGCCGAAGAAGTTGGGGGAATCGAACTGGATCAACAGCTGGATGGTCACGAGGATGCTCGCCAGGATCGCCCACCCCACCGCCCAGAGTGATGCAGTCACCAATACAGCACGCAGCCGGCGGAGCATCATTCAACCTCCCTGAGGATTACTGCCGCTCGTTTCTCACTTCTCACTTCTCACTTCCTGCCTCACGTCGTCGGCCGCCCGCCAACCCTTCGCAGCACGACATCCCAGAATTCGAGCGCATCGAAGAAGGCCTTGACCGTGGTCCGTTCGTTGAGGCCGTGTGCCATCCCGTCGCTGTCCTTGTTGAACAACCCCACGATGCCATAGGTCGGGATTCCTGCCCGACGGAAGAATTTGCCGTCGGTGGCGTACGGAGCCATCTGCGGGATCACCGGCGTACCTGGATGAATCCGCTCGACACCGGCACGCACCAGCCCGAGGATATCGTCACGAATCGGCGACGCCGGGCTGGAGAGCGGCGTGTCAAGCACCACGATGTGCACGCCGGTGTCGGCGACCACGCGCTGCAGCGTGCCCTGGACGGCAGCCACCTCGGTCCCCGGAAAGATCCGGCAGTTGACCGTCGCCGTTGCTGATTGCGGCAGTGCATTCTCGGCGTGACCCGCCCGAAGCATCGTGGCAATGCAGGTGGTCCGGGTGATCCCCACCTGCTCGGGTTCGTGCCAGAGGATCTCGGCCGCCGCCGAGTCGGCCGGATCACGCGCCAACCGGCCCATTGCCCTGCCGACCGGGCCTGGCGTGATCGGAGCCAACGCCATGAAGTAGGCACGGGTTGCCGCGTTGGTCTCGACCGGGAACCGGAAGGCCTGCAATCGCTTGAGCGCATCGGCAAGCTGGTAGATCGCGTTGTCGGCCCGTGGCGTGGACGAGTGCCCACCGGGATTGGTCACGGTCAGTTCGAACGTGGCATAGGTCTTCTCGGAGGTCTCGATGAGATACCGAAGTGGCCGCCCGTCCTCGTCGAGTATTCCTCCTCCTGCATCGGCATTGAGGGCGTACTCGGCGTCAATCAGGTCACGGTGGGTGCCACCCAGATCCTGCGTCGTGAGCATCAGGGTCTCCTCATCGCCGGTAAAGGCAATGACGAGATCTCGTGTCGGGATCCATCCCTCGGCCCTGAGGCGCAGGAAGGTGGTGGTCAGCATGGTGACCCCGGCCTTGTCATCGGTGGTCCCGCGCCCGAAGAAATACCCATCCTCCTCGGTGAGTGAGAACGGGTCACGGACCCAGTCTTCCGGCTTCGCATCCACCACATCCATGTGCGCCGTGAGCAGTACCGGCTTGAGACCGCTCGATCCATCACCCCGATACCGGACCACCAACGAGGCGGTCTGCTCACCATCGGGGAGCGTCAGCGGCAGGACGTGAATATCCGCCGCCGGAAACCCGGCGTCCCGGAAGCGTGTGGCGAGTCGCTTCGCGAGATCCGGCACCAGACCTTGACCCTTGGCGGTGCGAAGGGCGATCGTCTCGCGGTAGATCTCGAGCGCCTGACGCTGGTATGGGGCGGTGTAGTCGGCACTCCGTGACTGCGCGGTGAGCGGTGGCACCGCAAGCAGGATGGCGGCGAGCGTGACAAATGAACGATGCATGTGAGGTTCCGGGAAAGTGAGGGCACGCGACGGCTGGCGTGGCAGCAGGTTCATCGGGTCACTACAGTCCAGCCCCGGAACATGAAATAGGCCGCGCCACAGAGGCACAAGGCTGCCCAGAGATAGTCGAGCTTCATCGGTTCGCGGAGGTAGAGCAGCGAAAACGGCACGAAGACCGACAGGGTGATGATCTCCTGGAGGATCTTCAACTGCGGGATGCTCATCACGGTGTGGCCGATCCGGTTCGCCGGTACCTGAAAGAGATATTCGAACAAGGCCAGGCCCCAGCTCGCCAATGCGGCGACGACCCAGGTCCGGTCGGTCAGGTTTCGGAGATGCGCGTACCACGCGAAGGTCATGAAGATGTTGGAGATGACCAGCAGGAGGGCGGTCTTCATGAAGACGGTCATGTACGTGTCGGCCCGGATGAAGGTGGCAGGCGATCGGAGTCCCGCCGGCGTGGTCGTGGACGCGGGAGTCCAGCATGGCATTCCGATGTCCAGAACAGCTTCATACCGCCGGCCAGAACCAACCGAATGTCAGGGCCGTGACCACCGCGTAGATCAACGCATCGACGGTGTTCTTGATCGCGGTCGACACCTTGCGGCCGTACCAGATCGACTCGGGCCATCCGCCGAACCCGTAGATCCCGAAGGCCACCAGACCCGTGGTGTGCCAGACCTGTTCGATTGCGGCGCCCGGTGCCATGGTGGTCGCCGCGACGCAGGCGGCGATGAGACTCGCCACCAGGACGGCGATCGTCCAGCCGACAAACATCGGCGCCATGCCGGCCTGCCTGTTCGGTCGGACGGTCACTATCATGACCGGCCCCTCGTTCATCTTCGCCTGGAATGCCTCGGAGCCCATCTCCTTCATCGAGCCGCAATGCGGGACCGTGTAGTCGCCCGGCGGGATGGCCATGGGCCCGACCAGTCGCCGGAATCCTGCCTCATCGGGTAGCCCTGCCCAGTCACTCTTGTGCCAGGGCAAGACCATGTGGATAATCGAACTCGCAATGAACACGAACACGGTCGACAGCACGATCGGGAGCCAGAGTGCGGCGAGGCTGGTCATCGAGATCCTCCGGGGAGTCGGGGACAGAATCTGGAGACTACTGCAAGATCACGGAGTCGGCAATCGCGCCTCCTTTCCTGTGCGTTCGAGCGCTCGCTCCAGACGCCCCCCACTTCCTGGGCACCCCGGAGTTGTCATGATCTGGCGCGCATACCTTGGTGTCACCGCGATCACCGTGGCCATTGCACCGGTCCGAGCCAGCGCACAAACGGGTGTGCCGACCTCGGTCCGAGCCGTCGCTGGCTGCTACGCGCTCACGCTCGGCGAGTGGCGGGGTCGGATGCGATCTGGCTCGACGGACTGGCATGAGCCACCGCGGACCTTTCAACTCGACACCATTCGCTCGACACGACGGCCCGCCAGCTACGCCGCTCGACCCCGCTGGGTCTATCTGGATCCGCGTCGGACCACGCTGCCGCCCTGGTGGCACCTGTACCAATCCGATTCGCTGGAGGTTGTCTGGTCGACAGGATTTTCCGGCGTCACGGTGAGCTTCGCCATCCGCGGTGACTCCCTTGTCGGCGGCCGTGCCCAGGCGTTCGCTGATGTCCGGGGAGAAACCCAGCCGTGGGCGCCAGCGGCGGCCGTCAGAATGACGTGTCCGCCTGAATTCCGAGCGCCCGGGTAGCCGGGCCCAGCTCTACCCGTCTGCGACCTCAAGCACCATGCTGTTCGTGCTTGGTTCCGAAACTTCGTGCGGACGCGGGCGGTCACACTCCCCCCTCAAGTCACCAGGGTGCGCGAGGTGAGCAGGTCATGCCCCACTACGGGCACGAGAAGTGATCGGGCCACCAGGCGCAGCCCCGTCACCGTCATCGCGCGACAGGTACGAGGTCGCTCACCCCTCCGACCACACCGCCAACTCGTTCCCGCTCGGATCAGTGAAGTGGAACCGGCGACCGCCGGGAAAGTCGAACGGCGCAGTCACGACCGTGCCGCCTGCACTCCGCACCGCTGCCAACGTCGCATCGAGATCCTTCGAGTAGAGGATCACCAACGGCCCGCCACGCTGGACCGAGTCGGCTACGGTCATGCCACCGGCCTCACCGCCTTCCTTCTTGATCCCGGCGTAGTCGGGACCGTACGCGGTGAACTCCCAGCCGAATGCGGCGGAGTAGAACGCCTGGGCCCGAGCCATGTCGGTGACCGTGAACTCGATGTAGTCGATCGCGTGGTGGATGTGGGAAGCGGTAGCCATCGTGGCGCACTCCAGTTGGTGTTGCATGGGAATTCCATTGGTGGATGGCTGAGCATACCGCCGGGTCGGATGAGAGTCCACCGGCGGGCCGCTCACCCCACCGCAGGCTGATGCCCGCGGCTCGGCCCCCTTCTCGCTTTCTCGCTCTCTCGCTTTCTCGCCTTCCGACCGACACTAGATGGCATCTCCCGGCCCCGCCCCACCCCGGGCGGCGCCCTTGGCCATCCCCGTCACCGGGTGAACCGATGTTCGATCCCTTCCTGCTGATCCCGCTTGCCGTCGGCTTCCTCGTGGGCGCCCTGATCTGCTGGCTCGCCATGCGGAGCACCGTGGCCCGCCTCACCGCCGAGATCGGCGCCGCCGAGCGCTTCCGTGATCGCACCTTGTCGGCGCACGAGAACGACGATCACCTGCGCGAACGCTTCACCGCGATGAGTGCCGAGGCACTGCAAGCCAACAACGCCGCATTCATCGAGCAAGCCAAGCTGGCGTTCGCGGAGTTGCAGGCCTCAGCCACCGGCGATCTTGAACTTCGGAAGCAGGCGGTCGAACAACTGGTCGAGCCGATCCGGAAGGGACTCGAGCAGGTCGACAACAAGTTGCAGGCGTTCGATGTGTCTCGCGCCGAGTCGCACGGGGCCCTCGAGGGAATGCTCAAGACGATGCACGAATCGCATCACACGCTTGCGACCGAGACACACCAGCTCGTCGCAGCACTCCGGCAGCCGCAGGGCCGGGGCCAGTGGGGCGAACTGCAACTCAAGCGCGTGGTCGAACTCGCCGGCATGCTCGAGCATTGCGACTTCGCCACCCAGCACACGACCGACGGTGATGACGGCACCAAGCGACCAGACCTGATCGTCCGCCTCCCCGGCAACAAGGTCGTCGTGGTCGATGCCAAGGCGCCCCTCTCGGCCTATCTCGATGCCAGCAACGCCGAGAACGAGACGGCACGCAGTGCGTTTCTCGACCAGCATGCCAAGCAGGTGCGCAATCATGTCTCGCAACTCAGTCGGCGTGACTACACCAACGAATTCAGTGAGGCACCCGACTTCGTCGTGCTCTTCCTGCCGGGTGAGGCGTTCTTCGCCGCGGCGTGCCAGCGTGACCCCGGGCTGCTCGACTATGCCGTGGGCAAGGGCGTGATCCCGGCGTCGCCGACGACCCTGATCACGCTGCTCAAGGCCATCAATTTCGGCTGGCAACAGGAACGCATCGCGCGCAACGCCGAAGAGATCCGCGATCTGGGGATCTCGCTCTATGACCGGATGGCCACCCTCGCCGAGCACCTCGTCAAGATCCGCCGCGGCCTCGAGGGCGCCGTCCGCTCCTACAACGATGCGATGGGATCGATCGAGCGACGCGTGCTTCCGACCGCTCGCCGCTTCCGGGACCTGGGACTGACGGGACGCTCGGAGATCACGCCACTGCGATCGGTTGGCGGTGATCCGCTCCGTATCGCCAGCGCCGAGGAGATGGTCGATCAGGAGACGCTCGAGGTGTAGAAAGCGAGAAGCGAGAAGCGAGAAGTGAGAAGCGAGAAGTGAGAAGTGGGAGGCGCATGCCCCACGTGCTTGGCCCGCGCCACTCCCATCCGACTACCATTCATCCACGTTTCTCACTTCTCACTTCTCACTTCTCGCCCACCGAGCTCAAGGCATGCACCCAGTCCCTCCCGTCGACATGCCCCCCGAAGAATTTCGGCAGCATGGCTACGCCGTGATCGATCGACTCGTTGACCACTTCGCCACGGTCGCTGACCGACCGGCCACTCCGTTCATTTCGCCGCTCGAGATCGTGCCGCTCTTCGACGTGCCGGTGCCACAACACGGGGAGCCACTCGAGACGATCCTCACCGATTGGGAGACGAAGATCCTCCCCAACTCCTCGGTCCAGGGGAGCCCGCGATTCTTCGGGTGGGTCAACGGCGGCGGGAGCCAGGTTGGCGCGCTCGCCGACGCACTCGCCAGCGGTCTCAACCCCAATCCCGGTGGCTGGCGCGCAGCGCAGGCGGCCACCGTCATCGAGAACCAGGCCATCCGGTGGCTCGCCAACCTGATGGGACTCGATGCCTCGACCAGCGGATTGTTCGTCTCGGGCGGGACGATGGCCAATACCGCCGCGCTCCGGATGGCACTCACCTCGACCGCGACCTGGGACATCGTGAACGAGGGTCTGCAATCGCCCGAGCGTCCTCGGCACCTGACCGTCTACATGGCCGACCACGAGTCGCACGCTTCGCTCAAGAAGGCGGTCGACCTGCTCGGTCTCGGTCGCAGCGCGATTCGCCTGGTCCCCTCGCGCCCGGATTTCACGATCGATCCCGAGGCACTCGACGCGATGCTCGCGTCCGACATCGCCGCCGGGATGACGCCCTTCTGCCTCGTTGGTCATGCCGGCTCGATCAACGTCGGGGCGATCGACGACCTCGTCGCGCTGGCCGACATCGCCGAACGTCACAAGCTCTGGTTCCATGTCGACGGCGCCTGTGGTGCCCTCGGTGCCATCCTGCCGGAGCTGCGGCGGAGGTATGCCGGGATGGAACGCGCCGATTCCGTCTCGTTCGATGCCCACAAGTGGATGGGCGTGCCCTACGAGTGCGGCTGTGTGATGGTGCGCGACCCGGCACACCTGCGTCAGGGATTCGCCGTCAGTGCGAGCTACCTGAATGAGGATCACGACCCCGCGCTCGAGCCGTTCGACTTCTATGACCGTGGTCCGCAGATGTCGCGCGGCTGGCGGGCACTCAAGGTCTGGCTCTCACTCCGGCACTACGGCGTCGAGGGATACCGGGCGTTCTTCCGACGCACGATCGACAACGCGCAATACCTGCACGAGCTCGTGAGCGCCCACCCCGCGTGGGAAGTCGTCCAACCGTCGCCCGCGCTCTATATCTATTCCTTCCGCTTCATCGGGAGCCCCGCGCGCCCCGATCCCGAGGCCGAGGCCGCCCTCGATGCCCTCAACGCCGAGATCGCCGACCAGATCAAGCGACGCGGGATCGCACTCGCCAACACCACCAGGATCGGTGGGCGTGTCACCCAACGACTCTCGATCGCCAACCACCGGACCCGGCGAGCGGACATTCTGGCCGTCTTCGAGGCGATGACCCGGATCGGGGCCGAACTCCAGTCGGCAACCCCGGCGCTGGACAAGACCGGCTCCGTGGAGTAGCCTCAGGGGACAATATCGGTCGGTTTTCCGGCCAACCTTGCCGGGCGGGACCTCGGGTCCCGCCAGACGAAGGCGCCACTCTGGTGATGAACCGGGGCGGCGCCTTTGCGCATTTCGGGGTCAACGTGGAGGAGGTTCGGTGCCGTTCAGCTCGCTCCAGCAACTCCTGACCAGCCAGTTGCGTGATCTCTACTCGGCAGAGCGTCAAGTCCTGCTGATCTGGCCACAACTCGCCCAGCAGGTCCGTTCCTCCGCGCTTCGCGAGGCCATCGAGTCCCATCGCGCGGAGACCGGTCGGCAGCTCGCCCGACTGATCGAGATCCTCGACAGCCTGAATCAGGCGGCCACCGGCCTCCGGAGCCGTGGGATGGAGGGCCTCCTCGTCGAACTCCTTACCCAGCTCGCCGCCGGCAATCCCTCCCCGGTTCGGGACGCTGCCATCCTGGCCGGATGCCAACGGGTCGAGAGTTATGAAATGGCCGGGTACAGCAGCACGATCTCGATCGCGCGCGCGCTGGACCTGCCGCTGGCGGTCCGGCTCCTCTCGGCGACCCTCAGCGAGGAAGAAGCGGCCCGGCGGCGTCTCGAGATGATCGCCACGGCGGAGATCCACCCGGCGGCGATCGACCATGCCGTGTTGGCACGGACGGCGATACGCGAGGCCGAGGCCATCCCGATCACCAGTGCACGATCGCTCCGTGGTGGACTGCGCGCCTGAGACGTCCCCCGGCTCGACTGGCAAACCGGAGGAATGGAGTTGATCATCCCACGATGACCGTGACACCTCTGGTCCCCTCCGCCCGCCCTCGACGCGTCCAGGCGCGCGTCCGCGCACGCCTCGCGGCCTGGGCGGCGTTCGCGATCGGTCTCCTCGCGATCACCACGACCCCGATCGGGGAGTCGGTCGGGGTCGTGTTGCTCGCCCTCGCGATCGTGCTCGCCTGCCGGCGCGTCCCGGTGGGCCATGGGCTTGCCGCCCTCGCCGCCCTCGCCGCGGCCCTGGTGCTTCTCGTGGCGCTGCTGCGACCGGCCCTCCTGCCGATCAGCGCCGATTGGGCGACCGTTGCGGTCCTGCTGGTGGGGTCCGGTGCCCTGGTCGTCGCGGCCTTCGGCCCACGCGCGATCCAGCGGATCGCGATGGGGGTTGGTGGCTTCACCCTGACCGCAGTCGGGGGCACCGCCATCTTCGTGCGGATCGTCGGCAGCTACGACCTGCTCGGACCCCGGACCCTCGGCGCCATCCCTCTCTCGCTCATCGCGACGACCGTCCTCCTCGGGGTCGCGTTCCTCTTCTTTGCCTGGGGCGAGGAGGACTTCAGTGAGAGCTATCCGGCGTGGCTGCCCGCCGCCGTGGCGGTCGCTGGTGTCGCGGCCAGCATCTTCCTCTGGCGCGCGCTCGTGGTGCGTGAGGAATCGGAGCTCACCCGTCGAAGCGCAAGCATCGCCAGTCGCGCCGCCCAGGCGATCCGGCGCGAGGTCGATGGCGCCCAGCAGGTGCTCCGCCAATTCGCGTTGCGCGAGGATGCCTCTGATTCCCTGGCGATCGTCGCCTTGACGCAACTCCGCCCGGATGTCCCGGTGGCCAGCGTCCTCGCGACACTCGACTCGCTCGGGACGCCGATGGTGGCGATCCCGGACCTCGCCGCGGCAGAACCGATTGCGCAAGCCGTCCCGGTCCGCGCGATCGCGCGGGCGCAGGGTCAGGCACCGGTCGCCGTCCTGCCGATTCCGAACGATACCGCACGGATCGTCGTGCACGCCGCCTCGTGCGTGGCCGGCGCCTGCCGGGGTGGCGTCGCCGCGATCATTTCCGCCGAACGGCTGTTGCAGCGCGCCGCCAATGAACTCTCCGCCGATTGGACCATCGCCATCGGATCACCGCGTGCCGCGCCGCCGACCTCGAGCAGCTCGCTCCAGGTCGTGCCACTCAACTTCAATGGCATCAACTGGATCCTCATCGCTCGACCCACGGCGGCCACCATCGGCG
Organism: Gemmatimonadales bacterium; assembly: GCA_035703525.1. GTDB lineage: Bacteria > Gemmatimonadota > Gemmatimonadetes > Gemmatimonadales > GWC2-71-9 > Palsa-1233. The sequence continues at coordinate 60,326 of DASSYA010000018.1, read as the reverse complement.
CCCTCCGCTCCACGCTCCCTGAAGTGGCACTGATCCTCGGATTGATCGTGAGCGGCCTCCTGTCGGTCACGGTACGACTCGGCGATCGTGCCTTCCGTGGCGCGCGATTGATGGAACGGATGCAGCTGCAATCGGCACTCGATCGATCCACCGACGCCCTGTGGGAGTGGGACGTGACCAGTGGCGCACTCGATCGGTCGCCTGAACTCTGGCGCTACATGGGATTCGATCCCGCCACCATGCACCACACGCTGGACGAATGGCTCGAGCTCGTTCACCCGGATGACCGTGAACGCGTCGCCGGCGAGCTCTGGAGTCAGGTCGAGCACGATCGGGCCACCTTCGAGTCCGAGTATCGCCTGGCGACCCCGGCGGGGGATTGGCATCAGATCGTGGACCGCGGCCGTGCCGTGGAACGTGATGCCGAAGGGCGCGCCGTCCGCGTCCTGGGCATCAGTGCCGACGTGACCAAGGCCCGGCGGCGGGAGCAGGAGTTCCGCGAGGTCGAGGCACTCACCTCCATGGGTCGCGTCGCCGCGCGCGTCGCGCACGAGATCAACAACCCGCTCGCCGGGATCCGGAATGCGTTCCTGCTGATCAAGGATGCCGTGCCCGAAGATCATCCCCATCACCGCTACGTGGGGGCGATCGAACGCGAGGTCGATCGCATCGCGACCGTCACGCGCGGCCTCTACGAGACCTACCGCCCCGAGCGGGAAGGCTCCACCACCGCGGTCGCCAGCGTCATCGGCGATGCCGTGGCACTCCTCGGCGAGATGAATCGGAAGGCACAGGTCACCATCGAGACGAACCTGTCGGACATTCCACCGGTCGTGGCAATGCGTGGTGCCTTGCTTCGCCAGATCGTCTACAATCTGGTGCAGAACGCCATCGACGCGTCACCCCCTGGTGGAGTCGTCACCATGAGCGGCCGCATGAACGGCAAGGGGATGATTCTCGAGGTGTCCGACGAGGGGAACGGCGTACCGGTCGGCCTCCGGGACCGCATCTTCGAGCCGTTCTTCACCACCAAGGGCTCCAATGCCGAGAACAGCGGCATGGGGCTCGGCCTGTCCATGGTGGCGCGCAGCGTCACGGCCGCGGGCGGCACGATATCCGTTGCGGACAACGTGGTCGGCGGCGCCCTCTTTCGGGTGGTGTTGCCGATCGATCATCCTGTGAACGAGGACATGCAGTCATGAGCACCATGGGACGGATCCTGCTGGCCGACGACGAGACCGTCTTCGCCGAAGCGACAGCGGACCTGCTGCGTCGTGAGGGATACGACGTCGACACCGTCGGCGATGCACCGGCGGCAATCGCCGCCACCGAAGCGCGCGAGTACGATCTGGTCATCAGTGACCTCGAGATGCCGGGCAATGACGATCTCGCCCTGCTCCGGCGCCTGGCCGAGAGCCGCGGCGGCCTGCCGGTCATCGTGGTGACGGGGTATCCCTCGACACGCTCTGCGATGGTCTGCATCGACTTGCCGGTTGCAGCGTATCTCACGAAACCGATCGACTTCACCACACTCCGGGACAAGAGTGTCGATGCAATCCGACGCTACCGGGCGTGGCAAGCCATGCGGCAAAGCGAGGCACGCGCCGCCGCGTGGCGGGATGAACTCGCCTCGCTCGCCGAGGCAACGCCGGGCGGGGCCGGGGTCGATTCCTTCCTGGCCCTCACCCTCCGGAACGTGATGGGCTCGATCACCGACCTGCAGCAGATCGGGCAGGCGGCGATCACCGGCACCCCGAAGCACGCCCATGCCTGCCAGATCATCAATTGCCCGCGCGGAGCACAACTCACGCAGGCCATCAAGGAGACCGTCGAGATTCTCGAGAGCACGAAGGGTTCGTTCAAGTCGAAGGCCCTGGGCGACCTGCGCCACAAGCTTGAACTCCTGCTGTCCGTCAGTTGAGGGCGCCCACCATGAACCCTCCGACCAAACCCAATCCGTTTCGTGGCGGCGACCCCGTCGGTCATCCACTCGAGGACGAGGTGCAGGCACATGCCCCGCATCCCCCGCATCGGCTGACCACCTATCAGCCGTCCGGGACCGAGGTGCCGCGCTACGTGGGTCCGACCGATCGGCGCAAGGGAAAGCTGCGTCGGTTCTTCTGGGCGCTCTTCCACCCCTCGCGATAGCGTCAATGCGAACGCCCCGGACTCCTTCCAGGAGTCCGGGGCGTTCGTCGAGTGGCCAGGGAGGGAATTGAACCCCCGACACCGTGATTTTCAGTCACGTGCTCTACCAACTGAGCTACCTGGCCGAGGTCGTGCGGGGCGAGAAGTTACCCGCCGAAGGGGGGTGCGGGCAAGAGAGGCGGCCCTATTCTCCCGTCAGGCGCAGTCCCAGGATCCCCACCACGATCAGCCCGATCGAGGCCAGCCGGAGCGCGGCCCGTGATTCTCCAAGGAGCACGATCCCGAGGATCGCCGTGCCCACGGCTCCGATGCCTGTCCAGACCGCATAGCCCGTCCCGGCAGGCAAGACCCGCAGTGCCTGCGAGAGTAGCCACATCGACGCCGCCATGGTGGCCAGGGTCGCGGCGCTGATCACCGGCCGCGTGAACCCCTCGGAGTACTTGAGCCCCATCGCCCAGCCCACCTCGAGGAGGCCGGCGACGGCGATGAGGAGCCAGGCGCGTGAGGTCGTCATCCTGCGGAAGATACGCCGTACTCAGGGTTTCGGTGCGTAGTCTCCCACGAACCCGAGCACCCAGGTCGCCCCACCATCCTTCGATTGCCAGAGCGACTGCCGCACCACACCGCCAGCCCGCTTCTCGTACCGCATGCGCGAGATCGGGCGATCACCACTCGGGACCTCGGTGAGCTGCATCACCGCTCCATCCATCCCACCATCGAACCGTGCGATCCACCCGCCGCCATCGATCCATTGCTGGTGCCACGCCGAGTCCCGGGAATCATACCAGGAGAGCGAGTGTCCCTCCGTACCGCGGAGCGGCCGCCAATGCTCGTGGATGGCACAACCGGCGCTCACCGAGGTGATCGAACTCTCGGCGATCTGTCGCCCGGTGGAGTCGGTCACCGTCCATTCGCCAACCCAGTAGTCGAAAGCACGGAATGGTGCGCTGGTGCATGCGGGTGGCGGCGGACCGGCCGGCTGTTGTGCCGGGAGGACGCACGGAACGGTCAGGACAAGGGCGAGGACGATGGGGCGCATGGGACAGACTCCGTCCGATCAGGATGCCTTGAGTCTAGTGCGCGACGCCTCGCCACGACGTCAGGAAGCGGTCAATCCCGCTCGACTTCAGTCGTTGCCAGCCAGGATCTGCAGGCCGAGCGCGGCGACCGGCTGGGCCATACCGGTGACCGTCCGACGATGGTAGTCGGCCTGACCCAGATGCCAGGCGAGATGACTGGTGAGGTGCACGAGCATCCGCATCGTGGTCGGACGGTACTCGCGGATCGCGATCGGGAACGGCGCGTCCGCGCGCGATGGATCGAGAGCGGCAAGCACCGTCCCGACCTCTCGCTTGGCGGCTTCGAGGCCGGCAATCAGGTCGCTCCTCGGGACATCACGCGCGCTGAATTCGTGCTCGCGATCGCGGACATAGCCGGTCGAGCCGAGGACGGTGCCGATGAAATGACGAAGATTGCCTGCGGCATGGAGCGCCAGCGTGCCGGTCGAATTCGCGAAACCGGCCGGCAACGCCCAGACTTGCCGCTCGTCGGGATAGCCCTGCAATTCGGCCACAAAGCCATCGAGGTCGCGGAGCAGGCAGCTCCGTACATCACGGAAGGGGTTCATCCCGGTGCTCGTCGGTTGGCGTCGCGCACCCGCTCGGCCTGCCAGAGGTGGCGACGTTCGTGTGCGACAATGATGCAAAGGGCCGAATAGGCCGAATAGCGCAACCGCGCATTGAATGGCGAGGCGATCCGGACCCGCGAGACATCGAGACCGTCCATCTCGCGGATCAGATCGGTCAGCCTCGCCTGGACCGCTTCGAAGCGGGCCAACGTCGCCGAACGACCGGCACTGCTCGGCGGTTGGAATGGCGGACTGGTCGGCAACTTGAATCGCACCGGCGGTTCCATCATCCAGCGCAGCAGTCGGCCCGCGAGGTCCTGCCGGAGCGGTGCGGGTGGCTCGCTCATCACCGGCGCCGCGTCGATCGCGTCGACCAGGACCGGGATGTAACGCTCATTGGTGAGAATCAGGTGCGCGACGCACTCATCGATCGACCAGCCACCCGCAGCCGGGCGGCGGCTCCAGCCACTGCTGTCGACCGTTTCGGCAAGCCGATGCAGGCGGGCACCGGCCTCCGTGAACTCGCTCGCCGTGCGCTCGAGGTCGGGGTGCATGATGCGTCAGCGCTCGCGCGTCAGGAAGAAGGCGATCGGGACCTCCATGACGCCGGCCGCAATCAACACTCCGCCGGGGAGCAGCGACCCCGTCAACGACAGGACCGCGCCCACCACCATCAGCACCGCGGCCGATCCGAGCAGCAACGGGCGCATGGTCGGGGGCAGGCCGCTGGTGGGTGGGGCCATCTCACATCCTCGGGACGAACATGATGCGGGCCATCGACGTCACGGCAATTCTCCCTGGCCGGCAATGATCGAGCCGACCAGGCCGTACTCGATCGCCTCCTCGGCACTCAGCCAGAAATTGCGATGGGTATCGTCCTCGATTCGTTCCAGCGACTGGCCGGTCTCCCGCGCGAAGATGCGGTTGAGCCGCTCGCGCATCTTGACGATCTCGCGTGCCTCGATCGCGATGTCCGAGGCCGTGCCGCCCGAGCCTCCGGCTGGCTGGTGCAGGAGGAATCGCGTGTTCGGCAGGCAGAAACGCATTTCCCGTGGCACGGCCACATAGATCAAGGCGCCGGCACTGGCGACCCAGCCCGTTCCGACCACACGTACCGGGGGAGACACGAACCGGATCATGTCATGAATCGTGTCGCCCGCCTCGACGTGACCGCCCTGCGAATTGATGTAGAGGGTGATCGGAGCCTTCGGGTCCACTGCCGAAAGCGCCAGCAACTGCGCAATCACCCGCTCGGCGACCCGCTGGTCGATCCCCCCGGAAATGATGATGGTGCGTGCCTCGAACAACCGCTCGGTGAGCGCATCATTCTGGCGTGAGGAGGAGTTGTCGCGTTCGGCCATGAGTGAGATCTTCGGGTTCCAGGTCGGGAAGGTCAGCGTCGCTCATGACGCTGGCGAGTGAAACGTACCAGCCACCAGATGCCGGACCCGATCAGGCAGAGTGCTCCCACCCCGTACATCGGGAGAAAGAGATACTGCCACCTGGCACTTGCCTCGCCGGGACGACTCAAGGTCGCCGCCAGCCCGATCAGCGACAAGGCGGTCAGCAGCACGCCCACGGCGAGCACAACACGGATCCGGTACGGCATGGGCTAACCCTAACCGGAAGGCGGCGGGGTGCCTAGGGGGTGCCTCGCCGCGCCCCGAGGTACCAGCGCAGGAGCGCGTTCGTCGAACTGTCGTGCGTGAGTGTTGCCGGATCGCCCCTGGCGATCTCCTCCCCGATCCGCGTGGCGAGTACCTTGCCGAGTTCGACACCCCACTGGTCAAAGGAGTCGATGTCCCAGACCGTGCCCTGCACGAAGACACTGTGCTCGTAGAGCGCAATGAGGGAGCCGAGGATGGCGGGAGTGAGTCGTGCGGCAAGGAGGGTCGAGGACGGACGATTCCCGGGGAAGGTGCGAGGTGACACGAGCGCCTCGGGCACCCCTTCCGCCCGCACTTCCTCTGCTGTCTTCCCGAAAGCCAGGGCTTCGGCCTGCGCGAAGACATTCGCCATCAGCAGGTCATGATGGGCGTCCAGCGGATTGAGGGACTCGGCGAAGGCGATGAAGTCCACCGGGATGATCTCGGTGCCCTGATGGATCAACTGGTAGAACGAATGTTGCCCGTTGGTCCCGGGTTCGCCCCAGACGACCGGCCCGGTGGCATGATCGACCGGCCGCCCCCCCTGGGTCACGCGCTTGCCGTTGCTCTCCATCATCAGCTGCTGGAGGTAGGCGGGGAACCGCGACAGATACTGGTCGTAGGGGAGCACCGCCAGCGAGGTCGCGCCGAGAAAATTGGTGTTCCAGATGGCCAGCACCCCCAGCAACACCGGCAGGTTGCGCTCGAATGGCGTCGTCCGGAAATGGACGTCCATGGCATGGAAGCCAGCCAGCATCTCCCCGAACTGCTCCGGCCCGATCGCGAGCATGGTCGAGAGGCCGATCGCGGAATCCATCGAGTACCGGCCACCCACCCAATCCCAGAACTCGAACATGTTCGCGGTGTCGATCCCGAAGGCCGCGACACCCTCCGCATTGGTCGAGACCGCCACGAAGTGTCGACGGATCGCGGCTTCGTCCTGCAATGCCGCGAGACACCAGTGGCGCGCCGACCGGGCGTTGGTCAGCGTCTCGAGCGTGGTGAAGGTCTTCGAGCAGATGATGAAAAGCGTCTCGGCCGGATCGAGGTCGCGCGTCGCCTCGACGAAGTCGGTGCCATCGATATTGGAGATGAACCGGAACACGAGGTCGCGCTGACTGTAGTGTCGGAGCGCCTGATGCGCCATCACCGGCCCGAGGTCCGACCCACCAATCCCGATGTTGATCACGTTCCGGATCGGCCGCCCCGTGTGCCCGGTCCAGGCCCCGCGCCGTACCGCGCTCGCGAATCGCCCCATCCGATCGAGCACGGCCTGCACATCAGGGACCACATTCTGTCCGTCGGCCATGATGGTCGCACCGGCCGGCGCCCGGAGCGCCACGTGCAGCACGGCACGATCCTCGGTCCGGTTGATGTGCGCGCCGGCGAACATCGCCTCGGTTCGCTCGGCGAGCCCGCGGGCGCGGGCGAGGTCGAGCAGCAAGGCGATGGTCTCGTCCGTGACGCGCTGCTTGGCGTAGTCGATGCGAATCCCTTCGGCTTCGGCAACAAGCCGCGTGCCGCGATCGGGGTCGCCCGCGAACAGTTGCCGCAGGTGCGTCATCCCGATGGCATCATGGTGAGCGACGAGCGCGCGCCATTCGGGCGTGGCGGTGAGTGTCGGAAGCGATGGACCTGCAGCATGCGCACTCACGCGTGGCCTCCGGAGGTACGGGGCATCAGCACCCCGGGGTCGAGAGTCAGGAGATCGCCGATCCGTTCGATCGTCACATCGGCGGCCGGATAGCGGGCGACGACCTCGGCGTCGTGCGCGTAGTGGCCTTGCCGAGGGAAGACGGTGGTCACGGCCTCGCCCCAGGCAGTCTTGAACGCGGCCAGCAACCGCAACTTGTCGTCGATCAGCACGTAGTGCCGCGCCGGGTATCGTTCCCGGATCACGTCGAGCATCTCTTCCTTGTGGATGTAGATCTCGACCCGATGGCCGAACGCATCGCGAAGACCCGATCGAATCACCTTGCGCGGCTGGAAGACGGCGTCGCCATCGGTCAGCAGGACCGTGGTGCCAAGCGTGTCGAGCCGTGCGATCGCCGCGAGCGCGTCGGGGTAGAGCCGGTCGGCGAACGGATAGTCGACCAGCCAGCTCGACATCCCGAGAATCCGGCTGTCGGTGAGATGGGCCAGACGGTAGCGCTGCAGCGCACCCAGGTAATCGGCATAGCCGACCTCGGTGCGGCGTGCCTCGTAGATCTCCCAGTAGCGATCCCGGCACTCCGGCCCGAACTCGGTGGTGAGGTACTCACTCAATGCCTCGATCACGGCATCGTTGTCGAGCAGCGTGTTGTCGCAGTCGATCAGGAACACCACATCGGCGGAGCGTGTCATCCGGCCGATCCCGGCGAGTCGAGCGCCGCATCGACGACCCGTTGCGCCTCGGCCAGCACCTGGTCGAGATGCGCCCGTCCGCGAAAACTCTCGGCGTAGATCTTGTAGATATCCTCGGTGCCCGACGGCCGTGCGGCAAACCAGCCATGGGCCGTGGTCACCTTGATGCCACCGATCGGGGCACCATTCCCGGGCGCATGGGAGAGCACCCGCTCGATCGGGTCGCCGGCAAGGGTGTCGTCGCGGATCGCGGCCGCGCCAAGCGTGCTGAGCCGGGTCTTCTGGTCACGCGATGCCGGTGCCTCGACGCGATCGCTCACCGGTGCCCCATGGCTCTCGGCAAGCCGCGCATAGCACGCACCCGGATCGATGCCCGTCGCTGCAGTGATCTCTGCGGCGAGCAGCGCAGCCACGATCCCGTCCTTGTCGGTGGTCCAGACCGTGCCATCACGTCGAAGAAACGACGCCCCGGCGCTCTCCTCCCCGCCGAATCCGAGCGAGCCATCGAACAGTCCCTGGGCGAACCACTTGAATCCCACCGGCACCTCGTAGAGCGGTCGCCCCACCGCCGCCGCCACGCAGTCGATCAGGCTGCTGCTCACCACCGTCTTGCCGACCGCAGCGGTTGCTGGCCATTCGGTGCGCCGTGTGAACAGATGCTCGATCATCACGGCCAGATAGTGGTTCGGTGGCAGGAGACCGCTCGTTGGAGTCACGACACCGTGCCGATCATGGTCCGTATCACACGCGACCGCGACATCGAACTGATCGGCGATCTGGAGGAGCGAGTGCATCGCGTACGGAGACGAGGGGTCCATGCGGATCCTGCCATCCCAATCGAGCGTCATGAATCGGAAGGTCGGGTCGACCGACTCGCGCACCACCGTGAGGGCAATCCCGTATTCCTCCGCGATCCGTCGCCAGTAATGCACCCCGGCCCCTCCCATCGGATCGACACCGATCCGCACCCCGCTCGCCCGGATGGCATCCATGTCGATCACCGCGCCGAGGTCCCGGACGTAGCGCGAGACGTAGTCGTGCTCGTGGGTGGTCGTGGCCCGCCGGGCAACGGCGTGCGACACCCGCTTCACCTCGCGAAGCCCATCCTCCAGCAGTCGATTCGCCTCGATCTCGATGCCGCGCGTGATGTCACTCTCGGCCGGGCCGCCGTTGGGCGGGTTGTACTTGAAGCCACCATCGGCCGGGGGGTTGTGCGACGGAGTGATGACGATGCCGTCGGCGAGCTGGTCGACACGATCGCGATTGTGGCAGAGGATGGCATGCGAGATCGCGGGCGTCGGAGTGAAGCCGTCGTTGTGTGCCAGCATGACATCGACCCCGTGCGCCGCGAGCACCTCGAGCGCGCTCTCCATCGCCGGCCGCGAGAGGGCGTGGGTGTCGATCCCGAGAAAGAGGGGGCCCGAGATCCCGGCCCCCCGTCGATGTCGACAGATCGCCTCGGTGATGGCGAGCACATGGTCGGCATTGAAGCTCCGATCCAACGAACTGCCACGATGCCCCGACGTACCGAATGACACGCGTTCGGCCGGGACGTGCGGATCGGGTGACAGATCGTGGTATGCCGCGATCAGCGCGTCTACGTCGACAAGCAGGTCAGCCGGAGCCGGATGGCCGGCCAACGGATGGATCTTCACGGACTTCCCCCTGTGGTGTCAGGTCGGGCGCTGATCCGGACCACTGGATGGTAACCTGACTCGAGCGGGACCTACCTCGGATCCCAGACCGGGGTGCCGACAAAGAGGTGATTGCCGACCCCGATCTCGTACATCAACATCAAGCCGAATCCCAGGCTCAGCACGCCCGCCCCGACGCGGAGCGCCTCTGGCCAGCGCGACGACGCGAGGCGACCGCTCCGGAATGGCAGCGCCAGCACCGCCGTGATCACCGCCATGCCGATCAGCGTCCCGACCCCGAACAGCGCGAGATAGGCCATGGCCCACCTCGCGTCGGAGATGGTCGCCAGCACCACGAGTGCCACGGCCGCCGACCCTGCCAACCCATGCACCAGACCGATCCCGAAGGGCCGCGCGTGGCGATGTCGAGGCTCGGTGCGCCCGATTGCCGGCCGTGCGCGCCGAAGAGCCCGGCCCCCGAGCACCACGAGCATGATGCCGACCGCGAACTCCAGCGCGAGCCCGACACGCGGCGGGATGATCCACTCGAACAGGATGATCGCGCCGCCGAGCAGGAGGATGGTCGTGGTGTGACCCAGGCCCCAGATCGCGCCGATCAACGCGGCTCCACCGGCCTTGCCACGCTCGGAAACAATCGTCGTCACCGCCACCACGTGATCGGCGTCGGTGGCGTGGCGCATCCCGAGCGCCAGGCCGAGCATCGTGATCGAGAGCGCATCGGTCATGCGGGCTCACCCCCCCGGGGCCGGCCAGCAGTACTCCCATGGTCGGGATCGCCACCCACCACGGCGATCGCAAAGCCGTCATATCCCTTGGGTCCCACCGTCTGCAGCACGGTGGCTGTGATGCGCGGATCGGCCGCCAGGAGCTCGTTGTAGCGACGCACCGCACGCACGTCCGCATCCTGGCTGTCCGCATCGATCACCGCACCGCCACGGACGATGTTGTCGGCGATGATCATTGTCCCGGGCCGGCTGAGCTCGAGCGTCAGGGCGAGATACTCGGGGTAGCCGGTCTTGTCCGCGTCGATGAAGACCAGGTCGAATGGCGGAACCCCGCGCGCCGCAAGCGCCCGGAGGGATGCCGCCGCCGGCCCGACCACGATCTCGACCCGATCGGCAAGCCCCGCCCGGGCGATGTTGGTCGCCGCGACCGAGGCGTGCGTGCCACGCAGCTCGAGTGTCACCACCCGACCGCCTGGCTGGAGCCCGCGTGCGAGCCAGATCGTGCTGTAACCACCGAGTGTGCCGATCTCGAGAATCCGCTGCGCACCCATCGCCATCGCAAGGATCGAGAGGAACTTCCCCTGCGTGGCGGAGACAGCGATCGACGGCAAGCCAGCCGCGTCACTGGCACGCAGGGCATCCTGAAGGGCGCCATCGCCGTGATGCAACACGGCTTCGGCGTAGCGGTCGACCGCGGTCCAGCGTGGTTCTGTCATGTCGTCACTTCCTCAATGCGTCTCGCGCCACGAGTGCCACCAGGTCGTGGTCGGCGTGGTCGCGCACCTGGCGGATCAATGTGGCGTGCTTCGTGCCATCCCATGCCGCGAGTGTCCGGATCGCGATCGCGCGGAGCACTTCCTCCGGTGGCATCGCGTGCGAGATACCATGGCGATGATCGAGCGCCAGCCGACCATCGAACCGGGCGATCCGGCGGAGCAATGCCGCATGACGCGCCGATTTCGTGGCGGTGACGATCTCGACGGCGGCGAGCACATGATGCCAGTGATAGTGCCCGGTCGGGTGGTCGCCACCGAGCAGTCGCTCGAGGTGATGCACCGCTGCGGAGTCGGTCGAGGTTGCCTTCCTGGCCTGCGTCATCTTCATGTCCAGTAGAAGGTGATGTTTGCCCAGCGCCCCGGAATGATCGCGGTCTTCACGCTGAGTCCGTTTCGTGTCGTCGCGCTGTTGAACTGCGGATGATCGGGGTCAGGACGCTCGGTCCGGTACAACGTGCCAGCATGCCGGAGCGAACCCAGCATGTGCCCGACCGCCCGGTCGAGATAGGCCGACTGGAAATTACCCTGCCGCTCGACCGGAACGGCATGCGTGCTCGAGGGACGTGGCAGGCGAAAGTTCCGGAGCACCACCGCTCGATGGCCGAACGAGGCATCGTAGAGGTACCACCGGCCGTTGTGGCGGAGGAAGTTGAGGCAATGCCCATCCGCGATCTGCTCCGGATGGCCCCAGAAGCGATAGCGCCGCACCTCGAAGCGTTGCACCGGTTGTCGTGCGTGGGGTCCGCGGTTGGAGTCGTGGAAGACCGACGGCAACTCCGCCGGATATCGGCGGCCGAGCCCGGGCGCCGAGACCACCATGGCACACCAGCGCATCACGCCGTGGTGCTCGACCCGCCAGTCGACGTGCAACGCACGGCGCTCGACCCGGACGCCCTGTGCCGCGGCCATCGCCTGGAACATCCGGTAGAATCCACCGCAATACCCCCCGCCCGCCGCCAGCATGGCGCCCACATCCCACGCCCCCACTGCGTACGTGAGGCCCGAACGCGGCAGTCCTGCCATGATCGCGTCGCAGATCGTCCGGGGACTGCGGCGCCCTCGCGCCCAGGCACAGGTCCAGAGCATGATCGGGCGGTAGACCCAGGGCAGCGCCGCATTACCGTGCGGTCCTGTCCCACGTTCTGCCGTGGTGGCCCAGCTCGTGGTCGCCAGTGGCTGGGCATGGACGTGACAGAAGTGATGGCGCGTGGTCCCGAGCCTCCAGGATCGCTCCCCATCCGTGGCATGCCAGTCAAAGTGGGCTCGGAAGGCGCCGATCCCACGCGGGATCGGCGCCGCGATCCTGAAGTCGACCGGTTGGGAGAGCCCGTCGCGGTCGAACACGAGCCGAACCTGTCGTTCCCGGATCGCCAGGCCATCACCGGCCGGTGCACCGATCCGCCAGATGCCGGTCGATCCGGTGGCGCCGGGCGCTCGCCGGAAGGTGACCCGAACCCTCGGGCTGCTCCCTCCCACGAACGCCGCCACCTGACGCGCGCCGGCCCAGTCCCATTCCGGGGTGTCGCCGGAAAAGGCACCGGTGTCAGGGTCACGAAGCGGGATGGCCGCCCGGTTGCCCGGGAAGGCAAACTGGACCGCGGCGATTCGGAGGGGGGTGCGGCGAGGCGGCATCGGGCGACCCGTGGGCGGAGGAAGGACAGCTCTCCCTCGGAGATACCGATCCCCTGATCGGGACGCAAGCATCCTCCTTGACGCCACCCCCGGCGGATCGTATATCCAACAATGCGGTCGACGTCGGATCTCCCGGCGGCGGCACCGCAAACCTCCTGGAGGATCTCATGACACATTTCGCAAGTCGCGACCTGTCGTTCGTCTCATTGTCGGAAGTGATGTTCGGGGACACCACCAACAACACCCAGCAATGCACCAAGGCAAGCGGGGCGACCGCCTGCACCTGCTGCACCAACGACACCAACAAGAAGTCGTTCGAGGCCGATGACGCCGATCTGCCCGCACTCCACGAACAGTTGCTGGCTGCACGCTGAGCAGATGACCCTTCGGGACGGTCTCGCGCACGCGCGCCCGTCCCACGGCACCCGGTGACCCGCTTCACGGACGCGCCGCTCCGGGGCGCCCGATTCCGTGTGCCACCCGGATGTCGGCTGGTTGCCGCGCCCGGCCGGACACCGTCCGCGGCCAGTGTCACTCTCTTTGTCCCACCCGAGGGTGGTTGGCAACGGCGGCAGCTGCTCTCCGCCGCTGCGGCCTCCCTGCTCGCATCACTCGGCGCACCACAGACGATCGACAGGGAACAGCTCGATGCCAAGGCACTCATCCGCCTCGTCCTCGACGGCCTGATCGAATTCGAGAGCGGCGACGGCTACCGCTCGGGCGGGAAAGTGCATCGACTCTTCTTTCCGGGACTCCGCCCCGCACCCGGGACCGACCGCGTCGGACGACTCTCCGATCAGGCCCTCCATCTCGCGGCAACCCTCATCGGCGCGCCACCGGTCGCCCTCGCAGATCGTCTCTACCGCTTCAACACCCGCCCATGGTCCCCAGCGTGGCAACGTCGACTGCCCGATGACCACGCCGTCGCCGCATTCCATGGCCTCGACCGACTCGGCAGTACCCGGATATCCGGGTCCGGGATCGAGGAGTTCCAGTCGGGACCATGGCAGGTCTGGCACGCCCCCAGTGCAGCGCGTGACACCACGGCCGGTCCCACCTGGAAGCTGTACCTGAGTCCGACTCCGGATCATACCGCGGATGCGAGCCACGCCCTCTTCGCCACCCTCGGCAGACCGACCGGACCGTTCAGCATGAAGGTCGGCCGGACCCTCGCCGGTACGCTCCGTCCCGACCGGATCGTCGCCTATTTCACGACGCAACGGCGGCTCGACCAGACCGCCACCAGACTGTCCCGGACCCTCGCCGGTGTTCCCGCTGTGGGCGTGCCCTTCACCGCGTCCTGTGAGCCCGATGGGCTCCTCTCCTGGGGCGCCGACTTTCCCGTCACAACCGACCTGCCCGAACTGGCGCGCGAACGCAGTTGGCGGGGTTGGCTCACCATCCGGCTCGCCAGCGCACTCGCCGTGGCGCTCGCGTCCGGTGCCGACGATCCGGTCGCCTGTGCACTCGATCGCGTCTCGCTCGACGGCGTCGACACGCACCGTTGGACAGCAGACCCGGCGCCAGGTACCTCACCCACCGCACCGGGGAACCCCGATGCCGATCAGTGACCCGTTGGTGCTCGCCGCCGACGTGAGCATCACGCCGGCCTCGGATCTCCCCCCGGCGCTCCGCAAGCGACTCGGTGCCGCACGCGGCGACGCCGCCATCACCAGGCTCCGCGGTCGTGCACCCGCCAAGCTGGTCGATGCTCGCAGCGCGGTGCTCCTGTCGGAATTCCGTGAGGCGAAGCCGATCGCCCAGGCGGTGCTCGCCTGCGCGGCGCGCTGGTGTGTCGATCCCGCGACCCTGCTCGATGAGGCCTTCCCCCTGCTCCGTGATTGCTTCAACAGTCGTTTCCTGGTCTCGGCCGATTCCGACGAGGCCTCCCCGCTGCTCCCCACCCGCGACCGCGGCGACGCGATCGGATCGTTCCTGGTGCTCCGTTGCCTGCAGGTGGTCGACGATACCGAGCTCTACCAGGCCCGCGACACACACGGGCGACCTGTTGCGGTGAAACTCGCCAGACCGGGCACCACCGGTGCCGCCTTCTTCCGTCGCGAGGCCGCCGCCCTCACGCACCTCGATGGGCACGGTACGCCGCAATGCCTCGCGACCGGCCGGCACGAACGGCGTCCGTGGTTGGCGATGACCTGGTGCGACGGCGTCACACCGGATGTGGCCTGCCGCGAATGCCGTGATCAAGGCGATCGTGATCGTCTGCTCGACCTCCTGCGCCGCATCACAGCAGCCTATGCGGCGCTGCATCGTCGTGGCGTGCTGCACGGCGATGTGCACCCGCGGAACCTGCTGGTCGAGCGCAACGACGGTGTCCGTATCCTGGACTTCGGATTGGCCCGGGCCATCGCACCGCTCCGACTCGCCGGTCGGGGTACGCGCGGTGGGGTGCCCCGCTACTTCGCGCCGGAGCAGGCGAGCGCCGACCTCGCGGGGAAGCGCTTCCCCTTCGCCACCGCACGCTCCGAGCAGTTCGCCGTCGCGGTGATGCTCTATCATCTCGCGACCGGTGGCTTTCCCATCGACCACTCGCTCGACCGAGCGACCATGATGCGCCAGATCGCCACCGCACCACCCCAACCGTTCAGCACGCGTGGGGTGCCGCCCTGGCCCGACCTCGAAGCGGTGCTGCACCGGGCACTCGCCACCCGATCGCGCGATCGCTTCGCGTCGATGGATGACCTCGTCCGGGCGTTGACCCAGGTGTGCGTCCCCCCCCTGCATCGGCATGGTGCCACAGGCATGCCGACACCAACGACACTCGACAGGGTGGTCGATCGGTTCCTGGCACGGATGGATGTGCGACAACCGGCGTTCACCACACCGGCTCGCGCCCCGCGCTGCTCGGTGATGCTCGGCACGGCCGGTACGGCGTTCGCGCTCTACCGGATCGCCATGCTCCGGGACGATGGTCCGACCCTTGCGCTCGCTGACGCGTGGCTGTCACGAGTCGAACACGACGCCGTGAAGCCGCTCGCCTTCGATGCACCCGACGACGGGCTCGACATGGCGGGACTCGGTCCCGTGTCACCCTTCCACGCCGACACCGGTGTGCATGTCGTGCGTGCCATGCTCGCGGTCGCGATGCAGCAACCCGATGCGGCACGTACCAGCGTCCTGGTGTTCTGCGATCGCATCACGCAGCCGTGGCCTCGTCGCGACCTCACGCTCGGCCGGATGGGCGCCGTCCTCGGCTGCACCCTCCTCGTCGAGGCGTTGCCGGCGAGCATGCCTGAGTCCATCACCACCCTCCGCACCACCGGTGACATCCTCCTCGACCAGCTCTGGGACGAGCTCGGCCGGCTGGGTCGGATCGGCAACGGCACCGACATCGAGGACCACGGCATGGCGCATGGGTGGGCGGGGCTCATCTGGGCGACACTCCGCTGGTGTCGTGCCACCTCGCGCGCACTGCCGGACACCTTGGAGTCTCGCCTCGCCGAGCTTGCTGATGGCGCGGAGCCGCTGGGCCGGGGGGTCCACTGGGCCCAGCGGGTGACCGGCTCCCTGCCCAGCGTCCTCGCCACCCACCAGGTGGCCGGATGGTGCAACGGGCCGGCCGGGTTCGTCCAGCTGATGGCGCTCGGGCAGCTACATTTCCCGAGGGCAGGATACGGTCGGCTGATGGAGGCGAGCGCCTGGAGCACCTGGGAAGCGCCGAGCACCGTGTTCGACCTGTGCTGCGGCCTCACGGGACGGGCCTATGCCCTGCTCTGCTGTTACCAGGCCAGTGGCGCCCCCGAGTGGCGTGATCGAGCGGGGATCCTTGCGGGACGCGCCTTCCAGTTCTTCGAGTCGACCAATGAACCGGTACATCGACCGACGAGCCTGTTCAAGGGTGAGGCAGGACTCGCCCTCCTCGCCGCGGATCTGCGTCGCCCGGAACAGGCCACCTTCCCGTTCGCCGAATCGCCCGCAGCCGACGAAAGAGTGATCCATGGATGAGCGGCTCGCCAACCTGACTGCTGCGCTCGCTGGGCGCTACGACATCGTGCGTGAGATCGGGCGTGGCGGCATGGCCACCGTCTATCTCGCGCGCGACCGTCGTCATGGTCGGGATGTCGCGCTCAAGGCCTACCACCCCGACCTGGCGGCGGCATCGGCGTCGGGAACGGATCGCTTTCTCCGCGAGATCGAGGTCGCCGCTCGGCTGAGCCATCCCAACGTCCTCTCCCTTCACGATTCAGGCGAGGTCGACGGCCTGCCCTGGTACGTGATGCCGTATGTCGACGGCGAGTCGCTCGCTGATCGCATCGAGCGCGAAGGGCAGCTGTCGATCGCCGAGGCGATCCGCATCGCGCGCCTGGTCGCGGGTGGCCTGCAGCATGCGCACGATCAGGGCGTCGTCCACCGCGATATCAAGCCCGACAACATCATGCTCTCGGGCCAGAGCGTGATGCTCGCGGACTTCGGCATCGCCCACGCCCTCGACACGATGAACAGCAGCCGGCTCACCGCCACCGGTCTCTCGGTCGGCACACCCGCCTACATGAGTCCCGAGCAGATCGCCGGCAAGGGTCGCATCGATGGTCGTGCCGACATCTACAGTCTCGGCTGCGTGCTCTATCACATGCTGATCGGTGAGCCGCCTTTCGGTGGGGCCTCGATGCAGGCCATCCTGTCACGCCACATGGCCGAACCGGTGCCTCACCTGCGGGTGGTGCGCGCCAGCGTGCCTCGCGCCGTCGAGGCGGTCGTCCACCGCGCGCTGGCCAAGGCACCGATTGATCGCTTCCAGAGTGCGTCCGAGTTCGCCGACGCGCTGGCACCCCAGCATCTGGGTGACGATTCGCTCGCCGCGATTCTCCGACCTGGGCGACGCTGGCGGCGCTGGGCGGTGAGCAGCGCCGCCGTCGTGACGGTGGCCGCACTCGTCCTCTGGCTCCAACCGTGGACCCTCACCAGGCGCCAGGCGTCGGCCAGCCTCGACCCGCATCTCATTGCCGTCGCACCGTTCGGACTGAGCGAGGTCCAGGACTCGGCCATGCGCGTCGTGGGCAGCAGGGTGGCCGACCTCGTGGTGCAGCGCCTGCCAGGCGACGGCGGCCCGCGTGCCGTCCCGATCCTGGAGAATGTCGGGCCACGCGCTCGGGACCGGTTCGCGGCGGCCAGCCGGATGGGAGCCGGCCTCCTGCTGCAGGGTACGGTGGCCAGCCTCGGCAATCGCGTGACGCTCGCGGCCTCGATCCGTGACGGTCGCACGGACTCGCTGCTGGTCAAGGTCGAGGGAATCAACGGGACAGCGGATTCTCTCCCGGCACTGCTCGATCAGCTCACATCGCAGCTCCTCATCGGCAAGCTCCCGACGTCGCCCGAGGTCAAATCGGCGCTCGCCACCCTGCCGCTCGCCACGCTGCGCGAATATCTCGCCGGGAAACGCGAGTTCGCGCTCGGCCACGTCGATCAGTCCATCGCCCGTTTCGCGGGTGTCCTCGCGGTCGATTCCACCTGCTATCCCGCGGCCCTGCAGCTCGCCTCAGCCTGGGTCCTCAAGCTTGATGCGGGGCACTCGCGGCCCGTGCTCCAACTGGCACGAACCCAGCTCGCGCGCATGGATGCCAGCGACACCATCCAGCTCAATTCCTTGCAGCTGTGGCCGGACGCGGATACCACCGCACGACTCGGGGCCAGTGCCCGCCTCCGGCAACTTGACATCGCGGCGAACAAGAGCACCGATCCCGTGCGCTGGTATCTCCTCGCCGAGCGACTCTTCCACGATGGGCCGTTGCTGGGAATCAGCGACATGCGTCGACGCGCTGCGGAGAGTTTCGCCCAGGTGCTCGAACTCGAACCGGAGTTCCTCCCGGCGATCGGACACTCGATCGACCTCGCCGCCACTCGAGGCGACACCGCCCTGGTGCGAACGCTGGCACCCCGCTATTTCGCGCTCGATTCCGTCGGCGACCTGTCGGACTACTATCAGTGGCGCGTCGCCGTCTCGCTCGACGACAGTGTCTCGCTGGCCAGGATCAGGGGACGGATGGATCGGCTCGCGCCAGCTTCGCTCGAGCGGATCGTCGACGCCACCCAGCTCGATGGTGTCGCGGTCACCGACGGTGTCCGGGCCGCCAACGCGCTCTGGGCACAGAGTGGAGCGGGCGGGCAGGCACGGTGGGCGTACGTCAAGCAGCGTGAGCTCGCCCTCAATCGCGGTCGCCCCGACGAGGCCAGGGACATCCTGGAGAAATGGCGACGCGCCGGCCTCGACTTTCGTGTTCGCGACGGTCTGGCCGAAGTGGTCAATGCCCTCTTCTGGGGTGCGGATACCACCGCGGCAGCACAGTGGGTGCGCGATATCGCGCCGTTGGCGACTCGACAGCGTCCCGCGCCAAGCAACGCCATCACGACAGACGCCAACTTCGCGGCGTGTGGGGTGAGCCTCTGGCGTGTGCTGCGAGGCACCGGCACGATCAATCCGAATGTGGTGCCGATCCTGAGCGCCCGCAGCGATGCGTGGCGCAATGATGTCGACATGTCGCTCTGCCGCGCGACAGTCGAGGCCCAGGTGACGGCACGCAATCGGGACCCCGATGCCATCCGGCACCTCCGCTTCCTCGATTCCCTCGTCACCGCCGCACCACCGGCGCTCACCTGGATACTCACCGCCGCGAACATCACCGCCTCGGATCGCTGGCAGGCCAATGGCGATGCAGCGCGCGCGCTTGCGGCGATCCGTCGGCGCATCTACATCACCGACATCTACGAACGACGGGTGCTGGTTGGCCTCTCGACCATGCTCCGGGACGAGGGGCGATTGGCCGTCGAGACGGGTGACACCACCGGGGCGATCACGGCCTACCGACACTACCTCGCACTGCGGCAGGACGCGGAACCGAGCGCACGCGCCGAGGTCGATTCAGTACGCCAGGCCCTGACGAGCCTGGGCCACCGCTAGGCTCGTCCGAGTACCGCGTCGAGTGTCTCCACCAGCAGATCCGCCTCCGCCATGCCGAACACCATCGGCGGCTTGATCTTGATCACATTGTCCGCCGGCCCATCGGTCGAGAGCAGGATGCCGGCCTCACGCATCGCGTTCACCACCCGCCTCGCCTCGTCGGTCGCCGGCGTGCGGGTCGTCCGGTCGCTGACCAGATCCACGCCAAGGAACAAGCCGGCACCACGCACGTCGCCGATCACCTCGTGTCGATCGGCCAGGTCGCGGAGTCGGCGGAGGAGATGGGCGCCCGTCCACCCGGCGCGGGCCTGAAGCTCCTCATCCTCGATCACATCCAGCACCGCCATGCCGACGGCGGCCGACACCGGATTGCCGCCGAACGACGAGAAGAACTCCATTCCGTTCGCGAACGCCGCCGCGATGGCCGGTGTCGTGATCACCGCCGCCATCGGATGTCCATTCCCGATCGGCTTGCCGATCGTGACGATGTCGGGCACCACGCCCTGCAGCTCGTGCGCCCAGAAGTGCGACCCGACCCGACCGAATCCGGTCTGGACCTCGTCGACGATCATGAGTCCGCCGGCGGACCGGACCCGACAGGCCGCCTCGCCGAGGTAGCCCTCCGGATACATCACCTGCCCGCCACACCCCGAGATCGCCTCGGCGATGAATGCCGCCGCCCCCCCCCCAGTGCGCGCCTCGATCGCCGCGAGACAGTCGTCGATCGCATCGGCATAGGAGTGGGCGGCGGCCGCCCCCGTCCCGCGCCACCGCCCACGGTACGGGTCGGGAAGCGTGGCCACCTGCACGTGGGCGGCCCGGCCCTGCCCGCCCGCGCGGTTGAACTTGTAGGGACTCACCTCGATGCACGCCGCGGTGTGTCCGTGATAGCCCCAGTCAAGGGTGATCACGTCGCGCTGGCCCGTGACGGTGCGTGCCATCCGGAGTGCAAGCTCGTTGGCCTCCGACCCCGAGCAGACCATGTACACCACCGAGAGTGGATCGGGAAATGTCCCGCCCAGGCGTTCCGCATACTCGATGAGCGTGTCGTGGAGATAGCGGGTGTTGGTGTTGAGGATCGCTGCCTGCCGTGACAGCGCCTCGACCACATGCGGATGCGCATGGCCAACATGACAGATGTTGTTGACGCAATCGAGATAGCCACGCCCGGTGTGATCGAACAGCCAGGTGCCCTCGCCGCGCACCATCTTGAGCTTGTGACGATAGCTGGTCGAGAGCGAGGGGCCGATCACCCGCTCGCGTCGGCCGAGCAGCGCAGCGGGTGGCGCGGGATCAACCGTGAAGCTCTCCGGGGCCAGGCCGAGCACGAGGTTCGGGTCGGGTGCGATCTGTCGCCACACCGGCCAGAGACTCGGATGCCCGACACCGGGGAAATTGCCCACCAGTCCAAGCAGGTCGGTGATGATCTGGAAATGCAGATGTGGTGCCCAGCCACCGTTCACAGCAGCGGAGCCGATCGATCCGATCCGCTGACCGGCCTCCACGCGCTCGCCGACCGTGAGAAGGTCCAGCGATTCCCGCGCAAGATGACCATACAAGGTATGGAATACCGGACCACCCTCACCGGTGTGGTGTGCCAGGATCACCGTCGGCCCGTAGTCCAGCGGAATCGCATTGTCGACCACGCTGACCACCGTACCGGGGTAGGGCGCATGCAGGGGTGTCCCGACGGGCACGAACAGGTCGAGCCCCAGATGCTGTGACCGCGGCTCCGCACACAGCGGGTCCCGGAACTGCGCCGTGGTGTACACATCGCGGCGTTCGCCGTAGTTGCCAATGGCCATGATCGCACCGACGTCAGCCATCCGCTCCCGGAGCCAGTGCCAGTAGGCGTCGGGATCGGCACCATGCTCCATCCCGGGTGCGCCATCGACCAGCGACACGGCCATCCGACATGCGCGTTGCAGATCGAAGTCGAACAGCGGCCTCGCCTCCGGGGCATCGTCCTCCAGCCAACGCACGATCGTCTCGTGGTCGGCGACCGCAGGGAGACCGGCCGCGTGCCGGGCCACGGCAGCAAGCATCGCCGGATTGCACTGGTCGAGACGCTCGAGCAACCGCAAGGCCGGTGCCTGGGAGATGGAGAGGTACGCGTTGTCCGGGAATCGGGCAGCCCGGTGCGACGAGATACAGACACTGCTCGCGAGTCGCATTGCGACGAGATCGAAGAGCACCTCGAGTTCGCGGACTTCGAGCGAGAATGCCGACACATACCCCGCGATCACCTCGCATGCCGATGCCGCAAGATCGTCCACGTCCATCAGCGCGTAGGCGAGTACCACCGCGAGCTCGTTCACCTGTCGCCCGAAGGTGAGATCCCCGAAGTCGATCATCCCGGTGACCGTGGCGCCCAGCTCGTCGACCAGCAGGTTGTGGTCGTTCAGGTCCTGGTGCACCACGGCACCGCGGAGCGAGGCCAGATGTGGCAGGACACGCGACCGGTACCGCGCAAAGTGGCGTTGTAGCATGGTGCGATGCGCCGGGTCCGCGATGTCGGCGACCCACGGCTCGCGTGCCAGCACCTCATCGAGATTCCAGAGGAACCCGGGACGGTGCGCCGCCGGATGACCGAAGCCTTGCAACGCACGCGACAGCCGCCCGGCACACGCGCCGAGGCTTCGCAGGAGGGCGGGCGATGACTCGACGCCCGAATAGAGGCGCCCGGGCAGATAGCTGAGCACCCGGACCAGATGCCGACCGCCAGCGTGCTCCCAGATCACGCAGGACTGCCCACTCGGTGTCCGGATCACCCGCGGCACGCCGAGTGAGGGGGCAGTGACGGCCAGGTGATCGAGGACGGCATCCTGAAGCGCCAGGACCTGCGCATCCTCGCGCGCGTTCCCGATCTTGAGCACGTACGTGCCGGTCTCCGTCACGACCCGCAGGTTCTGGTCACGTTCACTGACCAACGGACTCAGCTCGCCACGGAGACCGAAGTCGCGCAGCAGGAGCGCCTGCACCTCACGCTCGGGAAACGCAGGCCGGTGGTGCTCGAAGACGGACATGCCGGTCATTGCCCGGACCGGGATCAGAAGTTGTTGCGTGCGTACTGGCGCGCCCAGTAGACCCCGGCGGCGGTCCCGACCACCCCCAGCATCACCGATCCCCAGATCCCGAGCACCGAGCCGGCCCACCATCCGACGGCCCCTCTGACCGTCGACCCGATCAACCAGAGGAGTCGGGTCACCGAGCCCCCCCGGCCGGGGTCACCGCGACCGAATCCTGTCGTGGGTGCACGCTCGACGTGTGCCCCGACTGGAACATCCAGCCGTCCGGGGTGTCGACCATCACCGCCGTGATGGCACCGGCGAACCCGGCACGTTGCCCGTCCGGTGTGGTGAATTTCTGGGCGAAGCCGGTCACGATCGATGCCACACCCGGCGCGAGCGGTGTGATCACGGTGCCGTCGTAGAGCAGCGATGCGTCGGACATGAAGGGCGCCGCGTCGCGGATCGCCGTCGCAACCTCGGCTCGCGAGTGATAGCGCACCTCCCCATCCTCGATCCAGCGGAAGGTGCTGTCGGCGAGATAGAACTGCGCGACACTGTCGGCCTGCATGCCACCCACAGCAGCACGAAACGCCGTGAGGCGTGTCTCGACCGAGTCGATGATGGCGAGGCGGTGCGCCGCATCAAGGGTCGGCGTCGACGGGGTACATGCCATCGCGAGCAGGAACAACACGGACTGGCGTCTCATCGGATCCCCTCGTGCAGGGTGACATTGTCGAGCACCTCGATCGCCGGCCCACCACGCAGCAGTGCGGCCACGAGTGCCGCCGCCACCGTGTCGGCATCGATCGAACGATACCGGAGCGGTGCGAGTCGTCCAATGGCCGCGCCGATCCGCTCCATCGGGCGCAGCCGATCGCGCTGGCCAAGGAGGACCGACGGACGAGCCACGATGCTCCGCGCCCATCCCAGCGCCTCGATGCCTCGCTCGAGCTCGGCCTTCTGTCTCAGATAGATCGAACCGGCGTCCGGTGAGGCCCCGATCGAGGAGACCAGGGCATGGCGTGTGGCACCAGCCGCATGCGCGCGCGTCGCCACCTCGAGTGGCAGATCCACCTCGATACGACGATACGCCGCAGGATCCGGAGTCTGTCGCGCGGTCGTCCCGAGCGTCGAGATGACGGCATCAACGGCGAAGGCATCTGCCACGGCATCGAGCTGGTTGAAGTCGACCACCCGGTAACTGATCTTGGTCGAGTGGCGGGGCCCGGGATCGCGCCGCACCAGGGCAACGATTTCCTCGACGACATGGCGGGCGGCAGCATGCTGCAGCACGGCACGGCCGACGAGGCCGGTACCACCGATGACGAGGAGTCGGGAAAGGGACATCGGGGAATTCTACTGCCCCCCGTGCCCCGAGGCAGAGGGTCGTTACAGTCCGTTCAGCGAGGTCGAATCGCCGTGCTCGGTCGATTCCGCCGGGCCCTTCGGCATCCCCTGGAACCAGCCCGTGAGCGCCTCGACGGCGGTGGGGCAGAGTTCCCCAGCGGCCGACATCCCGTCAAGAATGTGCATGGTCGCATCGATCGGGAGGCCCGCACGGTAGGGACGATCGGACGACAATGCCTCGCAGACATCGGCGACGGCCAGAATCCGCGACAGTGTCGACAACTCGTCGGCGGCGAGGCCCAGGTGATAGCCGCGTCCATCGAGTCGCTCATGGTGTGACGCCGCGAGCGAAGCGATCCGCTCGAAGCGATTGACCCCCCGCAGGATCTCGTATGTATAAACCGTATGGCGCCGCATCTCGGCGGTCTCGTTGGGGTCGAGCGCCGTCGGCTTGTCGATGACCTGACTGCTGACCCCGAGCTTGCCGACATCATGCAAGAGCGCAGCGCGACGCACCGCGCGGATGTCCCGACGTGGCAGGCCCATCTCCTTGGCGGTCCGGGTGGCCAGGAATGCCACGTTCTGGGAGTGCCGCGCCGTGAAGCGGCTCTTCGCATCGATCACCTTGGCGAACGCCTCGGCCACGGTGTCGAGCCGAAGTTCATCCGCGTAGACAATCCGCTGGGGTGGCTCATACTCGCCAAGCTCGGCTCGCGCATCGGCACTCTGCAGCCGCCCCCAGAACACCGCATCATCACGAAAGCGGTCAAGACAATCCACCAGCTCGGGGTCGAACCAGCGACCGCGACGCGCATGTGCCACGCTGTACGCGGTCGCCACATCAAAGCCGTGCTCGAAGACCTCGACCGTCTGGGCCAATCCGACGATCCGGGCCAACAACGGGATCGCATCGCCGCGCAGCCCGTTCGGCATGCCGTGGCCGTCCCAATGCTCGTCCACCCCACGAATCGCGTCACACGTCGCGACCGGCATCGCCAGCATCGCGGCAATGTCGGCGCCTCGATCGGCCTTGAGACGGGCCATGTCGTGGCGCACCGCCTTGACCCGGCCACCCTGCCGAAGGGCGTGCCAGCCGCGGACCATGTTCGAGCGACCAACCTTCGAGTGCTTGATCGCATAGCGGGTGCGGTCCAACCGGTCGGTCCAGTCGATGAGACGATGGGCCTTCTTGAGGGCGCGATCATCGCCGCCGTAGAGCGCACTCATCGCAGCGCTGTTGCTGCTGCATCCCAGGTCCTTGAGCAGGAGCGCGTAAAAGAGCGCGCTGGCCTCCAGCTCGGGAAGCTGGAGGATGCCGGCGATCCGCATGCCGATCATGGTGGTCCGCACCGAATGCCCCATCGGCTGCCCCTCCGCCAGATCAAGAGCGTAGGACATGGCCCCCACCACATCATTGAGCCGGATCCCCGCGTAGGCCCCGGTCGCACGAGGAGGATGGGCGAGCGCCAACCGGTCGACCAGCACCGCCGACTGGGGCGTTGCATGATCCGGTCCGGTCTCCGCCGTGCTGAGCGCCCGCGAGTCGAGGGTCATGCCTCACAGGGGGGCAAGATCGGTGCCGACCGTCAAACAGTCGCCGGAGCCATGCCACTGTCAAGAAACTGTACAGCAACTCCCCGCCAGATTCAGGCATCTTCGATGGC
The DNA here is from genome assembly GCA_035703525.1 of Gemmatimonadales bacterium. Lineage (GTDB taxonomy): Bacteria > Gemmatimonadota > Gemmatimonadetes > Gemmatimonadales > GWC2-71-9 > Palsa-1233. The sequence continues at coordinate 34,839 of DASSYA010000018.1, read as the reverse complement.
CCGGAGACTGGTGCCCCCGCGGCCACGACTCCATCTTGCATGCCTGATGGCCGGAACCGCTCCGGTCCCTGCTACTCCTTTCGTCCCGGAGCCCGTCCTGGCCGCAGTCTCCAGGCCTCTGTCCACCCCGATGCTGGCCGACCCTCGTCCCATCCGAGGCGAGTTTTCCGCATTGGACCTGCTGACGGCCACCTACACCCTGTGTTCTGCCGCAGTGCTTCTGGTCCGCAGCATGATCGTCGACCAGCGGGTCACCGGGACTTCCCTGCCTTGGCTCCTCCTCGCACATCTCCTGCTGCTGGTCCTCGTGGTCTTGGCCCGAAAGGCGAGGAGTGATGCGGCACCCAGGCTCTCGGTCCTCGCGGAATGGTACCCGCTGGTCGTCCTCATGGCGGTCTATGGCTCGATCGGCCTGCTCAATGGGCCACTGCAGCATCTCGGTGCCTCGCTCGATCCTGTCGTGATCGGCTGGGAAGCGAAGCTCCGAGGACCCCAACTGCTTGATCGCTGGGCCGGTCACCCGGGACCGACCTATGTCAACTGGATCCTTGGCTTCTCGTATCTCGCCTTCTTCCCGATGGTGATCGCTGCCCCGCTGGTCCTCTGGCTCCAGGGCAAGCATGAGCACGCTCGGCGGGCGATCTTCGGCATCTCGCTCACCTTCTTCACCTGCTACCTGATCTTCCTGCTCTTCCCGGTGGCCGGTCCATCCTACATCCTCGGCTGGCCCGACACCCAGACCGGCTCCGACCTGCCGATCCGGCTCGTGCGTTCGCTCAATGATCGCGGCGATTCGTGGGGCTCGGCCTTCCCGTCGAGTCACGTCGCCGCCTCCGCCACAGCACTCGGCCTCGGCATGCTCGGCTGCCGCAAATTGGGCACGATGCTGATGCCGATCGCGATCGGCATCCTCCTCGCCGTGATCTATTTCCGTGTCCACTATGTGCTCGATGCCGTCGCCGGGCTCGCGATGGCCGCGCTCAGCATCATGATCGTCCGCCGCTTCTGGCCGCTCGATATCCCCACCACATGAAGCCGTCGTGGCGCCTGCTCCTCGCGCTGCTCGGTACGGGGTTGCTCATCGCGATGATCCGGGTCATCGGACCCGGTGTCGTGCTCGACGGAGTGCGGCGCGCGGGGTGGGTGCTGCTCCCGATCATGCTGGTGCAGCTTGGCGTGTACGGCCTCAATGCCTGGTCATGGTGGCTGCTCTTCGATCCGGCACAGGCGCGTCCGAGCTACCGGCGCACGCTCGGCATCAGCGTCACCGGCTTTGCCCTCAATTTCATCACGCCCGTGGTCAACGCCGGCGGCGAACCCTACCGCGTCGCCGTACTCACCCCCGAGCTCGGTCTCCGTCGTGCCACCGGGTCCGTGCTTGGCTATGTCATGGTGCACGCCGTGAGTTCGCTGCTGCTCTGGCTCGGCGCGATCGTCACCACGCTGGTGTTCCTGCCGCACACCGGCATCGGGACACCCGCGCTCTTCGGCGCGGCAGCGTTGGTTGTGGTCGCACTCGGCGTGGTGTTGTCCGGACATCGCGATGGAGTCGTGGTCCGGATCGCGGCACTGCTCTCGACGTTGCGGTTCCGGAGGTGGTCGGCGTGGCTCGAGGCACGCCGCGACGCGTTTGCCGCGATCGATGCCGAGCTGGTTGCGCTCTGGCGTGATCGGCCGAATCGATTGGTTGGTGCAATCGCCGCCGACACCCTCTCGCGGCTCGTCGGCGCGCTCGAGTTCTTCCTGATCGGGCTGGCACTCGGTATCCCACTCGCCTTCACCACCAGCCTCGCGATGTGGGGACTGCTGGCACTGGCGATGAACCTCTTCTTCATCTTCCCCTGGGAACTCGGCTCACGCGAAGCCTCGATCTACGGGGTGACGCATCTGGCCGGCGCACCGATCGAGATCGCCGCGCTCGCGGTGGTGGTCGGCCGGGTGCGCGAGCTCACCTGGGCCGCACTCGGGATGATCGTGCTCTGGTTCGAGACGCGGCGGGCTCGCGGGCCCACAGGCTGAAGCCTGGGCCGAGCCGCGCGCCACTTCCTCCGCGCCCTCGGCGCAGAGTCCCTGAAGGCGAGCGTCTTCGTAGGGGTCGATGATATCCGGCTCCGACGGCTCAGTGTCACAGCGCAGACACGAGAGGATGGTGCCGAGGTGAGCGGCACGGGTCTCCGGCGTGAGGACCCAGGGGCGGTTCTGCCACGGCGGGTCGTGACGCACATGCTGACTGTGACCACACTCGAGCTCTGCCACCCAATGCTGCTCGTCGTCCTGATGATACCCCACGATGCGGCGATGCATGGGGGAAGAGTAGCACCGCCCGTGCCAACCGGGTCCCCCCGAGTGCGCCACAGGCGTTATCGTTGGAAGGCACTCTCCTCCCCCGGTTCTCAGCTCCTCAGCCACGAGATCCTCGATGCGACTCATCACCTTGGTTGCCATGACCCTCTCTGCCACTGCGCACATCGCCGCCGCCCAGACCCCGGCCGACACCACCGATCCCTACCTCTGGCTCGAGGACTGGACCGGTGATCGCGCCATGTCGTGGGTCAAGGCGGAGAATGCCAGGACCACCGACCTTCTCGAGAGCGATCCGCGCTTCGCGGACTTCTACCAGAGTGCCCTCGCGATGGCGCAGGCCGAGGATCGGATCCCGGGCGTCTCGTTCATCGGGGGGAGGCTCTACAACTTCTGGCAGGACGCCACGCACATCAGGGGCATCTGGCGGAGCACCACGCTCGAGAGTTATCGCACGGCCGAACCTGCATGGACCACCGTCCTTGACCTCGATGCGCTGGCCACGGAGGAGAACGCCAACTGGGTCTGGAAGGGCGTGGACTGTCTGCAGCCCGATGAACGGCGCTGTCTCCTGTACCTCTCCGATGGCGGTGAGGATGCTGTCACGATCCGGGAGTTCGACCTTGTCACAATGACGTTCGTTCCCGGCGGGTTTGCGCTCCCCAAGAGCAAGCAGAACGTGACCTGGATGGGGCCCGACACCCTGCTGGTGGCGCGCGAATGGTCACCCGGCGAGATGACCGCATCGGGCTATCCCTACATCCTCAAGACGCTGGCGCGCGGTCAACCGCTCGCGGCCGCGGTGGAACTCTTCCGCGGCAACCCGAATGATGTGCTGGTCGCACCCGCCACGCTCGAGGATGCCACCGGACATCGCGTGAGCCTGATCACGCGTGCGGTGAGCTTCTTCGAATCGGAGCACTACATCATCCGTGAGGACGACGTCGCCAGGCTCGCCATCCCGGCCAAGGCGAGCCCCGCGACCATGCTCGACGGACAGGTCGTGGTCAGGCTCTCGGAGCCGTGGATCACCAGCACCACCACGATCGGCAGCGGCGGACTGGCGTCGTTCTCCGCAGCAACCGCGATGGCCACGCCAGATGCACTGGCACCAGTGGCGATCGTCGAACCGGGGCCACGCGAATCGGTCGCCGGTGCCTCCGCGACCCGGCACCACCTGCTGGTGTCGATGACCGACAACGTCCGCGGCCGCGTCTACAGCTACACCAGGGCCACCGACGGCAGCTGGAGTCGGCAGGCAATCCCGTTGCCCGACAACATGACCACCAGTGTCGGCAGCGTCGACGCGCACAGTGATCTGGCGTTCATCGGCGTCACCGGTTTCCTGACACCGACCAGCGTCTGGCTCGCCGATGCCGACGCGGCCTCGGCCTACACGCTCAAGTCCAGCCCGGCCCGGTTTGATGCGTCCGGCAGCGTCGTCGAACAGTTCGAGGTTGCCTCGACGGATGGCACCATGGTGCCGTACTTCGTGGTGCATCCCAAGGGGATCACACTCGACGGAACGACACCCACGATCCTGACCGCGTACGGCGGCTTCGAGGTCTCAGCAACGCCCCATTACGATGGCGAGGTCGGCGATCTGTGGCTCGAACGCGGCGGGGCCTTTGTACTGGCCAACATTCGCGGCGGTGGCGAGTTCGGCCCGGCCTGGCACGAGGCGGGGCTCAAGACCAGGCGTCAGGTGATCTACGACGACTTCGCCGCCGTGGCCCGGGACCTCATTGCCCGCGGCATCACCTCGCCTCGACGGCTCGGCATCGAAGGTGGCTCGAACGGAGGCCTGCTGATGGGTGTGGAGATGAACCAGCACCCGGAACTCTGGAACGCGGTGCAGATCGCCGTGCCGCTGCTCGACATGCTGCGCTACGAGCAGATCGCGGCGGGCGCCTCGTGGGTGGGCGAGTATGGCAGCGTCGCGAATCCGGAGGAACGCGCGTTCCTTGCGAGCATCTCGCCCTACCATAACCTCACGCCCGGCGTGAAATACCCGATGCCGTTCATCTGGACCACCACCAAGGACGATCGCGTCGGCCCGCAACATGCGCGCAAGTTCGCGGCGCGGATGGCCGAGTACGGCATGCCATACCTCTACTACGAGGTGATCGAGGGTGGCCATGGCGCCGGCGCCAACGCGATCCAGAGCGCCCACACTGCCGCACTTGGCTACACCTACTTCACACGACAACTGATGGATGGCGGACCGGCGGTGCCGTAGGGGGGGTCATGCAACACGCAATGGAAGCATTCCACCAGGCATTCGAGCGCTGTGACGCACCGATGGTGCGGCAGCTCTTCGCCCAGTTTCCGACATTTCGGGAACGCATCAACGAGCCGCTCTTCCCGTTCGACGCCCCGGCGATCGTTGCGTTCGCCAAGGACCCTGCCATGGTCGACGTCCTCCTCGAGGCTGGTGCCGATCCGAACCGACGCAGCGACTGGTGGGCCGGTGGGTTTCACGCGCTCCATTCCGCGACGGGCAAGGCCGCCGAGCTGCTGCTCGCTGCCGGTGCCATCCCCGATGCCTGTGCATTGTCGCATCTCGACCGCGTCGACCTGCTCGCCGCCATGCTTGCCGACGATCCCGCGTGCGTGCACGAGCGTGGTGGGGATGGTCAGACGCCGCTGCACTTCGCGCGCTCCAGAGAAGTGATCGACCTTCTGCTGGACGCCGGCGCCGAGATCGATGCCCGCGATGTCGATCACCGGGCGACTGCTGCGGAATGGATGCTCGACCGGAAGGTTGACGCCGGACGCTATCACCTCGCCCGCTACCTGGTCAGCCGCGGTGCCACCACCGACATCTTCCTCGCCACGGCACTCGGTCTCGACGAGCGGGTCCGCGTCATGCTCACCGACGATTCAACGCTCCTCGATGCACGCACCGGGCAGGGTGCCTATGCCGAGCAGCCGCCGAGCAGCTACCACATCTATTTCTGGACCATCGGCGGCAACCGCTCGGCACTCGACGTGGCGCTGCAGTTCGAGCACCCCGAGCTGCTCGATATCATGCTGGCATTCGCGACGCCTTCGCAGCGACTGCTACTTGCCTGTCATCGCGGCGATGGGACCGAGGCAGCGGCACTCGTCCGAGCCCATCCCGACCTGGTCGCCTCACTGACCGAGGACGATCACCGCGCCATCGCCGACGCAGCGTGGCAGGGCGATGCCACCGCCGTGGCCCTGATGCTGGAACTGGGATTCGATCCGCGAGTGGCTGGGCACGACGCCGGTACGGCGCTGCACTGTGCGGCGTGGTATGGCTCACCCGAAACCGTGGCGGTGCTGCTCGGTCACCCCGACGCCAAGTCGCTGCTTACGCTCCGCGACAGCGCACACCACGGCACGCCTTTCGGCTGGTGCTGTCATGGGTCACTGCATGGCCCGAAGGGGCACGATCACGCCGGTGTGGCGCGGTTGCTGATCGAGGCCGGGACCCCGATCGACGACGAGATCGAGGCGTCGGAGGCGGTGCTGGACGTGCTGGCAGGACGGGCGTTGTAGGGTTACCCGCCCTCTTCGCCGGGCCAATGTGGCCGGCCCTGAGCAAAGCGAAGGGATGTCCGATCCGGAGGTCTGAGATTGGCCATGGAAGCCTCTCCTCTTCACCCCGTGTTCTGGAATCTATGTGCAACGTCCCCAAGTCATTCCGGCCCGAGGCGCTCGGTCCTGACGGCACTTCCGAGCCTCTCCTGGCGGTCACCCCCTGTCACCGATGCCCGATCTGCCGTACCATTGGATCATCCTCACCCGGCCGTTGCCCACCCCCCGGAGACCCACCCCATGCCACATCGCATCACGCTGACGCTCTGCCTCGCCGCCGCCGCAGCAGTTCCGCTCCGGGCACAGTCCTCCGCCGCACCAACGATGGAGTTGCCGGTCCGGACCGTGGTGCTCTTCTCCTCCGGCGTCGGCTACTTCGAGCATGGTGGCAACGTGACTGGCAATGGCTCGGCCGAGCTGCGCTTCAAGACCACGCAGATCAACGACGTCCTCAAGTCACTGACCCTGCAGGATCTCGACGGCGGGAGAGTATCCACCATCACCTATCCATCACAGGATCCGCTGGCGAGGGAGCTCCGCAGTTTCCAGGTCGACATCACCCGAAATCCCGGGATGGCCGAGCTCCTCAATCAGCTCCGGGGCGCACGAGTCACCGTGGCAGCCGGTGGACAGCAGCTGCAAGGCACCGTGCTCGGCGTCGAGACGCGGGAGAAGCCTGGTGCCGGCGAAGCCGTCCCGACGTCGGTCCTCAACGTGTTCAGCGGTGCCACGATCCGTTCAGTCGAACTCCCCACCATCACCGCGCTCTCGCTCGACGACCCGACCCTGCAAGCCGAACTGACCCGCGCCCTCGCGGCACTGAGCCAGGCGCGTGACCAGGACAAGAAGCCGGTGTCGATCAACTATGCCGGATCCGGGAGCCGACGGCTGCGAGTCGGGTATGTAGTCGAGACGCCGATCTGGAAGACCTCCTATCGCCTGATCCTCGATGGCAAGAGCGCCAGGCTCCAGGGCTGGGCGATCGTCGAGAACCAGACCGAAAGCGACTGGAACAACGTGGCGCTCTCGCTGGTCAGTGGTCGACCGATCTCCTTCATCATGGATCTCTACCAGCCGCTCTACCTGCAGCGCCCGGTGGTGGTACCGGAGTACTTCACCGGGTTGCGGCCGCAACTGTATCACGATGGCGTGTCGGCCGCACCTGAGCAGAACGCGCTGGTTCCACGAAATCAGGTAACGGCCAAGTCTGTCCCGTCGATGGAGGTCGGCACCAACGCTTTCGAGGATGCCTCGATCACCACCGGCCGCACGTCGGCCGAGTTCGGAAACGCGCAGGGTGGCGTCACTGCCACCACGGTGCAGAGCGCGGCAATCGCCGCACAGCTGGGCGAACTCTTCCAGTATGCCATCCCGAACGTGACCCTCGCCCGCCAGAAGTCGGCAATGCTCCCGATCGTGACCGACAGCGTCGGCATCGACCGCGTGTCGATCTACAATGCTGCCGTGCTCCCCCGCAATCCCCTCTACGGCGTGCGGCTGCACAACACGACCGGCAAACACTTGCTGCAAGGTCCGGTCACGGTACTGGAGCAGGGGAGCTATGCGGGTGACGCGCAGATCGACAACGTCCCACCCGGCCAGAGCCGGCTGCTGAGCTACGGCGTCGACCTCGACTTGTTGATTGACCCCCAGCCGGGGGTGTCCCAGTCAGAGGTGGTGAGTGCCAGGATCGTGCGCGGGGTGATGACGGTTGATCGCAAGTCCGTTCGCGCCCAGGAGTACCGGATCGACAACAAGGGCAGCCGTGAGAAGTCGGTCGTGATCGAGCATCCGACAGCGGGTGGGTGGCAGAGCGTGGGGGCCGTGACGCCAGTCGAGACGACGCCAACGTTGGCGCGCTTCGAGATCGTGGCACCGGGCGGCAAGGTGACCACCGTGAAGGTGGAGCAGGAGCAGGTGCGGCAGCAAACCATCGCGATCGTCAGCTCGAACAGCGAGAACCTGTTGGTCTACAGTCGGACTGGCGAGATGTCGAAGGCCGTTCGCGATGCCCTCGGTCGAGCGATCGCATTGAAGCAGGCCCTGGAATCGACCGAGCGCGGTATCACCGAGCAGACGCAGCAGATCACTGCCATCACGGAGGAGCAGGGCCGCATCCGGGAGAACCTCAAGAGCATCGATGCCAAGTCGCAGTACGCCGAGCGATTGCTCTCGAAGCTCGATGAGCAGGAATCCGAGATCGAGCGACTCCAGGCCACCCGCACGGCGCTGACCGAGAAGCGCGATGCGCAGCGTGCGGAGCTGAACGACTACCTGAATGCACTGACGATCGAGTGATACCGCCGAGCGGAGACAGCTACCATCCGCCCGACGGGATCACCCCGTGTTCTGCAGACCCTGCGCAATGCCATTGACCGTCTCGAGCAGCGCGTCGAGCAACGCGGTGTCGGTGCGGTCACCGGCACGCCAGCGCTCGAGCAGGCCGACCTGCAGGAAGCTCATCGGGTCGACATACGGATTCCGGAGCCGGATGGCGCGCGCCAGGATGGGATCGTGCTCGAGCAGCTCACTGCACCCGGTGAGGCGCAACACCATCTCCACCGTCAACCGGAACTCGGCAGCGATATCGTCGAACACCCCGGCGCACGACGCTGGTGCCAGCGTGGCGTAACGACTCGCGATCTCGAGATCGCTCTTGGCAAGCACCATGTGGAGGTCCTCCATCATGGTGGCAATCACCGGCCACTCCCGCGCCATCGCGAGCACCGCCTCCAGCCCGTGCCGCTCGACGATCGCCTGGAGTCCCGTCCCCACCCCATACCATCCCGGCAGCATCGCGCGACACTGCGTCCACGCGAAGACCCACGGGATTGCGCGCAGGTTCTCGACACCGGCGCCTGATCGTCGGCTCGCCGGCCGCGACCCGATCGTCATCTGCTCGATCACGTCGATCGGCGTGGCATGCCGGAAATACTCGGTGAACCGCGGATCCTCCCACACCAACGCCCGGTAGGCACGCCGACTCGCGTCGGCGAGTTCGGCGAACATCGCCTCCCACGCCGGCTCGCGTGCGTCGATCGGGGTGGGCGCGCCCGTCGCGAGCAACGTCGCCGCGGTGCTGCGCTCGAGGGTGCGGAACGCGATGCCGCGCAGGCCGTACTTGGCATCGATCACCTCGCCCTGCTCGGTGAGCCGCAACCGACCGCCCACCGTGCCGCGCGGCGCGGCGAGGATGCCGCGATACGTCTTCCCGCCACCACGGCCGACCGTGCCACCGCGGCCATGGAAGAAGGTCAACTCGATGCCCGCACCGTGTGCCACCGTCGCGAGTACCGACTGTGCCGCGTGCAACGCCTGGCGCGACGCGGCCATGCCACCGTCCTTGGCGCTGTCGGAATATCCCAGCATCACCATCTGGCGGTCGCCGCGCCGGGCGAGGTGTGCGCGGTAGGTCGGGAGCGCAAAGAGGTCGGCCATCGTCGCGGGTGCGCCTTCGAGATCGCTCACCGTCTCGAAGAGCGGCGCCACATCGAGCGGCACATGCCCCTCCGCATCGACCAGTCCGGCTGTCAGTGCCAGCAGGAGGACCGACAGCACATCATCGGCACCGGTCGCCATGCTGATGATCACCGGGCCGACGGCCGCCGCACCATGTTCCGCGCGACACTCGTCGATCGCCCGGAAGACATCGAGCGTCTCGGTGGTCGCGGTCTCGTGCGTTGCCAGTCCGGCCTGTCCCCCCCCCGTGAGGCGCGCCGTGCGTTCGGCCACCGATCGCTCGGACCAGTGATCGTCGCCGAGCACCTCGCCGGTGGCTTGTCGGAAGCGGAGGGCGTCCTGTCGGACATCGAGCGTCGCGAGGTGGAACCCGAACGTCCGCACCCGCTGGATGGTGCGCCGCACAGCGAAGAGGCCCGCGTGCTCCCCGCGATGGCGGGCAAGGCTGGTGGCGATGGCATCGAGGTCGGCAAGGAGATCATCGGCCGAGGGGTAGCCTCCCTCCTGCTGATCGGCGGTTCGTTCGAGCCGTGCGTCGATCAGGCGACAGAGCATCCGGTAGGGCATGTCGCGGTAGCGCGCCGGAATGCCGGCGAATGCATCCGGGAGCAGCGCACCGTATGTCGCGATGCGACGGCTCACGGCATCGGCGACCTCCACGCGTGTGGTCGATTGCGACAGCAGCGCGCCGAGTGAGGCGACGTCCTTCCGGTACTGCGCGACGATCGCCTGTCGATGCGCCCGGAGCGCCTTCCGGATCGTGGCGCCGTTGACGTTGGGATTGCCGTCCATGTCGCCGCCGACCCACGAGCCGAACCGCATCCGTGGCGTGTCGAGCCGGAAATCGGGCCGATCGCAGGTCAGTCGCACCGCCGCCTCGATCGACTCGTGGATCGCGGGGATCACGTCGTGGATCGGACCCAGCAGGTAGTAGAGGACATGTTCGCGCTCGTCCTCGACCGTCGGCCGCGCCGGTGGGCGTGGGGCGGTCTGCCAGGTGGTGGTGATCTCCATCTGGATCCGGGCGAGGATCGTCGCGCGTTCGGGCGGTGTCAGTGAGCTGTCGCCGAGACTGAGCAGCCAGCGGGCGATCCGTTGTTCCTTCTGCAGGATCGTCCGGCGGGTCGCCTCGGTCGGGTGGGCCGTGAACACCGGCTCGATCAGCATGGATTCCACCAGCGCCACGACCTGGTCGGCGGAGCATCCCCGTGCGCGGAGCGTCTCGAGTGCCTCACGGACGCCGCCCGGTGGTGCGGTCGCGGGGGTCCGGTCGTAGTCGCGGCGACGGCGGATCCGGTGCACCTGTTCGGCGCGGTTGACCACGCGGAAGTAGGTCGAGAATGCGCGGACGAGGTCGGCAGCCTGCGTCACATCCGCGCCGCCGAGTATCCGTTCCAGCTCGGTGGCGGCACCCGGCGCACCCTCGCGACGGGCAACGGCCGCCTGACGTGCCGTCTCGACGCGCTCGAACAACGAGACGCCGCCCTGCTCGCGGAGCATGTCGCCGACCATGGCGCCGAGGGTCCGCACGTCGTGCCGGAGCAGTTCGTCCTTTTCGGTGAAGGTGGTGCGACCAGACATGGGGCTCCTTGATTGGGGCGGAAGCTGTCCGATCCCGCGGGGCACCACAAGGACGGCATGCTCCCGCCCCTCCTGCGGCACGCCATCTCCCCATGACGCCTTGACGTCACAACGTCATGACGTCAGATTGCGAGGCATGACTACCACGAAACGAGCGACCGTCTACTTCGATGAACGCGTCCACCAGGCGCTGCGCGTCAAGGCCGCCGAAACGGACCAAAGCATCTCGGAGCTCGTGAACTCTGCCGTCCGGCAGAACCTCCTTGAGGACGGCGAAGATCTCGCTGCGTTTCGAGACCGCGCGAAGGAGCCCACGCTCGTGTTTGAGGAACTCGTCCGTGACATGAAGCGTCGTGGCAAGCTATAAGGTCCAGATCAAACGGTCGGCGGCCAAGGAAATCGAGGCACTCCCCGCCAAGGATCGCAGACGGGTTGTCGCGAAGATCAGAGGGCTTGCCCGGGAGCCTCGCCCGGTGGGTTCCGAGAAGCTGAGCGGCGAGGAGAAGTACCGGTTGCGCCAGGGCGATTACCGGATCCTGTATGAAATTGTGGACGACGAACTGATCGTCACCGTCGTGAAGGTGGGTAACCGCCGCGACGTGTACCGCTAGCTACGGCGCCGCTCTCCGGAGCACTTCGGCCTTCCGCTCTGCCGTGAACGACCACCACGCCCGTGCCTCGCCGCCGTTCATGAAGTGGGTCACCGAGATGAGCACATCCATGACACACGGGTCCTGCCTCGAACCGGTGGTGGCACAGAGCTGATCGTAGAACTCGTAGGGGCAGCGACCCACCAGGTCGCTCGGTCGGTCGATACCAAGCAGACGCAGATCGCCGGCAGTGGCTTGTCCGACGTTCGGCAGGTCGGTCAGCGCAACTACCCGGCTTCGGGCGCCCTTCGCTGGATTCATGGCGGTCAGCCAGCCCCATCCCTGTCGGGCCCGTTCCCCGAGGCCAGCAGCCGCTCCGTGAAGTCGAGGCGTTCCTGCACCTCGGCCAGCTGGGCGCGCACGTCGGTGAGATCGTCATGCAGCGCATCGACCGCCTGTCCCAATGCCGCGTCGCCGCTCCCCAACTCGACCTCCTTCTCGCGAATCTCCAGTTCCTTCAGCTTGCGTGTGTGGTTGACCATCAGCGTGGTGAACACGACGAAGCCGGGAATGCCGATGATGATGGCGGCGAGTGGAATCAGCGCGTTTGGATCCATCTCTACTCTCCTCCATGGTCAATGACGGTCCGCGAGTCAGACCGTCCCCCCATCATACACCCCGCAGCCGATACTCGACCACACGCTCCACGCCGAGCGAGTCGCGCTCGTGGGTGAGCAGGTAGTCGCGGCCGATCTCGTAGAGATAGTCAACCTCTGGCAATTCTGCCCGGCACACCGCGCGACCCTCGCGCGAGAATGCGATCCACTCGCGTGTCGTCGCCTCGGATGGCGCATAGCCACGCACCCAGATCCGACCATCGGTCCCCATCACGATTCGGGTCACCGCCGGATAGCGCTCGGCGACGGGCCGCTTGGCGGAGATGAGCGGGTCGACCATCTGGGCCTTCATCTCGGCGGACAGATCGGGATACTGATTCGCGAGCTTCTCACGTGCCGCCGTCACGGCAGAATCGGTGACGGTGCGGTCGGCGGTCGTCCAGCGAATGATGAGTGACGGCGTGACCTGATCACCGACGTGGTAGATCACCAACTCGGGCTCACCCCAGGTCGCGACTGCCAATCGGTCGCCGCTGCCCTCCGCCTGTGCCGCACCCTCGAACCACGGCCGCATCCAGACAGAGCCTTCGCCGGCCGTCTGACCCAGGCGACCGGTCGGCACGCTCACCACCGTGTCGCGCAAGATACCGTCGGGGGTGAACCGCTTGATGGTCACCGAATCCATCGCCCATGACACGCGTTGACCGATACGTGACGTACCGAACACCTGCTGCCCGTCGTCGAAGACGGCATAGATATCGGGGCTATTGATCTCGGACGGCGTCGTGACCACGCTGCGCACGAACGTCATGTCGGGACCGAAGATGTGCCATTGCCACGGGCGGTAATCGCCGACCCAGAGGGTGTCACCGGGCATCCGGACCATCAGGAAGGCGTCGGTGAACTCTCCCGGGCCGCGGCCCGCGCGGCCGGCGCGCCCGACCAGCACACCGGTCGAGTCGTACCAGCGCACTTCCTGGGTCCCCTGGTTGACGACCGCAATCCGTCCGTCGCTCAGGCGACTGGTGCCCATCACGCGGTAGAGGAAGTCGTCGTCGGAGTCCTGATCGCCACCGATCCGGACCACCGGCACACTGTCGACCGTGCAGCGTGACGTCACGTCCGCCATCACGTTCTCGGCGATCGTGATACCGGCGCTGTCGCGGGTCACGAAGGCGGGCGCTGCATCGGGCGAACCGGCACAGGCGACGATCAGGAGCAGCAGGAGCAGGGCGCGGATGGATGTCATGGGGCACCGAGGTGAAGCGGGGAGGAGGGGACGAGGGACCGGGTCCAGCTGGTGTGTCCTGATGATACCGCGATTCCGACAATGTGTCGAACGGGCTCCCCACCCGGAGCTATCCTTCAAGATCGAGGTCTCACCACACCGGCCACCACCACGACAGCGGAGAGACAATGGATTCCACCGAAACGCTGCTCCAGGAATTCGATCAGGAGATGCGGACCACCCGCCGCGTGCTGGAGCGCGTGCCCGATGGCCAGGGTGCGTGGAGGCCGCACGAGAAGTCGTTCTCGCTGGAGCATCTGGCGCAGCTGGTCTCCTGGATGCCCGGCTGGATTGGCCAGACACTGACCCACACGGAACTCGATCTCGGTGCCGGGAGTGGCTATTCGTCGGAGTCGACCGCGACCCTGCTCGCCGGGTTCGACAAGGCGGTAGCCAGCTCGCGCCGCGCCATCGAGAATGCCAAGGATGACGACTGGTCGGTGACGTGGACGCTGCGGCACGGCGAGCACGAGATCTTCAGCATGCCGCGTGCGCAGGTGGTGCGGATGCACATCAGTCATCTGGTGCACCACCGCGCCCAGCTTGGCGTGTACCTCCGGCTGCTCGATGTGCCGGTGCCGTCGATGTACGGCCCCACCGCCGACGAGCAGGGGTTCGGGTAGGGGGTGTTCTCGACCGAGGGAACTCAGATCGGCATGCTCACCGATTTCTCTCGACGTCTCCACCAGTCCGCCGAACACTGCCATGCTGACCATCACCGGACCCAGTGGAATTCCTTCGCTCCACCATTGCGCGGACTCCGTCGGATCTGGTCGAGCACGGAGAACACGACGACGGCTCGCAGCGTCGGGAAACCGGCCAAGCCGCCGGCCGGACACTCACTCAGGAGGAGGGGCTGCCTGGCGGGGCCGCACGCGAACGAGTTGCGGTGAGCCATCAACGCTGTCGTTGGTGGTGCCCACGTACCAGAGTGTCCCGTGCTGGACCCCCACGCCACGTGACGATGCCGATATCCTCACCGCGCCCAGGTAGCCGCCAGCCTGATCGAACAGGTCCCAGCGATCCGCGTCAGGCACCAGCCATTCCGAAGCTGCCAGCGCGAATGAACCGTCGGCGCCCACCAGCAACCGGGTGACCTCGGGAACCGGCGTACCCGGAGTGACCCTGCGAATCGCGTGTTCCGCCTGATCGAGCATGGCGATGTCATCGGGTGACAGCGGCCCGCGAAGAGCGGCCGATGTCATCTCTTGTTCGCGGGACGCGGCTGCGAAGCTGTCAATCAGCGCGCGCGTCAGCGAACGGGGTCGGGGCGTGATGCCACGGATTCTCGCGCCCGCTGCCGTTGTGTCGAGGATCCGCACCACTCCCGTCGGGCCATCCACCACGTAGAGCGATCCGTTTCCGCCCGCCGCGATCAGCGGGGGGGACGCCCATGGACTGGGCTGCATGACGGCGCGGCCACTACTGTCCCGCATCTGTTCCGAGCGATCCGACAACGTGAACATGGCTGCCTCACGGACACCGAATCCCGACGTCACTTCAACCAGGCTGGTCGTGAGTTTCGAGGCCAGGTTTCCCGGCTCTTCGGGGATCGTGATGAGCAGGGCCCAGCGATCGCCAACTGCCATGCATCGGGCGTCCAGCGTGCCGGAGGGCAGCGTGACGGTCACGGAATCGGGCGCGACACCGTCGGCACGAAGCGCGAACCAGAACAATCGACGCGGCTGGTTGTACAGACCTGCGCCATCAACGACCAGCGTCGAATCACCCCGAGCGCAGATGGCGGCACTCGGGGGATCGTTTACGCCGACCATCGGGACGTCCGCCACCGCATGGCCAAGACTGTCAAATCGCAGCAGGCGGCCCTCGTCCACGTCCAGCACGACGAATCCATCAGCGACGATGCGTATCCGGTAGGGCGCGCCACCAAGACGGAATCCCAGCACCGAATCGAGCGGAAGCACCACCAGACTCTCGGCCTCCGGTACACGATCGTCGAGCGAGACATCGACCGTGACCGAATCGGCCGGGGTCTGAGACCACGCACGGTTGAAGTCATGCGACGCCTGTTGCTCTGCACCTGTGCATGCGAGGACACCAACAACACCAAGCATCGCAGCACGTCGTGTGTTCACTGGTCTACCAGGTGAAATGCATATGCAGTCAGGTGGGCACCGCCTGAATCATCCACTACCAACTCGTAGCTGTGACCGTCCCGCATCATTCTGGCATTGGGCAGGGTGCGCTGGTCATCGACCAGCAGGGTGGCCAGCAGCTGTCCCGAGATGGCATCGATCGCCTCGAATCGCACGTCGTACAATTCTGCCAGACGCTCCTCCCATTGATCTCGAGCAACCGGCTCCCAGCGCGGGTCGGCGCTGACGATCATCGTGTACAAGAGCCCCTGATGCACTTCGAGGACTTGACGGACATCGGAATGTGGCTTCGAAGTCATTCCTTCAGTCCGAGTCATCGGCGGCCCGGCATCGAACCACGGCGCATCCCGAGTCACGACGTTGAGTAGTGTGCCGTCCGGTCCCCAACGTTCGAGTCGGTATGCAGGTTCAATCGGGCTGGGGAGGGCCCATGCGGCCCCGTCGAACGCGCATGAAACACCGCGGCTGGGTGCGGCGGCGCCTGGGCCGTCTCCGCTCGGATTCCCGAACTCGGTCACCAACCCGCCGTCCGGGTCAAGCAGGCGGAGGGTGGCGGGGCGTTTCCCACCTCGGATCGGCGCCGAGGAAATCACTGAACCATCCGTGAGGACGCAGCGCGTACCTGTACCCGCATGAATCTCTCCGAGTGGCATCGACCGGACGAACTGGCGCTCGGGACCGAAGACCGTCCAGCTCAGCCGATTGTCCTGGACATAGATCGAATCGAGGCCGGAAACTTCGACACCAAGATGCCCTGACGGCAGCTCACCAGGGCCTGGCCCCTCGCGTCCGAATCGGGCGACGAGATCTCCGGTCGGTGAAAGCACCGTGATCACACCGGGATCGTAGCCCTGCACGTAGAAGTTGCCATGGCGGTCGACTTCACGGATCCGGGACAGGTCCATCGAGTCGACCGCAGCCGCGGAATACGTCCGAACGACCGTCGTGTCGAGGATGAGTCGGCAGGGCGGCGATTGATCGTCGGCGATCACAACCTCGCTACCTGCTGCCCATTCGCCGCGATCCACTTCGGCGCATACGGGAATGGCAGCGGCGATCGACGGGGAATGGTCGCCGCCAGGGGCACAGGCGAGCGAGCCGAATGCAACAGCCAGAAATACTGGAAACCGTCCAGCCCACCGACGAGGCAGCGCCGATCCGGGATCTATCGGCGTCACCTCGTCGATCGTCGCGGGAGTAGCGAACAACCTAGGACCCGACGTGAGTATGCTGGTCACCCGGCTCAGCAATGATGGTTGTGTAAACCCATTCCGAATGGGTGTTTGTCCAGTGACCGTACGAGACGAGTTCCCAATCATCACCCAGGAGCGGCGGCATGCTCTGGCAGTTGCTTGAATGCGCGTGATCGTCTTGGAAGATGTCTACCTCCTTCCACTCGCAGAGGAGATCACCCTCGGAGTCGGCGGCTCTCGCTGCCTTTGTCGGGATGAGAAGAACGCCGAACGAAACCGCTAGCAGATACTTCGCCAGATTGCGCGTGATGACCTCACATGTCGGGTATGGAAGGGTAGTGTGACACAACGAATGGATAGGGCCGCCGTACGTCGACCTTATCCAGAGTACGTGACGAATCGTGCCGTGTCAACGGGATGGGTTGTACCAGAAACAGCGTGCGGTGGTATAGAGTTGGTTCGAGCGCCCTCTCATTTGCCAGACGACGCTGAACCATGACTATGACTTGTGCTAGTTAACCATGACGCGTGGCAGTCCATCTTGGCAATCGAGTATTCCGAGGACGGGATGTAACGTCTGGCCCCCGGACGCGTTCTCAAGTGAGCAATCCGATCCCAATCTGAGAAGCTGCTCACGATTCTGGAATACGGATAGGGTTGCGCTGTCCGGGATGAGCCTAGTCACGGACTCAAGGAATGGCCTGTCCGCCCCAGCCACGCGAAACCCCTTACCGACCGATCCTAAACCGACGAAGATCCGTGAAGCCGCCCTCGTGCGGGCAATCCCACCCTACCGCACCCGTCCATACACGAAGCAATCACGGGGATCGCTCGAGATGTTCGGGTGGACGATCCACGGCCGACCACGGGTGGTCACTCGCGCAGCTCGTGACAGCACCCGGGCTCGGCTGACAGCGTCCGCTGAGAGCGGACCGAACGCACCAATTCCCTGGCGGGTCTCACCCGCCGCCCCTGGCCGAGCCGTCGCTCTCAGCGACGAGCTCGCGACGAGCTCACCGAGCATCGGTGTCCACGACTCGGGGTTGAACTCCACCCGTCGGGGTCCAGTCGCATGAGCTCGAGTCGATGACGACAGCATACACGACTGACCGAACCCGGTCATCGCCTTGCACCTGCCGGGCGAGTACGAACATGGTGTCGCCGACGAAGCTCGGTATCGGGGCAACATCGGTTCGGATGTTTACAGACCCATCAATGCATGCCTTGCTCAGGTCCTCCGAGAGCAGTGTCATATACAACCGAAAGTCATCGGCCCGAGTACCTCGGCCCTCGCCCGCTCGCACGGTCATGTCGAGGTGCACGAGCACGATCATTCCGGACTGCAGGCGGTGGAACCCGACAGTCGATGACGCGATGCTCAGGTCGGAGGCGTCACGTCCAAACGCTCGCTGCCGCGTGGCCAGATCGGCCGGCTCTCCCTCGCGGCGGACCGCCATGACCGGGACATAGCCCAGGTATTGCATCGCCCTGTTGTAGACATTCACTCCGGGTTCGGTTGGTAGTAGCACCAGCACGAGTGAATCCGTGACGACCACCTCGGAACGGCCGTATGCCATGCGGGCGCCCACCTTGTTCAGCATGTGCGCTGGCACCTCTCCAACAGCCTCCATGGCTGCACTCCCGATCCGCCACCGCGCCATGATCGCGTTGGAGGCATTGATGGCCATGACCAGATCAGTACCATCTACCGTCCAGTTGGTGCCGACATCCTGAAACGGAACGGCGAGGCCGCTCAGGTACTCGCCCGTCGAGAGATCGAAGATCGAGGCACGCTGACGGTTGACGTCGAACACCATCAGCGTCGTGTCACCGGGGAGCACGCCGAGCGGGCCCGGGAGCTGGAACTCCCCGGGCCCCTCGCCTCGAGTTCCGATCGTGCACCGAAAGGCCCCCGTGGGGTCGAATTGAATGAGCCGGGCTTGTTGCATGTCGTTGATCACGACATCGCCGCGCGGGCTCCGGAGGAAGAACGACGAGTAGGCACCGAGTGGTACCGAGTCGGCCTCGACAAGGATGGTGGAATCGACCAGTCGGGCGGTCGGTCCAGCGTGAGAGTCACCGCTCACTGCTTCCTGCCCGCCACAGGCGGCGAGCGATATGGCCAGGAAGCCTACCAGTCGCCACCGGGTCACGATGGAAGTCACCATGCAGCTCCTTGAGGAGGACACCATCCCCGAATGACCCGACACTGTGATTTCCTTACACACGGTCTCGGAACCAGGTGTGTCCTATCTCCACTGTTCGGCCACCTACGGCTTGTCACTCACGATGTACCCCACCAGCGCGCCGATCAGGCCGCCGAACACTGCCATGCCGATCATCACAGGAGCCCGTGGAATCCCGTCGCTCCCCCGTTGCGCAGTCTCGGTCGTGCCGAGGTAGCCGAGCGCGGCACCCGCCACGGCGCCAATGAGTGCCCCACGACCGACCGGTGTCATGCGACGGCGCGAGGCGACCAGTTCCTTGGCGGGCACCGGATTCGCCCGAAGCCTCTCGGCGCGGATTCCTGCGGGTGGTGGCCCCTGCGCCAGCAACGGGCTGGTTCCCAGGGTGAATGCGGTGAGGAGCAGCAATGTGCTTCTCATGTCGCGTACTCCTCCTCGGTTGAGGGGATCGCTTTGGCTACTTCATCCCCATCACCAGCTCCACCATCTGATCGATCGCGATCCCGGTCCCCTCGGCGAAGCCGCTCGTCGCGTTGGCCGTGTAGTCCGCCTCGTTCCGATGCAGTGCGGTGAAGATGTAGCGCGTCCCGGCGCCCACCGATTCCATCGTGACGATCGCGGTGATCGGAATGTCGTCGAAGACCGCCGGACGATAGCCGGGAAACAGCATCGACGTCCAGACGAGTCGCTCCATCGGCACGACCTCGAGGAAGCAGCCGAGGTTGGGAATGTCCGGACCGTCACCAACGGAGATGTCGATCCGGAAGATGCCGCCGGGTCGGAGGTCCAGTTCGCAGTCGGCCACGCGCCCCCAGGCCCGGGGCATGTACCACTGCTTCATGTGCTCGGGAGTCGTCAATGCTTCCCAGACGAGGCGCACGGGTGCGTCGATGAACCGTTCGATGACGATATCGAGCGTCGGGTCGGCCGTGATGTGGGTGCTCATGATCGTGCGTCCTTCTGCTTGAGTGTGGTGATGTACTGTTCGAACCGATCGAAGCGGGATTCCCAGATCTGGCGCTGCTCCGCCAGCCACTCCTCGGCGACCTTGAACCGTTCGGGTGCGATCTGATAGGTACGGACTCGGCCCTGCTTTGTCGACGTGACCAACCGACTCTGTTCGAGGATCCCCAGGTGCTGCACGAACGAAGGCAGCGCCATGTCGAACGGTTCCGCCAGTTCACTGACGGTGGCCGGCCCCGCAAAGAGCTGTTCGATCACGGCACGCCGAGTCGGGTTGGAGAGGGCGCGGAAGACATCATCGGCGACGGCGGATTGCACCATGTCAGGACCATTCGATTGTGAGATGACTCGGTCAGGCAGGGGGAGTCTACGACGACCCCATACTTATGTCAATACCTAAGTATTGGATCGCTCGGGTCCCCTGGGGGCCGGCGGAGGTGAGGCCGACCATGGGTACGCGCTGGCGCCACCAGCCTCGGCGATTTTCGGTACCGCCTGAGGCAGCGATCCTGACACAGACTCCGAGCGGATCAGGACACCAGGAGGAACGGCGTGGCAATTGACAGACAGGTGTAACGTGACACGTTACATATCCAGGTGATCACGTCGTTCGCTGACAGGCGCACCGAGGAGCTCTTCGTCACCGGGGCGGATCTGCTTCCGCTTTCTTGACGGCGACGCGCATGATGTCGAGGTCTGTGACTACCACCTGCGATCAACGTCTCACGTCAGTCGATCAACGAGCTCCTGCGCGGTCGGCGCGCGCTGACGCCCGAAATGGCCCTCCGCCTGGCGCGCCTGTTCGGGAACGCACCCGAGTTCTGGTTGAACGCCCAGCGCGCCGTCGACCTGTGGGATGCAGCCCATACGCTGAAGCGGGAGATGGCACGGATCAAGCCGTTGCAGACCGCGTAGCGGACCGCGTGTACACCTCCCTGGCCCCCCTGTCGTAAAGCCTTCGAACGAGCGATATCCTGTCGAGAGAGATTTGGCCATCGCGCCGAATGGCGACCCACCACCGACTCGGAGCAGCCCCATGCCAGGCACGCCAATCCTCGCCGCCGCTCTGCTCGCACTATGCCTGACCATCCCCGCCGCCGCCCAGACACCACCTGGTGTCGTGCAGCTCGGCCGCTTCTCCTCGGCTGCGCTCGGGGTCGAGCGGAACTACTTCGTCTACCTGCCGCCTTCGTATCGATCGAGTCCGCACCAGCGCTTTCCCGTCGTCTACCTGCTGCACGGTTATGCGGGTGACGAAGCCGAGTGGATCACGCACGGCAGCATCACGGTGGTGGCGGATTCGCTCATCGCTCACGGGACCGCACCGTTCATCCTGGTGATGGTGGATGGCGACCGGGGCTACTGGGTCAACTGGGAGCAGTCGCCCACGTACGAGGAGTGCGCCGCCAGCGAGGAGCTGGACGAACCCGCCGAGAGTGGTTGTGCGCGGCAGCGGAGGTATGGCGACTATGTGGCGCACGACCTGATCATGCATGTGGACACGAGCTACCGGACCATCGTCGGCCGCGAGGGGCGTGGCATCATGGGGCTCAGCATGGGGGGCACCGGAGCCTTGCTGCTCGCCCTCACCAATCCGCGGCTGTTCGCCGCGACCGCCAGTCTCTCGGCGGTCGCGGTACCGCTCGCGACGAACAAGGGTTTGTGCGATGCCGACATCCGATCGGCGCCCACCTTTGATGCGTTCGAGGCTGGCCTCGGACGGCCCAGTCCCAAGTGGCGGAAGCTCTGGGGCACCGACACGTCGGTGTGGTGGCGCCACGATCCGTTGCGTGCGGCAGAGCACCTGCGTGCAACGGGCGGCACGGCGCCAGCGATCCGGATGGAAGTGGGACGGAGCGATTCACTGGCCGGTGGCAACTGCGCACTGGATGCGTCGCTCACGTCGCTGGGACTCGACCACCAGTTCCTGCTCTGGGATGGGGCGCACGACTGGCAATCCTGGCGCGCCCACGAGGCGGCGACCCTGGCGTGGGTCGTGTCGCAGCTGTCGGTCGCCTCGAACGCAAAGCAGACAGGGGCGGTGGGTGACAACTGAGGTGAGGAGTCCTGCCCACGGGAACGTTCAACGAATGCTCACACCATGCGCCGTGCCCTGACGCTGCTCGCCCTCGCCGCGATCGCCTGTGGCGGTGACTCGACTGGCCCTGGCCGGGGTGATGTCATCCCATCCGGCAGCTGGCGGGTGCGCGAGGTTGGCGGCACGGCCCCGAGCCGTGACTACCGCTTCACCATCGTCTCGGCGACATCGGAGCGTGCGATCATCGATTGGACGGCGGGGGCGATGGTGCGACCCCTGCCGGCCCGCGACACGCTGCTTCCTGGCGAGTCCGCTGGAACGTTCAGCGTACAGTTCGATGCGAACCCGACGCGGCTCATCAGCTTCGAATTCAGTGTCCCGTCGTGCACGGGGAGCGACCTGACCGTGTTCAACGACGCAATCGAGTTCCAGTCGTGGCCGTCATGTTCGCTCGGCAAGATGCCGTGAGCATTGTCCCCAACAGCTACTGCCACCCGAGCCGAGCCAACTTGCGGTAGAGGGTCGATGCATCGATCCCAAGTACGGATGCTGTGTGGGTCTTGTTATTTTGGCACCGCTGTAGGACGTGTCGGATGTACTCGGTCTCAAGCTGCTCGAGGGTCATCGCTTCCGGGACGTCGAAAGCGACAGCGGGGCCATCCGAAATCATTTTCCCTTGAGGAAGCTGGGGCAGTGCATCCAGCAGTGGAGCCACGCGAGCGACCAACTCCTCCACCTGGGCAGACATTTTGTCGATTGTCCGCTTCAGGTCAGCGAGATCCGCTGCAGCTCCATCGCCTCCAAGCCAGCGGTTGAGCGCGAGGACTCCGAAGCGCCATTCTCCGTCAACCAGACGTCCAGGGAGCTCACCGTCCGCCGCCAGACGCAGGACTTCTTCTCGTGGCAGCTTCAGCCAAAGCGACACTTGTGCGAGAGAGAGGACCCGCTGTGCATCTCGCAGTTCATCGATGGTCTCTGCCTGTTGGTCCTCAGCGTCGTCTGGCATGGAATCTCCGAGAGGAGGTTCGAGGGTCACGTTGATCTACCATCCGTCATTCCTCGGTTCAGCACCGCTTCACCCCACCCACCCCTCCGACAGCACCTCCGCCTGCAACAGCACCGTCCGCGTCGCTTCCTCCTGCTTGTCCGGCGGATAGCCGAACTTCCGGAGGATCCGCTTCACCATCACCCGCAGATGCGCCTGGACATTCTCCCGCATCGTCCAGTCGATCGAGACGTTTGCCTTGACCTTCTTGACCAGCTCCCGCGCGATCTCGCGCAGCGTGTCGTCGCCGAGCACCTGGACCGCCGAATCATTGACGCCAAGCGCATCGTAGAAGGCGAGCTCGTCGTTGCTGAGCCCCATCTGCTCGCCGCGAGCCGCGGCGGTCCGCATCTCCCGGGCGAGCTGGATCAGTTCCTCGATGACCTGTGCCGTCTCGATCGCCCGGTTCTGATACTTCCGAAGTGACTGCTCCAGCAGCTCCGCGAAAGAGCGCGCCTGCACCACATTGTGGCGGCGCTGCGTCCGGATCTCTCCCTTGAGCAGCTTCTGCAGCAACTCAACCGCCAGGTTTCGCTGAGGCATGCCGTGCACTTCGGCCAGGAACTCGTCGGAGAGGATCGAGATGTCCGGCTTGTTGAGCCCCGCCGCCTCGAAGATGTCGATCACTTCGTCCGACGCCACGGCCCGCGAGATGATCTGCCGGATGGCATGCTGCATCTCCTCGTCGGTCTTCCGGCCATCGGGGACGTTCTTGGCCAGCGCCGCACGGACCGCCTGGAAGAAGCCGACATCGTCACGGATCCGGATGGTCTCCGGATGCGGGACCGCGAGCGCGAACGCCTGCGACAGTTCCGTCACCGCGCGGAGGAATCGTTCCTTGCCATCTTCCTGTGCCAGGACATGTTCCTGCCCTGCCGGGATGAGTGACATCCGCTCCGCGGCATCCCCGTCGGCCCAATGCCCCCAATCGAGCCCGTGCAGGAGGCCGAGACAGACCTCGTGCTTCTCCTGCATCAGGGCGACCGCTTCGGCCTGATCGAGTGCGGTGGCACCCTTTCCCCCTGCATCGGTGTAGGTCGCCATCGCCTGCTTCAGTTCGTCGGCGAGGCCGAGGTAGTCGACGACGAGCCCACCCGGTTTGTCCTTGAACACCCGATTGACGCGGGCGATCGCCTGCATCAGCCCGTGCCCCCGCATCGGCTTGTCGACATACATCGTGTGGAGGGATGGCGCGTCGAAGCCGGTCAGCCACATGTCGCGGACGATCACGATCTGGAACGGATCGCTCGACCGGGAGAACCGCTTGGCGAGCACCTCGCGCCGCGCCTTGCTCCGGATGTGCGGCTGCCAGTCGAGTGGATCGGTCGCGGAGCCGGTCATGACGACCTTGAGGACCCCTTCGTCGTCAGTGGCGCCGGCCCACTCCGGGCGGAGCGCCACCAGTTCGTTGTAGAGCTCGACCGCAATCCGGCGACTCATCGCCACGATCATTGCCTTGCCATCCATCGCCTCGAGTCGCCGCTCGAAATGCTCGACCATGTCCCGCGCCACGAGCTTGAGCCGATTCTCCGAGCCGACCACCGCCTCGAGCTGCGCCCAGCGCGACTTGAGCTGTTCCTTCCGCTCGATCTCCTCGCCCTCGGTGGCTTCCTCGAACGACGCATCGATCGTCGGCCGTTCGGCCTCCCGCATCGCCAGGCGCGCGAGGCGGCTCTCGTAGTAGATCGGCACCGTGGCGCCATCGCGGACCGCCTGCTGGATGTCATAGACATCGATATAGTCGCCGAACACCGCGCGCGTGTTGGCGTCGGCCTTCTCGATCGGCGTGCCGGTGAATCCGATGAACGACGCGTGCGGCAGCGCATCGCGCATGTACCGCGCGAAGCCATCCACAAAGTCATACTGACTGCGGTGCGCCTCGTCGGCGATCACCACGATGTTGTCTCGATCAGAGAGTATTGGATAGCGCTCGCCCTTGGCGTCGGGGAAGAACTTCTGGATCGTGGTGAACACCACCCCGCCCGACGCCACGGCGAGCTTCTCCTTCAGGTCAGCGCGGTCGGCCGCCTGCACCGGCAATTGCCGGAGCAGGTCGCGACAGTGCGAGAAGTTGGTGAAGAGCTGGTCGTCGAGATCGTTCCGATCGGTGAGGACCACGATGGTCGGGTTCGCCATCGTCGGATGGAGGATCATGCGGCCGGCATAGAACGCCATCGACAGCGACTTGCCCGACCCCTGCGTGTGCCACACCACACCGACTCGTCGGTCACCGGCATCGCCACCGTGCGGCGATCCCTTCGGATAGTCCCGCGTCCGTCGCTCTGCCACCCGATCCAGCGCCACCGACTCGGCGGCACGCAGGGTCTCCTCGACCGCCACGTTCACGGCGTGGAACTGGTGGTACCCCGCGACCTTCTTGATCAGCGAGCCGCCGCCGGCTTCACCGGTCGAATCCTCGAACACGATGAAGTAGCGGATCAGGTCGAGGAACCGTCGCGGCTCGAAGACCCCCTCGATGATCACTTGCAGCTGCGGCATCGTGGCCGGCGCGTCGTGCGTGCCGTCGATCGTGGGCCATGGCTTGAACCACTCGCGGCCGGCGCCGAGCACCCCGATCCGTGCGGCGGTCCCATCGGAGACCACCACCACCGCGTTGGCCGCGAAGAGGGCGGGGATCTGCGCCTGGTAGGTCTGCAACTGGTGGTAGGCCGACCAGATCGTCGCGTGCTCATCGGCGGCGTTCTTCAGCTCAAGCACGGCGATCGGCAGGCCGTTCAGGAAGAGCACCAGGTCTGGGCGTCGGTTGTACTGCCCCTCGACCACGGTGAACTGATTGACCACGAGCCAATCGTTGTTGGTCGGGGTATCGAAGTCGATTACCCGGACCGTGCCGCCGGCGAGCGTGCCATCGGGGCGTCGGAACTCGACCGGCACGCCATTGATCAGCAGGCGGTGCATCGACCGGTTGCGTTCGAGGAGGGTGGGCAGCTCGGCCCGGGTCAGCCGCCGATATCCCTCCTCGATCGCCTCGTCGGGAAGTTCGGGGTTGAGGCGGGTGAGGGCGCTCCGGAGCCGTCCTTCGAGCACCACGTCGCGGAATCCCGGATCGGCGCGTTCGGCTGCGGGCTCGCCGTGGGCGATCTCGGGTCCGTGTGCGACGGCGTAGCCGAGGGCTCGGAGCCAGACGAGGGCGGCGTCCTCGACCAGGGATTCGGAGAAGCGGGTCAGGGTGCCTCCGGGGGGAGGGAGACGATCGGGTCGGTGTTGCGTTCGAATGTACCGTGTAGTCGAGAATACCGTGCCAGATTCCGGAAGAGCAAGCTGAGTTCGGGGAGAATGGGCCAGACTCATCCCCGAGCTCCACCCCTCGACCCATCATATGGAGTAGGTGACAATGGACCCGCACGACGTTCTCGAGAGCTGCCCGCTCTGCGGTGGGAGGAACTCGATTCGTGAAGCATCGCGAGGCAAAGACTGGATCGACACGGTCGACGGTGAGCCGACCTCAACGCATCGGACCCAGACCCAGGCGATCGAGAGGGGCCACGTGATCGCGATGCCGGCGGGAGTTCTGCATGTGATTCACGGTCGCGGCGGCCAAATCCGCGAAGAGCGCGTAGGGGTGGCGCTCGCTTCCGCCGAGAGATGACGGGCGTGTGGTTCTCGTGGCCGCGCTCAGTTCGGTGGTGGTGCGATCACCCCGCTCGGGATCAATGAGCTCGATCCTGCGACGTCCGCGGGATCGACTGCGGCGATGGCGAGACGGATCGGTGCCCCTTCGAATGGCAGCGCGCGGGGCAACCAGAACTGCATCCTGCCATTCGGAACAAGGACCCGCGACTCAAGCGTGCAGAACGTGGGGGCTCCTTCGCCATCTCGCACTAGGTAACCGGCATGCAGCCACTCTCCCGCTTCAAGTCGCTGGGCGACGACCGGACAGACCGAAAACTCCCAGGATGTGACCGTTGGGCTGGGATTGCTCACCTCAAGCAGAGTGGAATCTTGCCCGACCTGGAGGACCGTGAGCACCGGGGCGACGGACCGCCCGGTATCCCACCCGAATGTGGGTGTACTCGCACAGGCCAAGAGAGAAGCCGCCAAAACCGTGCTGAGCGCCAAACGGGTACGTGGGTTCATCTGAGACTCCCTCATCGTGAGTCGAGATCCTTCAGTAGAAGACCATGAGCTCGAGTGAGATGTTATACCAAGGACTCAGGACATACTCAACTGCCGTAGTATCCCCACCCCACAGAATTCCTGAATGATAGACCTCCGGAGAGCCACCAGAATAGTCGAATGACCAGTAGACTGGAGATCCACTATCCCCCCACGTGAGTACCCAGACACAATGTCCTGACAGAGGAAGAGAATCCCACTCGTGGAGGCGACGTCAACACATGTCTGAGAAACAACACCCTGAGTTGTCCCCGAAGTCTGGCCGGTCTTCCTCACAGGCAACCCGGCGAACAAGTTCGAACTGGTCGGTACTGAGTAGGTCTTTGAGACGGTGAGGTTCCCGGGACCGCTGGTCCCGATCACGGTTGTCTCAGCAACCTTCTTCCCAGAATAATAGGAACTGCTGTTGTACTTGACGAACATGGCATCACTGTAACGACAGATCCGACTTGGAGGACATGCGCCGCCGGTGAACTTTGCCGGGTCAATCAACTCCACTCCAACGGTATTGGACGGAACGTTCTGGTAAACGGCTTTGCCATGAACCAAGCCAATGGCCTGAAGCCACGAGCAATGTGCATTGGTGATGAATCCGTAATTCCCCGCATTGTAGATATCCGCGCCGAGCGTGCAAGCCTGCACATTGAACATGTCGACATTGGAGGTAATCTTGAAACCGGCGGCGATTGTAGGACGTGACTTGTCCGTAAGGAGAATCTGAGGATCAAAGCCGTTGACGATGTGGAAGTCGACCGCATCGGCCGGGATACCGATAGACATCAATCGCGCTTCGAGGCCGTCCAAGTCTGCACCTCGGGACACTCCGATCCTGACGAGTCCTCGACTTTCGTCTAGGTCGAGCGATTGCACAGCGGCGCTCTCGAACAAGACGCGTGCCGCCACCCGATAATTCATGAGCTCTTTGAGCGGGCGCATATTCGGGGCAACCGTCTCGAGTTCGATCGAACGCCCAACCACCCGTGCCACGCGCTGGGCGGTAGTGCGAAGCGCCTGTACACGGTCCTCTTGAACTGCGCCGATCACCCCGAGCACTAGTCGATCCATCCCCGCATCGAATCGAACAGAGGCGAGACCTGAGTCAGTGGCTGCCAATTCCATGAGCACGGAGTCCTGTCCAAGGATCTCAGCCGCCCTGGGACGGGAGGAAATCTCGTCTGGCCGGACTGAGGCACCGTCCTCTCCAAGTCCGGTACAAGCACCAGCGGATATGCTGACAAGGAGGTAGAGCGAGATCGCCGGGGTCTTCGTCATCTGCGTGGGTCCGATTGGCAAGAGTCAGTTCAAACTGTGCGATCCCGAATGTGCCCGGTTCTGAAGTGATCACGGGTGGAGCATCCCGAGTATCAACCTCGCCAGAGCTATTGAGATTGGGAAGGATTGGATGGAGTGGTCGGACTCGTGTCCACGGCACCGTGCCGGGCTCCTCCCCTTGATCAACTTCGGGTCCACCCGGAGAGAAGTCAAGGTGAGGGCTCGGGGATAGTCCCCTCTGCGTCCCCGTCAAGGAGACAGGTCACAAGTAGGCTGTCTCATGCCGCTCGTGTTCTCGGCAAATAGGTCCGGGGTGGCACCCGGCCGAGACTGCGATGCGGCCGCTTGGTGTTGTACATCTCCAGCCTACCCTCCGTCATCTCCCGCACTTCGCTGAGCAACGTGAATACCCAGGCATTCAGGACCTCCGTTCGATAGGTCCGGTTGAACCGCTCGATGAACGCGTTCTGGTTCGGCTTGCCCGGTCGGATGTGATGCAGGACCACGCCGTGCGACTCGCATCACGCCGCGAGCTTGTCCGCGACAGACTATGGCCCGTTGTCGCATCGCAACCGCCCCGGCGTTCCGTGGATCGCCATCAACTGGTCGAGGACAGCAATCACCCGCGCACTCGTCAGCGAGTGGCGATCTCGATGGCCAGCCTCTCGCGGCTCCCCTCGTCGAGCACGTTGAGCGTGCGGTAGCAGCGCCCGCCGTACAGCGTGTCCCCCATGAAGTCCAGTGCCCACATCGCGTTCAGGGTTGCAGGGGCCTCGAGTGCCAGACGGGGTCGCGTCAGCACCCACTCCTGTCCGCGACCGTCGCGATCACCGAGCTTCTAGCACCTGACCTCGTGTGGATGATCACCCAAATACCCGCAGTCATGAACACCCAAATTCCCGCAGCCGCTTGACGGTGCCGCGAACTGTGGCACCCTCCACGTCGGATCCCCGGCGCGGAGCGAATGATGGCCAAGTTGCGGAGGGAGCAGGTCATGATCGCGAAAGAGATGGTCGCGCGGGCAGTGCCGGTGCGCCGCCTGGCGACCCAGTTGTGCGTCGATGAATCGACGTTGCGGTATCGCCTGCAGCGACCACCCGATGCGCCCGATGGGCGTCGGGAGCGCGGCGTGCCATCGGGGCGACGGAACTCGACCGGCACGCCATTGATCAGCAGGCGGTGCATCGCCCGGTTGCGCTCGAGGAGAGTGGGCAGCTCGGCCCGGGTCAACCGCCGATAGCCATCCTCAATTGCCTCGTCGGGGAGGTCGGGGTTGAGCCGGGCGAGGGCGCTCCGGAGCCGTCCTTCGAGCACCACGTCGCGGAATCCCGGATCGGCGCGTTCGGCCGCGGGCTCGCCGTGGGCGATCTCGGGTCCGTGTGCGACGGCGTAGCCGAGGGCTCGGAGCCAGAGGAGGGCGGCGTCCTCGACCAGGGATTCGGAGAAGCGGGTCAGGGTGCCTCCGGGGGGAGGGAGACGATCGGGCCGGTGTTGCGTTCGAATGTACCGCGAGTCCGACGATACCTGTTCCGCCCGGGTGGTGGCAACAGGAGTCCACAGTCTACTCCGCCTGCAGTGAGTATGGCGGGGCCCTCTCAGACTCTGCGGCCGGTCACTCTATGGCTCCGTTCGCGAGGCTCAGGCAGCCAGCGATGCCAAGCAAAGCATGAATAGAGCGGAGGGGAGCACCTCGCGGTTAGTTGAGTTGCCTTCCGTATCCCTCATTCCCGAGTTATACCTAGAATGCGTCGGCTTCGGCTGGGTGGGCGGTTCACCGCCTCCCCATCAGCTCGGGTACCGCCCGACCAGATCCGGACTTGGTAGTTCCAGACAGATCACCCCACCCCCGGAGGATACAGCGTCTCGTCTGCGCGACCTCTTTTTTGGGCGGATGCCCTTCCTCTTTATCGCCCTCGCCGGAGCCCTTGCGTGCGGCTCAGACTCGATTCCGACTCTCGTCCAGGATTTCCCTTCTCCGGCCGCTGCCTTCCTAGGACCGATTGGCTGCGAGGCTTCCTCCTCTTCGGCAGGGAACAGCGTCGTGACAGTTCCGCAGCCAACGGGCGGCCTGCTCTACTTCGACTGCGCTGATGTCGAACGTTCCTCCGTCCAAGCGGCTGCACGTGCCTACCTGGAGCAGTTCACCCCTACTGTCGCGAAGCAAACGGCGAATGGCGACGGAGATGGATACGTGAACGTCCGCATCTATTTCCAATGTGAGGTGACCCTGCACTGGCAATACGCCGCAGCAATGGGGGAGTGGGTCTACACTTACTATGATACCGATGGCTGTTGGGTCACGGCGATTGAGGTATTGGGGGGTGGTTCGCCCGGAGGCGGCTGGAGTGGCGGATCTGGCACCGACCCGAATACAGAACGAGAGTTCTGTGAGGCGTACTACAAGACGCGCGCTGGCAACATGACGGAGAACAACAAGTGTCTCGTGCCGCTCAACGAATCCGACTGGGACTTGCTGAACTCGGTGATGGATACCTCCGCCACCGGGGAACTGCTTCCACTCAGCATGATTTCCGATCCCGGAGTTCGCGACTCGTGCGCCATCTTGTATCAGGACTGGTCCTTGTCAAGGAGTGACCAGAGTATTCAAGGTGGACGCATCTGGAAGGGGAAGTACTCGGATTACTCCCAAGGTGTGCCGACCCACAATGCCCAGGTCGCCGGCCAGAAGATGCATTTCGATCCTCACATGTTCCAGGACGTGTCTGGCACTGGAAGAAGTAACCTCGCACGAAACGCGTTACATGAGGCGCGCCATTTGCAGCTTTCACTCATGGGCGTGCAAAGTCCGCATACGAGTGCGTCGCCCTACACCAATGAACCTTGGTTCGGAATGATCCATCGAACAAGCGGCCCGAGCTGCTTCCGCTGACGGAGGAGGTCTCATGCGAGTTCACTATTTAGCGGTGATCCTGGGCTTGGGGGCATGTGCCCCTGCCGCTGCGCAAGGCGTCCGGGGGGCACACCCGGTTCCAGCGGTTCAGGCGTTGAGGCAGTACCTGCTCCATCGCTCTTACGTGGCGCCGACGGCTGTGACGCTGATCATTTGCCGACAACCCGCCTTCGAAGGGCTGGACCCTCAAACTCTGGTGATCACCGGGCAACCTGGCTCGACCGTGACGGAGATTCAGGCCATCGCACCATGCAAGTCCGAAGACCCTTGGCCCCGGTCGATCAGGCATTGGCCGGCCGTGCGGATTTCGTCGATTCGCGCAGCCAGTGATTCGATCGTGATCGAGGCTGAGAGTGGGTTCAGTGTGGATCAACGTACGTACGAGACGGCCATTGTGCGGGTCCATGACGGGGAGGTTCGCAGCGAGTCGGTCAGGATCGGGCCCACCGTCATGAGTCAGGTGCCAGCACCTCCACCTGATCGACAACGGTAGACGCTCCCGCGGTAGCCGGATCGAACAGGTCGGACGGTCCGTCGCGCTCCCCCGCTCGACCTTCGAGGGAGCAATCCTCAAAGGGCAGCGGCGTGGCAAATCGCCCCTGTCAGGCGTCAAATAGGATATGGCGGTCGTAGGGCATATGCCCTAGCTTGTCGATACTTGTCGGGGTCATTCACGAGACCCCGCCACTCCCCGGGAGAGTTCAATTGGCCCTGAAGACCCGCGACCTCGCCAAGATGTCAGGCGCTGAGCGCGAACAGGTCATTGCCGACGCCTTTGCCTCGTCTGCCACCACATCTCGCTCCATGATGGTGACGATTGGTGCCCGCATCCGTCACTTCGAGAGCAGATACAATCTGCCCACATCTCAGCTGCCTGCCGCCCTCGCCGAGAACCGCATCCAGGAGACGGCTGAAATTTGTGAGTGGCAGTTCTGGGTCAGTGTTCGGGATCGCCTTGCCTCGCCACGGCCCGAATGGGTTCGACAAGTACGCCAGGATCCATGAATCGTACATCCTCCGCTACGATTCGCCCGTCGACCATCGCCCCTTCCACCACAAGCACGTCTTCGATCCCTTCCGGGCTGGGGTAGAGCTCCGCGTCGAACAATTCGATGACATGGACATGACTCCGACGCTGGGCGACGTCATCAAGGAACTCCAGGATTGGTATTGGGAGCACGAGGTCGAGATCGCTGCCCTCGAGTACGGTTGAGCTGACCGATACGGTGAGCCGAACAGATCGACGCATCCCCATCCGCATAGGTCGCGATGGTCAATTCCGCCCGAAGACCGCGTACGACAAGTATTCAGTGCGGGTCAGCGTGCCTCCGGGGAGAAGGCTGGGATCGGCGGTGATTGCGCTCGAATGTCCCGTCGGATCCAAACCACTGGGGTATGATTCGGTGGTGCTCGGCCCCATGAACCCTCTGGCGCCGGACTCGTCCCCCTTCTAACCTTTTGACATGCCACTAGTTAAGGGGAGCACCGCCGCCATCAGGAACGATCGCCGCAACCAGCCGGCGTATCCACTCGCCGAGGCTGCCAGATATCTGAAGCTCTCGCCTGCGACGCTGCGGACGTGGGTCGTGGGGAGGGACTACCCCACGGCCAGGGGCACGCGGCACTTCGAGCCCTTGATCGTGCCCGCGGAGCAGTCTCCGCCGCAGCTCTCCTTCTGGAACCTGATCGAGGCGCATGTGCTGTGGGGACTCCGGACCGACCACCGGGTGCCGATCAAGGCGGTCCGCGAAGCACTCGACTTCGCTGAGCGGGAGCTCGGCATCGAGCGACTGCTCCTCCGGAAGGAGTTGTGCACCTCTGCTCGGCAGCTCTTCCTCGACAAGTATGGTGAGCTGATCGAGCTCTCTCCCAGTCACCAGTTTGCCATGAAGCAGATCTTCGATTCACACCTGCAGCGGGTCGAATGGGACGAGTGGCAGTTCCCGGTACGACTCTTCCCGTTCATGTCCTCCGAGGTTGCGCCGTCGGAGCCATCGATCACGATCGACCCGGGCATCGCCTTCGGACGGCCTACGCTGCGGGGTCGCGGCATCACCACCGAGGTGCTCGCTGACCGGATCGATGCGGGTGAGTCGATCGAAGAGGTCGCCGCCGACTATGGAATCGCGGTGGCAGAGGTGGAGCAGGCGATTCTGTACGAGCGCGCGGCTTGAGCCTTGATCTTCTTCGTCGACCGGAACCTCGGGAAGATCAAGTTTCCTGGCATCCTGGAGGCTGCCGGGGTTCGGGTCGAGCGCCACGACGCTCATTTCGGGCAAGATGCCACGGACGAGGAGTGGTTGAGCGAGATCGCCGCGCGTGGCTGGATCGCGATCACTCGCGATCGACGCATCCGCTACAAGCCCAACGAGCTCCAGGCGGTGATCGACCACGATGTGGCGATGCTGGTCCTGATTGGCGAGGCAGCGATCCCCGAACTCGCACATTCGTTCGTCGCCACGCTCGGTGCGATCGAGCGCTTCGTCAAGGACAGGCCTGCGCCATACATCGGGAAGGTGTACCGTGCGACGGAGACTGAACGCGCACGGCGGTCTGATGCGCCTGGCAGGGTGGAACTCTGGTTCCCTGCATCGTAGTACGTGGCGCGGCTTGACACGAACCGGCTTCAGATTGATTGTTCCTGCACACCATCCTGGCTACCGAATACCATCGGGATGCTGCTACTACGGGTCCCTTCGGGGACCTTTTTTTGATTGAGCCTCACCGCGGGAGAATGACTCGGCATGAGCCGCGACCAGAAGCCTCCGCCTCACAGTCATCGCGATCAACACACTGCGAGGGTCGGATTCGATTCGTTCAGTGGCGGCTACAGGCCGATCGACCGGGACGGGGGCGAGGAAAACTCACTTTGCCCCCGCAAACTCCCGCCGCCGCCCAAGGGTGGGACGGGGACGGCGTCTGGTTCCAATGCCGGGAGCGGATCCAAGAAGTAGGCGGGCGGCCCAGTCGATCGGTCTTTTGAGGCGAGATGTTTGTCAGGCACTCGCGTTGCCGCTCCCCGCTAACTACAACTGGAGGTAACGGTTGAATGGTGCAGTGAAGTCCTCGTTCGGGAAGAACGGGCTGCCTGTATGCCCCTTCCGGTCCAGGTCAAGGATGTGCTTGGCGATGTCCTCCCCGAAAAGCCAGGCGGCCTCATCGGCAAGTGGTGCCAGGTCCTCAATCGACAGGTATGGATCCTCATTGGGCGGCGCTCCTGTCCCGGTGGCAAGCCAAATGTTTCTCAGTCGAACATAGAACGCGTATCGACGGTCGAAGAGTGCGTCCTTCCTGAGCCGCTTCGCATGCACGGCACTCGCGATGACAGAGCCGATGCCCACAATAGCCACGATCGGTGCGAGCACCGCCGCGGACAACTCAACCAGGCGGTCGAAGGTCACATCAGCTCCCATCGGGGTAAAAGTTCCAGGCCCACCTAGTGTGCTGACCCATTAGTTGCCCGTAGAAGTCGGTGGAGTTTGGCGAGAATGGAATCGGCGGTGGCCGTCCACGCGAACGGCCGACTCGTCGCGTTGTAGCGTTCGACGAACGTGGTGATGCGCTGGATGAGTTCGCG
>DASSYA010000008.1:0-6598 GCA_035703525.1 Gemmatimonadales bacterium | reverse complement strand
AGGCTGGCTGGAGATGTACAACACCGAGCGGCCGCATCGCAGTCTCGGCCGAGTGCCGCCGCGGACCTACTTGCCGAGAACACAGGCGGCATGAGAAAGTCTACTTATGACCTGTGTCCTTGACAGGGAAGCTTACGGGGCGTGTTCGGATCGAATCGACAAGCCGACTGCTCAGGACTCGAGCGCACGAGCGGCATCCTGAATCGGTGTCGGGGTGGCAAATCCGGCTGGCTCCGCTTTCGACGGGAACCGGTCCCCACTCCCGGCGCGGAATGGTCGACACACGCGGATCGGTGCAAAAGTGCTCATTCAATCCGTTTTCGCGTCTGCGGCCCGCGTGGTGGTAGTTCGGGGCCCACGGTCAGGTGAGCGCGGAGGCCGATGCGGGATCCACCTGCGATGATTGCAATGAATCAGTCGTGCCCGAGACCAGGGTTTGCCGCGCTACCTTCCTCACTGGTAGTTGGCGAGACCTCAAGATGGAGGTCACCTTGTCAGTGAAGCACAGTTCTTCCTGTCGCGAAGCCGGAGCACTCCATGCCCGAGTACATAAGCAACCAATCGTCGTCGCCGCGATTCCTGAGTCCTCTAGATTTGGCTGAATGCCCTTTCAAGGCAGATTGCCGGGCCTTCGTCCTGCTGGGTGATGATCATCGGGGCATCGCCGACGCTGTGAGCATGTGGCTGAAGCGGCGGTTCCTGACGCTTCCTCCGATCAATGCCATCGAACTCCTCCATCGAGCCGCCTGCTGCGTTGCTCCAGTGATCCTCGTGTCCGACTTGGACTTCGGGACACGTGACGCATGTTCAACGATTCGAGCACTTTCACAGCAACATCCGGCGATTCGCATCATCGCATATTCCGGATACGAGACGGAAATTGCAGTCGACATGGCTCTGCATGCTGGGGCGGACAGGTTTATCTCCAAACTGGAGGATCTGGAAGTTCTGGAATCGGCCGTGGACGACCTCATGAACGTGCTCTCGACCAGGGTGCTCGAGCAAAATGTTGTACTCCATAATCGATCCTATCCCACGGGCAGGACTCGGCGCAAGCGGCACGATCACGGCCCACTTATCAAGTGGTTGCTTGCGGGGGGATTCAAGCAGAAGCGAATCGCTCAGTTACTTGGTGTTGCGTTGACAACCGTCGAGTACTACTGCCGCCGATCGCGGGGCACGGGAGGGAACTAACGTCGAAGCATTGGCGGCAATGCGCGGGTCAGAATCGGTGCCGCGCCAGACTGAGCCCCCCGGCCGGCCGATGGCGATCCTACGATGCTCGAGTCGGCGCACTCGTGGCAAGGGAATCTGGCGTCGGTCGGCCTAACTCACGCTCGGCAAGCTGATCTCCATCAATTCGCAATTCATGGAGCCACCCGTAAACATGAGTCGACATTGCGGGTTGTGGAACTTCCGACGGCCACAGATCATTAGTAACGCTGCGATGTCTACCGACGACAGATGCGGCGTGATTAGGGATCGTCCATCCTTCGAGGCTCCATGTCCTTGAGGACGTTCTCCCGCTTCACACCCTTGGAGGAGCCATGTCCAACACTACCCGCAATAACCGGTCGCTCGCAATTCTCACCGGCCTCGTGATTTCGGCGGGGGTCGGCCCAGCCGTCGCCCGCGCAATGACTCCGAACCAGTTCGACACCACTGTCCCTCGAACGTGGTTGTGTGATGGTGCGGGGTGCGTTCAGTACGTCGGATACGGGCTCAACATCACGGGGACTTCGGGGGCGACGGCCAGCAGCTGCACCATCGGCTTTGGAAGCGAGCCGTACTGGTACAACGACGACGTCATCGAGAGCGAGTGCCTGATCGATTACCCCTGACCCCACGTGGTGTCGGTAGCTGGTACCTTCTCCCTACTCTGCCTGCGACCCGTTCACCGCAAAGGAGGCGCCCCCGCTCGACTCGCCGAGCGGGGGCGCCATGCATTCGGGATACCAGCGGTCGGCAGGTCTGGCCCACCAGACTCCGGTCTCATTGCATCGGCTTGGCAGCTGGTACCATGGACGGGCGCATGATGTTGCCCCCTTCCTACAGCATCCGCATCGCCGCGAGTGCCTCGGCGACGTCGTCGTCGCCGCGGAACTGCATCTGGAAGAGCTTCGCATACACACCACCACGCCGCAGCAGCTCGGCGTGGGTGCCCTCCTCCACGAGCTCCCCGCGATCCATCACCATGAGGCGATCGGCACGCTGCACCGTGGAGAGCCGATGCGCGATGATGAGTGTGCTCCGCCCCACCAGCAGCCGCTCCATCGCCGCCTCGACCAGACGCTCGCTCTCCGTGTCGAGCGAACTGGTTGCCTCGTCGAGGACCAACACCGCCGGGTTCTTGAGGATCGCCCGCGCGATCGCGATCCGCTGCCGCTGCCCGCCCGACAGTTTTACCCCGCGCTCCCCGACCCGGGTGTCATATCCCTCCGGGAGCCCGAGGATGAATTCGTGGGCGTTGGCGATCTCCGCGGCGGCCTGTACCTCCTCGGCCGATGCGTCGTGGCGCCCATAGG
This sequence comes from Gemmatimonadales bacterium, assembly GCA_035703525.1. Taxonomy (GTDB): domain Bacteria; phylum Gemmatimonadota; class Gemmatimonadetes; order Gemmatimonadales; family GWC2-71-9; genus Palsa-1233. Next base: position 4,073 of record DASSYA010000008.1, on the reverse strand, counting down.
CGATGTTCTCGGCGATGGTGCCGGAAAACAGCGCCGGTTCCTGCGGGACAACCCCGACAGCATGCCGAAGATCGCTCAGCCTGAGGTTCCGGATGTCGATGCCGTCGAGGGTGATCGATCCGCTATCCACGTCCCAGAAGCGGGGCAACAACGAGACGACGGTGGTCTTGCCGGCGCCCGATGGCCCGACCAGTGCCACCACCTCGCCAGATGCGATCCGGAACGAGACCCCACCAAGCGTCGGTGGCTGGTCGAGCGACTGTTCGTGATATCGGAAGATCACGTCGCGGAACTCGACATCGCCTCGGATCGGGAGCCGAAGTGAGACGGGCAGCGCCGGATCCTGGATTTCCGGCACCCGCTCGATCAGTTCGAAGACCCGCTCCGCCGCCCCCACCGCCTCTTGATAGGACGTGAAGAACTGCGCCAGGGCACCGATCGCCGCGGCAATCGAGATGGTGTAGAGGAGGAAGGTGACCAGCTCCCCGGCCGTCAGGTCGCCGGCGATCACCAGCAGGCCGCCGACGTAGAGCACCGCAGTGACCCCCGCAAAGGTGGTGAAGGTGATCGCCCCGAAAAAGAGTGCCCGGACACGGGCTCGCGTGAGAGCCTTGGTCACCACACGCCCGATCCGCTCGGTGTAGCGCGCGGCCTCTCGCAGCTGCTGGGCGAATCCCTGAACCACGCGAATCTGTCCGAAGGCCTCCTCGGCCACCGCGGTCGATTCCGCCAGCTCGTCTTGCACCCCGGTGGTGATCCGCTTGAGCCGCTTGCCGAAGAGCATCGCCGATCCGACCACCAGCGGCATCACACCGACCGCGGCCAGCATCAGCTTCGGTTGCATCCAGGTGAGGATCACGATCCCGCCCACGAGGGCCATCGTCTGCCGGGCACCCTCCGCCAACTGGTGCGAGAGGATCCCCTGCAGGAGGCCGATGTCGGCCGTCAGTCGGGAGGTCAACTCACCAGTGCGGCGGTTGGTGTAGAACCCGGGCGGGAACTCCAGCAGCTTGCCGAACAGCTCGGTCCGGAGGCCGGCCACGGTTCGTTCGCCGGTGGCCGAGAGCCAGTAGGTCTGGATGTAGTTGAAGATGGCCGAGGTGGCGAACAGCACCAGCAGCCAGAGGGCGATCTGGTTGAGGCGGTGGCGGCTGAGGTCGACGAACGCCGCGTCGAGCAGATCGCCGACGAAGAGGGGGAAGAGCAGTGCCAGACCCGATGAGACCACCAGGGCAGCGCCGGCGATGTAGAGGCCGTGTCGGAACGGTCGGACCCGAGGCCAGAGGCGGAGCAGCGGCCGCGGCGATGGTGGGCGGCGCCGCGGGGTGGGGGTCAGCTCAGTCGTCCCCGAGCACGGTCGCCGTGGGCACCTGACTGATGGGCTGGAGACCGGCAGGCGACTCCAGGATCAACTCCTGGCTCCGCGGAGTGGGCTGCCCGAACGGCACCCACCGATCGACGGCCATCGCCACGAAGAGCAGTGCCAGGTACGAGAGGGAGTATCGGTAGAGCTTCCAGGTCTTCGCGGTGACCCCATCTTCGCGGACGATCGCCCAGCAGAGCCAGAGGAATCGGCCGCCCAGCAGGGTCGCCGCCACGCCGTAGAACACGCCCGACAGCCCGATGATCGCGGGCATGATGGTGAGCGGGATCAGCATCAGCGTGTAGAGCAGCATCTGGCGCTTGGTCTCGGGGATGCCGTGGACGTTCGGCATCATCGGGACACCGGCGTTGCCGTAGTCGGTGGTCTTGTTGAGGGCCAGCGCCCAGAAGTGGGGCGGGGTCCAGTAGAAGACGATCGCGAAGAGGTAGAGCGCGCCGAGGTCGAGGCGGCCGGTCATGGCGGCCCAGCCGACCAGCGGCGGGAAGGCGCCTGCGGCACCGCCGATCACGATGTTCTGCGGGCTCGAGCGCTTGAGCCACATCGTGTAAATCAGGACATAGAAGAGCAGGCCGCCGAGGGCCAACCAGGCCGAGAGGGGATTGACCATCGTCCAGAAGATCAGGAAGGCGAGCGCGCCGATCGCGATGCCGAAGGTGAGCGCCACCGGGGCGCTGACCCGGCCCGACGGGATCGGTCGCCGCCGGGTGCGGCTCATCAGGTCGTCGATGTCGCGGTCGAACCACATGTTGATCGCGTTCGCGCCACCCGCCATCAGGTAGCCGCCGAGGGTCACCCAGCCGACCAGGGCGAGGGAGGGGAGCCCGGCCGGGGTCATGAACATCGGGGCGATCGTGGTGACCAGGAGCAGCGAGATGATCCACGGCTTGGTCAGGATGATGAAGTCGAGCACCCGCGCGCGGGTCTCCGGGCGGGTCGAGTCAGCGGTCACGGCGTCGGCCATCTGGAACGCACATCCCTTTCGGCCGAATCCCCCTAGGCGAACCGGCCATCTGGTGTCAGTTTACAGGTTGGAAAGATACCCGCCCGGTCGAGTGGCCTCAACTCGTGATCTCGAGTTTCGCTCGTCCTCCATTCCTCTTCCACTCAGGACCTCGCATGAGCGAAACCGCCAACGCGGCCGACGAACGCCTCCCCCGGACCCTCGGGCTCTGGAGCGGGGTGGCGATCCTGGTCGGCATCACCATCGGCAGCGGCATCTTCCGCGTCCCGGCCCAGGTCGCCGCCACCCTGGGCACCCCGAAGGCCTTCCTGGCCGTCTGGGTGCTCGGCGGGCTGGTGACGCTCACCGGCGCCCTTGCCATCGCCGAACTCGCGGCGATGTACCCGCGGAGCGGCGGGATTCTCCCCTACCTGCACGAGAGCTGGGGTCGATTCCCCGCCTTTCTCGCCGGCTGGGCCGAGCTCACGGTGATCCGGGCGTCGGCGGTCGGTGGCATCTCGACGATCTTCGCGGAGTACCTGTCGTATTTCATCGAGATGACACCGATGCAGGTGCGGTACGTCGCCGCGGTCACCATCATCGTGATCGCGGCCCTCAACTGGATCGGGGTGAGCTATGCCTCGCTGCTGATGAACGTCACCACGCTCCTCAAGTACGGGGCGCTGATGGGGATCGTGCTGTTCGCCTTCGGCACGGGCAGCGGCAACGCCTCCAACCTGACGGTCGCGGATACCGCTGCCGTCGTGGGCGTCTCCGCGTTGTTCACGGCGCTCGTCCCCGTGATGTGGACCTACGACGGGTGGTCGAATCTCGTCTCGATCGGTGGCGAGGTGAAGAACCCCAATGTCAACCTGCCGCGCGCGCTGCTGATCGGGACCGCGGCGATCGTCGCGATCTACCTGCTGATCAACGCGGCCTACCTGTACCTGGTCCCGATCGGCGAGATGCCGTCGGTGCGGCTCGTCGCGGCGACCGCTGCCGAGCGGATTCCGGTCTTCGGTGCGGCCGGCGGGGCAATCGTCAGCGGCATCGTGATGCTCTCCTGCTTCAGCTCGACCAACGGCTCGATCATGACCGGCCCGCGCATCTGGTTCGCCATGGCCGATCGCGGACTCTTCTTCCCGGTGCTGGCGCGTGTGTCACCCCGATTCAAGACGCCGTCGGTCGCGATCTGGGCCGCCGCCACGGTGAGCGTGATCTATGTCTTGCAGAATGATTTCGGGGCGCTGGCCGACAAGTTCGTGATCGGCTCGTGGCCGTTCTACGCGCTCGCGGTCGCCGGTGTCTATCGCCTGCGGAAGACGCGCCCCGATGCCCCGCGCCCCTATCGCACGCTCGGCTACCCGATCACGCCCGCGATCTTCCTGGTCGCGTCCGTCGCGATGATGGGCAACGCCCTGCTCACCGATGTGGGTGGCACCCTTGTGACCTTCGGGATCATCGGGTCGGGCATTCCGGTGTACTTCCTGTGGGAGAAGTTCGGGAAGAAGCGATAGAAGCGAGAAGCGAGAGGCGAGAAGCGAGAAGCGAGAAGCGATGTCACGCTGAGCGTAGCGAAGCTGGGGAGTGTGGCGGGCCGTTCCCGTCGGGCCTGTAGGAAAGTCTGTGTATGAGCCATATCCTCAGTGAGGGAGGTAGGCTATGGCTCGACGGAAGCGACAAGACGACCCGCAGGCCACGGCGCTGGCGACCCTGATGGCTGGGGTCGAGACGCCCGAGCAGTTGGAG
>DASSYA010000027.1:0-197165 GCA_035703525.1 Gemmatimonadales bacterium | reverse complement strand
GGCCGTCATCCCGCACGCGGCGTCGCTGCGTCAGGCTTTCGCCCATTGCGCAATATTCCCCACTGCTGCCTCCCGTAGGAGTCTGGGCCGTGTCTCAGTCCCAATGTGGCTGATCATCCTCTCAGACCAGCTACCCGTCGTAGCCTTGGTGGGCCATTACCCCGCCAACAAGCTGATAGGCCGCGAGGTCCTCCATCGGTGCATTGCTGCTTTCCCGGCAGGAGCATGCGCCCCCGCCGACGTACGCGGTATTACCCGGCCGTTGGGCCGGCTATCCCCCGCCGATGGACAGATTCCTCACGTGTTACGCACCCGTTCGCCACTGAGGCATTGCTGCCTCCGTGCGACTTGCATGTGTTAAGCACGCCGCCAGCGTTCGTCCTGAGCCAGGATCAAACTCTCCAATGGAAAATTCAATGCAGCTCGAGACCGAACAACTGGTTCACAATTGTCCGGATTGGTCTTTCAGTCAAAACCCTTCGTGACGCCGCTGAACCGGCACCACATCAATGGGTCCGCACCTTCCGACTTCTCCCAAACCATCACTTGTCAAAGAGCGTCTTGCAATGCTTGGTCGGCGACCACTTTCGTCGCCAGCCCACAAGAATACTATGGTCAGTCTGCCGGGTCAAGGGCTGCCGTTTCGACGACCCGCCCATCGACCCCATCCCCCGCAACACCGCATCTCACCAGCGCTTCGAGGGACGGCTATTCTAGATCCCTGCCCTCCCGAGCGCAAGGGGTTAGCTCGTTGGTGGGTTGAACGCCACGTGCTGTCCCTCGACCCAACTCCGGTGGTAGCTCTCGTCCTCGAACGCCATCGCCTGCCGAGCCACGTGCAGCGGCCGGAACGAGTCCATCATCACGGCCAGCTCGTTCGTGTGGGTGGCCCCGATGCTCGCCTCGGCCCGGCCTGGATGGGGGCCGTGCGGCAGCCCGTCCGGATGGTGCGTGATGCTGCCGTACTCGATCCCCTTGCGGCTCATGAACTCGCTCGAGGCGTAGAAGAGGACCTCATCCGAGTCGACGTTGCTGTGGTTGTACGGCGCCGGGACCGCCGCCGGGTCGAAATCGTACGGCCGCGGGCAGAACGAACAGATCACGAATCCGTCACCCTGGAAGGTCTGGTGCACCGGTGGCGGCTGGTGAATCCGGCCCACGATCGGCTCGAAATCGTGGATGTTGAATGCCCAGGGGTAGAAGTAGCCGTCCCACCCGACGACGTCGAACGGGTGATGGTCGAGGACCAGTTCGTTGATCGCATCGTATTGCCGCACCAGGATCGGGAACTCGCCCGGCTCGTCCCGGGGCTCGACCGCCTCGGGCCGGCGAATGTCCCGCTCCGAATAGGGCGCCCCTTCGATCAACTGCCCCATCGCGTTGTGGTACCGCTTCGGCCACCGCACGTGGCCCCGACTCTCCATGACCAGCAGCTTGAGGGTGATGGCAGGATCGAACCGCCACCGGTGCGTGATGTTGCGGTGGACCACCACATAGTCGCCCGGCTTGAACGGCAGGTCGCCGAACACGGACTCGAGCACGCCCTGCCCCTCGACGACATAGACCACCTCGTCCGCCTGCGAATTCCGCCAGAAGTGGGTGTCGACGCGGTCGGGTTGCACGTACGACATCGCGATGTCGGCGTTGAACAGCAGCGGGATCCGGTCGAGCGTCGCGGAGCCACCGGTCGCCGCAGCGGCCGTCCGGAAGTGCCGGTGCCTGAGGGACGTGTCGGTGTCGGCCTCCCAGTTGATCGCCGCCACGCGCCGCGCGCGCACGACGGTCGTCGGCGGATGCACGTGATAGAGCAGCGAGGAGGTGCCGACGAAGCCCTCGTGGCCCATCAGCTCCTCCGCGTACAGGCCACCATCGGGGCGGCGAAACACGATGTGACGCTTGCGGGGGATCGAGCCGAGGGTATGGTAGATGGGCATGGTATCCGATCTCTGGTGGTAAGGCTTCGTGTCGAGAAGCGAGACGCGAGACGCGAGAAGCGAGACGCGAGACGCGAGAAGCGAGAAGCGAGACGCGAGGCGGCGGTCCTGAGAGGCGGGGTGGTCCGTTCCCGCCACGTCTCAGGACCGCCGCCTCACGTCTCAAAGATTTCCCCGCCGTGCCTGCTCACGCTCGATCGCCTCGAACAGCGCCTTGAAGTTTCCGGCTCCGAAGCTCTTCGCGCCCTTGCGCTGGATGATCTCGTAGAAGAGCGTCGGGCGATCCTGCACGGGGTTGGTGAAGATCTGGAGCAGGTAGCCCTCGTCATCGCGATCGACGAGGATGCCGAGTTCGGCGAGCGGCGCGAGGTCCTCGTCGATCCGGCCGACCCGGGCCGGCACGGCATCGTAGTACGCCGTCGGGACCGTGATGAACTCGATGCCGCGCGCCTTGAGGTCGCGCACCGTGGTGATGATGTCATCGGTGGCAATGGCGATGTGCTGCACGCCCGGCCCGCGGTAGAACTCGAGGTACTCGTCGATTTGCGACTTCCGCTTTCCCTCGGCCGGTTCGTTGATCGGGAACTTGATGCGGCCGTTGCCATTGCTCATCACCTTCGACATGAGCGCCGAATATTCGGTGCTGATCGTCTTGTCATCGAAGGTCAGGATGTTCGTGAAGCCGAGCACATCCTCGTAGAACTTCACCCAGTGGTTCATGCGGCCGAGTTCGACATTGCCGACACAGTGATCGACATACTTGAGACCGGTCGGTCGGGGAGCGAACGGGTAACTGGCCGCCTCGAACCCCGGCATGAACAAGCCGTGGTAGTTGCGCCGCTCGACAATCGAGTGGACCGTGTCGCCATAGGTCCGGATGCCGGCGATGACGATCTCGCCATCATCGTCGCGGAGCACCTCCGGATCGCGGGCACTGGTCGCCCCGCGCTCGAGGGCCACCGCATGTGCCGCACGCGCATCCTCCACCCAGAAGGCCATGTCGCGCACCCCGTCCCCGTGCGCATGCACGTGCGCCGCGATCGGGCCCTCGGGGCCGAGGGACGAGGTGAGCACGAACCGCAGCTTGTCCTGCGTGAGCAGGTACGACGCGCGGTCGCGGACGCCGGTCTCGGGCCCCCGGTAGCCCGCCAGGGTGAATCCGAACGTGGTGGCGTAGAACATCGCCGATTGCCGCGCATTGCCGACCCAGAATTCGATGTAGTCGGTGCCGTTGATCGGGAAGGCATCCTGCGTCATGGCAGGTGCGGTGGCTGTGATGGTGGAGGTCATCTCGGGCAACTCCTCGGCAGGTTCAGGCATGGAGGGCGGCGGCATCGAGGAAACTCTGCAGGTCCGCGGCGCCGATCGTCGGCTCGCCCGGGGCCACATTGTCGAGTCGCCCGTCGCGCACCCAGTCGACCAGGCGATCGACCTCGGCAAACAGGTGGTCGAAGGAATCAATGATGAAGAGCAACGGCTGATACCGATCGATCTCGAACGACTGGTTCACGACCCACTCCAGCTGGAACGGCACCCGTTGCACCTCCGCGGACTCGATGCAGTGGGCCAACTCGCCGTACGAGGACAGCAGGCCGGAACCATACGCCTTGAGCTCGTCCGACTCGGGATCACGCATGAGGCCGAACTCGATCGTGAACCAGAAGAAGCGGGCCATCGCCGTCATCACGCTGGTGAGGCGTCGCATCCGGTCGCTCGCATCGGCGATGCCCGAGGCCCGTTCCGCAGCCGCGCGGGCGCATTCGCCGAAGCGCACCAGTGTCTCCGCGAACGCGGGATCGACGTGCATCGGGACATGCCCGCCGATGTCATGGAAGATGTCCGGTTCCGGGAGGTAGTCGAGGACCTCGCCATCACGAATCGTCACCGTGGTGGGGAACTCGCGCTGACGGAGGCAGTCGAAGAACAGGTAGGCCGGGACATATCCGCTCACCGCCTTGGCGCGAAAGCCGGTGAGCGGGGCCATGAACCGGTTCACGTCCTCGAGCCGCGGCACCCGGCTGGGATCGAGGTGCAGCGTGGCAATCCCCTGCAGGAACCGCGCGTTCGCATAGCGCGCCCACCGCGGCCCCATCCGCTCGTAGAGGCGCCGCCAGACGTCGTGGTTGGCGTCGGAGTAGAGCTCGTAGGGCTGCTCGATGTACAGGCGACCAGCCGCCTGCGCGGCCTCGATGAACGGCGACTGCGTGGTCGTGAGACCGACGGCGGGGTCGCTGGAGGTGGCGTGGGTCATCCTCTCCCTCCCGATTCAGGCGCGGCCTGAAGTGGCCGCAGACTCCTCAAAACTAACCCGGCCCGCCTCAGGAGAGTTCGGGACGGTCCCGGAAGTGCGCCAGCGATTCCGGGTTCGCGAGTGCGCCGGTATTCGCGACCTCCCGGCCCTCCACGACGTCTCGTACCGCCAGCTCGCTGAGTTTGCCGCTCCGCGTCCGCGGGAGGTCGGGGACCGCAAGGATCACGCGGGGGACGTGGTGGGGCGAGGCGCCGTCGCGAATCCGCTGCTTGATGCGCTCCGTCAGGCCCGCATCGAGGGCGATGCCGACCTGCAACCGGACGAACATCACGACGCGGATGTCGCCTGGCGCGGCGCCGGGGATGCGCTGGCCGATGACGAGCGATTCGAGCACTTCGGGCATCCCCTCGACCTGTCGGTAGATCTCTGCGGTCCCGATCCGCACCCCGCCCGGGTTGAGGGTCGTATCGGACCGACCAGAGATCACCACGCCTCCCGACGCCATGATGCTCGCCCAGTCGCCGTGTCGCCAGACACCGGGCCAGCGATCGAAGTAGGCCGCGTGGTAGCGATCGCCCCCGGGATCGTGCCAGAAGGCAACCGGCATGGACGGGAAGGGCGCCAGGCAGACCAGTTCACCCGGCACCCCCTCCGGCTGCGGCGCACCGGACGCGTCGAGCACGGCCACCGCCATCCCCAGGCCCGGTCCCTGGATTTCTCCGCGGCGCACCGGGGTCAATGGATTCCCGAGCACGAAACAGGAGACGATGTCGGTCCCCCCGGCGATCGACGAGAGCTGGACACCGGGCAGTTCCTGGTGGACCCAATCGAACGATTCCGGCGCGAGGGGCGAGCCGGTCGACAGCACCGCGCGCAGCGAGGCGAGGGGCCGTCGCGCGGTTCGGGGGCGGAGCTCCAGCTTCTCCGCCATCGCGAGATACTTGGCGCTGGTGCCGAAGACATCGACCGCCGCCTCGTCCGCGAGTCGCCAGAGGATATCCGGTTCGTCGGGCGGCATCGGCGCCCCATCGTAGAGCACCAGCGTTGCCCCACTCGCGAGGCCGGTGACCAGCCAGTTCCACATCATCCAGCCACAGGTCGTGAAATAGAACAGCCGCTCGCCAGGCCGGAGATCACCGTGGAGTCGATGTTCCTTCACATGCTGGAGCAGGCTCCCGCCTGCCCCGTGCACGAGGCACTTCGGTAACCCGGTGGTTCCCGACGAGTAGAGAATCCAGAGCGGATGGTCGAAGGCCAGCGGCGTGAAGGCCGGCTCGGCCGCATCCGGTCCCCCCGGCAGGTCGTCCCACGAGACGAACCGGGCATCGTCCGGCAGCGGCCGTGTACCGAGATACCGGATCGCGATGAACGTGCGGACGGTCGGGAGTCGATCGGCCAGTTCACGGGCACGGGACACACAGTCGTGGAGCGTTCCCGCATATTGGTACGCGTCCGCGAAGATGAGCACGGCGGGCTTCGTCTGCCCGAAGCGATCGACGATGCCTGCCACCCCGAAGTCCGGGGAGCACGACGTCCAGATGGCCCCGAGCGAGGCGGTGGCGAGCATGGCCACGATCGCCTCCGGGATGTTCGGCAGCCATCCCGCGACGCGATCCCCCGGTCCGACACCCAGCGCCGCGAGGCCGACCTGAACCCGCGCCACCTCGCGACGAAGCGCGCCGCGCGTCCAGGTCGGACCGGCTCCCCGCTCGTCCCACGGCACGAGGACCGCCGCGTCGGGGTCGCCCCTGAGCAGTTCCTCGGCATAGTTGAGTCGGGCCTCGGGGAACCATGTCGCCCCCCCCCGCGGTGGTGGGGCCATGACGTCATCGTGCTCGATGGCCAGTCGACTCGCGTCGGGTGGCTGCTGGGGCAAGGCCATGCGGAAGACGGCCCCCCAGAAGGCGGCCCGGTCAGCGATCGACCACCGGTGCAACGCCGCAAAGGCCCCCGGCACATCCGGATCAGGGAGCAGGACCCCGTCGCGCTGTCGATCGGCGATGAAGCCCGCCAGCTGCGAGTGCCGCTTGGCGGCGTCCGTCGGGGTCCAGCAGATCTCGGGCATCAACAGCGCTCCTATCGCGGTCGGAGGGTCACATCGTCGCTCTGCACGCGCCGGCCGACGGCGAGCTGCAGGTCGGCGGTCCTGAACCCGTCGGCGCTGACGCGCACGACCTGGACCCGGCAGGCCTCGAGCAACTTCGGATTGAACTCGAGCCGATAGTTCCCCTGACCATCACTGAAAGTGGCATAGACCTGGCCCACCAACTGCAGGTGAGCGTTCGGCAACGGATTGCCTCGGTGGTCGCGAACCACACCAACCAGCGAGAAGAGAACCGGACTGCCATCCGGATTGACTCCGGGATCCGGGATCTCCGGGCAACGACCGGTCGCCTCCGGGAACGATTCACGGAACCCTCGGGTGTCCTGGGCCCCCATGCCGGCCCGCCCCATGCTGCTGGAACCGGACGCCATGCTGGCCGGCGGCAAGGCACCAAACGGCGAGGGACGCTTGCCGAACGGGGATGTCGGTGCCGCGATGATTCCCGAGCTGGCCAGATCGCGCGGTGATGGAATTCGCTGTGCCTCCACCGGCTTCTCGGGGGTCGGCGACTCCACGGCGTCCGGCTGGCCACCCGGATCGACCGCGAGTGGGGCATCCTCCGGGATCGGGGCCGGGTCGCCCTGTTCGCGCGCCACCGGCGCATCGGGCTGTTTCGAATCGGGGCCCAGCGGTATCGGCCGGTCCGGCACGACCGGGTTTGGCCGCGTCGGGGTCGGCGTTTCCTGGTGGAATTCGACCGGCGGGTCCAGTCGCACCTGCTGTTCGTGGCTGGGTGTGCTGGGCGGGGCGATTGGGCGATTGCGCTGGAGTACAAGCAGCACAAGAATGAGGGACAGGTGGAACAACACGCTGGTGAGCAGCGTATGCCAGTCCCATCCCCGTTCGTGGACGGGGTCGATCTCGAACGGCACGGGTGTTTGCACGCCTACAGTCTAGCCGAGGCATGGCCGGAGTGAGATGTCGTCATGCCACGGTTGGGGCGCACGGTGCGGGACAGGTCAGGGGGCCAGCTCCTCGGATCGGGTCACGCATGGGTTCTCCAGAGACGTCGGATGTACCAGTCCGGGCTGCCCCACCACCTGCCCGCCAGATGCCTCGCAGCGGCAGATCGTCGCGGCCAGGATCGGCACGACGGACCGGGCTTCGGATGATACGCACAACCTGTTTGACGATGTGAACCGTGCCGCGAGACACGACCCGCCCGGCCAGGGGCATATTGCAGCATGGACTTTCCTGCACACCCTGATGCCTTGATCGTCGGTGCCGGCCCGATCGGGTTGGCCGCCGGTATCTCCGCGAGACGCCGCGGGCTCGAGCCGCTGATCATCGATGCCGGCCCGATCTGCAACTCGATCGTGAACTACCCGGTCGGGATGGAGTTCTTCACGACGCCTGAACGTCTCGAGATCGGTGACCATCCGCTTCCGAGTGTCGGGAACAAGGTCCGCCGAGAGGAGGCGCTCGCCTACTACCGCGGCGTGGTCCGGACCGAAGGGCTCGACGTACGGACGGGCGTTCGCCTCCGCGGCATTGCTCAGGTCAACGGCGAGCACCATGCGAGCGTGGAGGGCCGGGACGGCGCGGCCGTGATCCGCACTCCACGGGTCGTGCTGGCGACCGGGTACTTCGATCATGCGAACCTCCTGGACGTGCCCGGCGAGGAGCTCCCTCATGTCCACCATCGGTTCGTGGAACCCCATGTCCTCTCCGGTCTCGACGTGGTCGTTGTTGGTGGCAAGAACTCGGCGATCGAATCTGCCCTCCAGGCGTGGCGTGCCGGGGCAAGGGTGACCCTGGTGCATCGGGGCACAGGATTGGGCCCGAGCGTCAAGTACTGGTTGCGGCCTGACTTCGAGAATCGGGTGGCGGCCGGATCGATCCGGGCCGAATTCGGGACGATCGTGACCGAGATCACACCGCGGACCGTCACGGTCGCGGGCCATGGTGCGTCACGTCGATTGCCCGCTGATGCGGTATTTCTGCTCACGGGATATCACCCGGATTTTGCGCTGCTGGAATCGATCGGCATCGCGCTGGACCCCGAGAGTGGCCGGGCGATCCGCGATCCGCACACGCTGGAATCGAACGTCCCCGGGATTCATCTCGCGGGCAGTGTGGCGAGTGGTCGGAAGACCTCGGAGGTCTTCATCGAGAACGGCCGCTACGATGGGGAGAAGATCTTCGGCGACAGCGCCAGTCGGGTTCGAGCCGATGCACGGTACGCCGCATCGCCGAGGCCGCGCGGGGAGTGATGCGCTGCGGCTAGGTGGCGACCCGCGCACGCGGTCGCTGGATCGCCACCCGCACCCTGAGCAGGAGGATCAACGCCACGGACGACAATCCCAGCACGAGTCCCCACCAGAGCCCGACCGGACCCAGAGACGTCTTGAAGGCGAGCAGGATCGAGGCGCTGATCCCGACACCCGCAAACCCGACCAGGTTGATCAGCATCGGGGCAGCGGTATCCCCGAGTCCGCGAAGGATACCGGCCGACACCACCTGCAATCCATCGAAGACCTGGAAGATCCCGGCGATCGGCAGGAGGGCGGCCGCGAAGGCGACCACGGCGGGATCGGTGGAATAGAGCGAAGCCAGGAACCGCGGCAGGAGCAGCAGCACACCGGCCGTGCAGAACATGAAACCGGCACCGACACCAAGAGCTGCGCGTGCGGCGGCGCGCAGGCGCGCGGGGTCGTGACGGCCGACGGCGCGCCCGACCACCACCGCGGCCCCCATGCCCACTCCCATCGGCACCATGAAGGTGAGCGAAGCGAGGTTGAGCGCGATCTGGTGACCCGCGACCGCCACCGTCCCGAAGGTCCCCATGAGGAGTGCCACGGTACTGAACGCCGCGAACTCGATCTCGATCTGAATGCCGATCGGCAAGCCAAGCCGGAAAAGCCGATAGAGCGCGCGGCGGCCCCACGATTCCGGATGCCACGGCCGGAGGGTGCCGGCGAGGTCTCCTCGACCGAGTTGGAACACCATGACGGCCATGAGCACGCGCGAGATGGTCGTGGCCCACGCCGATCCGGCCACGCCCATCGGGGCGACACCGAGCCCCCCGAAGATGAGCCAGCGGTTGAGCCCCACGTTGGCGAGGTTGGCGATCACGATCGTCCAGACGATGGGTGCCACTCGGTGCATCGCCTGCAGGGTCTGGCGCCCCACATTGAACGCGAGAAACGGGAAGACACCCGGAACGAGCAGCACGCAGTAGGTGCCGACAAGCGGCATCACCTCGGCGGGTTGATCGAGCCGCCTGAGGATCGGCTCGCCGAGGGCAAGGAGCACCATCACGGGCAACGAGAGGAGCGCGGCGAGCAGCATCCCGCGCTGCACGCCAAGCGTGACGCCGAGGTGATCCTCCGCACCCAGGGCCTGCGAGATCACCGGATCGAGTGCAAGGAGGATCCCGACCCCGAGCATGACCAGCCCGTAGAAATAGACATTCCCGATCGCGACGGCCGCGAGGGCCTCGGCGGAGACGCGGCCGACCATCAGCGTGTCGACCGTTCCCATGAACATCATCCCGACATTGACCACCACGATCGGGAACGAGAGGGCGAGGATCGCGCGGAGCGGTGACCGAACGGGGGGGTCGGTCGATGGGTTCATCGTTCGGGACGCGGGCCACGTTCGGGGTCGACCAACAACCGCTCGGCGAAGTCGAGTCGTTCGTGCAAGTGCGCGACCTCACTCCGGAGTTGATCGAGCTCGTCGAAGATCGCGCCGGCGGTGCCAGCCTGGACCATGCGATCGCTCTCGGGCTCCCAGTTGGCGATCAGGAGTCCCTCCTTGTCGCGAAAGCTGCCGGCGAGGATCATGATGTTGTCGTACAGCCACCATATGCCGAGGCCACCCAGCGTCAGCGCCTGGAGGATCCCGGTCTGGATCTTCCCGGCATAGAAGCGGTGCGCGCCGAACCAGCCGAGGAAGAAGGCGAGCAGCAGCGCCACGGTGCGTGAACGGGGTGAGGCGAACAGATCGTCAGGCATGTCAGCAATCCGGCGGAGTGCCCCCGGCAGGAGTCGAACCTGCGACCATCGGCTTAGAAGGCCGGTGCTCTATCCAGCTGAGCTACAGGGGCGGTGGATGTCGAGAGAGCGGAGGGCCCTGAACGGTTCGGGGCCCCCCGCGGAGGTCACTTCCGAAGGGCGTCGCGAATCTCGCGCAGCAAGACCACGTCCTCGGGTGGCGCGGCCGGAGCCGCTGGTGCCGCCTCTTCCTTCCGTCGAAGCGCATTCATCATGCGGACCATCTGGAAAATGATGAACGCGAGGATCAGGAAATTGAGGACGATCGTGGCGAAATTCCCCCAGGCGAGCACGGGCACCCCGGCAGTCTTCATCGCCTCGAGCGTATGCTCGGTCCCGGCAGGAACGTCGCTGAGCGGGAGGAAGTAGTTCTCGAAGGAGAGGCCACCGAGCGCCTTGCCCACGACCGGCATGATGATGTCATCGGTGAGGGACGTGACGATCTTGCCGAACGCGGCGCCGATGATGACACCGACAGCCAGATCCATCACGTTGCCCTTGAGGGCGAATTCCTTGAATTCCGAACTCATGCTCATGATCGCTCCTGACCGTGAAGGGTGGTGAGGGTATCCCGATCCCCGACTGCTGATAATCTACTGGAAACCGCACCGGCCTGCCGACCGTATGGCCGCCCGTCCCCAACGCCCCGGAGGCTCCGATGTTGCTCGCCACCCTCGCCCTCGTACTGACCGCCTCCGGGATGGGTCCCAGCCCGGATGGCGAGGCCCTGCTCCGGCAGATGAATGCCCTGCACCGATCCGACTGGTGGACGACCCTCATCTTCGAACAACGGAGCACATGGCCGGGGACGCCGGATCGGCCCGAGGAAACGTGGTACGAATCGATGTCGCGGCCGGGCAGCCTGCGGATCGACATGGTTCGCCACGATTCGGCCGTCGGCGGGATGGTGTTCCGGAGCGACACACTCTACCAGTTCGGTCCCGGACAGGCTCTGGTCCGCCGCCCATTGGTCCACGCGCTGCTGGTCCTGCTGCACGACGTCCATGTCGGGAACCCCGATCAGGTGGTGAACAAGCTGCGAGGTCAGCATTTCGACCTCGGCACCACCGACTCGACCACATGGAACGGGATGCCGATCACCATTGTCGGGGCCATGGTTGGCGATTCGACGAAGCCGCAGTTCTGGGTCGATACTGATCGGATGGTGGTGGTGCGGGTGATGCAGCCCACGCGGAAAGGGGCCGTCAATGACACCCGGATCACCGAGTACTCCGATACCGGTCACGGGTTGGTCGAACGGCGAATCGAGTTCTGGAGCGGCGGGGTGCTCGGGATGGTCGAGGAGTACACCTGGGTCAAGACCGGTGTGGACCTGCCGGAGTCGGTCTTCGACCCCGCGGCGACCGGTTGGCCGGCCTGGGTGGTGGACCGACGGAGATAGCTCGGCCGAAGGCGAGAAGGCGAGATCGCGGTGTCCGCTTTCTCGCCTTCTCGCCTTCCAATCGGGGCGCCCGGATTCGAACCGGGGGCCTTCCGCTCCCAAAGCGGACGCGCTACCGGACTGCGCCACGCCCCGTGGCGCACAATCTAGCCTCGAAGGGCCTCGACCAGCGAGGCTACCGCGCGACCCCGGTGCGAGACGGAGCCCTTGGTCTCGGCCGAGGCCGATCCGAAGGCCCTCCCGAGCTCGGTCGACCAGAAGACCGGATCATATCCGAACCCGCTGGCGCCATCGGGCGCGTCGAGGATGCGCCCCTCGACGCTGCCTTCCGCGACGATCTCCTGACCCGCTCCGCCGGCCCGGGAGAGCACGAGGACACACCGGAACCGGGCCGAACGTCCTCGAGCCGGCACCCCGCGCAGTCGCTGCAGCAGTTCCGCGATGTTGCGTTCGGCGACCGATTCCTCGGGACCGACGTCACCCGCGAATCGCTTGCTGTGGACGCCCGGCGCGCCGAAGAGCGCATCGACCTCGAGGCCGCTGTCATCGGCCAGCGTGTCGAGCCCGGCACGATCCCGGAACCATTCGGCCTTGGCACGGGCGTTCGCCTCGAAGGAGGCGTGCACCTCGAGTCGATCCTCGTCCGGCATCTCCACGAGACCGAGGTCATCGGGAAAGCAGATCTCGCGATCGAGCGGCAACAGCAGGCGCCGGAACTCGGCCTGCTTGCCGCGGTTCCGTGTCGCGACGAGGAGGCGATTCACTCGGCGACGGCGGCCCGCTGGAGCGCGAAGAGTTCGGCGAGTCCGCGATCGGCCAGATCGAGCAATCCGCCCAGCTCCGTGCGATCGAAGGTGCCGTGCTCACCGGTCCCCTGCACCTCGACATAGTCGCCGGGTTCGAGCATCACGACGTTGGCATCGACCTCCGCATCGCGGTCCTCGAGGTAGACCAGGTCGAGGCGCGGTTCGCCGGCAATCTTGCCGACGGAGACCGCCGCGACCCAGCGGCCGAAGGGTGAATCCTGCCCGGTCTCCCTGGCCAACCACGCACAGGCATCGTGCAACGCCACCGCCGCGCCGGTGATGCTGGCGCAGCGCGTACCCCCATCGGCCACGAGCACGTCGCAGTCGATCCGGATGGTGTACTCCCCGAAGGCAAACGTGCCCATGGACGCACGAAGTGATCGACCGATCAATCGCTGGATCTCCTGCGTCCGTCCGCCGGCCCCGGCACGTTCGCGCCGGGTGCGTTCGGACGTCGCGCGGGGCAGCATCGCATACTCGGCCGTGACCCAGCCGAGCCCGGAGCCCTTCCGGAAGGGTGGCACGCCCGGCTCGACGCTTGCGGTGCAGTGGACCAGCGTGCCGCCCGTGCGCACGAGGCACGACCCCTCCGCGAACGGATTGGCACGGCGCTCGAGCAGGGTCGAACGGAGTTCATGGTTCTGGCGGCCATCAGGACGGGACACGAAGACGCTCCACGAGACGGGATGTCGAGAGATCAGGAAGTAGCGGGACGATGACCACGCGTCCACCGCGCGCGCGCACCAGCTCGGCGCCGACGACGGTGTCGGGATGATAATCCCCCCCCTTGACGAGCACATCGGGGGTGAGGTGTTCGATGAGGGCGAACGGCGTCGACTCGGCGAAGAGGACCACGCAATCGACCGCCGCGAAGGCGGCGAGGGTCCGGGCGCGGTCGCTGGCGGGACGGATCGGGCGCTCCGGGCCCTTCCCGAGGGTGCGGACCGAGGCGTCGTCATTGAGGCCGACGACCAGCCCCCCCCCCAACGCCCGGGCGGCCTCGAGCACCGCCACGTGCCCGGCGTGCAACAGGTCGAACACGCCATTGGTGAAGACCACCGGCTCGCGCTGGACGGCTCGCCAGGCACGGGCGTCGTCCCGGCTCCGGATCTTCGAGGCGGTGCCTCCCCAACTCAGAGCGACGACTCCCCGAACGGCTTGAAGGTCAGGACCTTCTCACCGAGGAACGGGATCGTGACCGTCTCGGAATACTCCGAGCGGATCTCCATCCGCGGCGGATTGGGCAACCGCTTGAGGGTGAGTTTCCGCTTGGCGGCGGGCGGCAGGGAGAGCGAGTCGGCCTGGGATTCCAGGCGTGCCCGCATGGCGGAGTCGGGCATGGCGCTGGCGAATCCCGCCACCGTCCGGATCTCGTCGTTCCAGCGTTGGTACCGGAACCACGGTCGGCCGAACAGGATGCCGACGTAGAGGAGCAACACCAGCACGGCCAGGGTCCCGAGGCACCCGAACTTGCTGGCCCCGAGCCGGCGATCAGGATGTGGCTTCACCATTGCGACTGGGCCTCCTTCACGAGGGCATTGACGAGCAATTCCAGGGCGGTGCGGCGTCCCTCCGCTTCCCGACCGGGATCGTACTGGGCGTCGGCCGGGAAGGTGCGTTGCTTGAGGAGATCCTTTTCGGTGCGTTGATCAACCATGGAGAGATCGATCGTGAGTCGCAAGAGGCGCTTGCTCACCTCCACCGTGCCCCCTCGCTCACCCGCACCAGCCCCGGTCCCCCGATAGCCGACCGGCTGGTCCGGCTCATACAGGCGGACGGTGCCCGTCACGATCGCATCAGCCTGCGATTCGGCCACGATCCTGAGACCGAGTCGCTGCTCCATGGCATCCCGGATCGTGCGGTTCACCTGCTGGGCAATGGTCGGGTCGGTGGTCTGATTCTCGAACGGCTGGACCGCGACCGTCCGGATGCCCGGCGGGAGTCCTCCCCCGGCAAATCCATACGAGCAGCCCGCCAGCGCGAGGACGGCGAGGCACACCCTCCAGCGACTACGGCGCATCATCAGGCCGGATCCACAGCGACGCCGGCAACGAATCCGGCGTCCGGTGATTGCGGAATGTGAGTGTGAGGCGCGCGGGGCGCGAGGGGACATCCAGCTGCGCCTTGGCCAGCCTGCCGTCCGCACCGAAGGTGGTGAAGACCCGACCGATCAGCGTCCCGCCACGCCGGACCTCGGCCACCAGGCTGTGCTTCGGCGTCGTCGTCAGGAGGTAGTTGACCGTGTCAACCCCTCGCACGTACCGCCAGGCTCGGACGGTCGCGGACGACTGGGCGAACAACTCGTCTCCGTCCACTGGCGGACGGGCCTGTCCGACCAGGGCCCACAGCAGGTCGTATTCCGGCACCAGATTGGTGACTTCCTCCTCCGGCTCGGCCCAGATGGCCGAATCACCCACCACGAACACGGCACGTGCCGCCGAGCCCAGTGGGCCACGTGCGTCGAACCGAAGCGAATCTGGCGGGGCGATGACCACAGCGCCGCGGAGACTCGCCTCCGCCCCACTGCCCTCCTGGAACCTCGCGTCGAATCGGGTCTCGGTCGCGACCGAATGACGGAGCTCCGTGACCCAGCCGACGATCGTCGCCGGACCGGCCGCGGCAAGCGGGGTCGGCATCCTGGGGCCCGGCAGGGCGGTGGCACAGCCTCCGAGGGCCGCCAGGAGGACGGAGAGTGGCAGGGCATGAACACGCATGCGGTGGAAGGTCGCCCCGAATCCCTCTTCACTCAAGGCGCAGCACCACGATGGATCGAACGGATGCGGTCCCCTGGCAGGATGCGCCGCAGGGCCGCGACGCTGCCGGTGACCTTCCCGAAGATCGTATACCCACCATCGAGATGGGGCTGAGGCGACAGGTTGATGAACCACTGGCTGCCGCCGGTGTCGGGGCCGGAGAGCGCCATGCCGAGCATCGGCACGTCGTAGTGCAGTCGATTGATCTCATCGCGGATCGACCATCCCGGTCCGCCCGACCCGGTTCCGGTGGGATCACCATCCTGCACCACGAAGTTCGGGACCACTCGGTGCCAGCGCCCGTTGTCGAAATAGCGACGATCGACCAGGCGGAGAAAGTTGGCCACGGTGAGCGGTGCCTCACGGGGCAGCAACTCGAGTTCCACGGTGCCGCGCCGGTCGACTTCGATGGTCACCTTGGGATTCTCGGTGGCGAGGAGATAGCGGCTGACGAGCTGACGGTAGTCCTCGAGGGTCCGGCCCGTCTCGATCGGCGCCACCGGCCCCCACACTTCCGCCAGCATCGGGAGCTGGCGACGGGCGAGCGATCGCAACTCGGCATCATCCGGGCGTTCGAGGATGGCTCGCCGGGACGGCGCGGCGAGGCGCTCGATCACGCCGGGATCTCGACGTGCCCATCCTGCGAGCTGGCCGAGCACCGTCTCGCGAATCTCCTCTCCCCCCCCCTGCCACGCCTCGACGAGCAGGTCGAGGGCGGCGTCGGTCGGGGTCGGCGCGAGCACCCGCAACGCGGTGGCGCGGAGGGTCTGGTCATCACCCTGCCACGCGCGGAGCGCGGCCGCACGTTGCCGGTCGCGCGCGGCCGGCTCGAGACGGACCCAGGACGACAATGCCGCACCGCGGACCCGGCTGTCCGGGTCATCGACCAGGGCCTCGATCCGACTGGCCGCGGTCGGGCCGAGCGTCGACCAGGCATCGATCGCCGTGAGCCGGTCGAACGGGTCCGGCGAACCGAGCCACGCCTCTCCCACGGGTGCAAACGCCGCGGGATCGAGCCGTGCCAACGCGAGGAACGCTGCCTGTCGGACGCCCCAGTCATTCTTGTCGGGATGGACGGCCTCGACGAGGACGGCGACCGCGCCATGACCACCCACGGCGCCGAGGGCCCCTGCGGCGGCGATGCGCACCGTGCGGTCCTCGTCGACCATGAGCGGGAGGACATCGCCGACGATGCTCGAGTCCGCAAAGGTGGCGACGGCCTGCAAGGCATTGATTCGCACGCCGGGCGTGCGATCGGTGAAGGCGCGAGCCAGTTCCGACACGACCATGTGGGGGTCGAGTCCGGCAGTGTCGGCAAAGCGTCGGGTCAAGGCTTTCGCTGCGGTCTCGCGGATCAGCGGAATCGGGTCTCGGAGCGCCGAGACCAGCAGATCACCGGCCGCTGCCGTCTGCAATCGACCGAGCGCGTAGGTCGCCCGCCACCGCAGTCCGGCGCTGGAATCCCGTGCCAGCGTGAGGAGCTGCTCGACGGGTGCACGCTCCCCGAGTCGCCATGACTCGACGGCAGCCTGGGATCGCATCGCCGCCCGTCGATCCGCCGCGAGCTCACCGACATCCCCGACCACATCGCGCACGGCCCGAGCGGCATGGGCATCAGCCAGCCGTGCAAGGCTCGTCGCAGCCTGGGCCAGGGCGTCATCGGTCAGGCTGTCGCCCTGGCGGAGCCGGTCCAGGATCGGCCCCGAGGCCATCGTATCGCCGAGGAGCCCGAGGGCGAAGAAGGCGGTTGCGATCACCCCCGGGTCACGATCCGAGAGTCGCGGGAGGATGAGTCGGAGTCCCGCATGGTCGCCGATGCGGCCCATGGCCGTGATCGCGGTCTTGCGAACGAGCGGATCCGGATGTTCCATCGCACGAGCAAACACGGCCGTATCGAGGACTCGTCGATCCTCCGCCATGAGGATCGGGGCCAGGTCCCCCACCAGGGCCGCATCCTGTGCGGGCAGGAGTGACGGCGAGGCACCGAGCAGGGCGAGCAGCAGTCCGAGACGATTCACAGGCGTACCGGGTCGGGACGGGAGAGGAGGCGAGTCCCGACATGCTCGGGCAGTCGCGCGAAGGCAAAGTTCGTATCGAGCACCATCAGCGCGGTCGTCGCCGTCGCCAGGAGCTCATCGGTCTCATCGTGCTCGACAGCATAGCCGAACTCGATCCGACGCGAGGCGCGATCGCGGATCCAGCATCGCACACGCACGGGATCATCATACCTGGCAGGGCGACGATACCGCATGGTGAGGTCGCTCACGGCGAGACGGAGTCCCAGGGCCTCGAGCTCCCGATAGCTGATGCCGGTGGTCCGGAGGAGTTCCGTCCGGGCCACATCGAGCCAGACGAGATACCGGGCGTGGTAGACCACACGCATCTGATCGGTCTCCGAGTAGTCCACTCGGCGACGGATGGTGACAATCGGGGCGTCTGTTGCCTGATCCATGGTCATTCGGCACCTTTCGACCCGTGGAAGATACCCGACTCCTGGTAGTGGCCGATTCGCACTTCGGCGCGGCTCCCTCCTCCGACGAAGCGGCATTCCTCGCCTTCCTGGACCAGGTTCCCCGGCCCGGCGACTCGCTGCTCCTCGCCGGCGACATCTTCGATTACTGGTTCAGCTATCGCCGCTTGATCCCGCGCCGCTGCTTTCGGATCGCGGCGGCGCTCACGACGCTCGCCCGCCGGATCCCGGTCGCGCTCGTCGGCGGCAATCACGATCGATGGGGAGGCTCCTTCTGGCAGGAAGATGCCGGGATCCGGTTCGATCCGCATCGGCTGGCGTGGCCGACCGCCGCGGGCCCGGTCCACATGATCCACGGCGATGGGCTTCACGAGGAGCGACCGGGGGCATCGTGGATGCACCGTGCGACCTCATCGCCCGCCGTGATTGCCACCTATCGCCTGCTCCACCCGGATCTCGGCTTTTGGCTCGCCGACCGGATGGGGCACAACCTCGCCTATGGCGAGACCCATCCCGAGGCGGTGCAGGCCGCGGCGGAGCGGCAGCACCAGTG
Organism: Gemmatimonadales bacterium; assembly: GCA_035703525.1. Classification (GTDB taxonomy): domain Bacteria; phylum Gemmatimonadota; class Gemmatimonadetes; order Gemmatimonadales; family GWC2-71-9; genus Palsa-1233. Next base: position 178,894 of record DASSYA010000027.1, on the reverse strand, counting down.
GGCCACGGCCGAACTGGCCCGCGACCAGGCCATCCGGGCCCTCGTGATGGGACATACGCATCGCGAGGCCGCGGTCGAAGTGGAACCCGGACGGTGGTACCTCAATCCCGGGGCCTGGCTCGATGGCCATCGCTACGCAACACTCGATGCGGGTGGGGCCGTCCTCCGGCGGTTCGCCTAGGCGCCACCAAGGCGCACCAGTTCGACATCCGACACGATCCGCCCGGTGAAGAGCGAGCCGAGCCTGGCAAACCGTTCGACGTCATCGGTCGCCGCCCACCGGTGCCTGGCCGCTGCCCCGGTCGGCGCAGCGAGGTCGGCCTGCTGGAGCACCCGTGCGACGTCGTGCGCGGTCTCGTCGGCGCTGTCGATCATGCGGACGTCCGCCGGCAACAGGTCGCCGAGCAGCGGCTTGAGGAGCGGGTAGTGGGTGCAGCCGAGCACGAGGGCGTCGACTTCCGCTGCGATGATCGGTTGCAGGTACACCTCGGCGATCATCCGCGTGGCGGGGTGGGCGAACCACCCTTCCTCGACCAACGGCACCAGGAGCGGGCACGCCTGCTCGATCACCCGGAGACCGGGTCGCGCCTCGAGCAGCGCCCGTCGGTAGGCGCCCGAGGCGATCGTGCCGGCCGTGCCGATCACGCCGACTCCCCCCCCCGTCGTCGCGGCGACGGCCGCGCGCGCGCCCGGCTGGACGACACCGATCACGGGGATCTCCACCGCCGCCTGGAGCGAGGGCAGGGCGTGCGCGGTGGCGGTGTTGCAGGCCACCACCACGGCCTTCACCCCCTGCGCCACCAACCATTCGAGAATCTCGTGGCTGTAGCGCTCGACGGTCGCCGGCGATTTCGGGCCATAGGGCACCCGAGCGGTGTCGCCGAGGTAGATGGTCGATTCGTTCGGGAGGAGGGTGTAGATCGCCCGAGCCACGGTCAGGCCGCCGATTCCCGAATCGAAGATCCCGATGGGGGCGGTGTGGTTCATCGCGGCAACGAGAACTGGAGCCCCAGCCCGGTGCGGCCATCACTCAGGGGACGGGCGCGAAGGTCGCCGGGGAAATCGTAGAGATTTGCGGCGACGAAGGCCTCGAGCCCGGCGAACAGGTGGTTGGCGCCGATCAGGACCAGCCAGTCCTGCCGCTCATTGCGCTTGTCCTCCACGCGTGCCGATCCGGTCCGCTCGAGGTAGCGCAGTTCGGTGTTGGCCTTGAGCATCATGCCGAGCGCGATTCCCTCGAAGGCGATGAAGAGGCCGCCGGTCAACTTCCGATCCAGTGAGGCCTGCCCCCATCCCGGCACCAGCAGGGACCGGGCGAAGTAGCCGAGCGGGGAGGGTCGAGAGGGCGTGGTGGGGATCGGTCGCGATGGCCCCGGTGGGGCGATCGGTTGCTGGGCGGCGAGCGGACCGACCGGGGCGAGCAGCGCGAACACGACGAAGGCGATCTTCACCTCGGAAAGGTGGCGAGGGATGGGGCGATTCCCAAGCGCGCTCATCCGGTGCGATCGGCCATCGCTCGGCCGTACCGAGCGAGAATCCCGGCTCGGCCCACGGTGCCGAGGAGGCGGCTGCTCGGGGCATCGACGACCGGGAGGGCCGCGACCCCGAGTGCGCCGAGGCGACGGGTCACTTCGAGCAGCGACACGTCGAGGGTCAAGGCCTCGGTCGGGTTCGCGACATCACGCGCGGTGCGACCCGGGTCGATGGTTTCGGTTGACTGGGCCATCGCCCCCAATTCCCGGAGCGTCACCACGCCCAGCAGCCGACGTCGGTCGTCCACGACGGGGTAGACGGTCTGGTCAGCGAAGGCGAAGCGACGAATGAGGCCCTCGACCGGCTCGTGATCCTGGACCACGGTGATCTCCCGGTCGATGGCATCCGCGACCGTGAGTCCCGCCAGACGGTCGCGATCCACTCCCTGTTCGAGATTGATGCCGCGACGTCGGAGCCAGCCACTGTAGAGGTTGTCCGGCTGGAGGCGCTTGACCACGATCACGGCAACCGCCGTGGTGAGCATGAGCGGGAGCATCAAGGCGTAGTCGTCACTGACCTCGAAGACGAGCAGGATGCCCGTGATCGGCGCGCCGGTGGCGGCGGCGACCATGGCCCCCATGCCGACAATGCCGTAGGCAGCCGGCTGCAGGCCGGCGTTCGGGAAGAGGGAGGCGAGGCCCGCTCCCATCGCCCCACCGGTCGCGGCCCCGATGTACAGGGAGGGGGTGAACACGCCGCCGGACCCACCCCAGCCGAGGGTCAGCGCCGTGGCGATGATCTTGCCGATCGCAAGCAGGGCGATCATCCACCAGACCATCGTCCCGAAGACATCGAGCGGGATCGCGAGGTGTCCCTTGCCGACGAGCAGGCCGTTGCTGGCAGCCACCATCAATCCCACGATCCCGCCGGCGAGGGCGGCGCGCGTCGCGGTGATGTGGGGATGCGCGAAGCGGAAGTAGACCCTGATGAACCACGCGCTCACGATGCCGACCACCACGCCGAGCATCGGATAGGCCAGGGCGACCTCCCACAGATGGGTGTACGAGTACTCGATCGGCACCGGGAAGGCGGGATGATTGCCGAACACCCCGCGCGAGATCACCGCAGCAACGACGCTGGCGACCACCACCACCGGGAACGCGGCCACGCTCAAGCCGCCGAGGATTTCCTCAAGCGCAAAGAAGGCGCCGGCCAGCGGGGCGTTGAATGCGGCACTGATGGCGGCCGCGACCCCCGCGGCGACGAGCAGGGTCGAGCGGTCCGCACCGAATCGAAAGAGTCGCGAGAGGAACGACCCCGCCGCGGCCCCGAGGACGGCCACGGGTCCCTCCGAGCCGGCCGATGCCCCCCCCCCCAGAGTCGCGGCGGACGCCGCCGTGCGAGCCAACGCGGGCCGGACCGGAATCCGCGCGCCGGCGCGCACCACACGCCGCTGCACATCGGGCACGGTGAGCCCCTCCTCGCCCGGGGCGAAGCGGCGCATGATCCACCAGGCCGTGACCACCGCGGCTGCGGTGATCAGTGGACGGGTGACCCAGGGGCCGAAGGCCGGCATCCAGGTCGATGGCCAGCTGAAGAAGATGGCGTACGCGATGTCGATCGCCTTGAAGAACCCGACGACCGAGAAGGCGCCGCCGATCCCGACCAGCACCGCGAACCCGAGCAGGACCGCGTTTTCGGAGAGATCGAGATGGTTGAACCATTCGACAAAGCGGTCCCATGCCCCACTGGCCATCCGACTCGGGGCGTACACCACGCGACGGGCACGCCGAGGGATGAGGGCGAGTCCGCGCTCGATCAGGCGCATCACCGGGTCCGGACGCCGACCAGAATTCACCGGCTGCTGGCCACGACCTCGATCTCGACCCGGACATCCTTCGGCAGCCCGGCCACCGCCACCGTGGATCGCGCGGGGCGGTGCTCACCCATGAACCGCGCGTACACCTCGTTCATCGCGCCGAAGTCCGCCATGTCACGCAGGAAGACGGTGGTCTTGACGACATGCTCGAAGGTCATCCCTTCCGCGGCGAGCACCGCGCGCAGGTTCCGGAAGACCCGATCCGTCTGCTCCGGGACGCCGCCGGGCACGACTTCCATGGTGGCGGGATCCAGTGCAATCTGGCCGGCGGAATAGAGCAGGTCCCCGATGCGAACGGCCTGACTGTAGGGTCCGATGGCGGCGGGAGCGTCGGATGTGGCGATGATCTTCATGAGGTCCTCAGGACGAGAAACGAGAGACGAGCGACGAGACACAGGAATCGAGCAGCGAACAGCAGGAATTTAGCCGCCACCGTCAGGTGACGGCTCCGGATCCGCGTGGCCGGGCCAGAACAGCTTCAGGGCGTTGCCCGTCGTGATGCGCGCCATCTCCGCCGGTTCAATCCCGCGGAGCTCCGCGAGTCTCCGGACCACCTCGACGACGAACGCCGGTTCGTTCCGGCGACCCCGGTAGGGCACCGGGGCGAGGTACGGGGCATCGGTTTCGGCCAGGAGGCGGTCCGGCCGCACGAGACGCGGCGTGTCGAGATCAGGCCACGACTTGAAGGTGAGCATTCCCGAGAACGAGAACCAGTACCCACGGTCGAGTCCCGCATCCCGGAGCCCCGGACCGCTGCTGAACGAGTGCAGCACCACGCGCGCGGCGGGTTGCTCGGCGAGGATCGCGGCGACATCGGCGTCCGCCTCACGCGCGTGGATGATCACCGGCAACCCGACCTCGACCGCCAGCGCGAGCTGCTCGCTGAACACGCGGCGCTGGATCGCCCTGGGCGCGTGGTCGTAGTGATAGTCGAGGCCCATCTCGCCCGCGCCGACGACCCCGCCCTGCCAGAGTCCCTGCAGGCGGGCACGCAGCGCGGCGTCCCACGCGGTGGCGTCATGCGGATGGCATCCGGTCGCGAGTGCCAGTTCCGGATGGTGTGCCAGCCACCCACGTGTCGTGTCCAGGCGGGCGAGTTCACTCTCAATGACAAGCGCACGACCGACCCCGGCCGTGCGCATGCGTGCCATCACGTCGACTCGATCCTCGGCGAAGGCGGGATCGCCGAGATGACAGTGCGTATCGATGCAGTCGATCACACCGACTGCGAGGCGCTCCGTCGGGGCGTCGCCTTGGCAACCTTGACACCGTGGCCACCCATCCCGGGCCACTTCTGTTCGATCATCAGCAGCACCGGTGCCGCGATGAAGATCGACGAGAAGGTGCCGGTGAACACGCCGAATGCCATCACCAACGCAAACGGCTGGATCACATCGCCGCCGAACAGGATGAGGGCGGTCAGCGCAGCCAGCGTGGTCGTGTGCGTCAGCACCGAGCGTGGCAGGGTCTCGTTGATCGACCGGTTGAGGACCGGGATCCAGTCACGGTTCCGATCCCTGTGCATGTTCTCGCGGACCCGATCGAAGATGATGATCGTGTCATTGAGCGAATAGCCCACCATCGAGAGCACCGCGGCAACCACCACGAGACCGACCTCGATCTTCATCACGGCGATGAAGCAGATCGTCAGGATGATGTCGTGGGCCGTCGCGACGACCGAGGCGAGGCCGAACCGCCACTCGAAGCGCCATGCCAGATAGGCGAGCACCGCGAAGAACGAGAAGAAGATCGCGAGGAAGGCCTGCGACCGGAGGTCGCCACCCACCTTCGGGCTCACCGCTTCGGCGGACATCCGGGTCCACTGTCCCGTGCCGGCGATCTGGTCAAGGACAGCACCCACGGCGTTCGCGGTGGCCTGTGTGTCGTTCACGTCGCCGCCGGCGACCACGTCCTGGGCCCGGATCGCGATCTCGTGTCCGTCGCCGAACGGGGTGATCTCGACATTGCCGAGTCCGGCAGTGGCGAGCTCGCTCCGCACGGTCTCGATGTCCCACGGTGCCGCGGAGGCGATCTTCGCCTCGACCATGGTCCCGCCGGTGAACTCGATCGAGTAGTTGATCCGGCGGCCGAGCAGCGCCACGAGGCCGAGCGCCAGCAGCACGCCGGTGGCGATGACTGCCTTCCGGCGCATGCCGATGAAGTCGTAATTTGCGTTGGCAAAGATGCGTATCATGGTGGTCAGATGCTCAAGGTGGTGGCGAGGGGATCCTTCCGCTCAAGCCAGAGCAGGAAGAAGGTCTTCGTGATGAAGATCGCAGTGAGCATCGACGCCGCGATGCCCATGATCAGCGTGACGGCAAAGCCCTTGACCGGACCGGTCCCGAACTGGAAGAGGAAGAGCGCCGTCAGCACGGTCGACACGTTCGAGTCGATGATCGCGCTCATGGCGTGCTGGAAGCCTTCCATCACGGCGAGCCGCACGGTTCGGCCGGCAATCAGTTCCTCGCGGATCCGCTCGAAGATCAGCACGTTCGCGTCGACCGCGATGCCGATCGAGAGGACGAGGCCCGCGAGGCCGGGCAGGGTCAGCGTGGCCCCCATGGCGGTCAAGCCGGCGAGGGTGAACAGGATGTAGAGCCCGAGCGCGCAGACGGCCAGTACGCCCGCCAGACGATAGTACGAGATCATGATGATGATGACGAGCAGGGTGCCGATGATCAGCGCCTTGATGCCGTTCCGGATCGAATCCAGCCCGAGCGAGGCGCCGACCTGCCGCTCGGCCACGACCTTGAGCGGGATCGGCAGCGCACCGGCATTGAGCGTCAGGGCCAGATCCTGGGCCTCCTGGAGCGTGCCATTCATCGTGATCTGCCCGCTGCGATCGATCCGGCCATTGATGCTCGGCGCCCGCCCCTGGACCTTGTTATCCAGCACGATCGCCATGAAGTCGCCGATGTGGCGTCCGGTCTCGGCCCCGAAGCGGCGCCCGCCGGCACGGTCGAGCGTGAAGTTCACGACCGGCTTGTTCTGGGTCGGGTCGATCTGGGGCGTGGCGCTCTCGAGCCGATCACCGGTCAGCATGGTCTCGTTCTCGAGGACATAGAGCAGCCGGATCTGTTCGGTCCCCACCGCCATCGGCTCACCTGCCCAACGCCACACCACCGTCCGCGGGAGCAATCGCGCGACCTCGGGGATCCGGAGCAGCGAGTCGACCCGGACGAAGGCCGTCTCGAGGACCGCGTATTCGCCCGGGATCGCACCGGCGAGCCCGAAACTCGACCCCGGCGCGATCAACGCCTGGAGGATCGGCCCGCCGGTCGGTGCCTTGGTCGTATCGGCCGCGGTGCTGTCGGTTCCTGTGCTGGTCGAATCGCCAGCCTTGCCGGTGCTGTCGAGACCCTGCCCGAGCAATTCGGACACCTGGTTCGGTGCCGTGGGCGTCGCACCGGCGTCGCCCCGGATCCCGAGCTTCGCCAGTACCCGGTCCATCGCCGGCAACGCGTTCTCGAGGGCATTGGTCTTGTCGGTCAGCCGGAACTCGAGCGAGGCGGTGTTCTGGACGATGGTCTTGGCGCGCTCGGGATCGCGGATGCCGGCGAGCTCGACCACGATCCGCTCGTTCCCGATCTTCTGGATCACCGGTTCGGCGACACCGAACTCGTCGATCCGCTTGCGCAGCACGGTCAACGCGAGATCGGTGTCACGCTTGCGATCGGTGGACACCTGCTCGCTCTCATCGAGCTCGAGCTCCAGGTGCATGCCGCCCTGGAGGTCAAGCCCGAGCTTGAGCGGGATGCGCGTCATGACCGTGTCCCGCATCCGGCCGTCGGCGAGTTGTTCCCGGACCGTTTCCGGGCGGGGGAAGAGGTAGAAGATCGCCAGCGCCACGAGGGCCAGGATCAACACCACGCGATTGCGAATCGAAGCAAACATCGTCACTCGGGCGCCGGAGGCGGCGCATCAAGGTCATGTGGTGCGCCGGCCAAGGTGGCCCGGGCGCGCTCGGCATCGATCCCCAGTTGCTGGCGGAGCGATGCTGCCCCATCGAAGCGGCGAATCGGTCTGAGCGGTGCGAGCCATTCGACCCGCACCATCCGGTCGTACAGGTCCACCTCGACATCGAGGAGATGGACTTCCAGCACGCGGCGCCCGTCATCGAACGTCGGACGGTGCCCCTGGTTCATCATCCCGCCGAACCGGCCGGCAGGGGTCTCCACCTCGACCACCCAGACACCATCGGGTGGCAACAGCTTCCCTCGTGGAATCCCGAGGTTGAGCGTCGGGAATCCGATCGTCCGGCCTCGGGCGGCCCCCCGGCGGACCCGACTCGAGACCGTGTAGCGCCGTCCCAGCTGGCGGGCCGCGGTCTCGAGATCGCCCCCGGCGATCGCCCGCCGGATGCTGGTGCTCGAGACCGCTTGTCCCCCCCCCACACTCACCGGCCCCACGATGTCGACCTCGAACCCGAGCTCGGCGCCGAGGGTCCGGAGCGTCGCCGCATCGCCCTGGCGACCGTGGCCGAAGCCGTGGTCGTGGCCGATGACCAGCTCGCGCATCCCGCAGTCCCGCACCAGCACCTCGCGCACGAACGCCTCGGGACGCATCGTGGCCATCGTCCGATCAAAGCGCAGGACCATCACCCGGTCGAGCTCCGATGACGCCAGGACCTCGAGCCGTTCGGTCGCCGTCGTGAGTCGCGGTGGTGCGGCCATCGGGTTCACGATCGCGAGCGGATGCGGCTCGAAGGTGACCAGCACACTCGCCCGTTCCCGCGCCCGCGCCCGCCGCGCAATCTCCGCCAGCACAGCCTGATGACCGACATGCACCCCATCGAACGTTCCCACCGTCACCACGGTACCGGCCGCAGGCGGGGCGAGCGGGCTCATGCCGCCGGCTCCAGCACCACCACCGGCTGCCACACCCGGTCGCGCGCCTCCGCCACCGCGATCAGTCGCCCATCCGCCGCGACCAGCGCCACGGGACCGCCATCCCCCCCCCCATCGGTGCGGGCGACCGGTCGGCCGAACCCGATGTGCGCCACGTCCGCCGCGTCGAGTTCGACCTGCGGCAAATGCGCCATCATCGCTGCCGGCGTGCGAACCCGTGCGGCCGTGACCTGTTCGGGCGAGATCGCGTCGGCGACGTCGAAGGAACCGACCCGGGTGCGCCGGAGTGCGGCACAATGGGCCGGCAGGCCCAGTCGATCCCCGACGTCCCTGGCGAGGGCTCGCAGGTAGGTTCCCTTCCCCACCACCGCCTCCACCGTGATGTCGGGCGGCTCCCAGCTCCCGAGCTCGAGGGCGTCGATGACGATCTCCACGGGATCGAGGGCCACGGCGTGCCCCGTCCGTGCCAGCTCGTAGCTGCGCGTCCCCGCGACATGCTTCGCCGAGTAGATCGGGGGGCGCTGCGCGCTGACGCCGAGGAACCCGTCGAGTGTCGTCGCGATCGCTGAGCGATCCGGCCACGCCGCGGGGGTCATCTCGGCAATCACCTGCCCGGTGCCATCCTCGGTGTCGGTGGCGACGCCGAGGCGGATCACGGCGGTGTAGGCCTTCCGTGAGGCCTCGATGAACCGGGCCAGTCGCGTGGCGCGCCCCACGAACACGACCAGGAGACCCGTCGCGAAGGGATCCAGTGTCCCGGTGTGCCCGACGGCGCGAAGTCCCAGTTGGCGACGCACGACGGCGACTGCATCATGCGAGGTCCAGCCGGACGGCTTGTCAATGAGCAGCCCCCCGATCAGGAGGGGTCCTCCTCGTTCTGGTGGAGCCCCGCCAGGATCTCGTTGATGCGCCTGGCATGCTCCATCCCGACATCCCGCACGAATCGCAGTTCCGGCACGATGCGGGTACTCAGCTGCTGTGCCACCTTGCGCCGCAAGTAGCCCGCGGCGCTGACCAGCCCCGCGACCGCCGCGTCGAGCTGCTCGGGATCCTCACCATGCGGCACCACGCGGATGGTGGCCACCTGCAGGTCACGAGTCACCTCGACACTGCTGACCGTCATCAGGCCGACCCGCGGGTCACGCACCTCGCCCTCGGCCAGTGCGGTCGCGACCACGACGCGGATCGCCTCCGCGATCTGCTCCGGCCGACGCGACGACCCCCTGGCGGCCATGCCTCAGCCCTTCGAGTCGCTGGCTGAGGCTGCCAGGGTCCGCTTGATCTCTTCGAGCCGGAATGCCTCGATCCGGTCGCCGACCTTGAGGTCGTTGAAGTTCGCGATCGCGATGCCGCACTCGAGGCCCTCCCGAACCTCCTTCGCGTCGTCCTTGAACCGCTTGAGGGACGCGAAGTCACCGGTGTAGATCGTCACGCCGTCACGGACGACCCGGCCGTTCGCCGACTTCTGGATGATGCCGCTCGTGACGCGACAGCCGGCGATCGTGCCAACGCGACTGACCTTGAACAGCTCGAGCACCTCGGCCTCGCCGAGGATGGTCTCCTTCTCCTCCGGCTTGAGCAGCCCCTCGAGCGCATTCCGGATGTCCTCGACCGCCTCGTAGATGATCCGATACGTCCGGATATCGACACCCTCGCGCTCTGCGGCGCCTCGGGCGTTCGCATCCGGCCGGACATGGAAGCCGATGATGATCGCTCCCGACGCCTTGGCCAGCAACACATCGCTCTCGGTGATCTGCCCCACGCCGCGATGCACCACATCCACGCGCACCTCGTCGGTCCCGAGCTGGGCCAGCGCATCGGCGAGTGCCTCGGCCGGACCACCCTGGTCGGCCTTGATGATGATCGGCAACTGCGAGACCTCACCCTCCTTCAGTGCACGGGAGAGATCCTCGAGCGTGCCCCCGCGGGCGGAGCGTCGGTTCTGCGCCTCGCGCTCGAGGCGCTGGCGCTTCTGGGCGATGTCGCGAGCCTCGGAGGCGTCGGAGACGCTCAGGAAGGTGTCGCCCGCCGAAGGCACACCCTCGAAGCCGAGGATCTGCACCGGGATCGATGGCCCAGCCTCCTTGACGTTCTGCCCGCGCTCGTCGAAGAGCGCACGAACGCGCCCGGAGAACTTGCCGCAGATGAAGTTGTCGCCCACCCGGAGCGTGCCGCGCTGCACCAGTACCGTGGCCAGCGGCCCCTTGCCGGGATCGAGCGTGGCCTCGAGCACCGTGCCGGTGGCCGGGGCATCGGGGTTGGCGGTCAGCTCGAGGACCTCCGCCTGGAGCAGGATCTGTTCGAGCAACGCATCGACGCCCTGCCCGGATTTGGCCGAGATCGGGGCGTGCAGCACCGTCCCGCCGAACTCCTCCAGGACCACGCTGTGCTGGAGCAGCTCCTGCTTGACCTTGAGGATGTTCGCCGCCGGGAGGTCGACCTTGTTGATCGCCACCACGAGCGGGACGCCGGCGTTCTTGGCATGCGAGATGGCCTCGACCGTCTGCGGCATGACCTGGTCGTCGGCCGCGATGACGAGGACCACGAGGTCGGTCACCTGGGCACCGCGGGCACGCATCGCCGTGAAGGCCTGGTGACCCGGGGTGTCGAGGAAGGTGATCTCGCGACTGTCGGGCAACTTGACGTTGTAGGCCCCGATATGCTGCGTGATGCCACCGGCCTCACCCGCGACGATGTTCGCCTTGCGGATGTAATCGAGCAACGAGGTCTTGCCGTGGTCGACGTGGCCCATGATGGTCACGACCGGCGAGCGCGGCTTGAGGTCCTCTTCCGCGTCGACGACCGCCTCGGTCACGTCGGCCTGGTACTCCTGCTCCCGCAGGGCCTCGAACTCGAACTCGCCGGCGATCAGTTCGATCTGGTCGAAGTCGAGCCGCTGATTCACCGTGACCATCAACCCGAGTTCCTTGAACGCGAACGCCACGATCTGGTTCGCGGGGATCTTCATCAGGTCGGCCAGCTCGGCGACCGAGATGAACTCGTTGACTCGGATCCGGGTCTTCTCCTTCTCCTTCTCCTCCGCGGTCCGGGTCGCGATGATCTCGCGATAGGTCGGTTCGTCGGAACGGCCGCGCTTGCGTCCGCCGCCGCTGCTGCCCTTCAAGCCGGCGAGGGTCTTGTCGATGTTCGCCTGGACGGCATCCTGGTCGACGAAATTCTTGCGGCCGCGCTTGCCCCCCTTGGCTCGCCGCCCACCACCTGGCTGGGCATCGGGACCGAAGGTGCGGGGTGCTCCACCCGGCGGCGTCCGCGGCTGGACCGGTGCGCTCGAGGAGAAGACCGGCTTGGGTCGCGGGCCACGAGCCGGCGGCGTCGCGCTGGCGGCAGGCCTGGGCACACGCGGCGGGATGAAGGCCTTCTTGGGTGGAGCCTTGCTGACCGGACTCGGCGACGCCGCCGCCGGCTTCGGGTCGGTCGCGGTGAGGTCAGGTGATTCGGCACGGGCCGGGGCCTCGGTCGCCTTGGTCGTGTCCTCGACGACGACGGGCGAGGCCTCCGACGGGGTCTCCGCCTCGGCGGCCGCTTCGGCCGCCGTCGCATCCGCCACGCGCTTCGCTTCGGCCTCCTCGGCCGTGGCGGGGAGGTCCTTGAACAGGAGTCGTGCACGTTCCTCGATCGAGAGGGTCGGCTTGCTCGACCCGGCCGCAACCGCGTCGACCAGCGCCTCGGTGGAGAGCGTCGGCACCTCCGCCTCGGGGGGGGCCTCGTCGGCGGCCTTCGCCTCCTGTTCCTGCACCTCGGCAGCCGTCCGGCGACGGCGGACCGGCCGGCTCTCCGCGGGTGGGGGGGTCGGGTCGGGCTCGGCGGTCTTGCGGCGGCGCCCCTTCTTGGGCGTCTCCGGCTCAGCGCTGCGCCGCTTCTCGCGCTCCCAGCGCACCCGCGCCGCGGAAACCTGATCCGGCTCCAGCGCGGAGAGGTGACTGCGCACGAAGATGTTCATCTCGCGCAGCATCCCCAGGAGCTGTTCCGAGGGAATGCTGAATTCTGCAGCGAGGTCGTGCACTCTCGTCTTGACCACTCGAGTCCTCCGTCAGGGTCCGTCCGGGACGGTCACGAGGGCGAGAATACCTCTCGCCAGGTCGTGATCCCGGACTCCAACTACCATCACCGGCGGGCGCCCGATTCGCGCCCCGAGCGCCAAGGCAGCTGGCCCGGTGACGACCGGAACACCGGTCCCCCTGGCCAGCGCCACCACCTTGGCGATCGCGCGGTCGGACGCATCCGCCGCGAGAACCACCACCCGAGCCTGCCGACGTTGCAGCAATGCGCGGGTTGCTTCCACACCTGTCACCACGCGTCCGGCCCGGATGCCGAGCCCGATCAGCCCGAGGATCCGTTCGGACACCTGGTCAGTCCGCGTCGCCACTCCCTGGCGCCGTGTCCGGCGCGTCGGGCGCTTCCCCGGGCGCCGGGGCCGCACTGGCCTCGGGTCCCGGCAGTTCCTCGGTCAGGTCCGCCACGAACCGCACCAACTCATCGGCCGTGCCGCGCGTCATCCCGGGAATCTGGGCGATCTCTTCCGGTTCGAGGTCGATCACATCATTCAGCGCACTGTAGCCAGCCTGATCGAGCACGGCGAGCAGCTCAGCCGAGAGTCCTTCGAGCTGGGCCAGCGGCACCCGCGGCGTATCGTCCTCCTCGGCGCCCTCAGTGGCGCCGAACATCGGGCCATCGCCCCCACGATCGAGCCACTCGCGACTCGAATACAGGTCGATCTTCCAGCCGGTCAGTTCGCTGGCGAGCCGGACGTTCTGGCCGCTCCGGCCGATGGCGAGCGAGAGCTGGTCCTCGTCGACCACGGCCTGGATGGTCTTGGTGGCGACGTCGCTGAACACCTTGGCCACGCGCGCCGGGGCGAGCGAGAGCCGTGCGAACCGCTCGGGATCGGGCGACCACGGCACGATGTCGATCCGCTCGCCGCCGAGCTCGGTCACGACGGCCTGCACGCGGGAGCCCTTGAGCCCGACGCAGGCACCCACCGGATCGATGGCGTCATCACGGGAGATCACGGCGACCTTCGTGCGCGATCCTGCCTCGCGCGCCAGGCCCCGAATCTCGACGATGCCCTGCTGGATCTCCGGCACCTCGAGCTTGAAGAGGGCCTTCACGAAGAGCGCGTCGGAGCGCGACAGCACGAGACGCGGTCCCTTCGGGGTCTCCTCGAGTCGCTTGAGCACCGCGCGAATCGTGTCGCCCTGGTGGAAATGCTCGCGGTGGTTCTGCTCGCGGTACGGCACGATCGCCTCGGCTTCGCGGAAGCGATTGAGCATGATCACGAACTTGCCGCGTTCGACCTGCTGGATCTCGCCCGAGAGCAGTTCACCGACCTTGTGGGCGAACTCGTCCCGGATCCGGTTGCGCTCGCCCTCGCGCACGCGCTGGATGATCCGCTGCTTCGCGGCCTGCACCGCGAGGCGCCCGAAGGCTTCGGCCGGCACTTCCTCCTCGAGGACATCGCCGACCTGGAAGTCCGGATCCTCGAAGCGCGCCTCCTCCAGGGAGATCTCCGCGCTGGGATCCTCGACCAGCGCCACGACCTGTCGGAGTCGTGTCACGACCATCGCGCCCGAGAGTTCGTCGACTTCCATCTCGAAGCGAACACCGGGGCCGTATTTCTTCATCAACGCGGCGTGGATGCCGTCCTTGAGGAGGTCCAACAGCTCGGCCCGCTCCAATTGCTTGGAGTTCGAGAGCTCGCGGAATGCACTTACCATGTCGACGGGCGACGTCATGTCCTCGGTCTCCTGCTACCGGTTACCCGATGTTGGACCAGTCCACCACCAGTGTGGCATCCCGCACCGCCTCACGCGGTACGCGATGCCGCGTCCCATTCACATCCAGTTCCAGCTCATCCTCGTCCGACACCGCGAGGATCCGGGCGACCTGTCGTCCCGTGATCCCGCGCGCCCGGACCAGCACCTGTTGCCCGATGTAGCGGCGCCAGTGTTCCGGAAACCGGACCGGTCGCTCGATTCCCGGCGACGACACATCGAGTCGCCACCGCGCGCCCACGGCGCCACTCGCCTCGAGCGACGCTTCGATGCTTCGGGACACTCGGGCACAGTCCTCGGTCGTGACGCCGTGCCCAGGCGCCGCACCGCCTGGCCGATCGATCCGGAGACTGATCTCCGGGGCCGATGCCGGGCCCTTCTGCGTCACATCGACCAACTCGTAGCCGAGGGACGCCACGGCGGCCTGCAACGACGCGGGACTGAGCGGTGAATCGGTCACGGTCCGGCAACTCCTGCTGACGTGCGCGAACGGGGGTATAAACAAAAATGCCGGGGAGCACCCGACACCAGACACCTGCCCCCATCACTGCTCCAGCACGAAAAGATAGTCCGTCCGGGTCGGACGAGACAAGGGGATCACTCCGCGGGGAGGCGACCCAGCCACGCCACCATCCGGCCATCCGCCCCTCCGCTGCCGCGGTGCGAGAAGAAGGGCCCGTCCGGCTGGGCGGTGCAAAGGGGGCTCGTGGTGACCTCGCCAATGCCTAGGGCACGGGCCTGTCGGCCGAGGAGCGCCCGGATGTCCAGATGCCAGGGCCCGGGCCCGGTGGCCGGCTCGCCCACGCCCTCCATCACCTCCCGGCCCACTTCATACCGTGGCCCCGAGATGGCCACTCCGGTGTGCATCACCAGGTCGGGTGGTTGTGCACCGGTCCGGGCCGCCAGGAGCGCCACTCCCCGCTGGAGAATCCCGGCGGCTGTCCCCCGCCATCCGCTGTGGAGCAGGGCGATCGCCCCGTGTGCCGGGGCCACCAGGTAGATCGGAACGCAATCGGCGACCGTCACCAGGAGCAGGAGGCCGGTCGCCGTGGTGGCGTGGCCGTCCGCCGCTTCGTGGAGGGTCCAGCCGGAGGGTCTGGGGTCATGCCAGAGCACAACGCTGCCGTGGACCTGGTGTGCCATCACCTGGGCCGGGAACTCCGGCAGGGCCTCGCGCAACTGGCGCCATCGCCGCATCGTCGCCCCGACGGACCCGGACGACCACAATCCGAGGTCGAACGGTTCCGGCCCGGTCCCGCGTCCCGTGATTCCGGCCGACACCCCGAACCGTTCCCGCCATCCCGGGACGTCGTAACGCGGGCATTCGCGCCCCGGGAGGGGTGCCTCAGCCGTCATGCCGCTCGATCTCGGCACCGAGCGCCCGGAGTCGCTCGTCGATCCGCTCGTAGCCGCGCTCGATCTGGCCGACGTTGTGGATCGTACTGGTACCCTCCGCGGCCAGGGCCGCGAGCAGCATCGCCATGCCGGCGCGGATATCGGGCGATTCCACTGTCCCGCCCCGGAGCGGCGCCGGGCCGCTCACCACGGCCCGGTGCGGATCGCAGAGCACGATGCGCGCCCCCATCCCGATCAGCTTGTCGACGAAGAACATCCGGGACTCGAACATCTTCTCGTGAATCAGGATCATCCCCTCGCACTGGGTCGCGGCGACGATCGCGATCGACATCACGTCGGCGGGGAACGCCGGCCACGGTCCGTCCTCGAGCTTCGGGATGTGTCCGCCCATGTCGGGGCGAATCCGTCGCTCCTGTCCGGCGGCCACGACGAGCTGGTCGCCGTCGATCCGGGGCAGGATGCCGAGGCGCTCGAAGCCGAGGAGCATGCTCCGGAGGTCATCGGGACGGACGCCGTCGATCGTGATCGCGCTGTTCGTGACCGCGGCGAGACCGATGAACGAGCCGATCTCGATGTGGTCCGGACCGATCGCGACCGTGGCGCCGGAGAGGGTCTCCCCCCCCTCGATCGTGTAGGTGTTCGAGCCGATGCCGTCGATGCGGGCGCCCATCGCCACCAGGGCCCGGGCGGTATCCTGCACGTGCGGTTCGGCCGCGGCATTCCGGAGGATGGTCGTGCCCTTGGCGCGGACGGCCGCCATCAGCGCATTCTCCGTGGCCGTCACGCTCGGCTCGTCGAGGAAGACGTCGGCCCCGTGCAGCTGCCTGGCCTCGATGGTGTAGTTGGCGCCCACATCGACCCGGGCCCCGAGGCGCTCCAGCGCGAGAAAGTGGGTGTCGATCCGGCGCCGGCCGATCACATCACCACCGGGCGGCGGCAGGACGACCTTCCCGAACCGGGCGAGCAGCGGACCCGCGAGCAGGATCGAGGCGCGGATCCTCGTGCAGAGGACCGGGTCGAGCGGCCGCGGAGCGAGGTTGCGCGGATCGATCGTGACGCTGCCCGGACCCCAGGTCACGGTCGCACCCAGGAAGGTGATGAGCTCGAGCAAGGTCTCGACGTCGCGAATGCGGGGCACATTGGTGACCGTCACCGGCCCGTCGGCGAGCAGCGAGGCGGCGATCACGGGGAGGGCGGCGTTCTTGTTTCCCGCCGGACGGATGGTGCCGCCGAGCGGGCGGCGGCCGGTGACAACGAAGCGTGGAGGCATCCCCAATAGTTCCCTGTCGGGTCGAGTGTGGCAACCCGGGGGCTCCGACCGCTTAGAATTGGGGATGACTTCAACCGGGAGTGCCCCATGGCCAGCTGGGTAGGCCCCACCGTCGCCATCTCCCTGGCCCTGATAGCGCTCAGCTATCTCGGGATGGCCTGGATGATGATTCGCGTCGTGAAGGAAGCGCGCGAGAAGAGTGGCACGATGGTGCGCGAGCTCACGGAGCTGCGCCATGATCTCGCCCCGACCCTCGCCAGCATCAACCACTTCGGTGACGCGGGCTCGGAGGTGATCGAGCAGCTGCGCGACGAGGTCGGCGAGGTGATCAAGACGTCGCAGGGCGTCCGCCGAGGCGTGCACAAGGCCGTCCGCCAGGCGGAGAACCGACTCGCCGACCTCGATGCCTTGCTCGAGGTGGCCACCGACGAGGCCGAGTCGGCGCTGATGGATGCCTCCGCCGCCATCCAGTCGGTGCGCACCTCTGCCGGCTTGCTGAGCCATGTCGGCCGGTTGCTTGCCCCACGGGATGAGGAGCAGGACGAGGAGGACGAGGAGGAGTTCGAAGAGGAACTCGAGGAGGAAGTCGAAGCGGATCTCGACGACCTTGACGACGACGCGCTCGAGGACGAAGCTGACGACGATGAGGACGTGGCGTGAAGGTTGGGCTCGTCCTGCTGGCGGTCGTCGTTGTCAGCCTGTGCTGGCCGGAGGCGGCGCACGCCTGGACCCCGGGCACGCATGTGGTTCTCGGAGAACAGATCCTCGGGTCGCTGCACCTGATCGTGCCGGCGGCGGCCGACCTGCTGCGCGCCTACCCGTACGATTTCCTGTATGGCAGCATTGCTGCCGACACCACGATGGCCAAGAAGTTCGCGCCGGCCGATCGCCACTGCCATGCCTGGCATGTCGGGCGCGAGGTCCATGACCAGGCGCCCTCGGACGCGCTCCGGGCCTTCGGTCTCGGCTATCTCGCGCACCTTGCGGCCGATGTGGTGGCTCACAACTACTTCGTGCCTCGTCAGCTCGTCCTCACGAGCAGCACGCGCAACATGGGCCATACCTACTGGGAGTCGCGAGTGGAGACGGAACTCGGTCAGGCCGTGCCCCATGCCGCACGGGAATTGATCCGCCTCGATCACCGACCCGCCGATGCCCACCTGGAACGGATCCTCTCCCCGACCATTTTCTCGGTGCGCACCAATCGCCGGCTCTTTCGCGGCATGGTACACCTGACCGATTCGAAGCCGTGGCAAGTCGGGATGCAGATGGCGGCGGATCAGAGTCGCTGGGTCCTGCCCGAGGAAACGATCCAGGCCCACCTCGACCGGGCCGTGGCATACATCCGGGCCACGCTCAATGATCCGGAGCATGCGCTGGAGCCCCTCGACCCGAACGGTGAGTTCGCGATCGTGCGAAGCAAGGAGGTCCGTCGTCAGGCGATGCGCGGCCCGGGTCGCCGTGACCGGGAATGGGTTCTGGCCCTCGCAGAGGCGCAATTCGGCCTGACCACGCCCGAAGCCGACCCGCATCTGCCCACGCCTCCCGAGGCTACGCCGACGGATCCCCGATCGTCCTGAGCGCGGCAAGCACCCGATCGACATCAGCCGTGTCGGTGTACGCCGCCAACCCCAACCGCACCCAGCCGTCCGGCAGGACACCGGCGACCTCGGCCGCCGTGTATGCATAAAAGTTGCCATGGGACGCCGCACAGCCGTGCCGCGCCAGCACCGCGCTCACCTCGCGGGGCGACCGGCCCCCGATCGTGAACGCCACCGTGGCGGTGCGAGCCGGGCCCGGCGGCAGCCCGAACCGTCGGAGGCCGGCGATCGCTCCCAGGCCATCCCAGAGCCGCACGAAGAGTTCCATCTCGCGTGCCTCGAGCACCCTGAAACTCGCATCGAGTTGGTCGGTGAGCGTGCCCGTGGTGCCCGCGATCGACGCGATCCAGCGTACCGCCGCCGCTGCGCCGGCAATCGCCTCGAACGACGGCGTCCCGGTCTGCACGCGCTCCGGGCCGGTCGACGGTGCGGGACGGAGTCTGGGGACATCGACCTGCTCGAGCAGTGCGTGCCGACCCCAGAGCACCCCCGAATGCGGACCGTAGAACTTGTAGGGGGAGCAGACCAGGAAATCGACATCCCAGGCAGCAACATCGAGTCGGCGGTGTGCCGCCAGATGCACGGCATCCACGAGCACCAGTACGCCGCTCCGCTTGGCGATCTCCGCCACCGCACGGATATCCGTGATCGTGCCAAGCGCATTCGAGGCACCACCGACCGCAATCAACCGCGTATCGGGCCCGATCAATCCGGGGAGTACGGTGAGGTCGAGCTGACCTGTATGGGGGTCGGCGGGCCACCACCTGAGCCGGATCCCCCGCTCGGCGACGAGGGCCTCCCATGGCGCCACATTGGCATGATGGTCGAGGCCGGTGACGATCACCTCGTCTCCAGCCAGCCACCCACGACCGAGGCCGCGCGCGAGGTGCATCGTGAGCGTGGTCATGTTCGCGCCGAAGACGATCTCCTCGGGCCGCCCACCGGTGAAGGCGGCGAAGACGTCGCGCGCATCGGCAACCACGGCATCGGTCCGTTCACTCTCCGGGAATCCCCAGTGCGCATTGGCATTCGAGGTCATCAGGTACTGCACCATCGCGTCGATGACCGAACGGGGGACCTGGGTGCCACCTGGGCCATCGAATCTCGCGTTGCCCCCCGAGTCGATGGCGGCGAGTGCCGGGATGTCCTGTCGCAGCTGCGCGGTTGGGCGTGGCACGGTCATCGATCGAGCCTCGCCGCCAGAATCGGCTGGATACCCTTGGGATCGGCCTTCCCCCTCGAGCGCTTCATCACCTGGCCGACGAAGAAGCCGATCAGCTTCGCGTCCCCCCCCTTGTAGCGTTCCACCTCACCAGGGTGTGCCGCGAGCACCTCGTCGACCCATCCCTCGAGGGCACCGGCATCCTGGACCTGCACCACACCGAGTCGGATGGCGATCGCCTTCGGATCGGCCTCGGTGTCCTCGACCATCTCCCGGAAGACCTCCTTGGCGGCATTGCCGCTCAGGAACCCGCTCCCTTGCAGGGTGATCAACGCGGCCAACCGGTCCGGGGTGACGGCGAAGGTGCCCGTCTCCTTGAATCGCGCCATGGCCTCGCCCATCACCCAGTTGGCCGCCACCTTCGGTTCCGCCCCCGCGGTGACAATCGCCTCGACATAATCCGCGACGACCGGTTCCGCGGTGAGCACCCCGACGTCGTAGTCCGGCAGCCCGAATGCGTCACGAAACCGCCCCTGCCTGGCCGTGGGAAGCTCCGGCAACTCGGCATCGCGCGCCTCGAGCCAGGCCGACTCGAGCACCATCGGCGGCAGATCGGGGTCGGGGAAGTAGCGGTAGTCGTGCGCATCCTCCTTGACCCGCAACACCTTGACGGCGCCTGTCGCGGCATTGAAGGTGAGGGTCACCTGCTCCACCGACTCGCCACCCTCCAGCAAGGCGATCTGGCGCGTGCGCTCCGACTCCAGCGCCCGTTCGACATTGGCAAAGGAGTTCATGTTCTTCACTTCGGTCTTGGTACCCAGCGGCGCGCCCGGCCGACGCACCGACAGGTTGGCATCCACCCGGAGCGATCCCTTTTCCATCGAACACTCACTCACGCCGGCATACACGAGCAGCTGCCGGAGTGTGGTCAGATACGCCCGTGCCTCCGCCGGGGATCGCAGATCATGGAACCCGACGATCTCGGCCAGTGGGGTCCCGGCGCGATTCAGGTCGATCGCCGTCTGCCCCGGAATGCGGTCGTGGAGCGACTTGCCGGCATCCTCTTCCAGGTGAAGGCGGGTGATGCCGACCCGGATCGTGCCGCGCTCGGGCGTCTCGACCAGGATCGCGCCGTCGGTTGCGAGCGGCTTGTCGAACTGCGAGATCTGGTACCCCTTGGGCAGGTCGGGATAGAAGTAGTTCTTGCGCGCGAACACACTGGTCTGGTGGACTGTGCAGCCGAGGGCGCGGGCGCCGAGCACACCGAGGCGGACCGCCTCGAGATTGGCGGCGGGCAGTGCCCCGGGCAGGCCCAGGCAGGTCGGACACACGACGGTGTTGGGTGGCTCGCCATAGCTGGTGCGACAGGCACAGAACATCTTCGTGACGGTCGCGAGCTGCACATGCACTTCGAGGCCGATGACCGTTTCCCATTCCATCAGCGGACCTCCGCGGTGGCATCGAGGACCGATTCGAGGAGCCGTGCCACGGCGATCATCCGCGCCTCGCCGAGCGAGGGGCCGATCAGTTGTCCGCCGACCGGCAAGCCGCCGCTCCGCCCGAGTGGCAGGGACATCGCCGGGACGCCGGCGAGCGACGCGGGACAGACGAACACGTCCGCGAGATACATCTGTACCGGATCGGCCAGCTTCTCGCCGGCCCGGAACGCCGTGGTCGGTGTCGTCGGCGTGAAGAGCAGATCGACCCCGTCGGCGAAGACCGAGGTGAAATCGTCGATGATGCACCGGCGCGCGGCCTGCGCGCGGGCATAGTAGCGATCAGTGTAGCCGGCGCTCAGGGCGAAGGTACCGACCAGGATCCGGCGGCGCACCTCGGGACCGAAGCCACGGCCCCGAGTGGCGCGGTAGAGTGCGCGCAGGTCGCCCGCGTCGCCAATCTGCCGCGTCCCGTACCGGACGCCATCGTACCGCGCGAGGTTCGCCGCGGCCTCGGCCGGATTGACGATGTAGTAGGCCGGCACGGCGGCACCGGTGTGCGGCAGGCTCACGCGTCGGATCGTGGCGCCCTGCTCGCGCAGCCGCGCCACGCCGAGTTCGCACGCCGCACGGATCCCCGGATCGAGGTCGTCGGGAAAGTACTCGGCCGGCAAGCCGATCGTGATGCCATCGAGTCGATGCAGGTGCTCGCTCGCATCCAGCGGTGGCAACGCGTGGGTCGTGACATCACGAGGATCATGGCCCGAGATCACCTCGAGGACGCGAGCCGCGTCGTCGACCGTGCGCCCGAATGGCGAGACACAGTCGAGCGACGAGCCGAAGGAGACGAGCCCATGCCGGGACACACGACCGTAGGTCGGCTTGATTCCGACGATGCCGCAGAACGCCGCCGGCTGGCGCACCGACCCGCCAGTCTCGGAGCCGAGCGCGGCGGGGACGACGTCGGCCGCCACGAGCGCCGCCGAGCCACCGCTCGATCCACCCGGCACGAGATCGGGATCGAGCGGATGGTGCACGCGTCCGTACGCCGAGTGTTCGGTGGAGGATCCCATCGCGAACTCGTCGAGATTGGCCTTGCAGGCGATCAGTGCACCGGCCGCCCGGAGCCGCGTGACCACCGTTGCCTCGTAGGGCGAGACGTACCCCTCCAGGATCCTCGAGGCGCAGGTGGTCGGCAACGTGGTGGTGACAATGTTGTCCTTGACCGCGATCGGCATGCTGCTCAGCGGCCCGGCCCCGACGGACCGCACGTTCGCCGCCTCCCCCTCCAATGCTGCATGCGACCACGCCAGCGTCGCGTTCAGGTGAGCCGACGACTCCAGTCGCTCGACCAGCCCGGCCACCGCTGACGCCATCATTCGTCCTCCCCCAACCCGTCGAGCGCCGGGACGACGAAGAAGCCGTCGCGCCATGCCGGTGCATTCGCCTCAGGCGGCCGGGCGAGCGGCACCGGATCGACGACATCCTCGCGCAACCGGAGCGCGGACGGGCCGACGGTCACCGAGGTCCGGTCCCCGACCGGGATGTCCGGCAGCTGCTCCACGAAGGTGACGATCCGCTCCATGTCTGCGGCCAGGCTCGGCAACTCCGCCTCGGAGATCTCGAGTTCCGCGAGGGTCGCGATGTGCCGGACATCACCGGTTCCGATCTTCATGCACTCTCCCAATCGCGCTCGAGGCCGGCAAAGGCGACGAGCAGTTGCTTGGTCCCGACCTCGGGGTCGTCGAAGGCCACCGTCACCTTGGTGTCCTTCCCCGCCCCACTCAACCCCAGAATGGCGCCCACCCCGAACCGGCGATGGCTCACGCGCTCGCCCTTGATGTAGCGCGGTGCCGCCTGATTGTCATGCTCCGGCTCCGGCGCCGGCGCGGCGGCGCCCGACGCGAACGACGGCCTGACCTCCGCGATCGGCGGTGGTGGGCGCTTCTCCCGGGCACTGCCCCAGCGGCTGGTCCCGCCGGCCCGGTCCCGTCCGCCCCCACTCCAGTTGCCACTCCCCGACCAGCCGGTGGAGATCCCGCCGGCCCCGAACGAGGTGCGCTGTTCGTCGACCAGTTCGCTCGGCAATTCCCTGAGGAAGCGTGACGGCGTGCCCGGGCGCATCTCCCCCCCCCGGCGCCGGGCACGGGCCCAGGACAGGATCAGGGCATCGCGGGCCCGCGTCAGCCCGACGTAGCAGAGCCGACGTTCCTCCTCGAGCCCTTCGGGCGATTCGAGCGCCCGGCCAAGCGGGAAGAGACCGTCCTCCATTCCCGAGAGGACCACCACGGGCCATTCGAGCCCCTTTGCGGTATGGAGCGTCATGAGGGTGACGCCGTCCTCTTCGCCATTGCTGCTGTCCACGGCGGAGAGGAGCGCCGATTCGGCGAGCCAGCGCTGGAGCGGTGTCCCCGGCTCCTGATCGTCCGGCGCCGTCACGACCTCGGACCATTCTGCCGCACTCGCCACGAGCTCGCGCACGTTGTCCCAGCGATCGGCGCCCTCGATCCCCTCGGCCAGCAGCGCCTTCTCGTAGTCGAGGGCGGCCAGCAATTCCTCCATCACGATCGCGGGGGCAGACGCACCGGCACGGTCGATACTCCGACGGACCAGCGCTGCGAATTCGAGCAACGCCGTTCGGACACCCGGGCGCAGGCCGGTGACCATCTCTCCCTTCTCCGCGGTGGCGAGCAACGGCAGGTTCCAGTGGCGAGCCGAGGCGGTCAGCTCGGCAATCGCCGATGGGCCGATCCCGCGGCGCGGCACCGTGATTGCGCGGAGGAAGGCTTGATCATCACTCGGATTGGCCACCAGACGGAGGTAGGCCAGCAGGTCCTTCACTTCGCGCCGATCGAAGAAGGAGATCGCGCCCACGATCCGGTACGGCACGCCGCCGCGCCGCAGGGCCTCCTCGAGCGCGCGGGACTGCGCGTTGGTCCGGTAGAGCACGGCCATCCCGCGATAGCCGACCCCGGCACGCTCACGTCGCGCCAGCTCCGCGGCGATCCACTCGGCCTCATCGCGCTCATCGGCAGCCCCCAGCACCACCAGCGAGTCCCCGCCGGGTCGTGAGGTGCGGAGCGTCTTGCCGAGTCGACCGGTGTTGCGGGCAATCACGGCGTTGGCCGCATCGAGGATCGGCTTGGTGGAACGGTAGTTTTCCTCGAGTCGCACCATCTCGGTGCCCGGGAAGTCGGCCTGGAGCGAACGCATGTTGCCGACATCGGCCCCCCGCCAGCCGTAGATCGACTGATCGTCATCACCGACGGCGAACAGATTGCGGTGTTTCCCCGCGAGGGCACGGATCAGCGCATACTGAGCGCCGTTGGTGTCCTGGAACTCATCGACCAGCAGGAAGTCGAACCGTTGCTGCCATCGCGCCAGCACATCCGGGTGGTCCCGGAACAGCGCCAGCGGGTGCAGGAGCAGATCATCGAAGTCCATCGCGTTGGCCGTGTGAAGTGCGTGCTGATAGGCCACGTAGACGTCGGCGGCAACCCGGATGGTCGGATCGCCGGGTGCGGACCGCTCGAGGTCCTGGGCGGTCTGCATCCGATTCTTGGCGCCCGAGATGATCCCTTGCACCACGCGAGGAGGATAGATCTTCGCCGGGTGATTGCGCTCATCGAGCAGGCGCTTGAGGAGCGAGGTCGAGTCGTCCTGGTCATAAATGGTGAAGCCGCGTGTGAAGCCGATCCGCTCGGCCTCGCGCCGGAGCAATCGCGCCGACAAGGAGTGGAACGTGCCGATCCAGAGTCCGGTCGGATCGCGATCGAGCAGCGTACCGATCCGTTCCTTCATCTCCCCGGCGGCCTTGTTGGTGAAGGTCACCGCGAAGATCCGTTCGGGCCGGACGGCTTCTGCCTGGATCAGGTTGGCAATCCGCGTGGTCAACACGCGCGTCTTCCCGGAGCCGGCCCCAGCCAGCACGAGGATCGGGCCGGTGACATGGGCGGCGGCGGCACGCTGGGCGGCGTTGAGGCCGTGCAGCAGGGTGTCGGTCATCGGGTCGCCAGCGGGAATCGCATCAGGAAGGTTGTCCCTCGTGTCACGGGTTCGAGTGTGATCGTGCCACCGTGCGCCTCTTCCACCACCCGGCGCACCAGCGCGAGCCCGATGCCCCAGCCACCACGCTTGGTCGTGACGCCGGGTTCGAAGAGCGTGCGGCGCAGTTCCCGCGACACCCCGGGCCCGTCGTCGTGCACGCGCACGGCGACCATGTCGCCGTCGACGCCCGCGCTCAGCACGATCGTGCCTCCGCGGCCTTGCAGGGCATCCGCGGCATTCTTGACCAGGGCCTCGAAGGCCCATTCGAGCAGGACGGGATCGCCATGGATGATCGGGCCGGCCCCGGGGGCATCGACAGCAACCGTGATGGCATTCGCGTGGCGCGGCAGCCGCGACCGATAATACACCGCCACCTTCTCGGCCAGTGCGCCCAGGGACACGGGATCGCGTCGGGCCGGATTGCCGATGCGTTCGAACCGCTGCGCCACGCGCTGCAGTCGCTCGGCATCGTGATCGAGATGCTCGGCCAGCGTGAGGGGGGGAAGCCCCCCCCCGCGCAACTGCTCGATCCAGCCCTGCAAGGACGTGAGGGGGGTGCCCATCTGGTGCGCGGCCTCCCGTGCCATCGAGACCCAGAGCCGATCACGGCGGGCCGATGTCTGGCTCCGATAGGCGACGATCGCCACCGCCACCATCACGAGAATGATCACGGCCTGCAGGATGGCCAGGGTGCCAAGCAGTCCGGACGCGGGCACTCGTCCACTGTGCACCGTGAGCAGCGAGGATTCGACCGGCGGATTGATCGCATCGAGTTCGCGGATGTAGCTCGCCAGGCGCGCGTTGTTGTCGCTGGCGCTGAACGGCAGGTTGGCATGACTCACCACCCGGCCGGACGAATCGGTGATGACCAGCGGGATGCCGAGCGCCACCACCCCCTCGCCGAGCGCGAACAGGGCCTGGTTGGCGGCGAGGGGATCGGGATCATTGAGCCCGCCGATGGCACGGGCATACAGGTCAGAGGCGGTGCGGGCGTCGTTCTGGAAATGTCGCGCCACGATCACCGACGCCACCACCGAGACCGCGACGAGCACCGCAACGAGCAGCAGCGCGACGGCGGGAGCGAATCGGCGGAGGCCGCGCCTACGCGCGCGGGACGAGACGGTCGGTGCCGACATACGGAGCCAGCGCGTCGGGCAAGCGGACAGTGCCGTCGGCCTGCTGACCATTCTCCAGCAGGGCGATGATGGTGCGCGGGAATGCAACACCGGAGGCGTTCAGCGTGTGCACGAACTCCGGCTTGGCGCCGGGCTCCGGACGGAACCGGATGTTGGCGCGACGCGCCTGGAAATCGCTGAAGGTGCTGGCGCTTGACGCTTCCAGCCATCCGTCGAGACCCGCCGCCCAGACCTCGAGGTCGAGGGTCCGGTGACTCGAGAACCCCGTGTCGCCGGCGGCGAGCAGCAGGACCCGATACGGAATCGCCAACCGCTGGAGGACCGCTTCCGCATGCGCCGTGATGCGGGCGTGCTCGGCTTCGCTCTCCTCGGGGCGGACGAGCCGGACGAGTTCGACCTTGTCGAACTGATGCACGCGGATCAGGCCGCGGGTGTCCTTGCCGTGGGAACCGGCTTCACGACGGAAACACGGGGTATACGCGACGTACGCAATCGGCAGGTCGGCGCCGTCAAGCATCTCGCCGGCATGCAGGTTCGTCACCGGCACTTCGGCGGTCGGGAGCAGGTAGAACCCGTCCCGCTCGCTCTGGTAGAGATCTTCCTGGAACTTCGGCAACTGCCCGGTTCCGCGCGCCGTGGCCTCATTCACGAGGTACGGTGGCTGCACCTCGAGATAGCCGTGTTCCACGGTGTGCAGGTCCAGCATGAAATTGGCGAGGCCACGCACCAGACGCGCCCCCTGTCCGGTGAAGACCGGGAAGCCGCTCCCGGCGACCTTGGCACCGCGGGGGAGATCGAAGAGGCCGAGCGCCTCGCCCAGCTCCCAGTGCGGCCGCGGGGTGAAGTCGAAGCGGGGGGCCGTTCCCCAGCGTCGGACCTCGATGTTCGCATCCGCCCCGCCGGTCGGCACATCGTCAGCAACGAGGTTGGGGATGTTGAGCAGGTGCGACTCGACCAGCGTGTCGAACTCGCGCAGGTCTTCCTCCAGCGACTTCAGCTCACTCGCACGGTCGGCCAGGTCGGACTGCAGCGCAGCCACGTCCTCGCCGGCCTGCTTGCGACGACCGAACTCACGGCTTGCCTCGTTCCGGTCGGCGCGCAACTGCTCGACGCGCGTCAGGCACGACAGTCGTTCGGCATCGAGCGTCACCACGCGATCACATTGCGCCAGCGCGTCGGCATCCTGCCGTCGCGCGAGGGCGGCACGTAACGTCGCAGGGTCCTGGCGCAACCGCTTGAGGTCGATCACCCTCAGCGGGCCGGGAAGCCGGGGCCGAGTTCCCGGAAGCCGCAGTTCGTGTT
This sequence comes from Gemmatimonadales bacterium, assembly GCA_035703525.1. Classification (GTDB taxonomy): domain Bacteria; phylum Gemmatimonadota; class Gemmatimonadetes; order Gemmatimonadales; family GWC2-71-9; genus Palsa-1233. Next base: position 151,593 of record DASSYA010000027.1, on the reverse strand, counting down.
GGACACCACCCGGAAGGTCATGGTCCGCGCCGGATCATCGAACCCGAGGATCTCCAGCTTGCCATACTGTGGCACGCTCAGCGAACAGGCAATCCGGGAACGGGCGACGAGGACGTTGCCGACCGCGACGGCCACCGAGTCATCGACGATGTACCCCCCGCTCGGGGGATTGACGATCGCGTCGAACGCCGTCGTGGACAGTTGGAGCCCCGGATTCGAACTCCGGGATCCGAGCCCGACCACGTCGAGCGGGAGCAGCAGGTGCCGGCCGCCGTCGAAGTAGTAGACGAAGTCGAAATTGGTGGTGAGATCCGTCCGGACCAACCGATCTTCCGACACACTGTAGGCCGACGCGGCAGCGACCGGTGTCCCCTCGATCGAGCTGATCGTGAGGGTGTCGACCGTGTTCTCGAAATAGGCGTCACCGAGGCGGTTCGGGCCACAGGCGGCGGTCAGGGTGCTCAGGACGAGGAGCGCGTTGCGGATGGTCATGTCGGAAGGTTAGACCGCTCTCGGAGGTGCGGCAACCCGGCGCGGCTGCTTGACTTCGGCGACCGGCGTGGCCTAGGTTCGCGATTGCCCACCACATTCCCGGAGTGACAGTGATCCCACCCCTCACCGATGCCCTCGAGACCCTCGCCGGTCGGTCCGACGTGGCTGGCGCGCTGGTGGTGAGCGACGAGGGCCTGGTCGTCGCCGCGGCGATGCCCGACGGCGCCGAGCTGGAGGCGATTGCGGCCCTCGCGGCGACCGCCCAGCGTGCCCTCGCCTCGCTCTCGAGTGCGATCGGGCACGGGCCTGCCAGCCAGACCGTCCTCGACGGCCCGGACGGCAGTGCCGTGATCGTCCGCCTCGATTCCGGTGCCACGATCGTGGTGCTTGCCGCCGCCGACGGGGACCTGGGTGACCTGCTCTACGCGATTCGGGGTTCGCTGCCCCGGCTGGCCGGGTTGGTCTAGATGCACTGGGGCGTCCTGCTGGCAGGGGGCTCAGGCACCCGATTCTGGCCGTTGTCCTCCCCGAGGCACCCGAAGCAGCTGCTCCCGCTCCGGGGGGCGCGTTCGACCGCCGAGGAAGCGGTCGACCGGCTCGCCGGGTTCATCCCGCCGGATCGGATCCTGATCGTGACGGGCGCAGACATGGCGGGACCGCTCCAGGAGGCGCTCACCGTGCCGCGGGTGAACTACCTGATCGAGCCGCGAGCGGCGAACACCGGACCGGCGCTGGTCTGGGCAACGGTCGAAGCGATGCGTCGTGATCCGGACGCGACGGTGCTGTCAATGCACGCCGACTGGGCGATCCGTGATGCGAGTGCGTTCCTGGCCACGGCCGGCACCGCCCTCGACACCGCCACCCGACATCGTCGTCTCGTCACGGTCGGGATGGTGCCATCCCGGCCCGACACCGGCTTCGGTTACATCGTGCCCGGTGAACGGCTCGATGGGGCCGCCTGCTCCGTGCATCGCTTCGTCGAGAAACCGGATGCCGCACGAGCACTCGACCTGATGGCTGAAGGGGCGTACTGGAACAGTGGGCTCTTCGCGTGGCTCGGGACGGACCTGCTCCGTGAGGTTCGGACCTGGGCGCCCGAGATCGCCCCCTACCTCGCCGCGCTCGAGACCGGCAATGTCGCCACGTTCTTCCGCGATGTCCGGGAAGTGTCGATCGATGTCGGAGTCTTCGAGCGGAGTGAGGCCATCGCGGTGGTCCCGGGCAACTTCCCATGGGACGATATCGGTACCTGGGAAGCGCTCGCGCGGGTCCGGACACGTGACCGGCGCGGCAACGTCGTGCACGGGGATGTCACCCTGGTCGATTGCAGCGACTGCATCGTCTGGAACGATGGCCCCCCCATGGTATTGTCCGGCGTGCGCGATCTGGTGGTGGTCCACGCCAATCAGCGGACCCTCGTCCTCGATCGGGCGCGGGCGCCCGACCTCAAACACACGCTCGATGCGCTCCCGACCAGGGTGCGCGAACTGGAGTGACATGACGGTGCTGTACCTGCTCGACCCCGACACCCCAGGCGCCGCCTGGGCACCCTTCGCCAACGCCACCCCGCTCGGCGACCTCCGGGCCGGCGGCTGGACCATCGCCGAGCGCTGGGCGCTGGCGACCGAAGGCAGCGTCACCGGATCGATCGCAACGCATGCCGGCGGACCACGCCTCAAGGGTCGGACACCGATCGTGGCGCCCGACGCCGTCCAGGGGCCCTGCTGGGTCGCCGATGCCACCTTCTGTCCGAAGCTGCCGATGCGGCCGATCGGCGGGGCCAAGCGGCTCCTGCATGGCGGTCGGGCCGTCGCATGGCGACTGGACCCGGGCGAGAGCTGGGACGGCCGTCACGACGACGGGGACGGGCTCGTGGTCGACGGCCTCCGCCTCAAGGGAACCTGGAGCCTGCTCGATGCCCTCGAACAATTCCTGTTCCATGACACGCTGGTGGCCCTCGAGGCCGGGACCGATCCGCTGCCCGAGGGATCAATCGTGCTCGGCAATGCCGGCGCGATCGCCCTTCGCGGCGCCACCGTCGAGCCCGGGGTGGTCTTCGACGTCCGGAAGGGCGCGATCATCCTCGAGCAGGGGGTCGAAGTGCGGAGCGGCACCCGGCTTGAGGGACCGTGCTGGATTCGCGAGCAGACGATCATTGCCGGTGGCGCGCTCCGGCACGTGAGCGCCGGCCCGCACTGCCGACTGCACGGCGAGATCAGCACGTCGGTCTTCACGGGATACGCCAACAAGAGTCATGCCGGCTTCGTGGGGCATTCGGTGATCGGGGAATGGGTCAACCTCGGCGCCGGGACAATCACGTCAAACCTCAAGAACACGTACGGCCAGGTCCGGCTCGACATCGGCGCCGACCGCGTCGACACCGGGCGCATGAACGTCGGCTCACTCATCGGCGATCACGTCAAGACGGCGATCGGCACGCTGCTGCCGACCGGTGCCGTGATCGAGACCGGCGCCAACCTCTTCGGGGCGCCGCGTGCGCCCAAGCATGTCGGCGCCTTCGCGTGGGGCGAGGCGGGATCACGCATCTCGTTGCCCGCCTTCCTCGATGTCGCCCATCGCGTGCTGCCGCGTCGCGGGGTGGCGATCGACCCCACCATGGATGCGGCCCTCACGGCCCTCTACACGCGGCTCACCCCCACCGGGTGACCACGCTCCACGTCCTCGGCAGCGGCTCGAAGGGCAACGCATTCGCGCTCTCGCATGGGGGGGGGATCCTCCTGATCGAGGCGGGGTTCAGTGGTCGCGAGCTGGAGCGACGACTGGACGTGGCCGGACTCGATCCGACCCAGGTGCTCGCGATCGCGGTCACGCACGAGCATGGCGATCATGCCCGTGGCGCGACCCGATTCGCCAGGCGCCACGATGTTCCCGTCATCGCCTCGCCCGGCACCTGGGGTGCGCTGGCACGGGGTGGTGAGCCCTGCGACTGGCTCCCGACCGGGAGTCGTGGACCCGCGGTGACCGGACCGTTCACGGTCGAGGCCTGCCCCTGCCCCCACGACGCCGCCGAACCCCTTGCACTCGGTGTGCGCGTCACCGACGGACCGACACTCGCCATTGCGACCGATTTCGGTCGCCCAACGCAGGCACTCCGCTATTTCCTGCGCGAGCGTCACTGCCTGATCCTCGAGGCGAACTACGACGAGGTCCTGCTCCGCACCAGCGGCTATCCGGCCTCGGTCCAGCAACGGATCGCGGGCGAAGGCGGCCATCTGTCGAACACCGCGAGCGGGATGCTGCTCGCCGAGCTCTGCCACGAACACCTGGCCACGGTGGTGCTGGCCCACCTGAGCCAGCGCTGCAACACGCCTGAAGTGGCGTCGCGGACCGTGCATGGTGCCCTCGCCACGGTCGGCTTCGCCGGCGAGTTGCATGTGGCCCCGCAGGATCACCCGACCGGGCCGATTGCCCTCCGGGTCCCCGCACAGCGCGGGCTGTTCTAGTCGCCCTTCAGGGCCCGCCGGTAGCCGTCGATCGCCTCCGGGTCACTCTCGGGATACCGCAGGTCGAGTGATTCGAGTGTCCGGACCAGCGTCTCCGCGATCATCAGCCGCGCGTTCTTCTTGTCGTCTGCCGGGATCACGTACCATGGGCACTCGGCGGTACTGGTCGCATCGATCGCGTCGGCATAGGCCCGGCGGTACGCCGGCCAGTGCGTCCGCTCCTCCAGGTCCCCGCCGGAGAACTTCCAGTTCTTGTCAGGCTCATCGAGACGAGCCAGGAAGCGATCGCGCTGCTCCTCGGGCGAGAGGTGCAGATAGAACTTCACCACGCGGGTGCCGTTCCGATGCAGATGCGCCTCGTGATCGCGGATCGAGGTGTAGCGCTGGTGCCAGAGTGTGTCGAGCGACTCGGGACGCTCGGGGAGCCGCTGGGCACCGAGGAACTCGGGGTGCACGCGCACCACGAGCACTTCCTCGTAGTAGGAGCGGTTGAACACGCCGATCCGACCCCGCTCCGGGAGCCGACACGCCGTCCGCCAGAGGAAGTCGTGATCGAGCTCCTCGCTGGACGGCTGCTTGAACGAGAAGACCTGGATCCCCTGCGGATTGACCCCCGAGAAGACGTGCCGGATCGCCCCATCCTTCCCGGCGGCATCCATCGCCTGGAAGACCACCAGCAGCGCATAGCGGTTGTCCGCATAGAGATCCCGCTGGAGTCGGCTCAGGCGCGCGACGCGAGCGGCGAGGGCCTCCTCGTACGCCTGCTTGTCGTCGTAGACATCGGGCAGCCGAGTGGGGCGATGTTCGAGATCGGCGGGCCGGGCGGTGGTGACGAGGTGTGGCGTGGGATCGAGGTGCATGGGTTGTGCTCCGGCTGATACGCATGATCGGCGGGCGCAACATGTTGCGCCCTTACAGACGGGGAGGACGGCAGGACCAGATGCCGGTATCTTGCGTGCATGCCGGAATCTACTCGCTCGATTGGCACCGCCCTGGTGACGGGCGGCACCCGTGGCCTCGGTCGCGAGCTGGTGCTGGCACTCGCCGCAGCGGGCACCCGAACCTGGACGGTCGCCAGGCGGCGCCGCGGCATCGAGGCGCTCAGTCGCGATGCCCCTGGCGTCACGGTCTTTCAGGGCGACCTCACCTCGCGCGGCACCACGGCGCGCATTGCGCGCCGATTCGCGAAGGACGGCGTGTCGCTCGACCTGCTGGTCCACAACGCCGGCCTGCTCGGCCCTCGCGTGCCACTCGCGCAGTGGTCGCGCACGGACTTCGATGCCGTGATGGCCGCGAACGTCTCGGCGCCGTTCGACCTGACACGGCGCCTCCTGCCACGATGTCACACGGGCACTGTCGTCGTCTTCATCACGAGTGGTGTCACGACGGCGGTGCGCACCGAGTGGGGGGCGTATCAGGTGTCCAAGGTCGCGGTGGAGAACCTGGCCCGGACCTTCGCCAGGGAGTTCGGCCCCGCAGGGCCGCGCGTGCTGATCGTCGACCCCGGATCGATGCGGACGGCGATGCGTGCTGCGGCGTACCCCGACGAGGATCCGATGTCGGTCCGGCCGCCGGCCGTCGTGGCGGCGCAGCTGCTGGCGCTGGTGCGGGGGGGGGACTGGACGAGCGGGGAGCGGGTGGCGGTGCATCAGGAACGCCCGTCAGGGCGTCCTCTGGATCTCGAAGGATTGCCGGGATCCGAAGCGCGCCCTGACGGGCGCGCCTGAAGCGGACGCGCCTAACTGTCCCCGTCCGGATCCGGCGGCACCGCGACATTCGCGGCACGCGGTGTCGGCGGCCCGACGCGCTTCAGCGTCACGGCGTTCTTGAGGTCGCCGCCGGACAGGCGGATATCGTTCTGCCGGAGACGCAGGTCATAGATCTCCCACTCACCGCCGATCGCGATCCAGATCTTCTTGTCGACCACGCGCCAGCGGACGGTCTCCCGTCCCCAGCTCGCGCTGGAATCGGCCCGGATGATGACCTCCTTGGGCCCTTCCTTGGTGTCCGCGCCGGCGTCGACGCGCCACGTCCCCATGATGGACGGCTCCCGATTCTGGGCCGCGAGCGTAGGGGTCAGGACAAGGACAGTGGCGGCAACGGCTGTCGTGAACTTCACGTGCGATGACTCCGGTGGCTGGGTTGGCAGTGGTGACGCCCCGAAGATAGCAAGGTGCACGGCTGCCTCATGGTGCACCCCCCAGCATCGCCTCGCGCACGGCCTTGAATTCGGTGCCGTCCTTCCAGGTCGGCCAGATCTCACCATCCGCGACACGTCGGCCGACCGCGTAGAGCAGCTCCAGATCGGCCACGGCGCCGGCCATGTCCCAGGCGGGGTCGACTTCGTCGGACGGCTGGTGATAGATGTTGTTGGTCCAGTCGTCGCGCTTCTCCTTGGCATAGCCCGCCGGCTTGCCAGGATAGATCGTCCCCTGATCGAGATAGAGTGCCGGCACACCCTGCTTCGCGAACTCGAAGTGGTCCGACCGATAGAACCCTCCTGCTTCGGGCTCGGGATCGGGTGCCACCGTCCGGCCGCGGATTGCCGCCTCCTCGGTGAGGATGTCCTCGAGCGTCGTATTGCCCGACCCGACGACCGTGACGTCGGTGGTCGGCCCCCAGGCATTGAGCACATCGATATTGATGTCCGCGAGCGTCTTCTTCAGCGGGTAGAGCGGGTTCTCGGCGTACCACTTCGAGCCGAGCAACCCCTGCTCTTCTGCGGTCACGGCGAGGAACAGCAGGGTCCGCCTGGGCGCACCGGCGGTCTTGAAGGCGCGGGCCAGCTCGATCAGGGCGGCGGTGCCCGAGGCGTTGTCGCGGGCCCCGTTGTAGATCGAATCGCCATCCACCGGCTTGCCGATCCCGAAGTGATCCCAGTGGGCGGTGTAGATCACGTACTCATCGGAAACGGCGGCATCGCTCCCCGGCAACTTTGCGATGAAGTTGTGGGTCGCCACCTTCCGCATCGTGTTGCTCACCGCGAACGACGCGGTTGCCTTGAGCTCCACCGGCTGGAACTCGGCCGTGCGTGCCAGCCGCTCCTGCGTCGCGAAATCGAGACCCGCATCGGCGAACAGCGTGCGTGCCGCATCGATCGAGAGCCACCCCTCGACAGCCACCCGACCGGCGTGACCGTCTGGGGTGCTCACATCCATTCGCTCACCCGTCCAGCCGCCCTCGACCACTTCCCACGGATAGCTGGCCGGGATCGTCTGATGGACCACCAACACCGCCGCGGCCCCGCGACGCGTGGCCTCCTCGTACTTGTAGGTCCACCGGCCATAGTAGGTCATCGCGTTGGCGCGGAACATCGCCGGATCAAGCGTCGATGTATCGCTGGCGAGGCGAACCGGTGGATCGCCCACCAGCATCACCAGCGTCTTGCCCTTGACGTCGATTCCCTTGTAGTCGTCCCAGTTGAACTCGGGGGCAGTCACGCCGTAGCCGACGAAGACGAGTTCGGCATTGTTGACCGTGACGGTCGGCACCTCGCGGCGTGACTGGGCCACGTAGTCGGTCTTCCAGGCGAGGGTGCGGGTCCCGCCAGCCCCGCGAACGGTCAGGGTCGGGATCGAGGTGATCCCGACCAGGTCGACCGGCTGGGTCCAGCTCCCATCGGGGTTGCCGGGCTGGAGGCCCGCCGCCTGGAATTGGGCGGTGAGGTAGGCCATGGTGCGCTCCTCGCCGACGGTGCCCGGTCGGCGGCCCTGGAAGGAGTCCGAGGCCAGGATGGTGATATCCTGGAGCAGCCGATCGCCACTGATCTCGGGGGGTGCGCTGTCGGGGACGGGGGCGCAGGCCAGGGCGAGGAGGAGGCCGGTCACGGCAGACCCGCGGGTGGCACGGTGGGGCATCGGTGGCTCCGGATGGTGGTGAAGCCCGGAATCTAGCGCCGCGCCTGCCTTCCTGCCCCTAGTCACCGGCGGGGGGGGATGCTATTCTTGGCGCATCTATGACATCAGAAATCTTTGTGGCTCGGCAACCGATCTTCGATCGGGACCGCCATGTGCGCGCCTACGAGCTGCTCTTTCGGGGCGGTCGCCTGGCCGGCGTGGGGCACGATCAGCAGTCGGCCGCGATCCGGATGCTCAACAATACCGTGCTCGGTTTCGGGCTCGACGCCCTGTTGTCGGGTCATCCCGGCCTGCTCACCATCCCGCATGAGGTCCTCCTCGGTGGCGAGGTGACGGCCCTTCCTGCCGCGCGAATCGTGCTGCATGTCACCGCGCCGCACGACGACGATCCGCAGATCCTCGCGGCGTGCAAGGAAGCGCGCCGCGCCGGGTTCAGTGTCGCCCTGAGTGATGAGGCGGGCACCGCGAGCGAGGCGATGCACGAGGTCGCCACGATGCTCAATGTCGACTTCCGCCAGCTCGACATGGATGGTCGCCGCGCGGTAGCGAAGCGACGTGGGGTCGACGGTCGGAAACTGATCGCCAAGCACGTGACGACGTACGCCGAGTTCTACGAGGCGCAGGAGGCCGGCTACCATCTCTTCCAGGGCTCGTTCTTCTGTGAGCCCGAGGTGTTCTCGGGGAAGGATGTCAGTGCCACGAGCCACAGCATGGCGCTGCTCATCGCCGAGGTGAACCGGCCGGAACTGGACATGGATGCGCTGGAGGAGCTGATCAAGCGCGATGTGGCGTTGTCGGTCAAGCTGCTGCGTTACCTCAATTCGGCCGGGATGGGGTGGCGGCACGAGGTGAGCACGATCGGTCAGGCACTCCGGATCCTCGGGCAGCGCCCGACCCGGAAATGGGCGTCGCTGGTGGCGATGACGATGATCCCGGCCGACAAGCCGAAGGAGTTGATCACGACGTCGCTGATTCGCGGCCAGTTCTGCGAGGAGATCGGCGGTGCTGCGCTCGGTGAGACCCGGAAGTCGGAGTTGTTCCTGGTCGGGCTCTTGAGTGTGCTCGACGCGTTGCTGGATCGGCCGTTGCCGCTGTTGGTGGGCGAGATGGCGTTGTCGGCGGAGTGCAGTGCGGCGCTGGTCGGTGAGGCGGCGACGCCGCTCGGCCGCTACCTGGCGCTCACGATCGCGTACGACCAGGGCGACTGGGACCGGGTGGATGCACACTGTGCCCGGTTGGGTGTCGACCCCGCGACGTTGCCCGATGCATACCACAAGACGCTCGAGTGGGTGGGCGAGGTGATGCGGGTGGAGTAGGGGGGGGGACGCGCGTGGTCGTGTGCCGCCGAAGTCCTACTCGGCAATCGCCACGATCCTTACGTATGTTCTTGCCCACAGATCTCGGAACAACAAGTCGCGGTCGTGGCGAGTGAGGGTGCTTCGGGACACCTTGTGATCCGGGCAGGTATCAGTCTTTCGATCACCGTTCACTTCGGTCGCTTCTTCCAGACTTCGAGCGTCGGCACACCGTCGTCATCGGATCGTTCCAACACCACCTGTCCGTTGGCCACTGCCTTCAGTCGGGAGTGCGGCGGCAACAATAGACCTTTGGTCCAGCGCATCTCCGGAGTCAGCTTCAGCCATCGTTCGGTGGAGTCTGTGGGCGACACGATTGCGTTCCTGACCCGGAACCAGGCACCGCCATTGCCATCTGCCAGCAATCCGTCGAAGTAGCCGATGGTGGGCGCCGCAGGCACAGCCTCGAAGATTGCATCGCGCGCCCGATTCATCGCTTCGATATTGACCCGGTCGGTTGCGCTGACTCCTGGCGGCCGGAACGGCCGAGGGCGAAGGAGCTCTCGCGCGATTCGCACCTCCTCGACGGTCGGAGTCCGCGACGGTTGTGGCGTGGTCGTAGAGTCAACCTGGGCGGGTGAGCCAAGTCGCTGCACCACAATCTGATCCGCCCCGGTCCAATATGAAATGAGCCGATCCCCTGATAGCGCAACATGCAGTTGGGGACCGAGAACCAGCTCCGTACTGCCAAGCGAGGCAGTTGCGTATACCCTTGCGGCAAGGGAATCCTGCACGAGCAGCTGGCCTCCCCCGTCGAGCCTCGCGAGGTAATCGGAGACGGTGTCAATTCCAGGGCTTTCACCCGGTCGCGGAGCAATCCCGTAAAGCCGGAACCAGAGCTCCCCCTTCAACCCTGTCCCAAGCAACGCGGCTGGGCGAAGTCCTACGTCGGCATCGCGGATATCGATCGATCGCATGAACTCACCTGAATTGGAGAACTCACTCACGCGCCGCAACCGATCGTCATGGACAAACAGGCTCCCGCTCCCGGATGGAACGATGCTCCTCACTCCGCTGAGATCGCCTGGGCCCTCACCAGACTGTCCAGCCCGCCACAAGGGAGAACCAGTAGTCGAGAATGCGAACAATCGCCGTCCGCGGTGATCGCCCACAACGAGCAGCGATTGCGAGACGGGAAGCACGGACGAGAATGATTCCACGACCATGTCGCCCGCTTGCACTTGGGCAATATCACCCTGCTCCGCGTACCCCTCGACGAGGGGAACGAAGGTTGGCAGGACATCGATCACTCCACTCCGTGCGGAGTCGCCTCCACCGCACCCGATGCATTGAAGCAACAGGGGAGCAAGCCACAAGCGCCGGTTCCAACAGTGCACTGTCATGTTCCTTCGGAACGCCTGGAGATCGCAATGAGGCTCCTGAGCGAATCGGCGGACAAGAGACCTGCGCTCACTCCCGTGCGGTACAACCAAGTGGGAGTCGCATGAACACCAAGCATCCTGCCGAGCTCAAGATCAGACTGGACTGACACCTCCGACTTCATTTCATCGATGCAGGTTTGCACTATCGCCTTGTTGGGAATGTCAAGGTGCTCCACCACCTCCTGCAATTTTGCAACGTCGGCCTTCCAGCTCGGAGTGAGAAAGAGGCTCCGATGCGCTTCGGCAAAATGCCCTTCGGCTCCTGCACAAGCCGCGAGGCGCGCAGCAGCTGGTGCGGCAGCGTGGGATGGGAGAGGGAAGTGCCTGAATGCGATACTGAGGTTGTGATCAGTCTGTATCATCGCCTGCATGATCGAGTCCTGAATCTGGCAGAACGGGCATTCATAGTCTGAGAATAGTACGAGGTCGACCGGACCGGCTTGCCCTCCGAGCCTGCTCCCGGCGTTGACTTGCTCGAATTGAGTTCTGACCAGCAGCTCCATCGCACGCGTCGCCTTGCGGTCCGCCAGCCATCGCAGGATCGGCCCCTGAGGTCCGAACAAGAGGAACGCTGCGACGGCAATCGTGATGACGTTCGTAGCGGCCCCCAGTCTACCGTTCTTCATAATGACGCCTCGCCGTTGATTTCCTGGTGCAGCGGCACCCCTCGACCCGTGCGGGGTGCCCACGGAAGCTTCAGCAGCCATTCCCTTGGCTAGTGGGGTTTGTTCCTTCCGCATTGTTGCATGCGTTGCACCAGATTGTCCCTCCGCTCCCGTCAGGACAGGAGGTGTAATCGCAGGTGATGCCTCCACCGGCATCCTGGTTGAGGCACATGGTACATGCCGGGTTCGAGGGAGGGTTGGTGCAGCCGGCAGGGGTCTCAGCTGCGACTCCGCTCGCCGGGGTCGAGAGAGTGTAGACAATTCCGAGGGTCGCCAAATTCCTCAGGGCAGACATGCTGTTCATTCTCCACCTCCACGAATGTTGTGAATGTTGGGTGGCCAACCTGGAAGCGTCCGCACAATTCGACCTGCTGCGGCGAGTCCTCGGTAGTCAAGGCAGGGCCCTGACGCGACCGCCTGAGGCGGTGGTTGGCGGGTCCATACCAAGTCACTACCTCGCATCCACGATCGCCGGAGGGACTTCTGATCTCAACCCTAAACGAACCCTAAACACCGCTAGACCAGGTCCCAGCCGCCTCGGCCCTTCGGCATGCCGAGCGCTTTCCGCAGCTGCCGTTTGTGGTACTCCACCGCCTTCACGGAGATCCCTTCGAGCGCCGCAATCGCCCGGTAGCTGAGGCCGCGGCGGAGATACGAGAGGATGTGGAGCGTGCGTTGCTGAGACCCGCGAGTCGGGGGTTCAAGGCATCGGCGGCAGGTCCGATCGACGCCGAGATGAAGGTCTTGCCTGCTAGCACCGCCGCGATCGCTCTCGGCAGATCGTCCGGCGTGGCGAGCTTCGAGACGATGCCGCACGCGCCAGCATCAAGGCACCGTTGGACGACGACGGGATTCGCGTGTCGGGTCAGGACGAGCACCTTGAGGTCCGGACACCGCTTGGCGTGCTGGCGCAGGAGCGGGAGGACGGAATGATGCCCGAGGAACAGAGCGGTCAGGAGAATGCGAAATCGCCAGCCGCACGCAGACAGTCATGAAGCGCCACCACGCTGGTGACCGGCTCGAGCAGCGTGATGTGACCGTACAGCCGATGAGCGACGGCAGCCCGGATCATCGGTTCGTCGTCGGCATGACGCATGACGGGGAGTGACGCGTCGGGCGCCGATGGGAGAGTCAGCTCGCACGCCCCTTACCAGCACCCGGGCAAAGGCCTGACGGCTGGCGGCTGGCGGCTGGCGGCTGGCGGCTGGCGGATCGGAATGTCATGGAGTGCTTCATCCAGGGGAATGGATCCTCTCCTAGACTGCACTCGACTGTGGTTGGTGGTCAAGGGCCCGCAGTCGAAGGTTGCCCCCGCGAGGCCTCCACCGAGGGTTCATCTGCGGACGGACTCAACCGAGAAGGGGATCGCACATGACGCCGGATCAGCGCACTGCCTTCAGCGCCGCCCAGGATCGGACGCTTCGCGATGGCTTGGCACTGACGCCCGCCGAGCGGGTCGCACTTGCCGAGTCACTCTGGCAGGAGTTCTCGCGCCTGATACCACGACGCGCTCCGTTCACGGTGAGCTTCGCCACCTTCGAGGACTACTGGCGCTGGCAGGATCGCGCCAATATCGAGCAGCTCGAACGAATTCGGAACCTCCGGGAGGAGCGAGCGCCATAGCGGCTCGCCGATCTCGAACTCCTACAATTCCACTCTGAGGGTGACGGTCCAAGCCGTGGGCTGACGCGGTGGCGGTCGCAGTCGCTCCCGCACACGTGGGGTCGAGGTGGGGGCAAGCGAGGAGGCCCCGCCCTCACGATGCTGCGCATCGCGGGCGGGGAGCTTCCAAAGTCGGGCACGAATCCGGGCGCCACGCCGCCCCGGATCGTGCCTGAGGCGCGATCGGCTGTCTGAGCCGCGACGCGGCGAGTTCCGAGCGCGACGAAGGTCCGTGTGCGGGTGCGGCACGGCATCATGCACAAACGGCCACCCCGTGGGGTGGCCGTTGTGTCGGTACCACTGTTCCGAGAGAGTCGCCTCGAAGGCTCGGCTCTACTTCTCCGCGCCGCGGCGCCGACGGGCCGCCGCGATGCCGGAAAGACCGAGCGCCAGGAGCGACATCGTGGCCGGCTCCGGGACCGTCCCGTTGCCGGAATCGCGCACCACGAGCTGGTCGGCGAACCCGACGGCGCCATCCATTCCGTTCCACGGACCGTAGGGCTGCCCCAGGCCGTCCTGCCAGTCGCAGTGGTAATAACCGGTGCTGAACCACGGCGTGGCGCAGGCACCCGCACCGGTGTACGCGCCGTTGGTCGCCTGGAACGAGGCACCGCTGCCTGCGTCACTTCCACCGAACGGGACGTTGCCACCGGGGAACAGGAACGCGGTGGCGAGGGGCGCGAGCGCCAACTCGGCGGCAGTCGGGATATGCCATCCAAAGCCGGACTGTCCGGAGAGCGTGAAACCACTGCTGCTTGATGGCAGCGGATAGGCCCACGCCCAGTCGAGGCCTCCGACGGTAATGAAGGCGTTGGTCGGGAGCGCTCCGGTGGAGTGCTGGGCCGAAAGCGGGAGGGTACCGACCCCGACAGTCAACAAGGCTGCCAACGCGATGCGGGATTTGAACATGGACACCTCAGTGAGGTCTGATCTGGAGAATCGGAGGGTGATCCGTACGTAAGGAATGGATGCGATTTCTCGCGCCAAGGCCTTCCCAATCCGTAACATATTGTGTCCATGCATGTTACGGTCGACTCGCCGAGCGCCTAGGACAGCCGTACGGTGGCACGGATCCGTCAACATGTTGCCGACGCGCAACACCTTCTGGCAAGGCACCACACACAGACGGCCACCCCGTGGGGTGGCCGCTGTGTTGCCTTTGTTCCGTGTTCGTCTGGCAGATCCTTCGGGCGCGTGTTCCGCAAACCGTCAGGAGATCCCTCGCAGGCGCTGCCTGCTCGGGAAACTGATCGCCTTCCAGGCGATCAGTACATCCCGCCCATGCCACCGCCACCCGGCATCGCCGGCGCGGAGCCCTTCTCTTCCTTCTTCTCCACCACCACGCACTCGGTGGTCAGGAGCAGCGACGCGATCGAGGCGGCATTCTGCAGCGCCGTCCGCGTCACCTTGGTCGGGTCGATGACACCGGCCTTGACCAGGTCCTCGTACTCGTCCGTCGCGGCGTTGTAGCCGAAGCCCGGCTCCTTCGACTCGCGGACCTTCGCCACCACGATCGAACCCTCGACGCCCGCGTTCGCGGCAATCGCGCGAATCGGCTCCTCGATGGCCCGGCGGAGGATCGCGACGCCGATCTTCTCGTCGCCGGTCCCCTTGATCTTGTCGAGCGCGGACTGGGCCCGGAGGAGTGCCACACCCCCGCCAGGCACGATCCCTTCCTCGACCGCCGCGCGGGTCGCATGCAGCGCGTCCTCGACACGGGCCTTCTTCTCCTTCATCTCGGTCTCGGTCGCCGCCCCGACGTGAATCACCGCGACGCCACCGGCCAACTTCGCCAGCCGCTCCTGCAGCTTCTCACGGTCGTAGTCCGACGTGCTCTTCTCGATCGCGCCACGGATCTCCGCGATGCGGCCCTTGATGTCGTCGGCCTTGCCCTTGCCGTCGACGATCGTGGTGTTGTCCTTGTCGAGCACGACCCGCTTCGCCTGGCCCAGATCGGCCATCGTCGCGTTCTCCAGCTTGAAGCCGACTTCCTCGGAGATCACGTTGCCGCCGGTCAGCACCGCGATGTCGCGGAGCATTTCCTTGCGACGATCGCCGAACCCCGGCGCCTTGACGGCGGCAACCTTGAGCGTGCCACGCAGCTTGTTGACGACCAGCGTCGCCAGCGCCTCCCCGTCGATGTCCTCGGCGATGATCAGGAGCGGCTTGCCCGACTGGGCCACCTTCTCGAGCACCGGGAGGAGATCCTTCATCGCGGAGATCTTCTTGTCGTGGATCAGGATCATCGGCGCGTCGAGCACCGCTTCCATCCCCTCGGGATCGGTCACGAAGTAGGGCGAGAGATAGCCACGGTCGAACTGCATGCCGTCGACCGTCTCCAGGGTGGTCTCGAGACCCTTGGCCTCCTCGACCGTGATGACTCCCTCCTTGCCCACCTTCTCCATCGCCTCGGCAATCTTCTTGCCGATCTCGGCATCGCCGTTGGCGGAGATGGTGCCGACCTGCGTGATCGCCTTGGTCGAATCGGCCTTCACCGACATCGCCTTGAGCTCTGCGACGAGCGCCTCGACGGCGCGATCAATGCCACGCTTGATCTCCATCGGGTTGGCACCCGCGGTGACGTTCTTGAGCCCCTGGGTGAAGATCGCCTGGGCCAGCACGGTCGCCGTGGTGGTGCCGTCGCCGGCGAGATCGGACGTCTTGGTCGCGACCTCCTTCACCATCTGCGCGCCCATGTTCTCGGCCGCATCCGCCAGTTCGATCTCCTTCGCGACCGTGACACCGTCCTTGGTGACCGTCGGCGAGCCGAACTTCTTGTCGATCACGACATTACGGCCCTTGGGGCCGAGGGTGACCTTCACCGCTTCGGCAAGGGCATCGACACCCTTGCGCAGCTTGGCGCGGGCATCCACATCAAAAATCAGTTCCTTCGCAGCCATCTGTTGCGTCTCCAGTGTGTTCTGTGAGTGACTCAGCCGAGCTTGGCGAGGACGTCCGAAGCCTTGATGATCATGACCTCGTCACCATTGATGGTGTACGGCGTCCCGCTGTACTTCCCGTAGAGCACCTTGTCGCCGACCTTGACATCCATCGGCACGCGCGCGCCCTTCTCGAAACGACCCGGCCCGACGGCGATCACTTCGCCCTGGGTCGGCTTCTCCTTGGCAGTGTCAGGGATGTACAACCCCCCGCGCATCTCCTCGGACTCGTCACTCGGCATGATCACAACGCGATCCTCGAGTGGGGTGATCTTGAGCGTGGACTTCTTGGCAGCCATTGCCTGGCCTCCGACTACGACGTGGAAAATCAGATTGGTGAACAGTACGTTGGCACTCCATACAACCGAGTGCCAGCACGCCAATGATGCGGACCCGAAGGCCGCAAGTCAAGGCTGCACAGGGAATTGGCAATCAGCGTGCCGGAGTGCTACGCCAGAATGGCAGGAACACGAGAGGCGAGAGGCGAGAGGCGAGAAGCGAGAAGCGAGAAGCGAGAGGCGAGAAGACGTCATCCCGACCAAGCGCCGTAGGCGAGCGTGGAGGGATCTGCACGTGATTCCCGGAAGTGCAGATCCCACGAACCATGGTGGCCCCTCAACGCTTCTCGCTTCTCGCTTCTCGCTTCTCGCTTCTCGCTTCTCGCTTCTCGCTTCTCGCTTCTCGCTCTGCTTTCCTATTCCACCACTCTCCGTACCCCGACCCAACGGCGCAGCCAGTAGCGGCCGGTCGGGTCGTCTTCGGCGAGCCTCGAGATGCTGACGCCCTTCGCGGCACTGTGGATGAAGCGGCCCTCGCCGACATAGAGCCCGACATGGCTGATCTTGTCGCCGTCGATGGCGAAGGTGAGGATATCGCCGGGCAGGAGCTCGTCGATGTCGCGCCGGATCGGGATGCCGGCGCCCGCCTGACTGGCGGAGGTCCTGGGGATCCGGATGCCATGTTGGCCGTAAGCGTAGTAGATGAGGCCGGAGCAGTCGAACCCTCCGCTGCCGTCACCGGTGCCACCCCAGACGTAGGGCTGGCCCATCTCTTCCAGGGCGGTCGAAACGACAGCACCCAACAACTCGGCCTTGGACTCGGGGATCCCGGCGGCGCGGAGGCGTTCGGTGGTCCGCCTGGGGACATAGAGCCCCGCGGCCTCGGGGCCGGATGACGCTCGGTGCGGCTTCCGCCAGCCGAGCCCGACGGAGAGCTCGATCCCGTCGCGGCCCTCGATGGTCGAATTGCGCCAGCGGCCCTCGACCGTGCCGCGAATGCTGCCAAGGGCGAAGAGCGGTTGCCGCACCCCGATCGAACTGCCGTACCAGACGCGATCCTGCTGGCGGAATCCGACGCCAGCAGTGCCGCCGATGAAGAGCGCCGGCATCCGATCACCGCCATCGAAGATCGTGAAATCGAGGCCAACACCGAAGAGCCGGCCACGCATGCCCCCTTCGCCAGGGAGGACATTGCCGGACAGATCGACGCCGAGAGGGCCGAGGAGCGCACGTTGCACGGTGAGGCGCCAGGTGTTGTCATCCGGTTCGCCGGCGAGCTGGTACCCCGCCGACACCATCACGCCGTCCTGCGCCTGGAGGCGTGGGAGCGCCAGGCTCATCAGGATGAGTGCCCGGATCACGATGCGCTCGGTCAACTCGCGACCTCTTCGGCGGGAGGAGTCGTGGTGGGTGGGTCGTCAGCCGGCGCATCGGCCGGATCGCTGCCGATCACCTCGTCGATACCCTGTTCGGTGGGGACGCCTTCGGTCGTGACCTGGAGCACGTCTCGAAGCCCGCGAGAGCGCTCGAGCAGCTTCATCCAGCCCCAGAACCCGAGCACCGCGCCGAGCAGTCCACCGACGGTCATGATGATGAGGGCGCGTCCGGTGGAAAACTGCGGGGCGACCAGTGCGAGCGTGGTCGCCCCGAGTGCGGCGGCCAGGGTGATCACCAGCGGCGTGAGCAGCCAGCCGACGATGCGGAACAGGAGCCGCGCGATCCGCGCGACCACCCGGTACTCCTCAGCTCCGCGCGCTGCCGAGACCGCTCACGATGGTCCCCACCGCAAGGGCGGGTAGCACGGCGACCGCAAAGGTCCCGACGGTCCAGCCGGCAAACGGCACGTGGATGAGGATCGCGAGGACGCCGAAGATCGCCGCGAACACCACGGTCATGCCGATCGCGAGGCCAGGTGATGGCGCGCCGCGCCGGGCGCTCTGATTGGAGAGGATGTAGGCACCCATCCACGGGAGGAAGGTGCCGACCATCCACCAGGTCGGGTGATACCACCAGTTCGAGTGGCCTCCGATCTCGTACCACCGGTTGGTCCAGGTCCCGAGCGGCTGGAGCATGACAACGTCGAGTGCCAGAAAGGCCAGTGCCGCGCCCAGGCCGATGCCAGCCGCACCCGCGATGCCCTCGATCGACCGGGCGCGAGTCCAGATCCCTGGCAGGAAGGTGACAATCGCCACCCCGATCGCCACCACCACCCCGGTGAGCAGGTGATCGACCGTGCCTTCGAAGACCCGGTTGATGAGCGACACGATCAGCACGGCGGCCGTTTCGATCACGCCGAGCACGATCGAATAGCGGACAATGCGGGGGACGTCGGTCAGGTCGCTGGAATCATCGGTGTGGACCGCGGTGGTCATCGATCAACTCTCCGTGGAGGGTGCTGGGACGCCGGGAAAGTAGTGGGACCGCCGGCCGACGGCCAAGGGGCGGCCGGCGATCCCCGGCTCAAAGCAACCACGCCATGAGGATCGCGGCGTCGGTGAGCGCCCAGGCGCCCAGTGCGTGATACATGGCACGCTGGTGCGCGACCGGGGGCCAGTCGCGGCCGAAGGTGAGCCACGGCAGCAAGACCGCGAGCCAGGCCACACCGGCCAGCAGCAGCAGCAGCACGCGGAGCGATGCCGCCCCCACCCGTGCCCCTGCCCCGCCCCAGTCGGCGAGCCAGGCAGCTGCCCCGAACATGGTGAAGGCCGTGATCGTCAGCCCGAGCGCCAGCCTGAGCGACGTCGTGACCCCGAGGTGCAGGACCAGTGTCCGGTCACCGCGTGCCCGATCCTCGTCCATCTGGTAGAGCTGCGTGAGCGGGTAGAGTGCCGCGAAGAGCGGACAGAAGCCCCAGAGCAACAGCCCGTGTTCGAGGTCGAGCGAACGACCGGTGATCGCCCATCCCGCCCACGGCGTCAGCGTCCCGAAGCCGACCATGTTGATGAGCCAGTCGACACCGGCCACCGCCTTGAACCGCAACGGTGGCACCGAGTACGCAATCGACATCAGGACCGACACGCCGTACAACCAGCGGTACGGCGCCGGCAGCCACCAGCTGAGCACCCCACCCGCCAGCATGAGGCCCAGCGCGACGGGTGCCAGGCCACGGGGTGGCTGGGGGGGGGCCTTGAGGTACGCCACATCCCCGTCATCGCGATCGAACGCCGAGTTGATGGCGAGGGTGCCGCCATTGAGGGCGACGACCCAGAGCGCGAGTCCCAGCCACGCGTGGCCATCCGGGGCGGTGATCCCGGCGGCGAGCAGCCAGCCGAGCGTGGTGTGCGCCGCCATGATCGGCCACTCGAGGGGGCGAAGATGCAGCAGGTACGGGAGGGCCGGTCCCAGGACACGGTGGCCGATCCGGCGCGCCACGGTGGCGCGCAGCGGATCGACCGCGGCCTCGGTCACCCGGGAAGCCCGAGCGCGTCGGCCGCGACGCGCAATCCGTGCAGCGTGAGGTCGGGATCGACGATGGGTTCGTGCCGCGAGAGCGGCGCCACCAGCGCGGCGAGTCCACCGGTCGCGAGGACGATGGGCACCAGACCGGTGGGCCACTCGCGTCGGATCCGATCGACCATGCCGTCGAGGGCATCGGCCGTGCCGAAGAGCACGCCACCCTGGATGTGCTCACGCGTGGTGCGACCGATCGCGCGCGACGGTGCCACGAGTTCGGTGGCGGTGAGCTTCGCGGCCTTCCGGATCAGCTGCTCGGCCGACGTCTGCAGGCCGGGCATGATCGAGCCACCGATGAAGCGTCGATCGGCGGTGACGCAATCGAAGGTCGTCGCCGTCCCGAGGTCGATGACGATCGCATCGACCTGGTGCTGATCGAGTGCACCGAGGGCATTGGCGATCCGGTCGGCACCGACGGCCCAGGGTTCATCGACATCGAGCGTGAGCGGCAACTCGGACTCCGGCGTCACGACACCGATCCGCTGCGTCATCCCGCGACGGACTGCCGCCGTGATGGCGGTGGTGACCCCCGGATTCACCGACGCGATGCAGGCGGCGTTGATCTCGTCAGGGGAGTGGCCGGCCCGCACCACGATCGCCTCGAGCAGCAGGGCCCACTCGTCGGGTGTCCGCTCCACGGTCGTGGTCAGTCGCCAGTGGCCCCGCATGGTGTCCTGCTCGGAGAGCCCGACCGTGACCTCGGAGTTGCCGATATCAATGACGATGCGCATGCTACAATCTCACGTGGGAGTACCGTCGGCCGCCACCTCACCGGTCCGGACCAGGACCAATTGTCCGTCAGCCTGCCGCACCCGAAGCGAGCCATCGGCGGTGATCCCTTCGGCAATCCCCATGACCGGCGTCATGATGCGACGGCCGAAGAGATCGTCCCGGAGACTCCAGGCCTCGAGTTCATCAGGATCGAGCGTTCCGGTCCGCATGATGGCCGCACGAACCGCATCGATCACCAGGGGCGCCAGTGCGTCCGGCGCCGGGACGGTCGTGACCTCGCCGAGTGATGCGGCCTCGGCCGCCAGTGCATCAGGCACCCGGTTCCGGAGGTTCACCCCGACCCCGATCACGACCCACTCGGCGCGCGTGCCGTGCCAGCGCGCCTCACTGAGCACTCCACCCACCTTCCGTTCGGCAAGCCGGAGATCATTCGGCCACTTGAGCATCAGTCGTGGCACCCGCGGGATCGCCGACTCGAGAGCGAGCGCCACGGCGATCCCCACGCGGAGCGAGAGCACGTCGAGCTCGGCGCTCCCCAGATCCCGCGCGAGCACGGAACACCAGAGGCCGCCGTCCCCGGCGGCCCAGCGCCGCCCGAGCCGGCCACGGCCGTTCCGCTGCCGCGCGGCGACCACGGCCAGTCCGTGCTCTCCCCCCCCCTCCGCCCGCCGGTGCAGCTCGTCCATCGTGCTGTCCACCTCGACGAGCATCACCGGATCATCCATTCAGATCACCTTCGTGGCGATCAGGCCGATGAGGAGTGCCCCGAATCCGATCCGGTACCAGGCAAAGGCCGTGAAGGAATGCCGTTCGACAAATCGGAGGAAACCGCGGATCACCATGAGGGCCGAGAGGAACGCGACCATCGTGCCGATCAGGAAGAGGGGGATGTCGTCGGCGCCGAGCAGGCCGCGATTCTTGACCAGATCAAGGCCGGCCGCCCCCACGATGGTCGGGATCGCCAGCAGGAACGAGAACTCGGTCGCCACGGGTCGCGAGAGACCGCTGGCGTAGCCCCCGAGGATCGTGGCCGCGGCCCGCGACGTGCCGGGCACCATCGAGAGCACCTGGGCGAACCCGATCAGCACGGCCTGACGCGGCCGGATCTGGTCGGTCGTGGTGGCCGTGGTCGCGGGCGTGGCCCATTCGATGCCAAGCATGATGACGCCACCGATGATCAGCGCAGCCGCCACGACCATCGGTGAGAAGAGCACCGTCTTGATCCAGTCGTGCGCGAGCAGGCCGATCACGACCGCCGGCAAGAAGGCGAGGATCAGGTTGCCGGTGAGCCGTTGCTCCGGACTCGGCCGGACACTCCTGAGGGCCAGACCCCAGAGGGTCGCACGGTAGTGCCAGATGACCGCGAGGATCGCCCCGATCTGGATCACCACCTCGAACGTCGCCGCGCGTGGGCCCGTGAAATCGAGCATGGCGCCGACTGCAATGAGGTGGCCGGTCGAGGAGACGGGCAGGAACTCGGTGGCGCCTTCGACCAGGCCGAGGATCACGGCCACGAGGACGGGCGGGAGCCAGATCATCGGGCCAACACTTCTTCGTAGAACGCCTCGTAGGCCGGGACGATCGACGCCGCGGAGTAGTGGCGTGCCTTCTCCAGTGCGGCGGCACGCATCCGCGCATGTTCTTCGGGGTCACGGAGCAGATTCACGGCCCGCCGCGCCATCGCCTCGACGGAGCCGGGCGGTTCGAGGATGCCGTCGAGCTCGTCGGTGATCACCTCGGGGAGTCCACCGGTGCGCGCGGCGACCACCGGCGCCCCGCACGCCATCGCCTCCAGTGCGGCGAGTCCGAACGATTCCGTCTGCGAGGGCAGCAGGAAGAGATCGGCGGCCGCAAGCACGGGGGCGACCGCGTCGAGTCGACCGAGGAACCGGACATCGCCGCCGACGCCGAGCTCGCGCGCCTCCGTCTCGGCATCGTGCCGATCCGGCCCATCGCCGACCATGAGGAGGGTCGCCGGCATCGCGCGCCGCACCCGGGCGAAGATGCGCACCACATCCTTGACCCGTTTCACCTCGCGGAAGTTCGAGATGTGGACCAGCACCTTGTGCCCCTCGGGCGCCAGCGCATCGCGCGGCAGCGCGGCCTCCGGGTGGTACTCATCAAGATTGACGAAGTTCGGGATCACCTTGAGGTCGCATTGCACGCAGCCGAAGGCGCGATACGTCTCGTCACGCAGGAATTCGGATACGGCCGTCGCCCCGTCCGATTGCTCGATCGAGAACTTGGTGATGGCGTAGAACGAGTTCTCCTGCCCCACCAGCGTGATGTCGGTGCCGTGCAAGGTGGTGATCACCTTGATGTCGTGCTCCTGCTTCAGCATCTCGCGGGCGAGGAACGCCGTCGTGGCGTGCGGGATGGCGTAGTGGACATGGAGCAGATCGAGCTTCTCCGCGAGGGCCACCTCGTACTGGCGCGAGGCGAGCGCGAGGGTGTAGGGGAAGTGATCGAAGAGCGGATAGCGACTCATCGTGGTGTCGACCTGATGGAACACCGCACGCTCGACGTAGCCGCGCATCCGGAATGGCGAGTCGTAGGTGATGAAATGCACGTGGTGACCACGTCGTGCGAGCTCGAGTCCGAGTTCGGTCGCGACGGCGCCCGAGCCACCGTAGGTGGGATAGCAGGTGATGCCGATCTTCATGCAGATATCTCGTTCCATGCCGCCACGATCGTGGCCGCGAGTCGGTCGGGGGAAGGCGAGGCATCGAGTGCCAGCACATCGCCACTGATCTGATTACGGAACCACGTGTCCTGCCGTTTCGCGTACTGTCGCGTGGCCAGGGCCACCGTCTCGGCGTACGCCTCCTTCGGGAGGCGGCCCTGCAGCACATCGACCGCTTCGCGGACGCCGATGCCGTCCATGCCGGGCCCACTGAGAGGCGCCCCGTCGGCAAGCAACGCGGCGATCTCCTCGACGGCCCCCCGTCGGACCATTTCGGCCGCGCGAGCATTGATCCGCTGATGCAGCACGGCACGCGGCACCGAAAGCCGGACGACGAATGGCGTGATCGTGCCACCGCTCCGTGCCGCCTGCTGCCACCACGACAGCGGGTAGCCGGTCAGGATCGCCATCTCGATCGCGCGCGAGGCACGATGTCGACCGCCGCTGCCGATGAATCCCGGGTCGAGCCGATCGGCCCAGCGCACCAGGGTGGCATGGTCCATCTGTCTCGTCACTGCGGTCAACGCGTCGCGTCGCGGCCGATCGAACGGTGGCTCGGCAAACAGCCCGTCCATCAGCGCCTTGAGGTAGAGTCCGGTACCACCGACCACCACCGGCATGCGCCCGCGGGCACGAATCGTGGCGATGGCTCCGGTGGCTTCCTCGGCAAACCGGCCCGCGCTGTAGCGCTCGCCGGGCGGAATGACATCGAGCAGATGGTGCGGTACGCGCTGCCGCTCGCGCGGTGCCGGCTTGGCGGTCGTGATGTCGAGCCCCCGATACACCTGGCGTGAATCGGCCGACACGATCTCGATATCGAGGTGCTCGGCGAGGGCGAGCGCCACCGCCGTCTTGCCGACGGCGGTGGGACCGACCAGCACCAGCGTCCTAGCGTCGCCCAAACCGGCGCTCCAGTTCCTCGTGCGGGAGCTGCACGATGGTGGCACGCCCGTGCACGTCGTGCGGCGGCAGCTCGCAGGCAAAGAGCCGGGCCAGCAGTTGGCGCATCTCGCTCGGGTCGAGGGGCTGGCCGGCCTTGACGGCGGCGCGGCACGCCCAGGTCTGCACGAATCGCTCGATGCGGTTGGCCCAGCCACCGAATCGGCCCCGGGCCAGGTCGCTCACGAGTTCGCGGAACGAGGCGATCGCATCAAATCGCGGATGCGGCTGTGGTGCGGCATGCAGCACCACGGCCCGACCACCGAACGGCTCGACATCGTATCCCATCCGGCTCAGCACGTCGGCGTGCGTGCTCAACACCTCGAGTTCCTCATCGGTCAGCTCGATCGTCTCCGGCAACAGCATCCGCTGACCGGTCATGCCATCCGACTCGATCTCCGCCATCGCATGTTCATAGAGGACGCGCTCGTGGGCGGCGTGCTGATCGACGATCACCAATCCCTCGGGGGCCTCGTAGCAGATGTAGCTGTCCGCGAGCTGGAAGATCGGCACGTGCCATCCGCGGAGGGGGGGCGATGAGTCCACGACGTCCTCATCATCGACCGCACTCGAGTCCTGATCGAGTGGCGCGAACAGATCCGCCGGCTGCTCACCGGTGGGCGGCGTCGTCCATTCGGCCCGCGGCGGCGGTGGCATGGTCGGGAGCGGCCCCTGCCCCACCATCGCCGACGCGACGAGGTCACCGAGTGCGTGACGCACCGATGCCTCGACGGCGCGCTCGACCGCATAGCGATCACGGAAGCGGACCTCGAGCTTGGCCGGATGGACATTCACATCGACCAGCGCGGGATCGACGCCGACATCGAGGAAGAGCGACGGTCGATCGCCCGGATGGATGGCGGAGCGATAGCCCGACTCGGCGGCGCGGATCAGGAAGTGGTCCCGGAACGGACGACCGTTGACGAACAACTGCGTTCGGCGGCCGGTCGGGCGCGCATCAGCGGGTCGTTGCGCGAACCCCACCACCCGGACCGGCCCGAGCGCGAACGACACCGGCAACAAGGTGCGAGCGATCTCCTCGCCCCAGACGGCCGCGACGCGTTCGTCGCGCTGCTGGCCGGTCGGGACATCGAGCCGGAGTCGGGCATCGAGCGTGAGGGAGAAACCGATCGCGGGATGCGCCAGCGCAAGCGTCGAGACGACATCGACGATCGCGCGCGATTCGCTCGCGGCAGAGCGCAGAAACTTCCGCCGCGCCGGCGTGTTGAAGAACAGCGCCCGCACCGTCACCGTCGTGCCGCGCCGCCGCGCCACCTCCCGGACCGCGTCGATCCGCCCGCCCGCGGCGGTGATCTCGGTGGCGACGCCATCGGTATCGGCGGTGGTGAGCGCCAGGCGCGCCACCGACGCGATGGCCGGCAGCGCCTCGCCGCGGAATCCGAACGAGGCAATCCCCACCAGATCCTCGGCCAGGCGAATCTTGCTCGTGGCATGACGGTCGAGGGCCAGGATTGCATCATCACGCGACATGCCGCTCCCGTCGTCGGCAATCTCGATCGACGTCTTGCCGCCATTCTCGACCGCGATGCGGACATGCGTCGCACCCGCATCGAGGGCGTTCTCGACCAGCTCCTTCACGACCGACGCGGGGCGCTCGACCACCTCGCCGGCGGCGATCTGGTTGGCGACCGCATCCGGGAGAATCGCCACTCGGCGGACAGTGTCGAGCATCATCCGTTCAATCTAGCCGAGTGAGCGGGACCACCCGGTCGGCCGCAAGCCAGCCACGGGCGCCATCGTCGAGCAGCACCAGGAACCAGTCACCCCGACGTCGTTCAACCGTGGCGATGCTCCAGGCAGGCGCAGTGCCGAGCACCGGCGCGCCCGTGGTGGGTGAGACGCGATACTCGGTGGCGCCTCGCACGAGACCCGTCCGCTCGTGTGCGGCCCGTGTCCGCACCACCGCAATGAGGCCGGCCACTGCGGCGAGCGCGACCGCCCCCATGGCGACACGTCGAGATCGCTGGCGCGTCAAGGCGGCGACGAGCCACAGTGCCAGGGCCACGAGGATCAGCTCATCGCGACTCAGCGGCACGGATGGGCCCTGCAACAGCACGGGCGCCGGGATGCCTGGCACCGTTCCGATCGCATCACGGAGCGCCCGATCCCGCGGCGCCAGCTGCAGGCCGTGCAGCCAGGCCGCCACGGCGCCGATGTTGTCGCCACCGAGATGGCGCGCGGCACCGAGATTGAGCCACGCACCTGGCGCATCGGGGAGCGAATCCACCACTTGCCCGAACAGACGCTCCGCGCCGACGGCGTCCCCTGCCCGGTAGCGCGTGCCGCCCTCGGCAGCCTGCGCGCCCAGCCGGCCGCACGGCAACACCGTGAGCCCGACGATGAGCAACAGCACGAGCGGCCCCCGCAACTGCTGGATCACCCGCTCGACCACCGGATCGACCGGAGGTTCGCTCGCACCGCGGGCCCAACGATGACGTGTCCGTGCGGCGAACCAGCGACCGACCTGGCGTGCGTCATCGCGGGGCACCCCGCGGCGGCGGAGCACCACTTCCATCTCCGATGATTCGGGCAGCACCCCGCGGCCGAGCAGGCGCCGCAGTTGCTCAGCGGCATCGACCTTCCGGATCGGCGCCGGGACCGGTCGTGCCTGCCGTCGCCGCCAGAGTGCCAGCCCGATCGGCATGAGCCAGACCAGGAGCAGGAGTGGCCAACCGTGGTGCACGATCCGGGTCGAGATCGGGACCCAGGTGCCGGTGACCAGCGGGATGGTGACCCGGGAGTTCGATCGGTGCGCTGGCTCGATGACGATCGGCAATGCCGCGGCACGAGCGACCTCGACCGTGACCCGGTCGGGATCGAAGTACGGGTAGGCGACGGCCGGCAGGGTCAGCACGCCGGCGCTATCGGGGACGATCGTGAAGCGGAAGATCTTCTCACCGGCGATGATGCCACCCGGTCGCTGCGTCAGTTCCCGAGTCGGTTCGACGTACACTCGACCGCCCGCGGGCCAGCTGACGGTCGGTTCCGGCCACAGCGTGACATTCCCCTCGCCACTGATCACCAGTTCGATCGTCACCGGCGTGCTCGCCTCCACCACCGTGTTCGGCAGGCGCCATGACACGCGCATCGCATGAGCCGTCGGGCCATTGCCGAGCGCCCCGACAAGATTGGCCGGAATCGGGAGCACGCGGATGCTCACTGGCCGCGAGGCGAGCGATTTCCGGTCCTCGGGTGCGAAGAACGACACCGATGACGGCACGGCATAGGTGAGGACCGCTGACGGTGCCTCGATGTTGCCGGCACCGAGCGGGAAGAGGGTCTGGTGCGCGATGAAGAGATCGTAGAGGCGTCCGCCGACGCGCCGGGTCTGTGCGAGCGACGGCAGGTCGTTGCCCGGCGCACTCCAGAGCCCCGAAAGCGCGGGGGCACGGAGTGTAGGCTGACGACGGAGCCGTTCACGCAGATCGCGCGGGAACCATGCGGCGGTCACCAGTTCCACCTGCTGGCCGACATAGGCCTGGCGCACCGAGAACCGGGTGTCGACGGCCACTTCGCCGTTGGCGGGAGGCTGAAACGAGCTGATCACCTCGCGAACCGATGGCGGAAAGGCGTCAACCGGATCCTGCATCGCAAGCGTGGCAAGGATGGCGAGCGCGACGATCACCAGTCCGGCCCTCCAGGTGGGGCGCCACGCCGCTGCTTCCGTGCCAGCTCCTTCCGCGTCTCCCGTTCGGCGCGTTCCATGGCGCCGAGCACCTGTTCGGCTTCGGATTCGCTCATCTCGCCGGGTTGGCGCTCGCGGGCGTCGGCGTCGGGCGGTGGTTCCTTGCCGCCTCCTCCCCCCCCCTGCTTCGGCGGTGGCGGCGGCCGCATCAGGCGGCGGGCGAGTTCGTAGTTGTACTTGGCCGCCGGATCATTCGGTGCCAGCGTGAGCGCATCGCGGAGATGTGTCGCGGCACTCGTCAGGAGCGAATCCCTTGCCGTACTGTCCTGACGGGCCGCAAGCAGCATCGCGGTGCCGAGGTTGTAGAGCGCGCGGCGGCGGAGATCAGGATCCAGTGAGGTGGCCGCGCGTTCGAGCGCGGCGGTGGCAGCAGGCAGGTCCCCTTGCACCAGCGCGGCCGTCCCGGCGTTGTACCAGACGGTGTCGCCCCCGCGTCGCTTGGCCTCCTGCAGGAAGGCCGGCAAGGCCCCGGTGGTATCCCCCTGGGAGAGCAGTCGTGCGGCGGTGGTCGGGCGCTGCGCCCGGAGCGAGGGCGCGACACACAACGCGATCCCGATCAGGGCCGCCGTCCGGAGCCGGAGCGTCTGGAGCACAAGGAGCAGGAGTGCGGCCAGCGCGAACAGCCAGCCGCGCGGCACCAGGTCGGCCGCGAGCTGATCGCGGACCGCCGCACGGTCGAGTCGCTCGAGCGAACGGCGCACATCGCCGGCGGGATCCGGGGCATCCGGCGCGATCAGTTCGCCCCCGGCGGCCTTGGTCATGGCGGTGAGGATCGCATCATCGCGGCGGGTGACCACCTCCTGGCCGTTGCCGTCGAGATGCCAGGTGCCATCCTCCTCGGGAATGCGTGCGCCCTCGGGCAGTCCGAACGGCACCGTGATCAGCGAGATGCGATCCTTTGCCAGTCCCCCGGCGGCGCTGGTGACGGCCGACTCGCCGTCGAAACTCTCCCCATCGCTCAGGACGACGACGGCGCGATCCCCCCCCTCGCTGGCCTGGGTCAGGACCTCGTGGGCCAGGGTGAGCGCAGCGCCGAGCGAGCTGCCACCGTCGGAGGCGACATTCGGGTCGAGGGCGTCGAGTTGCAGGGCGATCGCGGTCTGGTCGAGCGTGAGCGGGGACATCAGGTACGGGCGCGCCGCGAAGGCCACGAGGCCGAGCCGGTCGCCCGAGAGATCCTGCACGAGGCGGCGGGCGACCTGGATCGCGCGCGAGAGGCGATCCGGGACCGCATCCCGTGCCAGCATCGACTTCGAGATGTCCATCACGATCACCACATTGATCGCTCGCGACTCCGCCGCCCGCGAGGCGAGTCCCCAGCGCGGCCCCGAGATGCCGATCGTGGTGAGCAAGGCGACCCCGGCCAGCAGGTACGGCGAGCTGCGCCCGGTCAGCGCCGCCAGCTGACCGAGTGGTGCCGACCAGGCGGCGGCCGCGCGCAGCCGGACACGCCGCGCGTGCGTCGCCAGCAGGAAGACCAGGAGGGCCACCACGGGCGAGGCCCAGAGCAGGAGCGGTCGTTCGAACATCATGGGACGCGCACCACCATCGTCGCGCTCACCAGCAGCTCGAGCGTGAGGAAGAGCAGCGCCGCGACCAGGAACGGGCCAGTCCGTTCGTCCTGCCGCACGTAACGGACGACATCAACGCGCGAGCGCTCCAGACGATTGACTTCCTGGAAGATCCGCCCGAGCGATTGGGCGTCCTTGGCACGAAAGTACCGACCACCGGTCTCGTCGGCGATCTCGGTGAGGAGTGCCTCGTCGATCTTGACCGGGACCGTCTCGTAGCGGAACCCGCGCAGCCCCTGGCTGGTCGGGATGCGCGCCTCGCCTTCGGTCCCGACCCCGACCGTGTACACCTTGATCCCGAACGCCTGAGCGGTCTTCGCGGCAGTCCGCGGATCGATGATGCCGCGATTGTTCTCGCCGTCCGTCAGCAGCAGGACCACCTTCTCCTTGCCGGGCACCTTCCGGAGCCGGGCCACGGCTGTCGCCAATCCGGACCCGATGGCCGTGCCATCTTCGAGCAGACCGACTTCGAGGGACGCCACGGCTCGCAGGAGTGCCGGATAGTCGAGGGTCACCGGCACCTGGGTGAGCGCCTCACCGGCGAAGGTGACCAGGCCGATCCGATCGGCCGTGCGGCCGCGAATGAAGCTCGCCGCCTGCTGCTTGGCGACCGTCAGTCGATTCGAGGGCGCGAAGTCCTCCGCGAGCATCGAGGACGACACATCGATCGCGATCACGATCGCGATCCCGTCGCTCGACACCAGGGTCCGATCACCACGCCGGAACGGGCCGGCCGCCGCCGCCACGAGCATCGCGAAGCCGAGTGCGCGGAGGATCGGCGGGATCATCAGTCTCCAGCGACCACGTACCGCCGCCCGGAACGGCCGAGCATCGCTCACGGGCGCCGCCGTGACACGGAGTCGGCCCCGGTGCCACCACCAGAGCGGCACCACCGCCAACAACAGGAAGAGCCACGGCCGCGCGAAGAAGATCATCGGCTGACCGTGTCGCCCGCGACGAGTGCGAGACCCTCTTCTGCGAGTGCCCGCAATCGCGCCTCGGCCGTCCCGTCGAATCGCACCGCGGCCACCGCCTCACGCCACGCCATCCCTTCGTCGGTACCGGGGACCAGGCTCCCGAGATGATCGACGACGAGCGTGACCTCGCCGGCGTCGAGCCAGCGGCGGAGTCGCTCCAGCCGTTCGACGCGCGACATCGGAGGCGCCGCCACCGCGGCCTCGGTCGGGCCACGTCGACGCCACCACCACGCCAGGGCGCCGAAGAGCAGCAGCATCGGCACCAGCAACATCAGGAACGGGGTCGCCGTCCGTTCGGCACGCGGAATCCACGGGCGCGCCTGTTGCGGCGTCAGGGTGTCGGGCTTCGCATCGGCCGGGAGCACCGAACGGATCCGGAGCTGGACCGTCGCATCCGGCAAGGTGTCGACCGTGCCACCCGGGATGATCACCAGCGCGCCGGGGATCGTGAGCTCGTGCTCTCCCGGCGACCAGACCGCAATGGTGTACGCGATCCGGACGGAATCGCCCTCGCGTTCGACACGTGGCACCCCCACCAGCGTCGCGACCAGCGAGTCGGTCAGCTCACGCGGCTGCACGAGGGCGCCGTAGGGTGCGCTCACGCGGTGCACCACCGTCAGGGTATCGCCGACGGTCGGCCCCCCCTGCACCACCGGCTGCTGCCGCGTCATCGGGTGCGCTTGCCTCGACCGAACGCGGCCCGCAGCGCAGGGAGATAGTCTCCCGCCGTCTCGACCTGTACCTCGCGGACACCTGACGACGCCAGGGTCGCGCTCCGGTGTGCGCGTTGTGCCGCCAGCGACGCCTCGGCGCGCGCACGCCCCTTCGCATCCCCCGCATCGAAGAGCACCCGGTGGCCACGCTCGATCCCCTCGACCGTGACCCAGCCACTCGCCGGCAGTCGTCGCTCCCGGGCATCGTCGAGCGTGATCGCCGTGACCTCGTGGCGGGCCGCGAGTCCCTTGAGCGCGATCTCCCACTCGGGCGCCAGGAAATCGGACAGCACCACCACCATGGCACGCCGTTTGAGCAGTGCACCGGCCATGCGGAGCGCACCGGCAAGGTCGGTCCCCGCCCCTTCGGGTTCGAGTTCGAACAGTCGCTTCACGATCGTCCAGGCGTGCTGCTGTCCGCGCCCGGGGGGCATCACCGGTCCGACATGCTCGCCGAAGGCAATCATGCCGACCCGATCATGCTGCTGCTGTGCCACGAGGGCGAGCATGGCAGCCACCTCGATGCCGCGCGCCATCTTCGGCTCCGGATCGCCGATCGTCGTCGACGCCGAGCGATCGACGAGGAGGAGCAGCGTGAGCTCGCGTGTCTCGGTGTAGAGCTTGATGTACGGCAGGCCGGTCCGCGCGAGGAGATTCCAGTCGAGATGGCGCACGTCGTCGCCCTCGGTGTACGGCCGGATGTCAGTGAACTCCATCCCGGTGCCCCGGAACACGGATCGGACATCGCCGCCGAGCAGCGCATCGGTGGCACGCCGCCCCCGGAGTGCGAGGGTGCGGACCTGCTTCAGCAGGGTGGGTGGGAGGGACCTCGCCACGTCACGGCACCGGCACCGCGGCGAGCACCTGCCGCACCACGGCATCGGCATCGAGACCATCGGCCTCGGCATCGAAGGTGAGCACCACGCGATGGCGCAACACGTCGGGCGCCAGGGCCTGCACGTCCTCGGGCGTCACGAAGTCGCGACCGCGGAGATAGGCATGGGCGCGCGCCGTCTGCGCCAGTGCGATCGAGGCCCGGGGCGATGCCCCGTAGGCGATCATGCCCTGCAACGCCCCCAGGCCGACCGTGGCGGGGTCCCGCGTGGCACGCACGAGGTCGACGATGTAGTCGGCGAGGCGCGGGTCGAGATGCAGCGTCGTGATCTCCTGCCGCGCGGCGAGCACCTGCGCGGGCTCGGCAAGTCGTGTCACCTCGCGCAGGTGCGATTCCACCGACACCTGCTCCAGCACCTCGCGCTCCTCGGTGCGCGTCGGATACCCGACGTGGACCTTGAGCAGGAACCGGTCGAGCTGGGCCTCGGGGAGCGGATAGGTCCCCTCATTCTCGATCGGGTTCTGCGTCGCGAGCACGAGGAACGGTTCGGGCAGCATGAACGTCTCGCCGCCGATCGTCACCTGGCGTTCCTGCATCGCCTCGAGCAACGCCGATTGTACCTTGGCGGGCGCCCGATTCACCTCGTCGGCGAGCACGATCTGCGCGAAGATCGGACCCTTCCTCGGCGTGAACACCTGATGCTGAGCGTCGAAGATCATCGTGCCGATGACATCGGCTGGCAGCAGGTCGGGCGTGAACTGGATGCGCGAGAACGAGGCATGCAGCACGTCGGCCAGGGTCCGCACCGTGAGCGTCTTGGCGAGTCCGGGCACGCCCTCGAGCAGGACATGGCCTCCGGTCAGGAGCCCGATCAGCAACCGATCGACCATCATCTCCTGGCCGATGACGCGCTTCTGCACCTCGGCCCGCACGTCCGCAACTGGAAAACTCACTCGTCGTCCTCTCGCTTCAGGCCCACCGCCTTGTAGAGCCCCTTCACCTCGTGTGGCGTGAGGGGGCGATAGCCGCCGACCGGCAGGTCACCGAGTCGGACCGGCCCGTATTCGATGCGCGCGAGCCGATCCACCGCGCCACCCATCTCCTCGACCCAGCGACGCACGATGCGATTGCGTCCCTCGGTGAGGGTGACGTCGAGCAGCGACCGACCATCATGGCCCGGCTTGACGTTGACCCGGACAGGGACGACCGGGCGACCATCGACCAGCACGGTGCTCGTGCTCTTCGCGATCAACGTGGCAAGGTCGATGTCCTTGACCAGTGCCATGTAGCGCCGGGTCACCTTGTACCGAGGATGCGTCAGCCGGTGCACGGCATCACCGTCGGTGGTGAGCAGCAGCAGTCCGGTGGTCCCGGCATCGAGTCGACCGACGTAGGTGAGGGCCCGCGAATCCGGCAGCAGGTCGAAGACGGTCTTCCGGCCCTGCTCATCGCGCGCGGTGGTCACCACGCCGGGTGGCTTGTGCAATGCGAGCCAGCGGGTCTCGACCGGCTTCACCGTCCGGCCACTCACGACGACCCGGTCCGTGTCGGGATCGACGGAACTGCCGAGCTCGGCGACCTTGCCGTTGACGCGCACCTTGCCCGCCTTGATCAATTCCTCGGATTGTCGCCTGGAGGCGATACCGGCACGCGCCATGTAGCGCTGCAATCGCATGCTGGCCATCAGCCCTCTTCCACGGAGGCGAGGGCCTCGTCCGCGGAGGCCTCGTCCGCTGCCTCCGGCACATGCGGCTGGAGCGCGATGGTAAGCTCCTCGGCCCGGGGCAGGTCGCCCAGGTCACGGAGGCCGAGCAGCTCGAGGAAGAGCGGCGTCGTCCCGTACAGCAGCGGGCGACCCAGCCCCTCACTCCGACCGACGACCTCGATCAACCCCCGCTCCTGCAAGGTCCGCAGCACACCGCCCGCGCTGACGCCACGGATTTCCTCGATCTCCGCGCGACCGACCGGCTGGCGATAGGCGATCGTGGCCAGCGTCTCAAGCGTCGCAGGCGACAGGCGCGGCGTCCGCTGGGCGGCCTGGGCGCGCTCGACGGCCGCGGCGAACGCGGGTCGGGTGAGGATCTGGAAGCCCCCCGCGAGTTCGAGCACCTCGACGGCGTGACCGTCGAAGTCGTAGTGCTCCCGAAGGCCGTCGAGCGCACTGCGAATGTCGGCGCTGTCTGCGTCGCTGTCGAGTGCGCCCAACTCCTCGAGCGTGAGCGGCCGGTTGGCGGCGAAGAGGGCAGCCTCAAGAAGCTGCGAGAGCGGACTCAGATTGCTCACGAGTGATCACCAGCGGTGCGAAGGGTTGCGGTTGGGCGACGCGCACGCGGCCGCGACGAGCGAGTTCGAGCAGGGCAAGCAAGGTCGACAGGACGGCGACCACAGTGGGGGAGTTTCCGAATGCCTCGCGCCAATCGAACTCGGCGCGTTCCGCGAGCAACGCCTCGATCCGGACCAGTGCCCCCTCGACATCCAGGGGCCGTGGCACGACGCGGTGCAGGACCGGCGACGGGATATTGAAGATCACCTGCTCGACCGCGACCAGAAGATCGGTGATCTCGAGCGTGAGCGGCAGCGGCGGTGGCCCCTCGGATGGCGGCGGCAGCCAGCCGCGGGCATGCTGCTGACTGCGTCGCTCGGCGGCACGCCCCATCCAGAGCGCGATTTCCTTGACCTGCTGGTATTCGAGCAGGCGACGCACCAGCTCGGCGCGCGGGTCCTCCCACTCCTCACCCTCGTGACGCGGCAGCAGCATCTGCGCCTTCAGGCGCAGCAACCGACCGGCCATCTCCAGATAATCGGCAGCCTGGTTGAGGCCAAGCGCATGAATCACCCGGAGGAACTGGTCGGCGATCCGCGCGATGGGGATGTTGGCAATGTCGATCTCGTCCTCGCGGACGAGATGCAACAGCAGGTCGAGGGGCCCGTCGAAGCCGTCGAGCGACACCACGAAGCCCGGCTCGGCCGTCAGGATGCCGCCTCTCGGCGGGGTCATGGTGGAGGTCATCACCGGAAGATGTGCCAGTCGGTGCCCACGGCGAAGGGGGTGGCCAGATCGAGCAGGTGGCTGTACCCCCATTGTGCCGGGATCAGGAGGGTGCCCAGCACCCCCGGAAGCAGCCAGATCAGGGCAATCAGGATCATGAACCCGAATCGATCGAACTGGCGATACCTGAGCCCCCAGGCCGGCGGCAGGAGATGATAGAAGAGCCGTGAACCGTCAAGCGGCGGGATCGGGATCAAGTTGAACGAGCCGAGCAGCAGGTTCAGGTAGATGCCCCAGTTGAGCATCCGCTGGGCCGTGACGACCGTCGCGGTCCCGAGTCCACCCGACCAGGCGTGGATCAGACCGGCCAGGACGAACAGCAAGGTGCAGATGATCGCCAGGATGAAGTTGGTGATCACGCCGGCACTCGAGACGATCAGGTCGCCCCTGACGTAGTTCCGGAAATTCCGCGTGATCACCGGGACCGGTTTGGCGCCCCCGAACGTGAACGCCCCGCCGCTCCCGAACCAGAGCAGCGCCGGCAGGATGACGCTCATCATCGGATCGATGTGGGGGAGCGGGTTGAGGGTCAACCGGCCGAGCTTGTAGGCGGTATCATCGCCTTGCCGGAGTGCCGTCCAGCCGTGGGCCACCTCGTGGGCCACGAGGGCAAAGAGCAGCATCGGCAGCGCGAGCAGGAATTCCGGGAGCAGGGCGGGACCTCGGGGTGACAAATGAAGGTGAGGGAAGAAGATAAGCGCGCGACGCCCCACGCTATACGCCTCAGCTTCGACGCCGGACATCGAGCCTCCAGCATCCGGCCTTCAGCGGTACGCCTCCAGCGTCCAACGTCCCCTTGCCCTCCCCGGGCCGAGGTTGTAATTTCCGCGGCTATCCGGCTCCCGCTCGGGGATCTGGTCCAGAGACCATCAGGGGTGAAGACCGTGCCACGCATCAAGTCCGCCAAGAAGCGCCAGCGTCAGACCGCCGTCCGTACCGCCCGCAACAAGGCGCAGCGGAGCGCGCTCCGGTCGGCCGTCAAGAAGGCGCGGACATCCGCAACGGCCGGCGAGACGGCCGAGGCGTTTGCGGCGGCCCAGACCCTGATCGACCGGGCCGGTCGGAAGAACTTGATCCATCGGAACGTGGCCAACCGGACCAAGAGCCGCCTCGCCAAGCTCGCGAACAAGGCCGCCAAGACCGACTGAATCGCTTCACCCCCGGAGCGACATGCTGAGACCCCCGCCAGGCACTGCCCGGCGGGGGTCTTCTCGTATCATGGAGCGCCGACCTCGGTCATCCCGCCGTCAGCTCGGCCCCGCACTTCTCGCAGTACCACTCCAGCGGCCGGTTCATCGCGCCACACTCACCGCACCGCAGCGTCCGCGGACCGCTATCGACCGCGGGCTCCGGGAGTACCGGGTCGGGCTGCAACTCGACCGTACCGACGTCGATGGCGGTGGCCTGACTGCGGGTCCCCTTCTCGCGCTCCTCGGCCTCCGCAAGCTCCGACCCGCGGCTCGGTGACGGGCGGACAAAGCGCGGCTTCTGGTCCCGCTCCGGCATGCCCAGCGGCGGCGAGCCCGGCGGCACGACCGGTGCCCTCGGTGCCTCGAACTCGCCGGTCGGTGTGAACGACAGCCCACCTCGGATATCGCCGGGGCGAACCGGAGCCTCCTGCGGCTCCTCCTCCTCCTCGTCCTCGGGCTCGAAAACCGCCAGGAATGAATCATCATCCCCGAGCTCGGCGGCCACGGTCTCGAACGCCGTCTTCTCGCTGCGCTCGGCCGACGAGGACACGGCCTCGGACTCGCGCGCATCACGGTCGACCACCGCGGATTCCTCGGAGACTGTCGGCGCCGGCGTCGGCGCCACCGCCCCTGGGGCGCGGGAGACCAATGCCTGGACGGCCTCCAGTCTGGCGATCCGCTCGGCTATCGCCCCCAGTGAAATCTCGAAGGTCTCGATGTCACCGGTGTGCGTGGACCGCTCCTGCTCGAACCGCGCACCGTCGTACTCCCCCACCGCGTGGCGGAGCTCGGCCTCGGCCAAGGCGTCGCGCGAGACCTGCGCACGGCCGGCGAGATCCTCGTGCTCGGCCCGATCGGCGGCGAGCCGAGTGCTGATGGTGTCGGTGTGGCCCTTGAGCCGCTCGGTCACCGCCTCGAGACGCCGCTCGTAGTCGACCCGAACACGGGCCCGGACAGCTTGCGGCGTCTTGCTGCCGGCATCGTCCAGACGGTTGAGCCAGCCGTGGAGGGCGTCCCGCTCGGAGAGGATCGCCTCGACGGCGGCAAGGTCCTGGGCATCGTCAGACATCGGCGGCTTCCTGCCTTCCACGGTGTGGGGCCCGAACATGACTCGCCCGGAGCGACCTCAGCCGCTCCAGAACAGGTTCGAATGCAATGTAGTATCGACAGGGACCATGGTCACGCCCAACCGTCGAGCCTATGCCTCGACCTCGTGGACGATGCGGCCACCGACCAGCGTCCAGCGCACCCGACCCGGCAGCGAGGCCCCGAGCCATGGCGAGTTCCGGGACCGGGACCGGATCCGTGCGGCCTCGACAGTCCAGGTCGCCTCGGGGTCGAAGATCACGATGTCGGCCACCCCACCCCGGGCGAGGGATCCCCCCTCCAGCTTCCAGAGTCGGGCGGGTGCCGAACTCATCCGGTCAATCAACGCGCTCAACGTGAGGCGGCCTGGCTGGACCAGCTCCTGGATCCCGATCGAGAGCGCCGTCTCCAGCCCGATGATGCCGTTCGGGGCATCGTCGAACTCGCGCTCCTTGGCGTCGTAATGGTGCGGCGCATGGTCGGTCGCGATGCAATCGAGGGTGCCATCGGCAAGCCCCGCCCGAATGGCATCACGATCCTCGATCTCGCGGAGCGGCGGGTTCATCTTGGCATTGGTGTCGTAGTCGCCGACCCGCTCGTGCGTGAGCGCGAAGTGATGTGGCGCCGCCTCCGCCGTGACCCGGAGCCCCTTCTCCTTGGCACGCCGGATCAACTCGACGGATCCCCGGGTGCTCATGTGGCAGAGATGGACATGCCCACCCGTCAGCTCCGCGAGGATGCAGTCGCGCGCGACGTGGATCTCCTCGGCGGCGGCAGGAATCCCCTTGAGTCCGAGTCGCGTCGAGACGATCCCCTCGTGCATCGCGCCACCCGCCGCGAGCGGCATGTCCTCGCAGTGATCGGCGATCGGCACGTCGAAGGTGCGCGCATACTCGAGCGCCGCACGCATCAACTGGCTGGACATGATCGGGTGGCCGTCGTCACTCATTGCCACTGCGCCGGCACCCACCATCTCACCGAACTCGGCGAGTCGTTCGCCGCGTTGCCCCACCGAGACACAGCCGATCGGATAAACCCGTGCCAACCGCGCGGCCTCGCCCTTGGCCTTCACGAATCCGACCGCGCCCTGATTGTCGATCACGGGATCGGTGTTGGGCATCGCACAGATGCCGGTGAAGCCACCGGCCACTGCCGATGCGGCACCGGTCGCAATCGTCTCACGCTCTTCCTGACCCGGTTCACGGAGATGCACGTGCACGTCGATCAGGCCCGGCGCGATCACCAGGCCGGTGGCGTCGATCCGCCGAGCATCGTCGGGCGAACCGAGATCGCGGCCGAGATCGGCGATCCGTCCGTTGGTGAGGTAGAGGTCGGTGATCTCGTCGATGCCACGCGACGGATCGATCACGCGGCCACCGGTGAGCAGGATCGGCTGGGTCACGAGGACTCCGTGGGTGTGGCCCAATCGGGCGAGCCACCGGCGAGGAGGTAGAGGGCCGCCATCCGGACCGCGACCCCGTTGGTTACCTGCGGCAGGATCACGGCGTGCGGGCCGTCGGCAACATCGGAATCGATCTCGACGCCGCGATTCATCGGGCCGGGATGCAGGATCAGGATGTCCTTCGGCGCTCGCGCCAGACGTTCGTTGGTCACGCCGAAGACGCGATTGTATTCCCGGAGTGACGGAATGAAGCCCGCGGTCATCCGCTCGAGTTGCAGGCGGAGCACGTTGAACGCATCGGCCCACTGGACTGCGTCCTCGACGCGCCGGAAGATCCGGACCCCCATCGCCTCGACATCGCGCGGCAACAGCGTCGTCGGACCACAGACTGCCACCTCCGCGCCGAGCCGGGTGAGCCCCCAGATGTTGCTCCGCGCGACGCGCGAGTGGAGCACGTCGCCGATGATGCAGACCTTGAGGCCCGCGATCCGGCCGAAGTGATCGCGCAGCGTGAGCATGTCGAGCAGCGCCTGGGTCGGGTGCTCATGCTTGCCGTCACCGGCATTGACGACGTTCGACCGGATCCGGTCACCGAGGAACTTCGCGGCTCCCGAGCTGCCGTGGCGGATCACCACCATGTCGATCCGCATCGCCTCGAGGTTGCGTGCGGTGTCGACGAGGGTCTCGCCCTTGCTGACACTCGATCCGGTACTCGCCACGTTGACGGTGTCGGCACTCAGGCGCTTTTCCGCGAACTCGAACGAGATCCGGGTCCGGGTGCTCGCCTCGAAGAAGAGATTGACGATCGTCTTGCCACGGAGCGCTGGCACCTTCTTGATCTGCCGCTCGGAGACCTCCTTGAACGGCTCGGCGGTATCGAGGATCGCCGTGATCTGCTCGGTGGAGAGATGTTCGAGCCCGACCAGGTCCTTCCCCAGCACGCCACTCATCCTTCCCCCCCCCGCTGCACGTCGACGCGATCCTCGCCGTCGAGCTCGGCGACCCGCACATTGACGCGGTCCCCGGGCACCGTCGCGACAACGAGTCCGGTGACATCGGCGGCGATCGGCAACTCCCGTCCGCCGCGATCGACCAGCACCGCCAGCAGGATCCGCTCTGCTCGGCCGAAATCGGCCAGCTCATCGAGCGCAGCCCGTACCGTTCGGCCAGTGAACAGGACATCGTCGACCACCACGACCGTGGTGCCGTCGAGTGTCGGAGGCAGGCGCGTCTCGTGAACCACCGGACTCGGTCCGATCGCCTGGAGGTCATCGCGGTAGAGGGTGATGTCGAGGACCCCGCGGACGGGTTCCTGACCGGTGGCACTGGCGAGAATCGGGGCGATCCGATCGGCGAGTTCGACACCGCGCCGCTGGATCCCGACCAGGACGATCGGGCGACCGGCCGTCTGCTCGACGATCTCCGAAGCCATGCGCATGAGGACGCGCCGCATCGCGGCAGCGTCGAGGAGGCAGGTGACTATTGGCATCGGAGAGTGAATCTAACCGCACCCCCTCAGGGGGTCCCGCGCTCGAGCGCGGCCAGCCCATGCCACACGTCACGCGGGACCCAGCCGTGCATCCCGATCGGCCAGAGCCCCGCCGCAGCGAATTCCCGGTGATAGGCCGCTGGCGGGCGCCGCTGGAACTCCTCCCGATCGCCGTCGATCTGGTCAGCAGAGGTGAAGGTGGGGCACCAGGCCGCGCCACCGACAAAGGGCGCCAGCCGGAGCAACCCGCGCCGCAGGGACGGCGTCGGGAGATAGTGGAGCACGTCGGCCACGACCACCAGGTCGAACGGTCCCCCGAGGCCGAGCTCACCGATCGAGTCGAGATCGCCCTCGATCAACTGGCGTCGCTTCCCCCACTTGGCGACCGCCCACTCGGACGGCTCGATCCCGATGTAGCTCGCCTGAGGCCGCATGCGGGCAAGCACGGGCTGCCAACGCCCCTCCCCCGCCCCGACATCGAGCACCGATGCAATCGGCCGCATCACGACCGACTCGGCGAGCGCCACCGCGAGCCGCACCGCGCGCTCCAGATCGGCGCGACTGCCGATCCGATGCGCGGGGTCGCGGTACCAGCGGTCGAAGTACGCTTGGTTGTAGAACTTCAACGCGAGAACGCGAGCAGGCGCGAAGCCGCGAATGCGGGATCCATCATCGTTCCTCCTTCGGTGGCTGGTCGTCGAGTATACCCCTTCTGGCGATGATCTCCTGCTCACCAACCCGCGGGAGCGCCATGCGCTCGTCGGCACCCTCCGGCTCGCGGTTGTGCTCGAGCAGCGCACGATACGCGCTGTCGCCGACCTGCGTCCATGCCACCAGCACCGAATCCCCATAGAGCCCGAGCACCGGGAATGTCGCCGCAACCCCATCCGTCGACAGCTGTTCGGCCGGCGAGAACCGCACGCCATCATCCAGCGAATGGCGCAGGAAGATGGCGGGCAGCGGCCCCCGGCCGCCCTCCCATGCCACCGCGATCTCGCCATGCCGGACCGCCAGCTGCACATGCGACACCGGGGCCCCGGTCGCCGTATCGATCGGTTGCGCCGACCAGCGCTCGCCACCATCGACCGAACGGGCATACCAGACGCCCGGCCCCGACGTGGCACCGGTCCACCAGCCGATGTGGACCTGATCCTTCGCATCGACCCGGAGCGACGGTCCGGCGTGCGGACAGCCGTTGAACACCCAGCCGTCGGCGCGCGGCGACACCGGCGCCGACCAGCTCACCCCCTGATCGTCCGAGTGGATCACCTGGATGTCCCGGACACTTGTCTCCGAAATGCCGCGCCACGCCACATGAATCCGACCGGTCGAGGCGACCGCAACCGCCGTCCGACAGCAGGGGCACGCCGGCCCCGCCACGATCCGGCGCGCCGGTTCCCACGTGCGCCCCTGATCGGGCGAATGCCGAAACCACACCCCGCCCTCGGTGGGATCGTTGTTGAGCCAGGTGGCATACACATCCGTCCCGTTGCCCGCCGTGATGGCGTGGAACGAATGCGCCCCGAAGGCCGGCCCCTCGTTCACGGTCACCGGCTCCGACCAGGAACGCCCGCCATCGGTACTGCCGGCGAACCGGAGGGCGCTGGCCGGGTACCGTTCGCCGACGTCCTTGCCGACCGTGTAGAGCGCATACAACGTCGAGTCCGGCCCGACGACCACTTGCGGCGGCGCCTCCCCGTGCGGCTCGATGCCGCCGAGCGGATCGATCAGGTGCGATCGGACGATACGGCCCCCGACCTCCTCGACCCGGACATGAAGCGCAGAGGGCCCGCTGTCGCTGGTGACCCACGAGAGGACGCTCCCCCCCCCGGGCCACAACGCCAGCATCGGCGTCGCGCCATGGCCCGTCTCGGTCGACATGACCTCCGGAAGACCCAGGCCGCCGGGCGCAAGCTCAGGCGTGCCGTTGCCGCAGGCGAGCACGGCAAGGGCCACGAGGCTGCGTGCCGCATTGCGATTCATCGGTTCCATCGTACCCCCAGATAGAGCGCACGCCCATCGGCGGGCTCGAACGATCGTCCATTCGCGGCATCGACCTGGACCGAGGCCGCGTGACGCGAGTCGGTGAGATTCTCGCCGGCCACAAAGAATGTGGTACCCGATGCCGCATGGCGATACTCCACCCGCGCGCCGATCGAGGTCCAGCCCGCGTTCCGGACCGTGTTTGCACTGTTCACGAAGTACGACTCCGGGATCCACTCGAGCGTCGGCGCGATCGTGACTCCCGAGGGATGCACGTAGGTCAGGGTCGCCTGCAGCACATGCCGCGGCAGCCCCGGGATGGTGTTCCCCGTATGCAGCGAGTCCTCGACGAAGCTGAAGTCACTGAGCGTGTACGCGGCCTCGAGACTGACGGCCTCCGCCCCGCTGGTCAGGAGACTCACCGTCCGCGCGTACCCCACGCCGAGCTCGAGTCCAACGTGGCGCGTGCGCGCGGCGTTCCGGTAGGTCGGTACGGTGAAGCCGGCACCCGGGAACGGCAACACGTTCTGGTTGAGGATCTCGTCCCGGATCGTGGTGCGATACGCCGCGAGATCCCAGTGCAGGCCACCACGCCGCCCTCGGGTCCCGACCTCGAACTGCCAGGCATCCATGGCGTCGAGCGGGATGAAGCCCGCCACCGTGAGCGAATTGAGTTCGAGCAGCAGCGGTGGCTCGTAGCTCCGACTCAGGTTGGTGTAGAGCTGACTCCCTGACGTCCCGATATCGAGCACCGCACCAACCCGGGGCAACAGCGCCTCGAAGACGCGTTCATCGGATTGATCGCCGTTCGAGAGGAAGTGATCCTCGACTCGGCGCACCTGCCGGTCATACCGGAGGCCACCGATCAGCGTGAGCCCCTTCCCGACGTGCAGCGCATCCTCCGCATAGATCGCCACACCACCCGCGTGATCCTGCTGATCCTTGGTGAGGTCACCGTGTTCACCCGCCACGTTGATGAACTGCCGATCGTCCATCGACAGGTGCGATGGCTGGACACCGAGACTCAGTCGGTTCTGCCGACCAGCGACCTGGCCCGTGCCCTCGAGACGGAGCTCGGCACCGACATCGGTGGACTGCTGATGGATCACCTGGAAGATCGGGTGATCGATGTCACGGTACTGGAAGTACGGCGCGAGTTCCAACCGCCAGGCCGATGACAGTTGACTCCGAAGCTGGACCCCGAGGTGCGACAGGTCGTAGTTGCGACCCCAGCGATTGGCGACGTTCTCGGGGACGGCGAGCGTCGGATCATTCGCCAGTTCGTCGGCGGTCAGGGCGCCGGGGAGATGCTCCCGGACGTGGGCGAAGAGATAGAAGGCCCGGATGTCGGTCGTCGGCGAGAGCAGGTAGCCAAGGTGGGCGTTGACCCGATCGCGTCCCTGATCCGACCACGCGCGATAACCATCGAGCGAGGTGCGGGTGTACGAACCGTACCAATCGAGCTTGCCGGCCGTGCCGCCCGACGAGAGTTGTCCCTTGTAGAAGCCGTGGGCACCGCCCTCTGCGGTCACGTCGACCCGATCGGCAGAGTAGCCCGTCTTCGTCTGCATGTTGATCGCACCACCGAGCGTGCCCCCGCCGAACCGGAAGGCGTTGCCGCCCTTGTAGACCGTCATCGCATCGACGGTCATCAGTTCGAGTGCCTCGAAGTCGGTGAATCCGTCACTGTTCCGATAGGGCATCCCGTTGATCAGGAGATTGAGGCCACGCGCGTGGAAGTTGTTCCGGAGGCCCGAGCCGCGAATCGAGATCTGGGCCTCGTCGGCGGCGCCGAAACGCGGTGCGACATACACGCCGGGCACCATGCGCAGCACGTCCTTGAGGTTGGCCTGGCGAGTGGACCG
Organism: Gemmatimonadales bacterium; assembly: GCA_035703525.1. GTDB lineage: Bacteria > Gemmatimonadota > Gemmatimonadetes > Gemmatimonadales > GWC2-71-9 > Palsa-1233. Next base: position 107,826 of record DASSYA010000027.1, on the reverse strand, counting down.
GAGCGCGGCCGGCTCGATCAGCTTGACCGATCCCGGCTGCAGCCGGAGATCCTGGCGAAGCTCCTGCAGCTCGGCCCGGGAGCCGAAGACCGCAATCTCCGGCAGTTTCATGGTGTCCTGTGTGGTGGGGATCTGCTGGGCGGAGACCCCGGAAAGGGCGAACACGCTTGCAAGCGCCACGGCGGCGTATCGATGACTGAAGTGCATTTGCCATGACTCCACGACCATCGCACCTGGGCGATGGTCGAACATGGATTGAGTGTGCGTCAGGGTCCGAGCGCTGCGACCTGACACGAGGCGCCGGATTGGCCGGCTTGACTCAACCGATGGGAGGGGCCGTGTAGGGAGGGAGGAGGTCCAACGGCACCCGGATCAGCGGTGCCTGGGTTCTTGGGGAGAGCTGCGGACGATGGACCGTGACCGGCGTGATGACGGCAACCGGGCCGGTGATCCGGGGCGCCGCATCCATGGCCGGCACGTGGCAACTGCCGACGCAGGTACACGGGTGCGTGCCGGAATGACCCTGGTCATGATGGCCACCATGCCCGCTCTGGCCGTGATGCCCCGCCGGCATCTGCTCCGTCGCCTGCTCGGCCTGACACGGATGCAGCACCGGCAACACCAATCCCCCCAGCGCCGGCGAGGCGAGGAGGAGCACGGCGGCGAGCCACGGGGTGCGGAAGAGGCGCATCATTGCGACGTGGAATCTAGCGCCTTCTCGGCATCTCGCCTTCTCCCCTTCTCGCTATGGATCTCGCGAATCGCCAGCAACACGATCAGCGTCACCCCGGCGATCGCGGGTTCGGTGATATCGCGCTTGACCAGCCAGAGGAAGTGCAACACGCCGAGCGTGGCGGCGACGTAGACCATCCGATGGAGCGCCTGCCAGCGCGTGCCACCCATCCGCTTCATCACCCGGATCGGCGAGGTCACCGCGAGTGCCAGCAGGATCAGGAAGGCGCTGAACCCCACGGTGATATACGGCCGTTCGAGGATGTCCTTGCCGATCTCGCCCCAGAGCAGCGACTGGTCGAAGACCAGGTAACATCCCATGTGGATCAGGGCGAACCCGAAGCTCCAGAGCCCGAGCGGCTTGCGGAGTCGCGTGAAGGCAGCGAGTCCGGTGAGGTAGCGGAGCGGCGTCGCCGAGAGCGAGGCGAGCAGATACCAGAGCGCCGTGAAGCCGGTCGCATGCTCAAGCGCCTCGGCCGGATTGACGTAATCGCCCCGGAAGAGCCGCCATGTGATGACGGTGGCCGGTACGACTCCCGAGACGATCGCGATCGGGCGCGCGACCTTGTTGATCAGTCCGTTGAGCTGCACCGGCTCAAAAGTTCTTCCGCAGGTCCATCCCCGAGTACAACGAGGCCACCTGATCGGCGTAGCCGTTGAATGGCAGGGTCGGTCGCTTGAAGAAGTCACCGATCCGACGCTCGCGCGCCTGACTCCAACGCGGGTGGTCGACCGCCGGGTTCACATTGGCATAGAAGCCGTACTCGTTGGGCAACACCACGTTCCACGTGGTCGCTGGGCGCGTCTCGGTGAAGCGGATCCGGACAATCGCCTTGGCACCCTTGAAGCCGTACTTCCAAGGCACGATCAGCCGGAGTGGTGCGCCGTTCTGGTTGGGGAGCGGCTTGCCGTACATCCCGGTCACCATCATCGAGAGGGGGTGCCGGGCCTCGTCGAGCCGAAGCGCCTCGACGTAGGGCCACGGCAGCACGCCGCTCCGGAGCCCGGGCATCTGGGCCGGATCGTTGAGCGTCGTGAACTCGACGAACCGCGCCGATGCACCCGGCTCGAGCCGATCGATGAGGTCCTTGAGCTGGACCCCTTGCCACGGGATCACCATCGACCAGGCCTCGACACAGCGCATCCGATAGGTCCGATCGACCCGCGGCAGCCCCTTGAGCAGGTCCTCGATCGCCATCGGACCGGTCCGCTTGGCGAGGCCGGCAACCTCCACCGTCCAGGGTGAGGTCTTGAGGCGGCCGGCATTCTGGCTCGGATCCTCCTTGCCGGTGCCGAACTCGTAATAGTTGTTGTAGGTCGTGGCTTTGTCGTAGGGAGTCGGATCGTCGGGGCCGGGAACGGTCGCCGCGTCGGCGCAGGCCAGCAACGGCCCCGGTGTCAGGGCCACGGCGGCCAGCCCGGTCATGGCGAGCCACTCGCGTCGGCCGAGGTAGGCGGATTCGGGGGTGATCTCACGGGTCGGGATGTCGTCGGGGCGGCGAATCAGCATGCGGGGTCTCCTCCGGGATCAAATCGGACTCAGTCCAAGGTACGCTCCCAGAGGACGTCTGGTTCCGACACAGGATGACAAGGGGGGTCTGTCGGACTACCTTTTCGGCCCCGAGGACAGGTGGCCGAGTGGTTTAAGGCACCACGTTGGAAGCGTGACGTACGGGCAACCGTACCGAGGGTTCGAATCCCTCCCTGTCCGTTGCATCTCCCCTCCCGGAGCACCTGATGACCCTGCAGCCCTCGCGCGTCCTCCTCCTCCTCGGTGTCGCACTGGCGCCGGGGTGTGCCACGGCCCAGTCGTCGTGCCCGGCACCTGTCGCGATCGACAGCGCCGCGATGATGCGCGATCTCTACCGCCTGGCCGACGACTCGATGGGTGGCCGCCTGATCGGTTCGATCGGCAATCTCAAGGCGCGGGACTATCTCGCCGCGCGGTTCGATGCGATCGGGATCGCGCCGCCGGCCGGTGGACGGTTGCAGCGGATCGCGGTCACGCCGTCGCCCCGCCTGCCGGGGGTGACCGAGGCGTGGAACGTGATCGGTGTGGTCAAGGGGACCGCGACTCCCGAGCGGTATATCGTGGTCACCGCACACTTCGACCATGTCGGGATCGGTCGCGCGGTCGATGGCGATTCGATCTACAATGGCTCCGACGACAACGCGAGCGGGGCCGCAGCACTCCCGGTCCTCGCCGAGTACTTCATGGCGCACCCGCTCGAGCATACCCTCATCTTCGCCGCGGTCGATGGTGAGGAGCGCGGCATGTTCGGCAGTCGCGGCCTGGTCGACTCGGGACTCTTCCCGCTCGATGCGGTCGACCTCAACGTCAACATGGACATGGTGTCACGCAACACGAAGCGGGAGCTCTACGCCGCAGGGCCGGGGCGGTACCCGGCCCTCCCCCCGTTCGTCGCGGCTGCCGCCAGGTGTACCGGGATCAACCTCATGCGCGGCCACGACACCGAGGCCGCCGGTCGAGGCGAGGACTGGACCGGTCAGTCCGACCATGCCGCGTTCCATCAGAAGGGGATCCCGTTCCTCTACTTCGGCGTCGAGGATCATCCGGACTACCATCGGCCCGGCGACTCGCCGGACCGCGCGATGCCGGCGTTCTACGTCGAGGCGATCCGGACGGTGGGCGATGTGATTCGGCGGACGGACGCGTTCCGGCGGTAGCACGGTGTCATCCCGAGTGGAGCGCTCGCAGAGCGCGGAATCGAGGGATCTGCACTTCATGGAGCGCGAAGTGCAGATCCCTCGACTGCGTGCCCTTCGGGCACTACGCTCGGGATGACTCGTTGATCCTATCGCTTCGACGACAGCGAGTGTGAGCCGCCCTTGGTTGACGTCACCGTCACGGTCACCGGCCCCGCGCCTCGGACGATCCACTTGACCGTCTCGATGTCGTTGCCGGCGATGTTGCGGAGCCGGATGGTCGCCGGATCGCGCTCCTGCTCGACGCTCTCCCCGGTCCGCGTGTTGGTCACCCGGTAGCCCGAGATCACCTGTGCACCGGCGAGCGCGACCAGGTCCGGCGGCGAGATGTTGTTCTCCAGGTCCTGCTGCGTGTGCGTCGGCACGAGGCGACGATTCGCCACCACCGCGGTGACTTCCGACAACCCGTTGCCGATCGACTTCACCGCGACGGAGTCGACCTCGACCTGCGGCAGCTGCCACGTCTGGTACAGCGAGAACGCCATGTTGCGGTGCGCCTCCGCCTGCATCAGGAAGCCCGGCTCCGTTCGCCCGAAATTCTTCTTGAAGCCGCCGATCTCGATCGGGCCGTACTGCGGATGGTTGTACGGCTTCCAGTCGGTGAAGGCGCCCTTCAACAGCAGCAGACGATCGAACTCGTAGCTCTGATTGTCGTACCGATTGGTGCTGCGATCGGCCGTCTCGAACATCTTGAAGTCGGTCCACAACTCGTTCGAGAAGGTGACGATGCCGCGACCGCCATAGAACCAGTCGAGTTCCCCGCCCCAGACGATGTACAGGTCCTTCCAGACCACCATGTAGCGGTAGCCCGGCAGGATGCGCTCACCGACCTTGCCCAGCTCGTCGAACACGCGCACGTCCTGCGGACGGTACTCGTCCTGGGGCGAGCCGGGGCCGCGGAGGATCATGCCGCCGTTGTTGTGGAAGCTCTGTGCGCCGGCGATGTTCGGATGCGCCGTGACAAAGTTCACCACGTTCTGCGTCTCCGGCAGCGAGGTCGGGTAGAAGTCGGCCCCCCCCTGCACGTACTGCGGTTGCCAGCGCCACGGCCAGTTGCGGTTCGGGTCGTAGCCGCCGATGCCGTCCTCGTTGATCAGGCCGTCGCCGTCGTTGTCGATCCCCTCGCTGCCGAGCAGCTCCCACTCGCCCTGGGTGCCCGCGGGGGCCCGGATCATCATCCGGGGCTCCTCGGGACTCTCGATCATCGTGCCGTACTTCGACCGGCGGCGCATCTGGGTGATGCTGCCATCGCCATCGAGGTCGTCGTAGGTGTCCTCGTCGGCGATCCCGTCGCCGTCACTGTCGCGCGGCACCGCGCCGGTGCGCGGACTCGAGGCATTGTTCGGCTTGTGGATGAAGTCCTCGCGCCCATCCGGATTGATGGTCGGCACGATGTAGAGCGTCCGCGACGCGAGCAGTGAATCGACCCACGCATTCTGGCCGCGCATCTCGCAGAGATACCATGCGGTGTAGAGCGAGAACTCGGTGCCCTGCACCTCGTTCGAGTGGATGTTGCCGTCGATGTACATCGCCGGCTTCGTGTCGGGATTGCCGACATCGAAGTTGGTCACCGTGATCAGCCACATCTCCCGGCCCTCGTGGCTCTTCCCGATCGACGAGAGGCGGCAGGTGTTCGGGTGCGCCGCCTGCAGGCGGCGGCCGATCTCGCCGATCGCCGCATGGTCGTAGAACCGGTCCCACATGATCTGGACCTTGGGTGCCTTGGGCGACCCGGCGGCGGCGAGATTGCCGAGCGCCTGCTGGGCCTGGAGTGGGGCGCTGGCCGTGACGGCCAGCAACAGTGCGAAGGAGAGCGGGGTGCGCATGACGGGCCTCACCGAAGGGTCACGGACTGGGTGGCGGAACCGGTCACGGGCGACCCGGCACTCACACTGACGGAACTACCGGCGCGCGCGGCAATGGTCCACGAGACACTCGTCCCCTTGCCGCCTCCACCGGGGAGCGGCCCGACCTGCTGAATGGCATCACCACTCAGGAGGGTGGCCTGGCCGAGCTCGAGCTTGAGCAGGACGCGGCGCGGATTGCGGAGCCGCGACCCGATCGCCGTGGTCGACGGCAAGTGGCCGGTGTTGATCACCTCCGCATCGATCCGGTAGACACCGTCCCCGAGCTTCGTCGCCTTGACATCGCGGAGCGCCAACTGCGGCAACATCCCCGCCAGTTCCATGATGAACCGATCCTGCCGAGCCAGTGTGCTGTCGAGCTGGGCACCGGCGGGCGGATTGAGCAGCGCGCCCGGCTTGAACCCGCCGACCCGGACACTGCGGCCATCGTTGTCGATGCCGGTCACGTCGGTCCACGGCACGAACGCCGCGATAGCGTTCGCGTCGAACCACTTCAGGGCATTGCGCGCATCGGCGTTGCTGTCGGTCCCTCCGCCACTCTTCGGGGCGCTCTTGCTGGTGTCCTTCGGCGCATCGGGGACCCACCAGCCGCGCGAGCCGAACGACCACCTGCCGAAGTGGTAGTAGGCCCAGCTCAGCACGTCGCCGGCGAGGCCGGCCGACGCGGGGCCCTTCTCCAGGCCGGTCTGCTCGCGGAATCGGCGACCGACATCGGCGAACACCGCCTGATCCTGGCGCATGATCGAGTTGAGCGGCCCGCCCTGACTGGTCCCCTCCTGGGCGCGCGTACCGTCAGGACGCTGCACGCCCTGGTTCGGCTTGTTCTCCCACGGCTTGAGCAGGTTGTCCTGCGGCCCGATCACGTAGACCGCCGCGATCTCCTCATGCGCCATCAGGAATTCGGCCAATCCCTTCGCCTCGGGCGTCGAGAACGGATCGAGCCCCGCCTCGGCGCCATGGTGTGCATAGTCATACGAGAAGTTCCGATTGACATCGGTCCCACCGGGACCGTCCTCGTTGTAGGCATCATCGCCGTCGTTGTCGCGACCCTCGCTCACCAGTCGGTAGCGGCCGACCTCGCCATGATCCGCGGAGGCGCGGCGGAACAGCCGGCCGTCGAGGGAGTCGGCGACAAGGGTGCCGCTCGGGTCTTCCAGCAGCATCTCGGTGATCACGCCGTCACCGTTCAGGTCGTCGACGCCATCCTCATCGACCTTCTGGTCGTGGTCGTCATCGACGCCGGGCGTGTCGTTCGCGGTCCGCTCCCACGCAACCGACGCAAACATCGCCTCCGCGGCGTCGGGATTGAGGCGCGGGATGAACCAGACCGTGACGGAATCGCCGGCCCGCGCGAGCAGCGCGCGTGCAGCGGAGAGCGCGATGTTCGACCCGACCAGCTGCGGGCCATGCGCGCCCGCCACCACCAGCAGCGCGGGGCGATCCGCCGGCCCGACGCGGAGCGCCTGGATCGCACGGCCGCCGGGTGAGGTTGCGATGGTGACCAGGGCCGTGCGGGCGCGATTGCTGTTGGCAAGCTGCTGCACGCTCTGACTGAGCTGGGCGTGGTTCTGGTACTGTGCCTGGAGCGGCACGGCACCGAGTGCCAGCAGGGCTGGCAGGACGAGCGCCAAGGACGGGCGCATCAAGACCTCGAACGGAAGGAGAAATCGGGTGGGGACGCGGGAGTATAATATAGAAGTGAGAAGTGAGAAGTGAGAAGTGAGAAGCGAGAAGCGAGACTTGCCCCGCTGTTGTCATCCCGACCAAGCGCCCGGAGGGCGCGCGTGGAGAGCCTGCCCCGAGCGCAGTCGAGGGGGATCTGCACTTCTCTCACGAGCCCACGGGTGGTCCCTTCCTTCGCTTCGCTCAGGAACGGACAGCACCCGGGCTCGGCTTATAGCGTCCGCTGAAGCGGACCACACACGATGACCTCATGGCGGATCGTACCCGCCGCTCCTGGCCGAGCCGTCGCTCTCAGCGACGAGCTCCCGTGGGCTCGCCAGAATTTCCCACTCGCCTATATCACCGCGATCCCATGCGCCCTGGCGTAGAGCACATCGGGATCGAGATCGAAGCCGTTCGGCCAGGTCACCGAGCCGGCGTCGTGATAAACCCGGACCTGCGCGAAGTACGCCGGATCGCCGAGTGCCAGTGAGAGGTTGCGGAGCGGCCGGAGGGCCTCACCCACATTCACGATGCCGGAGGCGCCGTCCTTTCCGCCGAGTGGGACATGATCGCGCGTCACCCCAGCCCCTGAGCCTAGCCGAAGGGCTGTCCGACCCTGAGCCTCAGCGCCGACTCCAACACCTCCCGCCGTTCCGCGACCCAGTTGAGGAGGACTTGGAGCTTGGTGATCCCGACCGCCTTCTTGGCGGCATTCAGATGGAAGTCCACTCCCCGGATGGTCAGCTCGAGTCGATCGGCTGCCTGCTGGCGACTCAGCCCCTCTTGCAGCACCAGCAGCACCTGGATCTGCTTGGCGCGAAGCTGGACACCATCAATGTTGTACAGGGTCCTGTCCGATCTCGCTCCGGCCGACCGCTCCACCGTAGCCCGCTTCGTCGGTGTGACATAGCGACGGTCGGTGAGCGCGGCCTCGATGGCCAATCGCAGCTCATCGATGCCGACGCCTTTCAGGAGGAAGGCGTGTGCACCCGCATTGAACGCGGCCCGCTCGAGCGCGGAAGAGTCGTGCGCCGTCAGGACCACGAACCGAGTCGCGATCTCCCCGCGTTCGAGCGCCCGACTCATCACCGGCAACGAACTCGCCCCGGCGAATGTGATATCCAGCACCACCACCTGCGGACGATGGCGCTGGATCGCGGGAATGAGTGCCTCGAGTTCGTGGACCTGGCTCACGACGGCGAAGTATCGTGACAGCGAGATCGCGAGCCCCTCCGCGACGACCTTGTGGTCATCCGCGATGAGAATCTTTGCATGTTCCGTGGTCGGTTGTGTCATGGGGTCGGCACCATGGCGCGGACCGTGGTCCCTTCACCGGTCGGGCTCTCGATGGTCACCTTGCCTCCGAGCATCTCGATGCGTTCACGCATGCCCCGCAATCCGAACGAGTGTCGCAAGTCGGTATCGCGGAGGCCGATCCCGTCGTCCTCGACCTCAAGCGAGACACCCGCTGCTGATACCGACATCGTCAGCCTCGCATGCGCCGCCGCCGCGTGTTTGGCGATATTGGTGAGCGCTTCCTGCGCCACCCGGTAGAGCGCCAGTCCGGTGGCCTCGTCGATGGACAGCTGGTCGGGGACGTTGACCTCGATCTCGACGGTCCTTCCTGCGACGTGGCGGTCGGCCATGTCACGCAAGGCGTCGCCGAGGTTGAGGTGCCGGAGCGCTGGGGGATGGAGATCGTGTGCCAGGGTGCGGAGGTCCCCCACGATCCCGTCCAGCGCCGTGTCGGCCTCGTCCCCGTTGTTGTTCTGGGCCATCATCCGGACCGACCAAAGACGCTGGATCACATCGTCGTGAATCTCCCGGGCGATCCGGCCGCGTTCACTTTCTTGGGCCAGGAGGAGGTGGCGCCCCCACTGCTGTGCTTGGCGCAGTGCCTGGCGTTGATGCCACGCAAATGCCGCCGCGACTACGATCAGCATCGCGCTCACGGAGAGCGCGCTGATGATCAGGACCCAGACGAAGAGCGGTGCGGTGGGATCCATAGGAGGGCCAGGGTGTAGAGGATAGCACCGACGATCAGGAAGAGGGCACGAACGAAGTAGAGCTTGATCGCCAGATCGAGGTCGGAATTGGAGATGACCGCGGCAACAGGATCAATGGCCACTGACGGCGCGTAGGTCACGAGCGCTCCCAAGCCAATCAGGAGGGTGGAGTCCTTGAGGGGTCGGGAACCGATCTGTCCGAGCCGCACGACAATCAGGCTGGCAGCGGCCCCCGTGAGCACAAGATTCATCAGCGGCTGGGCGTAGGCTGAGTAATCTGCTCGGATACCATTCTCCAGGCTCACGACTCCCCACACCAGCAGATAGAGCGCGCCTACCACCCGAGCGGCGTTGCGGTAGCGCTGGTCGTCTGCAAGGACTGCAAGGGTCAGCAAGCCCATGGTGCAGAAAACAGGGAGACTCAGGTGTGCAATCGTGCTGTTCCTGATACCCCTCATGCTGAAGGTCATCATGAACAAGTTGAGCACGAGGGAAATACTCAGCCAACCGACCAAGAGTCTACCACCGACAGGTATGCGCCTGAACCGAGCAACGCCGACTGCATCGGGCAGTCCAGGCGCGAGCGAGACGACAATCATCCAGACCTGGGCCAGGGGAGTCACTTGCCGGCTGTGAACGGGCTGTTGGTGGCACACAGCGGTGGGCATGGCCACGCGTAGTCCATCACTGCTCCATCGGTCATATCGTTTCCTGAGGCCTCCACCGCGACGAGGACCAGTGTGGGTCCCCCTTCATCGTTCACTCCAAGGTACATCCCGGATCAGGGAGGTGGGGTAGCTCCAGCCGTTGACCGTGAGCAGCTTCGCTTGCCGAGCCCGCTGGACGAAGCGGATGGCATCCTTGAGGGGAATCTCGCCGGGTTCCTGGCTCATAGTGGACTCCTTCACTGGGGATAAGTGGTTGGCCAGCGACTGGCCACTCCAGTTATCGAGCACAAGTGCGAGTCCTATGACTATGACTAGTGCTAGGTGGGGCTGGGCCCTGCCCCTGCCGCTAGCGAGCCTCGGCGGTGATCAGGGAACATCCTGCGCGTTGCGCCAGAACGAGTGCGCTCAACCCGGATGGCATGAGAGAGGTCCCAGCGAGCAGATTGCGGATGCCGATGAGACGCGCGGCTACCACGCTCGAGCCCTCAACGACCTGAACGCGTTGGACAATCGCCTGGAAGGCTCGATCGCAGACCAACACGATTCCGCCGGCCTTCGCGATCCCCTCGATCGTATAGCGAGCCATGGAGATCGGTGCGTCAGGCGGCAGGATGCTCTGGAGGCTACGCTCAAGCGCCGAGGCGCCCAGCGGGCGGTCCTCAGGCAGTCCCGCGGTCGGCGGTGCGTAGTCCCTCCAGTACACCGGACCCATTGCCGATTCAACGGCGAATCCACGGAGGACGAAGACGGCCGCAACGTCATTGCGGGTCACGCCCAGCAGCTCCGCCACCTCGTCGATCGTCCGGACCGCTCGAGAAATTGCGGCGCCACCGGCGAGGTCGGGAATGTCGAACACCACGCGAGCAGAACCGTTCAGGCGGGCCAGCCAACTCAGATCCCATTCCGAATCGAGAACCTTGGACCCGGCGAACCCCTTCGTACCAGGAAGCAAGGCGAGTCCCGCTGCAGACCACAAGAAGCCGCGGCGCGTGGGGAAGCCCGTCACACCTCCCCCACCTCTGCCGCAAGGGAGCTTACCACCCGTATTGCGTCAGTACAGGAAATCCATCCGCGTCGTCTGAAATCGCCCATCCGACGCTGGTCCCCATCGACAGCGCCTCGAATGGACGGTCGAACCGGACGAAGACCAGCGGCGTGCCCTCATCACTCACCCGCAACATCGATCGCACCTGCCGGTACGTGAGAGGTGGAGCGCCCTGATCCTTCGGACTCTCGGACACCTCGACTGACAGTGCCGAGGTCGTGATGGCAATCCATGCCGTGCCGTCGACAACAAAGTCAATCGATTCGAACGCCAGTCGCGCTTCCGGGACAACAACCGGCTCCGCCTGGACACCCATGTCGGCCATCTTCCGGCGAATCAGGTCCAGTCGGTTCTGGAGTTCTGCCCGTTCGGCTTCAAGGCGTCGGGACGCCAATCCAGGATAGATCACACGGTGAGTGGCATGTTGACCAACAAACTCCAAGCTGAAGGATCCGTTCTCTCCAGTGACCTCAACCCCGAGCGGATTGATCTGGAGAATGCGCTCCGGCAGGAACTGCCGTGCGACACTCCTGTCAGGCTCGGCCAGTACCACTCGGGTTGTGAACGTCGAATCGGGGCTGTCGGGCCGCAGCACCCATCGGTAGGCCTTCGGCAACCCACCCAAACGATCATCGGCGACCGCGAGATACGCGCCACCCTCCCGTGCGGCCGTGAGTCCCTTCGGGCCGGATGGCTCGCGAAGTTCCATCGCGTTGATGACGGAACCGGTCGTATCGAAATGCGTGAGCCGGGCGAGTCGTGGATCGAGTACGAAGAACGATCCATCCAGTCCCGCTGCAATACTCATGACCGCCTGCACCTCGGCTGGACCGCTTCCCCGACGTGCGATCGCCTTTGACCGCCGCCCATCCGCTGAGATCCACCAGAGGACGGTTTCCGACGCCGATTTCGCATCGAACACGACGACAGAGCCATCGCCGAGCGTGGCGATCGCCGTCGGAGCCCCGAACGCCTCATGCTCGCTTGGGCCACTCACCACCCGCCTGGAAACCGCCGGATGGGAGATGCGTTCGATCTCGTCCGCCGATACCCGGAGTCCCTCCGAGTCCGGGGGCCCGGATCGTTCCCGTTCGACGCTGCACCCCGGGGTGCTGAGCACGAGAGCGAGAGCGAAGACCCTGACTGCCAAGGTCATAGCGCAGGGACCCGGATACCGGCGGATCGACACCTTCGTCACGGTCGCCCGGAGAGCTCAGGAAATGAGACGCTCAAATAGCACGGGGCACCGGCCTCGCAATTCCCCGGGACAACAAACCGACCGCGAGGCGAGTCAGACGCCCAGGCACCACGGCCGATGCGGCCATTCGGGATCGATCCGGCGTTCCGGACCTTCGATCCATCGTCGGCGAAGTAGTCAAAGACGGCACCGGAAGAATCCGAACGGGCCACGACAACCCCAGCGTGGACGCGGACGAACCCGAGCAGTCGTCCGCTCGGGGAGCGTGGCAAAAATTCAAGCTCGCCCTTCTCCTGGTTCATGCGGAAGGACTGGTCCGGACCGACCACCGCACCTGCTTCCCCCCTCACCTTCCGAACAACGCCTCCCGATGCTGATAGACGCTGGACTTTGTACGGTTGTTGGCGGACAAAGGTGATGCTTCCAGACCCACTCACATCGAGCAGTCCACTCCCGAACAGCGTTCGCGCTTTCGGGACGCGGGCCTCGCTGAGCTCAGCGAGTGCTGTCGGTTGAAGGCGCGGCGTGGAACCCGCGGTGACGAGTTGGATCGCGCCGGTGCTGCCATCGCGTCGCGCCCCGGCAATCAGAAACTCAGTTCCCGTACGCACCGCGCGGACCTTGAAATCCGAGGTGTTCTGGATCACCTCAAGCCCGGAGACCGGTACGGTCTCGATCCGATTGGTCAACACCTCTCCGATCCTGCCAGAGCCGGTGTCAAGGAGGAAGACTCGACCCGCTGGATCAGAGGTGATCCGCGTTGGATTGAAGTTCTTTCCGACGCTTGAGAGTGGCAAGTGCGAAACCGTAGGGGTTGCCTTGCTCCAGCATCGGACCTCGGATTCCATCAGCATCAACTGACAGAGCGCATCGTCTCCCCGGACGGCGAACTGCACTCCCAAACCGGGCGCCAATTCCCACTTCAACGGGGTGATGGACTGTCCATGCGCGTCGGGTGACGCCCCGAGAGCGAGAATGGACCCGCAGAGTACCACAACCGCTCGACCGCGAACACCAGGCATTGACACTCCGATAGTGATGGGATACACGAAGGCTTGCCCACCAGCGCGATGTTGATCAGTAAGAAAACACGATCGGCCCGATGTGCATTCGCTCGACGGTGTTGACCACCGCAGCCAGACTGTCCAGGAAACCAACCGGTGGGAGCCCGGGAACGACGCTGGCCGGACCTACAACAGTCGGAGTTACCACGACACCCAGCCGCCTCCGGAGGGAATCCGCACTCGCCAGGATGGCTCCGGGGTAGTCACTCTCCAGGCATGCAAGGACATCGCCGACCGAGTCGCCGAGTACGAGTCTGGCGATTTCTGCAGAGTGGGTCATGACGAACCAATCCTCCCGACGCATCAAGGCCGCATTGACCCGGGGGAACACACCCTCTCTCGATGCACACACTGCCACCTCCGCTGCCGCTCGGCCGCTGAGGCTGTCGACCGGAAAGGGCTGCACGAGTAGGCGGAGATGGTTGGCTTCTCCCGTGGAATCAAGCCGGTTGAAGAGCGCACGACAGTACGTGCAGCGGTAGTCGGAGAACACGACCAGCGCGGGTGCATCCGCCGGCACATCACCCCGACCAGAGACAAATTCGTTCTTCGTCCCGGACAATTCGGCCCAGGATTCCTGCAATAGGACGGACCGCTGCACTTCGGCACGCCATGCGTGCCAGGGGCGCCCGACGAGGCCGTTCGGGCTGAGTATCACCCCCAGAGTCGCCACGATGAACCCAATCGTGACCACCAGAATGGCCCGTGAAGCCCGTTCTTCAGACCACCAACCCGACATCGCTCTGGCTCCTGTGGGGGTGAGACTCACCGAACTCCGTGTCCTCAATGCTGCCCAACACCTAGCAGTCGGTGGTGCCAGTGCAGGACAGTGAAGGGTACATGAAATACGACCCCTGAGCGACAGGTCCCTGGCCACACGAATCGCGGCAGCCGGTGAAGCCGGCCCCTGAGATGCCGCAGCATGTGCCACTGTTGCAGTAACCGGAGAACCATCCGATTCCACCGCCACCCTCGTCCGCCACGGCGGGAGTAGCGTTCAGGCTGGCCGCGCTGAAACAGAACGCCGCGACGGCGAGCGCAAGGCTCCTCGGGACTCGAATTCGATCAAACATGGGAGAACTCCAGAATGAGGTGGACTGGCTCCCGAGGGTGGCTCGTGAGTGGGTCATCCCTTCGGGCAGGTAGGAATGCCGACCTGCACCACCAAGATCGCATATCTTTTGGATTCAACAACTGTCACTAGTGCTAGGTTTGGAGTGGCTCCGATAAAATGGACACCTCGTCAGGCCGCTCGGGTGAGCTGCGCTTCGTACGCGATCGGACTCACATAACCGAGGTGCGAGTGCCGTCGTTCGGGATTGTACCAGCCATCGATGTAGTCCACCAGCGCCCGCGTCAGGCTGCTCCGCGTGGCCCAGGTCTGCCGGTGCACCAGCCCGAGCTTCAGCGTGGCGAAGAAGCTCTCCACCACCGCGTTGTCCCAACAGTCGCCGCGCCGACTCATGCTGGCGATCGCCTGCGCGTCCGTCAGCGCCGCGCGGTACGGAGCACACGAGTAAATGCTTCCGCGATCCGAGTGATGCACCAAGCCGCGCGCGGGCTGTCGGACCGCAACAGCGCGTTGCCATGCCGCGAGGGCGACGTGATGATCCGGCGACCGACTCGTGGCCCAGCCGACCACGCGCCGCGAACAGAGATCGAGCACCACCGCGAGGTACAACCAGCCCTCCTGCGTCCAGCAGTAGGTCAGGTCCGCGGCCCACACACGGTTGGGTGTGGGCACCGTGAACTGCCGCGCCAGGTGATTCGGAGCGACCGCCAACGTTGGGTCGGTCTGGGTCGTCACCTGCCACCGCCGCGCCCGGATCGCCCGACAGCCCGCCTCGTGCATCACGCGACGCACCCGGCGACGCGAGATGCGTACACCCGCGGCTTGCAACTCCTTGCGATGCAGACGCGCCCCGTACTCCTGTCGGGCACGCTGGTGGGTGGCGGCGATCCGCACGCGCAGGCCGGCATCGGCCGTGGCGCGCGCCGACGGTGCACGCGTCTGCCACGCGTGGAAGCCCGACCGCGACACGGTGAGCACGCGGCACATCAGGGTCAACGGGTACTCGCCCCGGTGGCGAGCGATCACGGCGTACCTCGCGTTGACCCTCTGGCGAAGAACGCCGCCGCTTTTCCCAGGAACTCATGCTCCTGGCGGAGCACGGCCAGCTCACGTCGGAGGCGCCGGACTTCCTCCTCGGCCGTCTCCACGCGTTCCACCGGAGCCACGGCCCCGCTCGCGATCACCTGCTTCTTCCACCCCCGAAGCTGCTCAGGCCGGACGTTCAACTCACGCGCCACCTGGCTCAACGGCCGACCCAGCTCCGTGACCTGCCGCACCGCTTCCTGCTTGAACTCAGGCGTGAACGCCCAGCGCATCTTGGTCATCAGACACCTCCGTCCCTCGAATATCGAGGGGATAGCGGTGTCCATCAAATCGAGGCCACTTCAGGGAGGGCCGCCGGCGTGCCCCCTGCGATGGGGGCGAGGAGGAGTGTCAGTGCCGTGATGGGAATCATCAGACGAGACCCTCGAGCCGGGCGGCGGACCAGAGATGGCTGAGACTGTGGTGGTGATTCCCCTGAGACGCCCACGCCCGCCGACGGCGATACATGGGCGCGGTGCGCCAGGAGCGCCGCAGGGGGGAGACCAGCACGTACGGTCCGGAGAGTCAAGCCGTGTCGAGCCCACGAGTCACCTTGATGCCCGGATCATCCCGCCCTACGGGGCGGTGGTCTACGTCCCACGCGGGTCGACTAGTCCACCACCCGGTAGACGACGATATCGGGCACATCGTACTCGTCTTCCAGGACCCCAGCCAAGGTGGTACCTCTGATACTGCGGACCATCAACCGGTCACTGAGAATCATGGTTCGGACTCGTTGGCCATCGCTGGAGATGACCCACCAATTGACCTGGCCGTCTCCGGGAAAACCTCTCACCCAGACTTCGCCGCTCTGCGACAGCAACACCTCGGTCGCCCCTGGGTAGGACGATGGCATGTTGATATCGACGCCCGAGCGCTTCCCGCCTGCGACTCCCTCAATGCGCCTGGTCAGCACCTTCTCGATTGAATCTCGGACGGATGCGGGTAGTGGAATGGCTTGGAAGGGCAACTCACGTCGCCACAGTGTATCTCCGGTGGTGGCAATGGAGATAACTCGGAGTCTCCCTCGGCCGCTGCCCCCGACGGCTTCCTCAACCACAGCGAGACGGTTGCCGACATCGTCGATACTCCAGATCGACGAGCGGCAGAGCGGCACCTTCAACAGCGTCATGGCTCGACTCGTTCGAACCATGACCGTGCACGTTTCGGCACCATTTACAGCCGCCAGGACCTCGGAAAAGCTTCCAGTGCGGCTCCCGCGGACAATCAGCGTCTGCCTGCCCGGTTCTCCGGCCCAAACCGGCCACGCGCCAGATCGGGGAGGGCCCAGGCTCAGCACCAGTTCCCTACCGCCTGCAAAGCCAAGCAGGTACGGTGGGCCAAGGCGCCCTCCCGTGGCGCTGACATCGGCTGGCAGTTGGAACGACTCCGCAACACCGCCCCGATCATCAAATCGGGTGGCTCGGCGGAGTGTCACGTCGTACGCCCACAGCTCGTCTCCCGACAAGAGCAAGCGAGACAGATGGCGAAACTCTCCCGGTCCCTCGCCCGCCCGCCCGATCGTCCTGACCAGCTGAGTGCCCAGGAACAGCTTGATGCTGCGTTCTGAGCGATCGATGACCGCGACTGACCTTGCGTCCAGCACAAGGGCGTCATGGTTCGCCGAGAACTGATGCTCGTCGCCAGAAATCCGGTACAGTTCAGAGAGTGAACCGGATTGAGCGCTGACCAGCGAGCATGTTCCAATCAGGACAGTCACCACAGCGATGGAGGACGCCGTCATGAAAATTTGTCTGGCGCTGAGAAGGACGGCGACGCCCGCCCGACTGCCTAGGCTGAACGCCATCAGAATCAGGGGATCTCCTCGCCACACTCCACAAACCCCCAAGGATAGTGCGGGATGTTCTCGGTACACTTGATGATCGTGGGCTCGTACCCACAACCATTGACACACATGTCAAACATACCGAAGCCCAGCGCCTGACAGCCCTGTGATACATACTCGGTATAACATGTCTGAATCTCATCCGCACGGTAAGCTGGGGCCATAGCTGCCAAGACAATGGTTGCCATGCCCAAGCCAGCGGTGGCAATGACGCGCCGTTCCATGATTCCTCCTCACAGTGTGAGTCCTATCCGGAACAGAGTGATCCGGATTCTGATGACCCCACAGTAGCCTAGGGCCCAGTACGAGCAGTCTCCTCAATCAAGGTCCTGAGGTCTTCCAGACTTGGGGGCGCTGTATACCGCAACCCGTTAATGACAACCACGGGAGTCCCCGTCGCTCCGAGTTCCTTTACGGCAGCGACATCCCTCATGACGACATCGAGTGAGTCCGTACGCTTCGTGCAATCAGCGAAACGGACGCTGTCAGCGACTCCAGATTCGTTCGCAAACTCAGCCCAGTCCTTCAATCCGAGCGAGTCCTGCTTCACAAAAAGCAGATCGTGCATCTCGAAAAACTTGCCCTGATCTCCCGCGCACTCTGCGACCCTGGCAGAGATTTGGGCGAACTTATGGTAGGTGAGGGGCCAGTGGCGGAACACGATGCTGGGAACTCGTGTAAGAGCGGATTCAGGACCTCCAAGGCGAATCGGCGGCAGAAGGGGCACTCGAAGTCGGCGAAGGTCAACACTTGCAGTGGAGCGGAGGGAGGTCCTAGCCGATGCCCAGTGCGAACCAATGACGGCCAATCTGAGACTGGGACTGGGGTGCGGTCCTCGCGTACGACTGGCCCTCCAGAGCGGGGGCGCAGGGTCACGACGGTCATAGTGACAGCGCAAATTGTCACGATGCCGAGCATTGCTGAGGTAAGCATCTCGTTCGTACGTGCCACGCTGTACCGCCGGAATCACTGAGGAGACCGAGGAGCGCCGCTTGTCACTATCTCGAGGGTACCGCTATTCCAGAAATGGCGCAAGCCCTGACCATCCGCGAGGGCAGGGAGGCCATCTAGGCCGGGAATCACATGGAAATCCTGCCCGAACTTCGCCGGACGATCGTTGCAACTATGAAGCCGTGCGATCGAGTGAGCCGACGAAGTTCCAGTGAGATCGAGGTTCGACGCGTTCCCTCACCCGACGACCTATAGAGAAGTCCCGAGTCACCACAGATCTCGTTGTTTCCAGTGCATGCCGATCCCTGCCGCTTTGGTGCCAGTTTCCATGTTCAACCCAGGCCGGGACCCTCGACCAGTGACCCCAACCCTTCCACATCACTCAGTTCCTGCGCGCTCTGGAAACGCGGTGCCCTCATCTCCCTCCCGCGACACCTCCGAAATCGCACTAGGCTGACCCGGTTTCCGTGGATACCTGCGGAGGCAACTTGCAGCGACTGCTCGGACGGCGCGACCTGATGCACTCGCGGACGGAGCGCGCCGCTCAGGGCAGACAACATCCATCGAAGGGGACCCCCTGCCAATCGGAGCCTGGTCGAGCACGCCGATCAACTCCCCTCTACTACGATACCCCGAGCCACGGGCCCCGCAACTATGACTTGTCATAGTCCCGCCCCCCGCCCCTTCCCCATCGCCCCGTTCCACGCCATTCTGTAAGCACGATGCCCCCATCCCCCTCCCGCTCCCCTGCCGAAGCCGCGACCGAGCTCCGACAGCTCGCCGATCGCTGGCGCGGCACCACCCTCGGCGAGCGGCAAGCCTTCCAGCCCTGGTTCCTCGAGTTCTGCGATGCCCTCGGCGTCGAGCGCCCAGCCCCCGATGGCTCCGGCACCTACTGCTTCGAGCAGCCGGTCAAGGTGATCACCACCGAGGGCGCCCTCACGACCAACTTCATCGACTGCTGGAAGGACAAGCACGTCGCCGTCGAGGCCAAGGCCACCGGCGCCCCCGACGGCGCCAAGGATGTCCCGCTCCGGAAGGCGTACAAGCAGCTCCGCGATTACGTCGCCGCGGTACCCGGTACCATCCCGCCGTACCTGATGGTGGTCGATGTCCCGCGCGAGCTGATCATCTGGGATGGATGGAACGGCTTCGGCGGCTTCCCGGCCGGCACACGGATTCCGCTCGACCAGCTCCCCGATCTCCCGGACCAGATCGCGCTGCTCCAGGACATCTTCACCCAGCCGCGCGTCCGCGACCCACGCGGCAAGGCGCAGCAGGTGACGAAGGAGATCGCGGGGAAGCTCGCAGAGCTCGCTGCCACGTTCGAGAACCGCGCGTTCGAGCCCGAGCGGGTCGCCCGCTTCCTGATGCGCTGCGTCTTCTGCTTCTTCGCCGAGGACGTGGGCCTCCTGCCGCCGAAGCTGTTCGAGCGCACGCTCGTCACCGCGCGCGAGACCGGCGACGGCGCGCATGTGGCCGAGGTACTCACCTCGCTCTGGCGGACGATGGACGCGGGCGGGATGTTCGGCGCCGACAAGATCCAGCGGTTCAACGGCCACTTCTTCCGGACGCTCGAATCATTGCCGCTCGAGCCGGCCGACGTGCAGTTGCTGATCGAGGCGGCGCGGTTCGACTGGGGTGGTGTCGAGCCGTCGATCTTCGGCACCCTCCTCGTCCGCGCTCTCGAGCCGGCCGAGCGCCACAAGCTCGGCGCCGAGTACACGCCGCGCGAGTATATCGAGCGGCTGGTCGAGCCGACGGTGATCGAGCCGATTCGCGAGCGGTGGACGGCGGTGCAGGCGCGGGTGACGCAGCTGGAGGCCTCGGGGAAGAAGCAGGATGTGGTGGAGGCCGAGGAGGAGGTCCTCGCGTTCCATGCGTGGCTGCGTGGGTTGCGGTTCCTCGACCCGGCCTGCGGGAGCGGCAACTTCCTCTACGTCACGATGGCAGCGGTCAAGCGGATCGAGGTCGAGGTGTTGCGCGAGCTTGCTCGGCTGCACGGTGGGCAGGAGGGGCTGGTCCTCGACGAGGTGCATCCGCGGCAGTTCCACGGGATCGAGGTCAACTGGTGGGCGCGGGAGATCGCCGAGCTCACGTTGTGGATCGGGTATCACCAGTTCTGGCGTGAGGCGCATGGTGGGCGGACGCCGCCGATCCCGATCCTGGAGGACACGGGGACGATCGAGTGTCGCGACGCGATCCTGGCGTGGGATGAGCTTGTGCATCGGCCCGAGAAGGATCGTCCGGACCCGACGCAGCGGTCTAGGCACTGGCGGATATCGTCCAATCTGGCGAGGCGGGCGACAAGCGCGCCTATATATAAGGAGAGACGCCCCGGTTCGAACAGGCTGGTGGAGGCGTCCGACCTAGCACCGACCCTCCCGCGGTGATCGCC
Source organism: Gemmatimonadales bacterium (assembly GCA_035703525.1). Classification (GTDB taxonomy): domain Bacteria; phylum Gemmatimonadota; class Gemmatimonadetes; order Gemmatimonadales; family GWC2-71-9; genus Palsa-1233. The sequence goes on along the minus strand of DASSYA010000027.1, from coordinate 87,506 downwards.
GGCTCCTGGTCGAGCTATACTGCGGAACCGAAGGTGCCGGCGGGTCTAATAGGTTTAGGCCGCGTACGCATCCACTCAGTGAGCTGATAACAAGGTTTGGAGAAGCACCACATCGATGAGTTCTAAGAATGACACGACGAACAGGAAGAAGCCACAAAGCGCCGCAACCTTGCGACGCAATATCCACACGCACCTCATTGATCTTGGCTTCACAAAAGATGGCCACGGCTACTTCGTGGAGGGCGAACTCTCGAAACAGAAGATCCGCGATCTTCACGCAGTGCATCGCCATGACATCGTGGCGCAACATCGCGATTTCGTTGAGGCCGAATGGTCCGACTTGTCGCACTGGTTTTCGACGGGCAAGACGCTTAACCCAGAAGCCATCGATCCTGAACTCGTTGAGGTAAAAGCTGGGTCCCAAGAATCGCGGTTGTTTCGGCTCGCAAGCCTGCTGTGGTCTATCCCAGTCTCCCAAGGATTCGGTCGACGATTGCGATTCCTAGTCCGAGATCGACAGAATGGTTGCCTGATCGGGATGTTTGCACTCGGAGATCCCGTCTTTAATCTCACTGCTAGGGACTCATGGATCGGCTGGACACACCAAGATCGCAGCGATAGACTCGTCCATGTCATGGATGCCTACGTAGCGGGAGCAGTGCCACCATACTCTCACGTGATCAGCGGTAAGCTGGTTGCAGCGTTGATGGCGAGCAAGGAAGTCAAGGCGGCCTACGAGCGCAAGTACCTTGGCAAGCGTGCGATTATAAGCGAAGCAGAGAATCGGGCTCGCTTAGTTCTGTTGACGACGACCTCCGCTTTGGGTAGGTCGTCGATGTATAACCGCCTTGCCCTCCCCGGAGGAGTGAAGTTTCACCATTTGGGAGCAACCAGAGGTTTCGGGCATTTTCACCTCTCTGGCCGTATTTTTGAGTCGTTGCGCACCCACCTAGAGGATGTCGGCCATCCCTATGCTTCGGGACATCGTTTCGGAATGGGCCCTAACTGGAAGATCCGTGTCATACGAGCAGCTCTTGAAAGTATAGGATTTGAAGGCGGTGGCTCCATCCTCAAACACACGATCCCCCGAGAGGTATATGCTGTTCCCCTAGCTACCAACTGGAAGGAGGTTCTCTTGGGCGAGCATAAAAACACGCGGTCGTGCGTTCAACCAGCAAATGAGATCGCAAGCTACTGCCTGCAGCGTTGGATCCTGCCTAGAGCTAAAAGGGACAAGAGATACAAGCGCTTTGCGCGGCGTCGTATCATTGATGCTTTGCTCAATGGCGGACCAGGGCCAGAGTGGTAAATGAAAGAACTCGCATCCTGGCAGCAACGGCTCGCCGAGCACTTTCGGGAAATCTCCTCGCGACGAAACGGCGCTGGAGGGAAGGCGCCGGTCTTTGCTCTCGAACACGGTCTCGAAGCCGTTGAAATTCAAGCAATGACCGCCGCAGTTCGCGCGCAAATCAGTCAGGGTGTCCCATTGGCGGACCATGCCCTCCCCTGGATCGTCTACGCCGCCGAGATTGGGTACGGCTACGCTGGCGACGAGTATTGGCAGACGTTCGAAGAGCACACCCCGGGGTGGACCGCCCACGGCAGCCGCGACTGGATCAGGGACCGCTACCAGGCCTTTCAGAGGGCATATGGTGGCGCTCAGCCTTCTGGCGCTTGGGCTGAACACTTCTCGATCATCTGCTGGCCGATCACCCATGCCATCCTGCCGCGAGACCTACAGCGGCAACTCGCACGCGTTCTTTATGACATTCGGCACTCCTTTTCGGCTGACGTATTTGAATCGCCACAGGACCTCGGAGAGTTGATCAAGAGCAGGAGTTGGAGTACCACATCCCGCTTTCAGAGTTTTGTTGAGCAGGCATACCTTGTCGGACAAATCGCAATGGCCCTCTTGCTGCAAGGCCAACGGGACACGGGCAATCTCATCCACGCTGCCACACTGAGGAGGATAGGAGGGGACTTGGAGCGCGAGCGCCAGGTGCGCGAATGGCTGCACCGTGCACGTGGCTCTGCACAGGACCGCGCAAAGCTCCGCGGGCTAGGCACCGGGAGGCAGACGAGCACCACATTCCAGAATCCTGAAGAGGCCCGCGCGGAGGTCGTGCGACTCGGTATTGAGCCGCGCCTCTTGCTCCGACCCATCGAGGGTTCACGCTGGGAGGTCTCGCTAGAGATCCCAGACCTCTCACACCTGCTCCTCCGGTTTCCGCAGGTACGCGACATCCTCTCCGAATCGCGATGCACCGTCACTGGCGCGGCGAGCCGCCCTCTCGCGAGGGGGCGCTTCTTGCACGGTCCACAGCGCATCACGATCAGTCATTGGCCACGCGTCGACGATGTGTTGCTGAGGTTTGAGCGTACCGACGCACAGCTTGAATACCTACTGCGCACTGAGTGTATGCTCCGTCCGGGTACCGTGTGGCTCTTCAGGATCGCGAGTGATGGCATAGCATATGAGTCTCGGGGGAGGCGTGTTCGGGCAGGCTCGAAGTACCTAATCGTGAGCACCGAGCCGTTCGCCCAGTCGTCCCTCGCGCACCCCGTGGAACTCACGTGCCAAGGCGTGTCTGCCGTGCTCCTTGAAGTGCCACCGGCCCTCACGTCGGACTCGGAACAGGCGCTCAGGCAGTTCCATGTCACGCGAACGAAGTCGATCGAGGTGTGGCCCGCGGGCCTCGCGGCGCTCGCGTGGGACGGCGAGGGTCACGGGGAGTGGCTCGCGTCAGAGACGCCGATCCTAGCCATCCGCTCGGACCACGCGATCGACGAGCTAGCCATCGCGATAGAGGATGGCCCGTCGCTCTCGCTGTCACTGACTGATGCTCCGCCCGGCGAGCCGGTCTTCGTCGAGTTACCGCCGCTGCCCGTCGGCCTCCACAAGCTGACCTTCGCGACGCGCGACCCAGAGGTGGTCGGCGACCTGGAAGTCGTTATGCGCGTCCGAGAAGCTCGCCAGCGGTCACCGGACGCGACTGCGCATGGGTTGCTCGAAATGGAAGTGGATCCCGCCGCACCATCGCTCGAGCAGCTGTGGGAGGATCAGGCGGCGGTCCTCATACGCGGCCCGGTCGGACGCCAAGTCAAGTGCCGCGTGGAGATGTACGCACAGATTGACGGACCGCCAACCTTCGAGAAGCAATTGCCACCGGAGTTGTTTCCGCTTTCAAGCGCGAACTGGACGCGCTGTTTCACGAAGCACATCAAGGAAGACAAACGAGCGCAGAGTGCCTACGATGAGGCGCGCCTCTGTAAGATCGCATTCTCTGCTGATGAGCTTGGCCTCGTCACACTCAGCTGCGAGCGTGAGTACATCCCGCTTCGGTGGTCCGTGCGGCAAAGCTCCGATGGGTTCATCGCGTGCCTGCATAATGACGTTGGGAGTGGCAACCTCGTCATCGAGCGCTTCTCGTTCGAACGGCCCGCTGTTGGAGAGAAAGTGCCGAGCGGTCTGGAACTTAGGGCGCCGCGCAATGGTGGGCTCTATGTCGCGACGCTCGACAACTTCAGGGCAGCAATCATCGTCCCGCCGATCGTGAAGGAACTTGCTGATCTCCGGTGTGAATCGATTATCGATGTACGGCATCGCGCGCCAGAGACGATCAAGAGACTGATGTTGCTATCGCACCTCTGGGGGAGGGCGCGGCTCTCAGGGGACCTGATTGCTACCGCGCGCCGAAGGGAAGTCCTTCGCGCTCTCACGGCCCATATCTTCACGGTACTCGGTGGGAGCGCATGGGCGAACGCAGAGTCTAGACTGAAGGACGGCAACGCTGGACTCGGTGATCTGGCGCGTAGCATCTCCCACAAGCACACGACTCTTGGCCGAAAGCTACTGGCCACATCCCGTGAGTTTGCTGGCGCACCACTCCCCAAGCGGGTAATCGGATTGGCACAATTGGCCGAAGAGTCCAGGATTATGCCGATCAAGTACGAGGGTAAGGTCATTGGGGGTTCGACATCCAAAAGGCGTCTGCGCGCAAGTCAGGGTACCGGGCCCGAGTACTCGGTGTGGCTAGCTGAATGCGCACTACGCGTCGCGAGCGACGCCGCGACAGCCGACGACTGGGGCGGAGAATACCTCAACCCCGCGCTCGTCAAACTCCTTGAAGTACCAACGATGGCGCGAGCCGCCCGCTTCCTCGTACTGGCCATTGAGCAGCACGTGGAGTCCCTAGAACCAGACTTTCTACCGGCTTGGGGCGAGGTTTACGCAGGGTGGAGGTGGTCAGTATGAGGCGCCTCACCGCCGGCGAGGTGCACGCACAGAAGATCCGTGAGCTTGGCCTTGACTCGGAGGCCCTCGATCTGGCGACGCCGGAAGGGCTCGCTGGCGCACTGCGCCGGGCCGCTGCCTTCTTGTGCCCATGTGCCACGGCGACCCTGGTACGAGCCGTCGTGCGGCCACTGCGCGGGCTAGTGCCAGATATGGAGAAGGCGAAGGAACTCGTGGAGGAGACGCTCGAGGCGATGATCTCACACGGCGACGTGCTCGAGCAGCGCGAGATGCAGGACGGGCCTCTGACGGCGCGGTTGCTGCTCTACACCGCGCCGGCGAGCTTCGTCGTGCGTCAGAGCGGACTCGTGATACTGCTAGGCGTCACGGCCGACCACCTCTCGCCGCTGCCCTCCGACTTGGAGGGGCGAATCCAGCACTTCGGGCACGTCCGCAGGCTAAACCCGTCATCGGCGACCGAAGACCTGCGCACTGAGCTGCGCCAGCTCGGCCTACTAGAACTTGCGTCCGACGTGTGGCTCAAGGGGCCTAAGGCCAGCACCCCGACTCACGCCATTGCCGCGATTGATCGTGCCCTCGATGTAGTCCCGCCATCGCGGGACATCCCTGGGCTCCTGCTCCTCGATCCGATGAAGCCCGTCAGGTACTACCGTGGACGCTGGACCGAGCCGAAGACACAGACGGGTAGATTCGTCGCGCGGCGACAGCAGGCCTACGGCGCCGATCTCTGGTGCTACGTCCACCTGGTGAACGGCCAGCCCGAAAGGATGATGGACCTCCCGAAGCATGGGAGCCGGTGGCGCGGCTGCGACGAGGCATGGCACCTCCAGATGGCGATCGACGCAGAGCGCGGTACCCCTCAGTGCTTCCGCGTCAGTCCCAGCGGAGACGCGGTAATCCTCGAATTCTTCTCGCCAGCGCCTGCGTGGGCGCGGCGACGTTGGGATGCGATTGGGGAGCCCATCCTGAGCGCTGGCAGCCTCTTCGCCTACCGAATCGCCAAGGCGGAAATCGACGAGGAACTGAGCTTCTTGCAGGAAACGCTCTGGCTTGATCAGACGACCACGGGTTCCAGGTAGAACAGGAAGACCACAATATGGCACTTACGATCGGTGAGACGACCCAGCAACTCCACCGCGCCCTGCGAGACTACATCGAGGCCACGTACCATCTGAGCCACCCGACGCTGGTCGACCAGCGTCGCGCGGTCCTCGACCAACTCGGCGTCATCCACCAACGCCCGTACCTCGAGAGCACGCCGCGATACAAGACTGGGAAGAAGTTCGCGGACCTTGGCCTCCATCCGGCCGCGCTCGATATCTTCACGGCGGTCTCTTTTCCAAATGGGGGCCTCGGGCCCCTACTCCACGACCCCCCGTACCAGCACCAGGCGCTCTCGACCCAACGCTCGCTAGTCGAAGGACGGAGCCTCGTTGTAACCACGGGCACCGGCTCAGGAAAGACCGAGTGCTTCCTCCTCCCGATCCTCGGTAAGCTCGCCACGGAGGCGAAGGAGAAGGGGAATGAGTTTGGTGAAACAAGCGCCGTGCGGGCCATGGTTCTTTACCCGATGAACGCGCTCGTAAACGATCAGCTTGGACGCCTGCGGCTGCTGCTCGGCGATCCGCGCATCATCCAGCGCTTCGTCGATTGGTCCGGGCGCCCCGCGCGCTTCGCCCGCTATACGAGCCGCACGCTGTACCCTGGCGTGCGCAACAAGGACAAGGACCAAGATCGTCTGAGGCCGATCGGGAAGTACTACGTCAAGAACCTCGAGGTCGCCTCGGGACTGCCGTCGCCCGATCAAGTAGCGGCCGCGCACCTCGTGGGCGAGTTGAAGAAGCGCGGTAAGTGGCCGGCGAAGCCCGACCTCGCGGCTTGGTACGGCAAGGGTCACTGGCTCGACAAGCACGGCGATTTCAAGCGCTGTGTCATGCTCCCGCAGGACCCCGAGCTTATCACTCGACACGAGGTCCACGCCGCCCCACCCGACGTGCTCGTCACGAACTACTCGATGCTCGAATACATGCTGATGCGCCCGCTCGAGCGACCTATCTTCGATCGGACGCGCGAATGGCTGGAGAACAACCCCGACGAGCGCTTCCTGCTAGTCATCGACGAGGCGCATCTCTATCGAGGCGCTCAGGGCGCCGAGGTGGCATTGCTAATCCGACGGTTGCGGACACGCCTCGGCATCCCCGCGGAGCGCCTGCAGGTCATCTGCACGAGCGCCAGCTTCAAGGACGCGGACTACGCCGTCGAGTTCGGCGCGCAGCTTACCGGCAAGGACCCCGCCGACTTTGAGAAGGTGCAGGGCGACCTCCTAGAACGGTCTGGCGCCGCGAAGGGGACGGCCGCCGACGCAGACGCGTTGGACGCGTTCGACCTCAACGCCTTCTACGAGGCGCTCACCGACGCGGACCGGCTCAAAGTCATCGCGAGTTTCCTCAAGTACCGGGACGTCACAGAGCCGTGGGATCTGCAGCCGTCGCTCTACAGAGCCCTCGAGTCATATGGACCGATGTCGAGCCTCGTCAACTCAACGATGAGGGAGGCTCAACCCGTGGATGAACTCGGCACCACGTTGTTCGAGACGGTCGTCCCGGCTGACATCGCCGCGCGTGCGGTCACTAACCTCATAGCACTTGGCAGTGTGGCACGTAGGGAGCCGACCGAACCGGGGCTGCTGCCGTGCCGGGTCCACTCCTTCTACCGAGGCCTCGCGGGCCTGTGGGTCTGCATGGACCCGAATTGCACGAACCTCCATCCAGCCCAACGTGGGGGCCCTGCTGGAAAGCTCTACAGCCAACCGCGAGACACTTGTGAGTGCGGTGCGCGCGTGCTGGAACTCTTCACGTGCAGGATCTGCGGGACGGCTCACGGGCGCGCTTACACAAACAACGTCGAAGACCCTGATTTTCTCTGGGGGGAGTCCGGCGGCGCGTTTCGAACGCTCGCTGGGTTCGTCGATGAACTCTCTCCGCTCGACCTCCTCCTCGAGAAGCCGGTGTTCAACGAGTACGCCGAGCCCGCTGAGTACGACCTCCTAACTGGTCGGCTGAACCCGCAGAAGCTCGGAGCACGCAACAGGCAGGTCTACATCAGTCCAGGGCGGTCACAGCCCGTGACGGACGACGAGCCGAAGGATGTCACACCAGGCGAGTTTCGACCCTGCGCCGTGTGCGGAGAAAGCGCGGCCTTCGGCCGCACCTCGGTCCAGGATCACCAGACGAAGGGCGATCAGCCGTTTCAAGCGCTCATCGCGAAGCAGATCCAAGTTCAGCCTCCGAGTCCCGTGCCTGCGACGCGGCGCGCGCCGCTGCGCGGGCGCAAAATCCTCATTTTCTCGGATTCGCGTCAGACGGCAGCGCGCCTCGCTCCAAACCTCCAGACTTACTCCACCCAAGACGCGATTCGTCCTCTCATCGTCGCCGGCTTTGAGAGGTTATCGAACGCGGCCTCAGTCGCGCCGCTGCTCTCCCTCGACGACCTCTACCTCGGCGTTCTCATCGCCGCCAAGGAGTTGGGGGTCAGGCTCCGACCTGAGCTCAAGGCGGGAGAGAGCTTCCAGGACGAACTCGAGGTGGACGCTGCCCTCACAAGTGCCGCGCTCAGCAACCCTACGATGCTGTTGACTCTCTGGGGAAAGCTCCGGGCGTCGCGGCCGCCAGAGTCGTTGCTACGCGCGATCGTGAACTCGCTGGGGGACCGGTACTACGGCCTCGAAGCGCTCGCGCTCGCGTCGCTCCGTGAGCGTCGAGATCACACCGCATGGATTGAGGCGCTCGCAGACATCCCGAGCTTCGCGACAACGCCGGAGCAGAAGCTCGCGACCGCGCGCTCGTGGATGCGCTGCTGGGCCCGCGCGGGGCTCTCGATGAGCCAGATGCCGCCCGCGTGGCGCAACTCGGCCCGTCAGTTCCAGGCTCGTTCGGGCAAGTTCGGCGAGATGGAGCGGCTCATCGCGGACAAGCCGGCGCGGTCCTTCTTCAACAAGGAGTGGTTGCCTAAGCTGCTCGCGCGCTTCGGAGAGCGCGTGGCACCGAACAAGTTCCACCTGAATGGCAGCGAGATATCACTCCTCGTTGGGGGCTCGTGGGCCTACTGTCAGTCCTGCAAGACCGCGCAGCGTCCGTTCCCTGGTCGTGTCACGTGCGTGAACTGCGGGCAGTCCACCGCGACGCCGATCGACCCGAACACAGACAAGGTCTTCGTTGCGCGCAAGGGCTACTACCGCGCCAGTACCGTCGATGCGCTGAAGATGCCCCCGACGCCCCCAATGGCGCTAATAGCGGCCGAGCACACTGCGCAGCTCAACACCGCCCAGGCCGACGAGGTATTCTCGAAGACCGAAGAGCACGAACTGCTCTTCCAGGATGTGGACCTCGGCGAAGATGGGACCGGCCATGAGCGGCCCGCGATCGATGTACTGTCTTGCACTACGACGATGGAGGTCGGTATCGACATCGGATCGCTGTCGGGGGTGTCGCTGCGGAACATGCCTCCCGCGCGCGCCAACTATCAGCAGCGCGCGGGCCGCGCAGGGCGTAGAGGAAACGCGGTCGCGACCGTCACGGCGTTCGGTAGCGCGGACAGTCACGACGAGCACTACTTCTCGAACCCCGACCAGATGATTCGAGGCGCGGTTGACGACCCACTGCTCACGCTCGACAATAGCGAAATCATCCGACGACACGTCACCGCCTATCTGCTGCAGCGGTACCACCAGGACAAGCTGCCCACGATTAAGCCCGAGTCGCAACCGCAGCTCTTCGCGGTGCTCGGCAGCGTGGCCGACTTCAAGGGGTCTACGAAAGTGCTCAACCGGGGGGACCTCAAGGCCTGGCTCAACGCGAACGAGGCGACCCTTCGAGCCGAGGTAGATGCCTGGCTCCCTCAGCAGTTCGCCGCTGTGGAGCGGGGGCGCCTCCTCGAAGAGCTGGTGCAGATGACGATGGAGCCGATCGACGCGGCGATCGAGTTCGAGCCTTCCGCTGGTGCGGCGCCCCCACCTGCGGCCGCGCCCGCGACGGTCACGACGGCGAGCACGGACACCGCGCTTGAGGCTCCCGACGAGGTGGGGGAGGAGAACCCGGGGCGCGACCCCGCCTCGGAGAACCTGCTCGACCGCCTCCTCTACCGGGGCGTCCTCCCGCGCTACGCATTTCCGACCGACGTCGCCACGTTCCACGTCTTTGACCCAGTCAACTCGACGATGTACCGGCCCAGCTTCCAGTTCACCCCGTCGCAGGGGCTCACCATCGCGCTGTCTCAGTATGCGCCGGGGAAGGAGGTCTGGATCGGCAACAAGCTCTGGACCTCTGCGGCGATATACTCGCCTATGCGGGACGACCGATACCACGCGTGGATGGCCCGGCGCCTCTACTACGAGTGTGGCGTCTGTCACTTTGCGCGGACCGAAACGCTCAAGGGCGGTTCGCGCGGCGAGACCAAGGACTGCGAGGCGTGCGGTGGCATCGGCACCCTTGGCCCGGCGACGCAATGGTTGCGCCCACCCGGTTTCGCGCACCCAGTGGGTCAGCCGGAGGGGACGACGCCGGACGACGTGCCCGCCAAGAGCTACGCCACACGGGCGAAGCTCACGGCCCCCACGCCCGCCGAGGCTTCCAAATGGAAACAGTTGAACCGGCGGCTCAGGGTGCACCATACGCGGCAGCACCTCCTCGTCACAAACCGAGGTCCGCGAGAGGAAGGCTACACATACTGCACTAAGTGCGGGCTCATCGAACCCACCGCAAATCCCAAGGGCAGCGTTGGGGCACCGCACCGTAAGCCGTACCCGGACCTAAAGGAGCAGATGTGCCCCGGAGGCGGTGCAACGAAGGGACTGGCGTTGGGTACAGACTTCATCACGGACGTGCTCCTCGTCGCAATCCGCGTCGAAGCACCGCTCACGCTAGTCCCCGGTGTGCTTGCAACCGACGTCGGACTGCGCACCATCTGCGAGGCGGTGACCAAAGCCGCGTGTGCGCGGCTCGAGCTGGAGGCGAACGAGCTTCAGGCCGAGTATCGACCCGCGCTCACGCAGGGGGGGCGCGCAGGGCTCGAGGCAGAGATCTACATCTACGACACGCTACCCGGCGGTGCGGGGTTCGCAAGGCGAGTCGGCGACCTCGGGCTCCCGATCTTCGAGGACGCGCTCAAGATCCTCGAGGCATGCCCCGACAGCTGTGACCGCTCCTGCTATCGCTGTCTCCGAAGCTACAAGAACAAGTTCGAGCACGACCTCATCGATCGCCACCTCGGGGCGAGCCTACTGCGGTTCGTGCTCCACAACGCTGCTCCGACGCTGAGCCCGGATCGCGTCGCGCGTTCGACGGACCTTCTGTTTGAGGACCTCGACCGCCAAGACATCGAGGGGATCTCCCTCGAGCGCGACAAGAAGATCTCTGTCGCTGGTCTCGGCGACGTCGTTGCACCGATCCTCGTGACCAACTCCAAGGGAGCGCGGTTCGTGCTCGGATTGCACGGCCCATTAACGCCCAACGAGCCGACGGACGCGGCCCTCAAGGACCTCAAGGAGTACGCGACGTCGTTAACCGTCCACCTCGAAGACGAGCTGGTTGTGCGGCGAAACCTCCCCTTCGCCACGCAGAAGCTCATCGAGAAGCTCGGTTGAAGGGAGGTGCGGTGGTATGAAGGAAGAGAAGGCGCACTGGCGCGTCCTCAGGCCGACGACGTGGCCCGCTCCGCCTGCTGACATGAGCGTGTCGACGCACGCGGAGATCGATGAGTGCCCGCGCCGGTGGGCGCTCGGCGCAGCCGAGTACCCGGACGTCTGGAGAGGGCACGGCTATCCGCCCAAGCTTCAGGTCGCCGGGTTGGCCGGGAGTGTCGTCCACCTGGCGCTCGAGATCATCACGAAGCGGCTTACCCGCGCGGGCGTGCCTTCCTTGGACGATCCACTTGCGACGAAGGTGCTGAGGGGCCTTGGCGGGTACACGCGCGTGGTGGAGGACTCCGTCGAAAGCGTCCTCAAGCGATTCGCCGACAACCCCCGCGCGATCGCTCTCATGGAGCACGCGCACCGGACGCTGCGAGGCCAAGTGCCCGCCCTTCGTGGGCGCGTCCAATCGATGCTCGCCCGCCTCCGCTTGCCGGCAGGAGGGCTGCCCATGCCTGCTGCCCCCGTGCCGATGATGACGCAGAAGCCCACGCGCAACCCTCTCACCAGCGGCGCGTATCCCGAGGTGGAACTCCGGGCGAAGAGTATAGGGTGGAAAGGTAAAGCCGATCTCCTCGTCCTCGCTGACGACACCTGTGAGATCACTGACTTTAAGACAGGAACGCCTAACGAACACCACAAGTTTCAGGTCCGCGTCTACGCCGCGCTGTGGCGCATGGACGAGGAGCTCAACCCATCGGGGCGTGTCGTCGACCGCCTCGTGCTCGCGTACGGGAGCCATGACGTCGAGGTACCGCCGCCGAACGCAGACGAGATCGACGAACTTGGTCGTGACCTCCTTGCACGCCGACAAGCGGCCGAGGCCGCACTTGCTGCGCGCCCACCCTCTGCGCACCCTCACCCGGAGACTTGTCGTTATTGCAGTGTGCGTCACATGTGCGCGGAGTACTGGACTGCTGGCACACAATTGCGCATGTGGGAGACATTGGGGAACCGAAGTGTCGCGGATGCTTCGATTATCATCACCGGCCGTCATGGGCCATCAAGCTGGGACGCTTTCGTCAGGTCCAGCGCTGTGGCGAAGCACGGCCAACCCGCTCTGCTTCGAGGTGATGGCCGCCAGCTTCCGCTCCACCCGGGGCAGGAGGTACGCCTAATATCTGTCCACGTCAACCCATACCTCGAGGAAGCGGATTCTGATCCAGATATCGTTTTCACACTGAGTGCCACGAGCGAAGTTTTTCTCGCACCATGACCTGTGCTATTGCCTGATGCGCGGTCTAGCCAGCCGATGAACCTGCCGGGCGCCTTCGACGCCCGCTGGTTATCGGCTATGCGTTAGACCGACGAAAGAATGCCAATCGCGAGAGGACGTATGGAGAGCTGGTGGGATCTTGGCGAAGGGTCGGGATACTGGAGTTCCCAGACTTTGACTTTAGAGCAGAGCCCGTCTCGGACGCTTGTGAGTTGCCTCGAACCGCTCGGGACTCAGACCCCCGAGATGGCTGTGATGCCGCACGGCATTGTAGAAGTTGTCGATGTAGTCCGTCACATCAGCAAGGGCACCGGCACGGTCGCGGTAGATCGTCTTCTTGAGCCGTTCCTTCTTCAAGCTGCTGAAGAACGACTCCGCGACGGCGTTGTCCCAGCAGTTCCCTCTACGGCTCATGCTGGGCTCCAGAAGGCGCGACCGACAGAAGCGCCGCCACGCATCACTCCCGTACTGCGACCCCTGATCCGAATGGATGAGCGTCCCGCGGGGCTTGCGAGTGCGGACGGTCTTCACTTCAAGGGTGCTTCGAGGACCAGCTCCCGGTGAATGGTCGGGCGGGCGGCCCAACCATGATCCTCGGAGAGAACAGGTCCATCACCACTGCCAGGTAGAGCCATCCCTGCCACGTGCGGATGAAGGTGATGTCGGTCACCCACGCAGCGTCCGGCTTCGTCACCGTGAACCGGCGCTGCAGCAGGTTGGGAATGAGGACGGCGGGCCTTCCGATGGTCCACTTGCGAGTCCGGTAGCCGTGCAGTGCCCTGAGGCCGTACTCGCGCATGGGCCGGGCGACCCGGTGCTTGCTGCATGTCTCGCCGGCCTCCCGGAGGTCAAGGAAATCCCTCGGGGCTCCGTACACGCCCTTGCTTGCCGTGAAGGAAGACCTGATATGGCGGAGGCGGCGAGCGTCTTCCTGTGCCCGATTCGAGAAGGGTTTCTTGAGCCACTCGTAGTAGCCGCTGGGTGCGACGTCGAGCACCTCGCACATCAACCGAGCGCTATGCTGGCGACGGTTGGCTTTGATGATCGAGTAGGTTTGGCGGAATCGGCTGAGCTCCCTCATCTGCTACCTCCAGGTGCGGACGGTCCAGATCAAGACTGTCCACTAAACCTTGGGAACTCCAAGTTGCTCCAGACATAGCGACCGGGCAGAAGGCTTGGACGCGCTTGACTCCTTGGGAGCTTCGAGGCGGCTCGTAACGGCGTGACATTGCCAACTGACTCCTGCGACCATGTCATCATGTGTGCAGGTCCATCAGGCCCCTTCTCGCAGGGCCCGGCGAACCCGATCAGTTCAAGCGCTCGCCGCCCCCGGCCAGGATCCTACGATGCGATCTAGACCAGTTCTCGGGTGAAACGTCATGGGAGCTAGCGGCAGGGAGGGAAGGATTGCGGTAGGTCCTCTCGCAAGTCATTCTTGGAGGCCTGATTCCTCGGGAGGGCCTTCTAACCATGCAGACATTTGCGTTCTTGGATACAAACATCTGGGTTCATTTCCGGCCGGTCGAAGAAATTGATTGGCCTCGCCTGCTCGGCGCATGTCACGTGGAAATCGTGGTGCCGCGCATCACCGTTCAGGAGCTGGACAAGTTGAAGGATTCCGCGCCCAGTCGGCGTGTGCAGGATCGCGCCCGCAGGGGACTCAAGTTGGTGGAGCGCTCGAGTATCACACCCGGTGAGCCCATCCGGTTGAATGTGAGATTGCGGGTGCTCACTGACTCTGTCAGGTCCGACTTTGCATCGCTTGGACTAGACCCTGAGCGGGCGGATGACGTTCTCATCGCAGCGATGTCTGCCTTTAGATCGGAGAACAGCTCTGACAGAGTCGTCCTGTTCTCCGATGATACCGGGGCTCGCATTACCGCCCGGCAACTCGACTTCGAGCCAATGGAGCTAGACGAAGACGAGCGACTTCGAGATGCCGATCCGATCGAGGCAGAGAACCAAAGGCTCCGCAGACAGGTTCAACAGCTTACAATCCGCCTGCCAGTTCTCGCAGTGAGAATCCAGGGGGGCCAGAGTGGTGGCACCCGACTAGAGGTGCCAACCCCGGCCGTGCATTCCGAGAATCGCGAGGACTATGTCAACGCAGCTCTAGCGAGCGCGAGACGGCTCGCGCCAGAGCAGGAAGCCGAGCACAAGGAGCCCCAACCGCGACCGAAAAGTGCATCTAGTGGTAAGGGGCTCGATATCTCAAAGCTCGCCTCCCACTGGAAGGGAATCTCTGCTTCCGAGTATGAGAGGTATCAGCGTGACCGCGAGAATTATCTTTCAGCGGTGGCAAAGCATGCGGCCGGGGAATGGCGGCGCGAGGATGTCAATGCGAGGTCTGCAAGACTTCCAATGAACCTGATCAATAGTGGTACCGCAGTGGCTCACGACTTGGACGTGGAACTCCACATCCCAGACGGACCAACAGTCGAGGTCTGGAGCATGACAGAGCGTCTACCTGAGCCGGTTCCTCCAACTCCACCCCGGACAGGTTTTCAGTTCCTGACTAGCGGCTTGTCGACCACTGACATCAGCTCGCACGGCTTTCCACGCCTAGGCTACCTCGACGACGTGCGGTTCCAGGGAGACAGGCCAAACATTTCCGGCGCCAGTATTCGCAAGTCGCAGAGCTACGACGTGAAGTACGAAGTCGGTCGGATCAAGCACAATACGACTGAGGAACTGGGAGTCCTGAAGCTTATCTTCGCTGAGCCGCCAAAATCGAAGGGACTTACGATCGAGTGGAAGATCCGGTGTGAGAACTTGCCTGAGGTTGTAGAGGGGCAACTCCATATCGTATTTCGGGGTAGGGACTTCCGGACTTAGCAACCAGTGATTTCGGTGCCAGTTGAACCGCCCCGGGACTCTCGTTCACGGACCCGGAGGACCCTTTGACCCATCACTACACCAATTTCACCACCGCCTGCCCACCCGTCGGGCTATTCGCGATCGCGTAGATCGCATCGGCGGTGGAGGTGAGCACCCGGAGTCCCATCGGGAGTTCCAGCACGCCGAGGTAGCGCCCCTCGTGATCGAACAGATCCCAGCGCGCGTTCGGAGGTGGGCCGACATCGTAGGGGCCAACGACCGGCCGGGCCTGACTCACCAACAGCCGACCCTCCGGGCCGAACAGGATCCGTTCGAAGTACGGGGACACGTCGGCCACGATCACGTTCTCGCGCATTTGGCGCAACACGGCCGCCATGGTCGAGTCCGCCTGCGCGAGCTGCACGTCGAACCCTCGCTGGATCGGGGCCACGAACCACTCGCGTTCGGCCGTCGGTGCCGGCGTCCCGTGACGGTATGGGGACGAGTATCTGGGTCGACCTGCCCGCGACTCCCTCGCCCCACGCCAGCCACCTTCACGCGAATGGCGCTGTGTCCCTGGATCCAGAAGCCCAATTCCGGACGAACCGCACCAGCAGCGGAGCAATGATGATTGTCGCGAGCACGAGGAGGATGATCTGGACGCCTTCAGACATCGGCACGAGGAAGTGCACGGCACCGAGGATGATGGCCACCGGGATCAGTACCGCCGGGGCGCGCCAGTCGCCACGGCTCTTCACCAGTGCGGCAACCATGGTGACGAGCGCGACCAGCATGAGCCAGAGCGCGGCGATGGCAAGACGTGACGTTGGCATCAGGACTCCTCGAGGGTTGTGGGAGTGCCAATCGATCGAACGGTTTCGGGTGCTGCGACGGAACCGGCCCAGGCCAACGCAAGCTAGGGAGTAGCGGGGCCACGGAGCATGGCCGGCGGCACTTCGATGCCCATCCGCAGCCCCCGGACAGGCACCACCTGACCATCCCGCTCACCGGGCGTGAACCGCGCACCCAGATGCCCCGCTGCCACCGCCAGCGCCACCTCGACACTCGCCTCATCGAGCGTGGGTCGGATCGTCATCGCTCCACCCGTACCAATGCTCGCCGCCACTGCCCGTTGCTGCTTCATCGCAGGGGGGACATGACCCACGGTCGCATGCACGACCGTCCCAGTGGCATCAATATCGAGGTCCACGAGGACATGCACCGTCCCCTCAGGGAGCACGGCGCCGGGCGGCAGTGCAGCCCGAATCGCGTCCCAGGGCGGTGACTCGAACATCGGCATCGGCATCCGTGACAGCGTCTGCAGCTCACGGATCGCCGTGGAAAAGGGGTCTTCGAGCATGTACCACGATACTCTCCAGGCGCGCCCCTTCGCTAGCCGCGAGTGAGCCCAGCTCCACGGCCGCTGTCACCTTTGTACACAGCATCCCGGGACACCCCCGCGCTCCCCCACACGCACCACCCTCCCCCTCCCCCGCACCGCCCGATTTGCATCCGCATCCGTGAGCATCTCACCGCGCACGGGGGGTCGCTCACAGGGATTGCCGTCCATGGCACCCGCCTCGGGGAGCAACTCACCTGCACCGCGGAGCATCTCACCGGTCTCGGGGAGCCATGCACCTCGCTCGGGGAGCGTGTCACCTTGGGTGGCGAGCATATCACCATCGATGGCGAGCTTGTCACCCCAGATGGTAAGCACCACACCAGCGCCGACGACTCGCTCGCCACCGCTGGGGAGTAGTGCACCCGCGGTCAGGGCCAACTCACCGGCCGCGGGGAGCGGCTCACCGGCCTCGACACGCATCGGTCGGTCGGTGGGGTCTCGTTCACCTGCCTCGAATACCATCGGTCGCGCACCGAACAGCTTCGCCCCCAAAACGAACAGCTTCTCCGGGGGTCGGCCTGTCCAAAATCGGCCGATTCCGGACCCGCGTTGGACAGTTCCTCTCCGAAATCAGCGCTGAAAACCTTCGCAACTCACGCGAACGGAAACGCCGTTCCCATCGTCCCATCATCACTTGCATCGCCCGAAACGCACATTACAAAAATGTGGAATGGGACCTGCTTAAAAGGGACCCGTCACTCGCCGATCGGGGACGGGGTGACGACTTCCAAAACGCAGGTTCATGTGGTGCAGCCCCCGGTGAACTGACCACGGTCAAGGAGTTCAACTTGATGGACACGCAGCGCAGGAAACTCTCGATGGTGACCAAGGTGATCTAGTTCTCACTCGCCCACCCCTCCCCCGACGCGGGCTACACCGCCCTCGTCACCCGCCTCCAGGAGACCCTGGAACAACTCCGTGCCGTTGCCAAGCAGCAGCGCGACAGCACGGTCGAGGAACGTGCCGCACGGAACACCCGCCGCGAGGCGCGGCGTCGCATCGCCCGCCAGCTGCTCCACCTCAAGAGCGTCGCTCGGCTCGCCGCGCGCACGCACCCGGAGCTGCCCGCCAAGTTCGTGCTCCCGCCCAGCCGCGGGCCGAACCGGACCTACCTGATCGGCGCCGAGGTGCTGCTCGACCAGGCCAAGGAGTACCAGGAGATCCTGGGGCCCCTGTCGCTCGGCGAGACGTTCATCGCCGACCTCGAGGCCAACATCGCCACGTACGAGCGCCTCACCGCCGAGGCCCACGACGGGCAACTCGGTCACGTCGAGGCTCGGTCCGGGATCCAGGAAACGCTGGCGGAGTGCCTGGATATCGTGGCGGTGCTGGACGGGTTCAACGAGGCCAGACTGGCCGAGAATGCTGCGGTGCTCGACACGTGGAAGTCAGCACGCAATGTCTTCGGCCCGTTCCGTTCGCCGGAGATCGATACCGACGACGATGCCGACGAGGACGATGAGGTCCTGATCGACAACGCGGGCCCGTCGGAGGCCGCGGCATGACGCACCACCCTCCCACCGGTGCGTCGACGGGCGCACCGCGTGGGTGGGGGGCGGGGCGAATCCTCCGTGCTCAACAACCCGCGGAAGCATGGCGCTTCAGCTCCCACCGCCGAGCCGTCGCTTCAGCGACGAGCATCGCCGCAGTGCAGATCCCTCCACACCGCCGCCTGCGGCGGCTCCGGTCGGGATGACAGCTCGCAGATCATTGCGTTCCTGCCAGTGGCTGATAGCCGCTTCTCGGCACTGAGGGCGGGTAGCCTGCCCTGAGCGAAGTCGAAGGGCTGTCCGACCCGGAGGGTCGGACCACCCGTGGGCTCGCGCGCGACGCCCAGCTCCGCGTGCTTCGCTTCGTCGGCTAGGCGCTGCCCGAGCCGATCTCCTCAAGACTGACGCGCGGAAAGGCGGCGACCCGTGCCGCATGCTCGATGGTCATGCTCACGAGATTCCCGTCCCGGTCAAGATCGACGTAGACGTTCTCGGAGATCTCTCTCGTTTCGTCGATCGGTCGATCCGAGAACTCCAGGAGCGCCGTGTCCGTGTCTGTGAAGTACTTGACGTTCATGGCGTGAACCCTCGATCGAAGAATGCGTTGTGGACCGTTTCGCGATCCGCGAGCAACACGACCCGGAGATACCGGCGCTCCGACTCGATGAACACCCATCGTCGCACCCGGCCATCCGGTTGGAGCTGTTCGACGTACGGACCGCGGAGCGCCGAGGCGATCCACACATCCAGAATCCGTGCCCGATCAGGACGCAAGCGTGTGTGTCGAAAATACTCCGTTGTCTTCAAGCTACCCCAATGCCAGGTTCGCCGGGAACCAGCTATCGGAGCTGCCTAAGGCCCGTCACCCTTCAGCCCGACACGGCACGCAGTTCTGCGGAGGCGGCGGGGCCTCCGAGGTGACACCACCTCGACCAGTGTCTCTGCGCACCTTGTCACGCTCCTGCCAACGGCTAAAGCCGCTTCTCGGCACTGAGGGCGGGTAAACCCGCCCAGCTCCGCGCATCCTCCCCCCGCCTCACCCGCACCCCACCCGCGTGATCGCCACGCTGTCACCGCGCCATGAGCTGAGCAGGCGCCCGTCCGATACCTTCGCACTGAGCTGCATGCGGGGCGTCCGAAGCATGAGTGAATCCGCTCCCTGCCGCACGATCGTCATCACTTCCCGGGTGCCCCGCGTGAAGAGCCAGAGCATGGGGACGTCGACCGGGTCGGCCCGCAACGCGAGCCCGCGGCGGACCAGCGCGGCCGTGAAGAACGGCGCATTGTCCATGTACGGCATCGTGCCCGGCACGACCGAGTCCACCTGGCTCTGAACCCCCCGCCGTGCATCCCGGACCACCGCCACCATCGTCCGCGGCCCGAAGGTCAACTCGGTCACCTGAATCGGCGCACCTATGCTGTCCGCCGCCGCAGGCCAGATCGAGAGCGACATGCTGCGAACAAGCCCGTCCCGCTCCATCAACGCGCGGTACCGAATGAGACTCCACTGCGTCGGACCGCCCCGGCCGAGCAGGGAGCCGGTGACGGTGTCCCCGAGGAAGGTCTGGTGATCGATACTGATCGTGTCCGTGCCGAACGCCGTCACGTAGGTGGCGGCGTGCTCGCACTGCTGGCCGGCCACGATACCCGGCACGATGAGGAGTGCGGCGGAGAGAAGGAAGGTCGACTTCATGGGGCTCCAAGGGAGGGAGAGGCAAACGACCGGCGAGTTCGGAGCAGGTGCCGGGACTCGGCCGGCCTCACACCACTTCGACTTCTCGATCATCCGCCCCCTTGAGCAGCTCATCCCGGACCGACAGATACTCGCTGATCGCCTCGCGGATGTTCGCGAGCGCCTCGGCTTCGTGGGCGCCCTCGGACCAGCAGCCAGGGAGGCCTGGTACAGAGACGCTATACCCTTCGTCCGACCGCTCCATCACGACCTTGTATTTCATGGGGTCTTCCTGCACGAAAGGTAGGGAGATCCACCGCATGTCGCCAACTCGCTCGGGGTGACAGCTCAGGACATGGCCTGGGCTCGGCGCTGAGGGAGTACCTGCCCCGCCCCCGAAGAGGTTGCCGTGAGCGAAGTCGAAAGAGGGTCTCCTCGGCTGATACCACTCCGACCAGTCTTTCCGCGCGCACCCGTCACGCTCCTGCCAGCGGCTAAAGCCGCCTCTCGGCACTGAGGGAGGCTGAAGCCTCCTTGCTCCGCGAGTTCTCCTCGCCCTCGTGCGAAGCACGAGCGGCGGGGGCTGCGACGAGCGCGTGGGCTCGGTCTCGAAGCTCCCGCAAACCTCCCGCATCACCACACACCGCGCTGCGTCAATCGGATCCGCATGCGCTGCCGGCATCCGCAACCGTTACTCGAGGCACACCCCATCCGCACCCGGCGCCCCTCCCTTGCCGTCATGTCTGATCTGACATATGATCCGGACCGGGAATCACGACGACAGACCGCTGGTCTGGTTGCGGGGGGAGGTTCGGACACCGCCCTTCTCCCGGGAGGCGCGCCTCGAGGCCGGCCTCCTGCTCCGACGACTCCAGCGCGGGGAATTGATCGGCATGCCGGACTCCCGACCGATGCCGAGCATCGGACCTCGCGTGCATGAGTTGCGGATTCGGGACGTCGGCCGGACATGGCGCATCATCTATCGTCTCGAGCCAGACGCGATCGTCATCGGCGACGTCTTCGCGAAGACAACTCGCCGCACACCGGACACGATCATCGAACGCTGTCGGGAGCGGTTCCGCCGCTTCGACACCGACGCCACGAGGTGACACGATGGACAGCACGCGACAGCGCACACTCGAAGCAGCCGGGTGGACGGTGGGGTCCGTCGCCGACTTCCTGGAACTCTCCGAGGTCGAGGCCACCTACGTCGAGATGAAGCTCGCCTTGAGCAGCTCGCTCCGGGACACGCGCACGCGCCAGCGACTGACGCAGGCTGAACTCGCCACGCAGTTGCACTCAAGCCAGTCGCGCGTTGCCAAAATGGAAGCGGGGGATCCGTCGGTGTCGCTCGACCTGCTCATGCGCGCGCTCCTGCAGATGGGAGTGACCCCACGACAGATCGGCGCAGCCCTCCGCGTGCCAGTGGCGCGGTGAGCGGCGAGCCCACGGGGGGGTGCTTGCGCCCTCGACCCGCGTTCCCCTCCACTCCGACCGCTGCGCGGCCTTCGGTCTGGGTGACAGCTCGCTCGGGGTAGCAGGTCGGGGTGACAGCTCGCTCGGGGTGGCAGGCGCTCGACGCTACCCGTTCCTGCCAGCGGCTAAAGCCGCTTCTCGGCACTGAGGGAGGCTGAAGCCTCCCCGCTCCGCGAGTCGTTGAGCAAGGCGGGTTTACCCGCCCTCTGTGCCGAGCCCGGGTGATGTCCGACCCGGAGGGTCGGACCACCCGTGGGCTCGCGCCGAGGAGTGTGGCGGAGAGAAGCAATGTCGACTTGAGGGGTTCCGATGGAGGGAATCGGGAGCGTGTCACGAATCTGTGATACCAGCCGCCCGCGAGCAGGTGCGTCACCCCCCCGCCCGCCGATAGTGCATCGCCACCGCGCCGCAGCGGAGCGGCATCGCGGAGACCAGATCGAGCCGCCGCGTGCTGGGCAACCCGCCCTGGTAGAGGGTCGGGCCGTTGCCCGTGATCCGTGGGTGCACGAGGAACTTGTACTCGTCGATCAGGTCGAGCTGGTCCAGTTCGGTCGCGAGCGTGACGCTCCCGAGCAGCACGCCCGCCGGCGTCGCATCCTTGAGCTGCTGCACGCCCACTCGCAGGTCGCCGGTGATGTGGTGGCTGTTGGTCCACGGGAACACCCGTCGCGTCGACGACACGACATACTTCGGTTTCGCTTCCAGCGTGACCGCCCAGTCGCGGATCGCTGGCGAGGCATCCACCTCGCCGCGGGCGACCGCCGGCCAGTAGCTCTCCATCATCTCGTAGGTGACGCGACCCCAGAGCATCGCACCGGCCTCGTCCAGCAGGCGGGTGAAGTGCGCATGTGTCTCGTCGTCGACGATCCCCTCACGGTGATCGACGCAGCCGTCGAGCGTGACATTGGTGCTGAAGGTCAGGAGTCCCATGGGAGTGCATCAGCTCCGAGGTGAGGTGGACGGGTGAGTGAGACCACGATTCCCCGCCCTCACGACTCCGTGCAGCGCTCGAGACTCTCGCCCGAGGTGCCATCGGCCAGGTGCCGAAAGAGGGTGCCTTCCGATCCCGCGCCGGATCCCTTGGTCCACCACTCCAGCTCGCCGCCGACATACCGTGCACCACTCGCCGAGACGGCGATCTGCATCGGGTGGCTCTGGCGCTTGTAGTGCACCGTCGCGGAATCGGTGGAGGGGTAGGTCGCCGTGATCGTCTCGCCACTGTCACAGCGATAGTCGTGTGCCGCGGGCGGTGCCGCGGCCACCGCCGGTGGCTCGACCTCCTTCGGCGCATCGCCGGCGCCCGCACACGCAGAGAGGAGCAGGATCGAGGTGAAGGTCCGTGACGCAAGCGCCTGCATGGGTGTCTCCGTGGTGGTGGGTGCGTTCCCGGTCCTCCGGCTGTCATCCCGAGTGAGACGCGGGAGTGCGTCGGGCCGTGCCGGCCCTCGCCATGCCCTGGCCCGTCCGCAACGCGTCTCAATTCTCACGTCTCACTTCTCACTTCACGGCCTCACCTCCACCGTCGTGTACGTCCGCCCCGCGCGCACATGCAGCATCAGCGAGATCACACCCGTCGCCCCGTCGCGGTACCAGCGATCACCATCCGCGGCATCGAGCTGCGCGAGATCACCGGCCACCTGCAACGGCGTGTTGGTCTGGTAGTCGCGGATCAGGCTGCCGGGCACCCCGGCGTAGGGGAAGTCTACCCGGATCCGATCCCCCTCGCTCACCTGGGTGAGCACGAACCGCGGCCGCTCCGGCGCGGCACCGTTCCACTGCAATTGATAGGCATGCCCCGTGATCACCGAGAGGTACGCGCGGGTCGGCGCGTTCGGCACGCCGACAAAGGTCGTCGGATAGAGGCCGTCACGGGTCGCCGTCAGCGGCGCGACCGGCGTCGTGGTCCCACTCTGGACCTGCAACTGCGCGTACGTATGCGGGCAGACCCAGCTGTTCCACTCCGACCGGTAGGTGCAGGCGGGAGTGTAGAGCAACGCCTGGTTCGCGACGACGGTCTTCCCCAGTGCACCGGTGACCGACCCATCGAGGTCGCGGAACAGGGCGGCCTTGTCGCCATCCTTGGTGGCGTTGGGGTCCTCGAGGTAGACACCGTTCGCGTTCATCAGGGTGAGCGCACTCGCGGCATTGAACGTCGAGATCGCGAAGCCGTTGCTCCGATTGTAACCGAGCGCCGACGCCGGCCGCTGGCCGTTGGACATGAAGTTGACGAAGGTGACGTGATCGGCGCCGACCGTGCCATCGTAGAACTCGTAGCCCCGGATCGGGAAGGTCGGGTTCGGCACTGCGGTGACATTGGCACTCTCGCCCACGACCAGTGATTCCTCGAGATAGCTGTCGTTGGAGGCGAAGGTCGCACCGATCATGTTGTCGGCCAGCACCGCGCCGCGCAATCGATGGTTGGTGCCCCGCAGCCAGACCGCTCGGCCGTTGTGCTTCCAGCCGACGAAGTCCTCGAACACCGCCGTGATACTCGTCCCGTTGCTCACCGCCCCGATGCGCGGGTTGTAGCTGGTGGTCTCGGTGGTGCCATCCGGGCGCGGCCCCTGATCGACCTGCAATCCCGGTCGACGATTCGAGTGCGCCACATTCGCCCGGAACACACCGAGCGGTGTGTAGCGCGGCGCATCCGGCTCGCCGGTACTGAGACCCGTCGGCGAGGCCGGCAAGGCATACCAGAACCCGAAACCGACCGAGCCGGCGGCGGCATTGTTGGTGATGGTATTGTCGGGATTGGTGATCCAGAAGGTCGCCGGCTGATCATCGCTCGCCAGCAACCGGACACCGACCGGCGGAATGCGCGACTTGAGCCCCAGGTTGTGATCCAGTGTGTTGCCACTCTCGGCGCCATCCTCGAGGAAGTAGCCGTGGCCGCCGTGATCGTAGCAGACATTGCCGCTCACCACCGCGTTGTCGGTGCCGTGGATCGTGATGCAGCGCTGGTTCGTCCGCCAGATCGCGTTGTTGCGCGCATACTGGCCTGTTACCGAGCCGGCCATGTGCCAGTGCAGCGGATAGCGGCCGATGCTACCGGCTTGCCCCATCAGGTAGAGTTCGACACCCTCGACCCGCATCGACCCGCCGGCCCGGGTGAGGACATGCCCACCAAACCCCTGATACGACGTGCTGTCGCCCTGGATCTTGATGTTCCGGGTCAGCAATCCCACCTCGGCGCGCTCGTCGACCGCGCGACCGGCGTACTGCTGCAATTGACCCCAGTGGCGGTACTGAAGCCCCTGCTCGAACGTGACGGTGTTGCCGGAGCCACCCGCTACCACGAGTTCCTCTGCATGGTTCGGATCGAAGTCGGTCGAGGCCACCACGATCCGATCGCCGACTTTCCAGTCGTGGTTGGCGAGCAACGTCAGCGACCGGGTGCCTTCCATCGCGGTGGTGGCGAGCCGCGTCCAGCCGAGTCGCGGCTGACCATGCATCTCGAGGACACCACCGGGCAAGACGCCAAGCACCTTGGTGCCGACGGTGGTCCCGCTGCCGCTCCCCTCGCTTAGCGTGATCACGAACTTGCGCTGGTGCGGGGCACTCTCGGTGCCCACCTCGAAGCGTCCCTCGACCAGGATCTCGTTGGCCCAGAGTGCCAGATCGGTCGAGTCGCTCACGCGGAGCGTCCCCGCGATCCGGAGTTGATCGATGTGCGGGGGCGTGACATCGAGCAGGACCTCCTTCCCGGCCGGGATCACGACATCATCGCCGAGGGCGGGAATGCCGAGCGGTGCCCAGGTGGCCGAGTCGGACCAGCGCGCGATCGAGGGTGCAGGCGGTGGGGGCGGCGGTGGTGGTGGCACGCCGGGCCCGGGCGGAGGTGGCGGGACGACCGGGTCATGGGGTGTCACGTTGTCGGTGCAGGCCACGGCCAGGAGCAGCAGGCACGGCAGCAGGCAGGTGCGGAGCGTTCGCATGGGGAGAACCTTCGGCTGGCGGGTTGGGCCTATCCGGTGCAGTATCGGTCGACGGTCGGTCGGGCCGGAGACCTAGTCGATCACGCGCCGTCGGAAGGTCCGGACGCCGAGTCCGGTGAAGAGCACACCCAGGCCGGCCAGCGCGGTGACCGAGACCGCCACGGGCAGGTGTGGCACGTTGGCCGTGAGCGCGGTGCGGAGCCCTTCGCTCATGTAGACCAGCGGGTTGATGAGCACCCCGATCTGAAGCCAGCGGATCGGTTGCAGTGACGCCCACGGGTAGTAGACGCAGCCGAGGAAGGTGATCGGGGTCAGGACCAGGGCGAAGAGGAGACCGATCTGGGCCGGCTTCACCACGGTGCCGAGGAAGAGGCCGAGGGCGGCAGAGGTCCAGCCGGCCAGCAGCAGCATCGCCACGAGGAGTGGCCATGATGCGACATGGACATCGACGGGAGTGGCTGGCAGGAGGGTCACGATCGGGAAGACCAGGGCGCCGGAGAGGATCGCCTGCACCGCGCCGAAGGCGATCCGCGCGAGGGGAATCGTATGGAGTGGCGCCGGGGCGAGGATGCGGTCCTCGATCTCCCGGGTGGCCCCGAGCTCGACCGAAAGCGGCAACGCCACGGCCGCGACACCGGTGAAGATCATGGCCACGGCGATCAGTCCGGGTGTGAGCACCGTTGCGAACGAGGTTGCCCCCGCCGTCTGGAACCCCTGGCCGCTCTTCGGCAGCACATAGGTGAATACGAACACCACCAGCAGCGGATTCATGACGGTGCGGAGTGCGAACGCGACGCCTTCGCGGCGGAGGACCGCCAGGTCGCGACGCCACAGGCCGCGTACCACGGCCATCACCGGGGGGACCTTATTCACGGAGGTCACGTCCGGTCAGCGAAATGAACACCGTCTCGAGCGAGGGCTCGACCACCGTCACCTCGCGCAGCCCGAACGGCGCCAACCGTGCGAGCACCGCGGCGAGGGCATCGGGTGACGGGTCGAGTGTGAGCCGGAGGCCGCGCTCGGTGGCGTGCACCGCCTGCACCGATTCCGAGCCGGTGAGTGCCGCCGCCGCACCACTGCCATCGCTGAGCACGGTATCGAGTCGAGTGGTGCCCCCGTGTTCCCGCTTGAGTTGTTCAGGCGTGCCCTCGATCAGCACCTTGCCATGGTCGATGACCGCCAGCCGCTCGGTGAGCTCGTCGGCCTCTTCCATGTAGTGCGTCGTGAGCACGATCGTGAGCCCCTCGGCTTGCAGCGAGCGGACGAGGTCCCAGAGTGCGAGACGACTCTGCGGATCGAGTCCGGCGGTGGGTTCGTCGAGGAAGAGCACATCGGGGCGATGCGAAATCGCCCGGGCCAGCTGGACCCGTTGCGCCAGTCCACCCGAGAGTTGTCCCGGCAGCGCGTCGGCGCGGTCGGCGATCCGGAAGCGGTCGAGCAGTTCCCTGGCACGGCCCCGCGCGTCGGCGGGATTCATGCCGAAGTAGCGACAATGGAACTCGAGGTTTTCGCGAATCGTGCAACTGCGATCGAGGGTGATCGCCTGACTCACCACGCCGATGCGGGCCCGGACCTCGACCGGTGCGGCGGCGACATCGAAGCCGGCGATCACGGCGCGACCGCCGGTGGCGCGGACGCGCGAGGTACAGATGCCGATCGTGGTGGTCTTGCCGGCGCCGTTCGGGCCGAGGAGGCCGTAGATCTGGCCGGCGGCGATGTCGAGGGAGATGCCATCGAGGGCGGTGACCGGGGGCGGTCCCGCGTAGCGCTTGACGAGCTGGTCGACGACCACTGCACTCACGTGGGGGTCCGTCGCTTGAGCCCGATGATCCCGACCGCGACCAGGCCGATCGCGACGAAGAAGACCCCGGACGGTACGGGACGCCACGGCTGGATCAGGCCGCAGACACCGGTCATGCAGACCCCGGTGCCGGAGGTCGAGAACTGGGCGAGAAGCCATGCAGGGAGTGCGAGCATCGCGGAAAGATAGTGCCAGCACGCCAGATCGGCCCGCAGCCAGTGAGGTTGCGAGCCGATGGGCAATGCGAGCGGACAGGGAGGGATTCGAACCCTCGATACCGTTGCCGGCATACCGGTTTTCGAGACCGGCGGTTTCAACCACTCACCCACCTGTCCGGGTGTGGTGTCTGACAGCCGCGCAATATGGGCTGGGGAGGGGGCCGGGATCAACCGGGGACCTTCCCAGCTCGCCCCGAGGCACTGGCGCGAGCGCTCGGATTCCTGCATGTTCCGAATCCAGACACAACGGCAGTTGACTGACGGGACCCCGAGATCCGAGGCCCTGCCGTTGCCTATTGTGCCCCAGCCCGGAACGAGCAAGACGATGGCCAAGACGCGCGGCATCGGCGGAGACCTCTTCGGAGGCGTGACTGCAGGAATCGTGGCATTGCCCCTGGCCCTGGCCTTCGGCGTCCAATCCGGGATGGGGGCCATCGCCGGGCTTTATGGCGCAATCTTCCTCGGCTTCTTCGCGGCGATCTTCGGGGGTACCCCGACCCAGATCAGTGGCCCGACGGGCCCGATGACGGTGGTGAGCGCCGCGACCGTCGCCAGCATCGTCGGGCTCACCGGCGGGCTCGAGGCGGCGATTCCGGCGCTGGTCGCCACCTTCGTGCTGACCGGCCTCTTCCAGGTGGCGATGGGCGTCACCGGGATCGGGTCGCTGATCAAGTTCATCCCCTACCCCGTGATCTCGGGGTTCATGAGCGGGATCGGCGTGATCATCATCCTGCTCCAGCTCTATCCGGCGCTCGGGCTGGCCTCGCCGGCGAACACCCTCGATGTGGTGCGATCGCTCGCGGGCGACATCGGCAACTTCCAGCAGCATGCCGTCGAGCTGGCACTTCTCACGATCGTGACGATCTACCTCTTCCCGCGCCTGACCAGGTCGGTGCCCAGTGCACTGGTCGCGCTGATTGTCGTGACCGGGCTCTCGGTCTTCCTCGGTCGGGATGTGCCGGTGATCGGCACGATCCCGAGCGGCATCCCGGTGCCCCACTTCGACCACCTCACCATGATCCCGGCTGCGCTGCTCGGGACGATCCTCGCCTCGGCCGCGACGCTGGCCGCACTCGGGGCCATCGACTCGCTGCTCACCTCGGTGGTCGCCGACAACGTCACGCGGACGCAGCACGACAGCAACCGCGAGCTGATCGGTCAGGGCATCGGCAACAGCGTAGCCGGCCTCTTCGGCGGTCTGCCCGGTGCCGGTGCCACAATGCGCACGCTCGTCAATATCCGCTCTGGCGGGCACTCACGCCTCTCGGGCGTGGTGCATGCCACCGTGCTGGCGGTCGTGCTGCTCGGTGCCGGGCCGCTCGCGGCGTATATCCCGAAGTCGGTGCTCGCCGGCATCCTGATCACAGTCGGCATCGGGATCCTCGACTACAAGGGCATCCGTCACCTGACCAAGGTGCCGCGCTCCGATGCGGCGGTGATGCTGATCGTGCTTCTCGTCACGGTCTTCCTCGACCTCCTCGTGGCGGTCGGCGTCGGCATGACGCTGGCGACGGTCCTGTTCATGAAGAAGATGAGCGACGTCACCGCCGAGCGATCCGAAACGTCGCGCCTCAGTGCGGCATCGGACGACGCGCACTGGCCCGACGAGATGATGCCGCGGGCCCTCGCCGAACGGGTCCTGATCAAGCGGCTCGATGGTCCGCTCTTCTTCGGGTTCGCCTCGGCGTTCCAGCGCCAGGTGGTCGACCCTGGCGAGATCCGGGTCGTGATCATCCGGATGGACCGCGTGCCGTTCATCGACCAGACCGGCCTGTATGCCCTCGACGAGTCGATCCTCGCCTTCGAGCGGCAGGGGATCGAGGTCCTGCTGACGGGGCTCCAGCCGCAGCCGGGCACCATGCTCCGGCGCCTGCGGCTGATCCCCGACCTGATCGAGGACCACCACGTCTTCGACTCCTTCCAGGAGTGTGTGGACTGGCTCTCCAGCGAGGCGGGGACAGGCACCCTCGCCGGCCCGGAGCCGGTCCCGAGGGGCTGACTGCCCGGCATGGGTTGCCCGAGCCGCGACGCACGCCGATACTTCCCACGGCACGGGCTATGACCCGGCGACGCACGACCGGATCCGATCGACTCCGGCAGTGGCGTCCCCCACCCGTCGACCTCGCTCATCCCTGATGGTCCGTCCCGCACCGAGCTGGCGCCCGGACCAGTCGTGCACCGCGCACCTACCGAATGGAGCACCCCGATCATGGCTCTCTGGAAAGACCAGGCCCCACCCCGGAAGGACCCGACTCCACCCGTCACCGAGGCACCCCGAAAGGATCCGATCATGCCGACCGCCACGCCCCCGCGCGAGGAGTTTGCGCCGCGCGCCCCCGAACGTTCCGCCAAGGAGTCGGTGATTGCGGGAGACCTCTCGATCGAGGGCACGATCCAGGGCTCCGGCCACGTCCGCATCGCCGGACGCTTCACCGGCGACGTGAACGTCAAGGGTGATGTCACGATCGAGAACGGCGCGAAGGTGACCGGTGGCATCCGTGCCAACTCCATCACCATTGCCGGTGAACTCGAGGGCAATGTCGAGCAGGCGATGCGGGTCGAGCTGCTCGCCAGTGGCGTCCTGACCGGCGACGTGAAGGCCGGCCAGTTCACCGTGGCGGCCGGCTCCCGGATGCGCGGCAATGTCGAGTTCGGATGGGATGAGAAGGCGGCGGGCGCGAGTCGTCCCGTGGCGATGGAGAAGTCCTCCGCCGCATGAGCTCTCGCACGCGCAGCGCCCCAGGCACCACACGCACCTGTCCGCACTGTCGGACCACGATCCTCGACAGTGCGAACATCTGCCCGTCGTGCCGCAGCTATCTCCGGTTCGATCCCACCAACCAGCCCAAGGAACGGGCAACGGTGCAACCGCTCCGGATCGAGGGGACCGTCCGCCACACGGCGGGCGGCGAGGCGTGGGAATACAATGTGGTCGTGACCGTGACCAACGAACGCGGCGAGGAAGTCGGTCGCCATGTGGTCGGTGTCGGCGCGCTCAAGCCCGATGAGCTGCGCCAGGTGTCGCTCGCGTTCGAGATCTTTGTCCCCGAAGGTGTCACCCCGCCGAAAGACCTGGACGTCGCCTGACGTCAGCCGCGTGACGCCGTGAGCGTGGCCACGAAGCGTGTGGCCACCCTCGGCGCATGGCGGAAGAAGAGCTCGGGCTCCACCAGCTCCAGTTCCATCAGGACGAAGCATCCCCCCGACACGACGCCGTCCACTCGCGCATAGCTCCACGGATGTGCGACACTCGCCAGCACACGCTCGGCCTGACGGATCACGTCCTGGGACGGCACCATCGCCGTCGTGCGGCCGCCATGTTCCGCCTGGACCCGAAACTCGCCGGCAGCAGGTCGCTTGTTCACGGCATGCGAGTAGCCATCCCTGAACCAGACCAGTGACAACTCGCCCTCGGATTCGATCTCGGGCACGAACGCCTGGACCAGCACGGCACCTCGTCGCTGCTCCCATCTGGGATCATCGGCCGCCGACGTCCGCCACGTGTCGATTCCCGCGGCGCCGATCAATGGCTTGACCACGACACCGGTGGAGTCGATCGCGCGCATCGCATCGGCGAGTGTCGTCGATGCACCCGCTTCGACGATGACCGTCGCCGGGAGCGCGTGACCGCGGGAATGCAGCTCGAGGAGATAGCGCTTGGAGGAGTTCCAGCGGACCGTGTCGAGCGGATTCCAGAGCGGCACCAGGTCGGCCCACTCGGCGAGGCGCTCGAGGAATTCGTCGCGATGCGCGGCGTAGTCCCAGCAGGAGCGGATCAGCGCCAGGTCGTGACCCGCGACGGGCTCGCGCCATTGGCACGGGATGGTGGCCCATCCCGCCGCCTCGAATGCCGCCACGAGGGGTGCGTCGTCGGGGCCGAGCGACGGCAGGGTCGGGTCGGTGAGCAGCGCCACCGTGGGCCTGCCCGAACGTGGATCGACGGCCATCACCTGGTGGGAACGAGATCCACGGCCTTGGCCACCGGCAATTCGAGTCCCGCGACACCGCGGCCGAGGAGTCGGAGGATGGTGGGAGCGGTCTGGGCCTGCACCATCGGATCGGAGACGGCTCCGCGTGGGGTGACACCGGCGCCCGCGGCGAGGAACCACCAATGCGTCGCATTCGTGACATTGCGCCCGTGATCGGTCCAGTCGCGGCTCGTTGCCCCGCGGCCGTGATCGGTCGTGACCACCAGTGCCGTGGTCCCGGCGAGTGCGGGATCGGCCTGGGCCGCGTGCCAGAGTTCGCTCAGCATCCGGTCAGTGGAGTGGAGCATCGCGATATACCGGTCGTAGTGACGGGCATGGGCCTCGACGTCGGTCTCGCCGTAGCCGACATGCAGGAGCACCGGATGGAAGCGCGTGAGCCAGGCGAGGGCCATCTCGTGGGTGAACGCGTCGTACCGGATCGAGGTGTCGTCGTGGTGCACCCGTTGCTCGATCTCGTGGAGTCGGACCAGGCGCGGATCGTCCCGCAGTGCGGCGGGCAGCGGATCGAACGGGGCCTGCGCCGTGAAGGTGCCGCCGCGTGAGTCGGCGATCCGTGCCTGTGTGGTCCACGAGGTGAAGGCGGCGATGTCGGTCGCGGCACGACCCGGCTCGCGTGCAAGCACTTCGAACAGGGTCGGATGCGGATGGCGCACATCGGCGTTGCTGGTGACGTCGGCGCGTGGTGCGCCGGTGAAGAGTTCGGTGTAGCCCGGCCCGCTGAACTGCAGGCCGTTGGTCACCCGGACCCCATCGCCCTCCCCGAAGAGCACACCCATCGGCACCAGCGTGTCCCAGAGGAACGGCATCATGGCGCGGCGGCGTGCGATGGGCGATTCGCGCCACCAGCGTGCGCGGAACGCCGCAGTGTCCTCGATGCCGGCGCCCTTCGCATCGGCCATGATGGTCGGATCGGCCCCACCGAAGAGATCCTCGGCGCGGACGCCATCGATGGTCACGAAGATCACGTGGCGGGCCTGCGCGGCGAGCGGCGTGCCGAGCAGCATGGCCGCCGCGAGGAGCCGGATCATGGCGCGGCCCGCTTGAGCAGCAGGTCGCCGAAGTCGAACGAGAAGTCCACCGATGGGCTGGCGGGTGCCATGCGCGCCTCGGCCACCTTGCCCTCGGGATCGAGGGTGAAGGTCAGGAAGGCGTCGGCGTGCAGGCCACGATCCCGCCAGCGCACCAGGTAGGTCTCGTACTGCCACGGGATCATGTCACCAACGAGTCGGGGCGTGTGCGAGAACCGGATCACCAGCGTGCCCTGTTCGACGATGATGTCGACGCCGCCGTACCAGGCGTCCTCGTAGCGACCGGCATACCGCGCCATGGGCAGCGCCGGCTTCGCCGTCGAGTCGCGCGCGGCGGCGGTGCGGGTGGCCGCCGCGGCCGCGATGGAATCATTGCGCGCAGCGGCGACCCGATAGGCGGCGCGCCAATCGGTCGATCCGCCGACGTAGTGATCGAGGATCTGCCAGACGATCGGGTTCATCGCCGATGACTCGTGATTGGTCAGGACCGACACACCGAGGTTGAGTTCGGGCAGCATCGCCACGCGGGAGATGTAGCCCGGCAAGCCGCCGGTGTGGGTGAACAGCTTGGCGCCGCGGTAGTCGCGGACATTCATGCCGAGCGCGTAGCCGTTGAAGCGAGTCGAGAGTGGCGCGAAATCACCGGTGCTGGTCGAGGTTTCGAGCGGGGTGACGATCGCGGTGAGTTCCCGCGCGCTCCGGATCCCGAACAGCGGTGCCCGTCCGGCGACACGCCCCGAGTCGAGCTGCATGATCAGCCACTTCGCCATGTCCCGCGCGCTGGCGGTGATGCCACCGGCGGGATTGACATTGTCGGTCGCGAAGGGCGGGATCGGCTGGACGACGCCATCGATCCGATCGTGCGGGGTGGCGACGTTCCCCCCCCCTGCCGCCCCCGAATGGCCGACGCGGGTGTCGCGCATGCCGAGCGGGGTGAGGATCCGTTCCTGGATGAACTGTTCCCAGGTGCGGCCAGACACCGCATGGATCACCTCGCCGGCCACGGTGTAGAGCACGTTGTCGTAGGCGTAGGCGGAGCGGAACGAGGTCGCGAGCGGGATGAACCGGAGCCGACGGACGATCTCCGCGCGCGGATAATCGGTGCCCGGCCACCAGAGGAGGTCACCGGCACCGAGCCCGAGTCCGCTCCGGTGCACCAGGAGGTCGCGGATGGTGATCTGCGAGGTCACCCAGGCATCGCTCAGCCGGAAGTCCGGGAGGTAGTTGATGACCGGGGCATCCCACGCCAGCTTGCCTTCCTCGACCAGCATCGCGAGGGCCGTCGCCGTGAAGAACTTGCTGTTCGAGGCAATGCCGAAGATCGTGGCATCGTCGACCGGGGTGGGCCGGCCGAGTTCCCGGACTCCGTAGCCCTTCGCGACGAGCACCTTGCCGTCCTTCACGATGGTGAGTGCCAGGCCGGGTACACCGTTGTCGGCCATCACGCCCTGGACGAACGTATCGAGATCGGGCGGGAGGTCGGGCTGTTGTGCGACGAGGGGTGTGGCGAGGAGGGCGACGAGCAGGGTGAGACCGCGACAGGACATCACGACACTCCAACCGGCATGGGTGAGGATCAGGGGCGACGGGCCCGGAAGAACTCCTGCAACAATGTACCGCACTGATCGGCGAGGATCCCACCCCGGACATCGGGTCGATGATTGAGGCGCGGATGCCGGAGCAGGTCGTGCAGGGAGCCGGCCATGCCGGCCTTCTCGTCCCAGGCGCCGAATCGGACCCGCTCGACCCGGGCGAGCACGATCGCACCGGCACACTGGGCGCACGGCTCCAGGGTCACGTAGAGGGTGGCACCGTCGAGGCGTCCGGTGCCGACGGTGTCGAGCGCGCGCTGCACCGCGAGCAGTTCGGCGTGTGCGGTCGGGTCGCGGCGGGCGATGGTCTCGTTGTGCGCGCGGCCGAGCACCTCGTCGCCGCGCAGCACCACCGCACCGACCGGCACCTCACCGAGCGTGGCGGCGTGCCGAGCCAGTTCGAGGGCATGCGCCATCCCGGCCTCATCGGCCGCGGAGACCGGGATGGTCACGCCGTGAACGCGCGCGTGATCCGGAGTCCGGCGTCGTCGGCCTCGACGCGGATGGTGTCGCCCTCGGAGTAGTCGCCCTCGAGCAACGCCATCGCGATCGGGTTCTGCAGCTCGCGCTGGATCACTCGCTTGAGCGGTCGTGCGCCATAGAGCGGGTCGTACCCCTCGGCGCCGAGCCAGTCGACGGCGGCCGGGTCGATGTCGAGCACCAGACCCTTGCCCGCCAGCTGTTGCCGGAGTCGCGCGAGCTGCAGCGCCACGACACCATCGAGATCGGCGCGTGTGAGTGGGTGGAAGACCACCACGTCATCGACACGATTGAGGAACTCGGGCCGGAAGTGATTCCGCAGGGCACCCAGCACCTCGGCCTCGACCTGCGTCCATCCCTCGGCATCGGTGGCGCCGGCCTCGAGGATGTGGTGCGAGCCGATGTTGCTCGTCATGATGATCACCGTGTTCCGGAAGTCGACAATCCGGCCCTGGGAATCGGTCAGGCGTCCGTCGTCGAGCACCTGCAGGAGCAGGTTGAAGACATCGGGATGCGCCTTCTCGATCTCGTCGAGCAGGATCACGGCGTACGGACGACGCCGAATCGCCTCGGTGAGTTGGCCGCCCTCCTCGTAGCCGACATAGCCCGGGGGTGCACCGATCATGCGGGCGACCGCATGCTTTTCCATGTACTCCGACATGTCGAGCCGGATCATCGCACGCTCGTCGTCGAACAGGAACTCCGCCAGCGCACGCGCCGTCTCGGTCTTGCCGACCCCGGTCGGGCCGAGGAAGATGAACGAGCCGGTCGGGCGCGCGGTGTCCTGCAGGCCGGCACGCGACCGGCGCACGGCGTTGGCCACGGCTGCGAGGGCGATCGGTTGTCCGATCACGCGGCGCGCCAGCTCGGTCTCGAGGTGGGTGAGCCGCTCCCGCTCGGACTCGAGCATGCGGGTCACCGGAATCCCGGTCCACTTGGCGACCACCATCGCGATGTCCTCGGTGCCTACTTCCTCCCGGAGGTAGTGCTTCCCTTCGGCGGAGGTGGCGAGCTGCGCTTCCTCGGTCGTGATCAGCCGCTCGAGTTCGGGGATCCGGCCATAGCGAAGTTCGGCCGCGCGCTGGAGGTCGCCGATGCGGCTCGCCTGATCGACCTCGGTGCGAAGTCGTTCGACTTCGGCCTTCGCCGTCTGCAGCTTCTCGATGGCACTCTTCTCGTGCTGCCACTGCGCCTTCATCCCCGCACTCGTCTCCTTGAGCTCCGCGATCTCCTGCTCGAGCGCCTCGCGGCGCTCGATGGCCGCCTTGGAGGTCTCGCGCAACAGCGATTGCCGCTCGATCTCGAGCTGCA
The DNA here is from genome assembly GCA_035703525.1 of Gemmatimonadales bacterium. Taxonomy (GTDB): domain Bacteria; phylum Gemmatimonadota; class Gemmatimonadetes; order Gemmatimonadales; family GWC2-71-9; genus Palsa-1233. Next base: position 52,139 of record DASSYA010000027.1, on the reverse strand, counting down.
GCAGGCGACGCTCGACCTCATCGATTTCCTGCGGGAGTGAATCGATCTCGATCCGGAGCCGCGACGCGGCCTCGTCCATCAGGTCGATCGCCTTGTCCGGCAGGAAGCGATCGCCGATGTAGCGATCGGAGAGTGTTGCCGCGGCGACGAGAGCGTCGTCGGTGATCCGCACCCCGTGATGGACCTCGTACTTCTCCTTGAGGCCGCGCAGGATCGCGATCGTGTCCTCGACCGAGGGCTCGCCGACCATCACCGGCTGGAAGCGGCGCTCGAGCGCGGCATCCTTCTCGACATGCTGGCGATACTCGTCAAGCGTCGTGGCACCGACCACATGCAGCTCGCCTCGGGCGAGTGCCGGCTTGAGCAGGTTCGAGGCATCGACGGCGCCCTCACCCTTGCCGGCACCGACCAGGGTATGGAGCTCGTCGATGAACACGACATAGCGACCGGCCGCCTCGGTCAGTTCGGCCACCACCGCCTTGAGGCGCTCCTCGAACTCACCACGATACTTGGCCCCGGCGAGCAGCAGGCCGATGTCGAGCGCGACGATCTCGCGACCGCGGAGCGAGTCGGGGACATCGCCGTCGACGATCCGCTGCGCGAGCCCCTCGACGATCGCGGTCTTGCCGACGCCTGGTTCGCCGATGAGGACCGGATTGTTCTTCGTGCGACGCGAGAGCACCTGCATCACGCGGCGCACTTCCTCGTCACGGCCGATCACCGGATCGAGGGACCCGGCGCGTGCAGCGTCGGTCAGGTTGCGGGTGAATCGCTCGAGGGACTGGTACTTCCCCTCGGGTTCCTGATCGGTGACCCGGTGGACGCCGCGGACCTCCTCGAGCGCCTGGCGGAGCGCGCCGGGTTCGAGCCCTTCCTGCTCGAGCAGGCGGTAGGCCGTGGTGCCCTTCTCCTCGGCCAGGGCCAGCAGCAGGTGCTCGGTCGAGATGTAGTCATCGCCGAATTCCTTGGCGAGCTTCTCGGCGCGGGCGAAGATCTTCGTGGTGCCGCGATCGATCGTCGGCGGGCTGTCCGAGCCACTCTGGCGCGGGAAGGTCGCGATCTCGCTCTCGGTCTGGTTCGAGAGTCGGGGCACCACCACACCGGCCTTCTGCAGGATGGGACCCACGATGCCGTCCTCCTGGGCCAGCAAGGCGGCGAGGAGGTGTGCATCGTTCATCACAGGGTTGCCGAGTCCTCGCGCCTGCTCGATGGCGCCGCGGAGCGACTCCTGGGCCTTCAGGGTCAAGCGGTCTGGACGGATCATTGATGGTTCTCCCCGGGGTTCCACCGGACTATTGGCAAGACCCAAACCAGACGAATACTGTCGATTTGGCAGGCCGTGCCCCTAATAGGCCACGACCAGTTTTCGCGTCCGGAGGACTGGCGGGCGCTGTCCCGGTGTGGCACTTGACGTATCGACCGAGAGTTGGAGCCAGTACACCGCGTTGGAGGCAAGTCGCGGCGGGGAGCCCCAGGCCCCGTCCCAGTGGGCCACCCAGGCGCCGCACCTCAGCGGTCGACCGTCGAGAGGTCTTGCTGCCCTCCCCCGCAGGGTGAGGGTCGCGATCGGCGCGGTGAGCCCGTCGAAGACACGCAACTGGACGCGCGGGGTCCTTCCTTCGCGGCAGTACTCTTCGGGTACCGAGAACGGTACCAGCAGCGCCGGGAAGATCGGCCATGGGCGTGGCTCGTCGAGGGTCGGGATCGGGGGGGGAGTGGCGCGCTGCGCCTGGAGCGGTCTCGCTCCGAGGACCACCAGCCATGCCACGATGCCCGCCGACACGGCGTGCCGGTGCATCGACTACCCCACGCACCCAGCAGTACATCGTCGCGCGGTATACCTCCCTGTGGTTCATCGTCCCGCAAGTGTGTCTGACCCATCAAGTTAGCGTTGCCCTCCGACCGTGTCATCGCCCTGCACCCATTGGAGCAGGGCCGGCTGGGTGCCATCCACCACGTGGCGGGTGATCCAGCGTCCCACCAGGCGACGATGGGCCGCGGCGTGGCGGGCATCGAGGTCGGGGGGCTCCCCCCCACCTTGCAGGAAGAAGGCGAGTGCCGTCACATCGTCATGCTCCAGACGGGCTGCGCCGCCCCCGCTCGCACAGACCCGGCAGAGCACACCGCCATCCTCGATGGAGAAGTGGGCACCACCGGGAGGGACGGGCTTGCCATCTCGGGCGCAGAAATCGAGTGACGGCGTGGCACCGAGCGCCGCCACGAGACGCCAGATGGCGCTCAGGGCGACGATCTCGATCGCCGCAGGCGGCGAGGCATCCAGCAAGCCGAGCCCCCAGACGAGGGCATCATAGGCCTCCTCCTGCGGGGTCGAGGGGAACGCGCGTGCCGCCAGCTCCGCCATGGTACTCGCGGCCCGGAAACCGGTGAGCGACGAGGTGACGCCGAGATGCGCCACGGCCAGCTCGAACTGGGTCAGGGTCGCGAGGTCTCCACGTCCGGCGATCAGGTGTGCGGTGCCGGCTGCCAGGACCTGGAGACCGGCGAATGGCGACCTCGGGCGACCGGCGCCCTTGGCGATGGCGGCGACGAGCCCCTGATCGCGCGTGGCAAGTCGGACGATGCGCGAGGTCTCACCGTAGCGCACCGATCCGACGACGACTGCAGGCGTCTGGACCGCCGGCCCCGGCATTGATCAGGGTGTCGTGAAGAGGCGATCCGCGGCGATTTCGGCCATCGCGCCGGCGACGGGGCATGGACCTGCACTGATCGAGGCCCGCTCGATCAGGTTGGGGCCGAACACACGAATCTTGCCCGGAAGGTCCGCGCTGCACCCGCCGCGTTGCAGCACATAGGTGCGACCGACGGCGTCACCAACCATGTCGGAGGGGAACTCCAACGGGATCCCGGAACCGAATGGCAAGGTGAACCGGCGCAACCGGGTGTTGAAGACCATGATGCCACCGGGGGCACTCGCAATCAGCATCTGTTCGCCACCGTCACTGAGAATCCATGACGGCACCAGGGGACCAACCCCGCCGAACGAGGCGACTTCGGCACTGCGGATCGGGTCGACGATCGAGAGACGTCCCTCCCCCGCGCCGAACTCGTCACCGCGATTGAGGACATACAACAGTCCGTCCGATCCGAGCGCGCTCGGCCCGGCGTTTCCCGGCCCCGAGAGCGGCACCGAATCTCGCGGGATCCCGGGTTCACTCTGGATGAGCCAACTTGGGCCGCGCGGACAGGCCACTCCGATGCAGCCCTCCTGCCGGTTCCCGATCACGGCAAAGACCTTGCCCCGCGTCACACCGAACCCCTCCGGTCCTCCGGGAGCGGGCAGTAGCGTGCTCGTGCCCGTGGCGAGGTCGATTCGGGTGAGGGTCCCACTCAGTCGCGAGGCGACGAAGGCGTGACCGTCGTCGGGAATCGAGACGGCGGTGACCCGGCCCTCGGGCAGCGAGATGAGGTCCTGGATCGCGCCGGCTTCCAGGTTCACGATCACGGCACGTGCCGCCTGCGCATCATTGCCCGCGACAATCGCGTACTTGCCCCGTGCGGCGATCAGGGAGGGATGAAAGCCGAGTGCGGCGCCGAGCTGGATCTCACGTACCACCCTCGACGAATCGACCGGGATGAGTCGGAGCGTGAAGTCGGTACTGTCGACAACGACCAGGACCTCCACCGGGAGCGAACCGGTGCTCGTCGTCGGGGCGCAGGCCCCGACAAGCATCATGATCAGCGTGAGCGAGAGAAGTTGGCGCATCATCGTCCGTCAGAAGGTAAGTCGTGCGCCGCCAAACACGGTCCGGCCGCGCCCCGGGAAGCCGATCGCGGCGTCCCAATCGGCATCGAACAGATTCTCGCCCCGGAGCACCAGGTCGAGACGCGGCGTGGCCCCAACGGGCAGCGGCGCGATGACCGCGGCGTCAAGGAGTCCATAGGAGGGTAACCGGGTCCGGGTCGCCGGGAAATCCCGGAAGTTCACATCGTCCCGCGATCCGACCCAGCGCGCAGTGGCGCTCCACTGGATCGCCCGCACGGTGCCCCGCGCCGTGACGGCCCCCGAGACGGCAGGACGGCGCAGCAGCCGCTGGCCGAGCGCGAAGGTCTCCGAGGAGACCGCCCCCGAATCGGTCACCGCGGTCGAGAGCCAGGTGAGGTGTGCATCGATCGTCAGGCCGAGGACCGTCGGCACCACCAACGAGGCTTCGAGACCGCGAGCCCGAGCTGCCCCCAGATTGGCATAGGTCGGCTCGCCGGGGGGTGCGGCGATGTATTGCACGAAGTCGGTGAACGTCTGGCTGAACAGGGTGAGCCCGACCCGTGCCGTGCGATGGCTGAGCTCGATGCCGACCTCTGCGCTCACGCTCTGCTCCGGGCGCAGCGCGGGATTGCCGACCTCGTAGGGTGAGTTGGCGCGTAGTTCCGAGAAGGTGGGGGCCTTGAAACCGGTGCCGACGGCGCTCCACAGTCTGGTATCCGGGGCGAGGTGCGCGACCGCGCCGATACGGACCGTGGCGAAGGTCCCGAATGCGGAGTTGTCGTCGACCCGACCACCGAGCTGGAGGTCGATCCGGTGCACCGGCGTGGCGAGCAGCTGCACGAACGCGCTCCGGGTGGTCCGATCCGCCTGGAAGGTGGCGGAGTCGGCCGCAGCACCGAAGCCGAAGTTGGACTCGGTGACACTCTGCTGGTCCTCCGACTCCCGTTCAGTTCCGACGCCGGCCACGACCGTGAGCGCCGGTTGCACGCGCCAATCGGCCCGGAGCGTGGCGCCGCGGCGCGAGCTGAGGGCGTCACGCGTGCCCGCGAACGCGAACCCGGTCGTGTCGGCGGGCCCATCGCGGCCATCCCGGAACCTGCTGTCGAGTCGGTGGGACCAGCCATCGGCGGTCAGGTCGAGGCGACGACCGACCGGGTGGAACGCCTGCACGCCGAGCATCAGGTCACCGACCAGCGTCCGCTGGTCGGCGTCGACCGGATCACCGTTGCCGTCGGTCGGGAAGCGTCCCACGGCATCACTGTACCGCGCCGTGGCGATGACCCGGGTCCCGGCGAGGCCTCGCCAGCCGAGGGTCGCGGTGCCGTTGCTGTTGGCAAACCCGCTATTGAAGGCATAGATCCCGTCGCTCCGGAACCGGGCGCCACTGAGGGATGCCGAGAACGCCCCGGCGGACCCGGCCACGCTGCCGCGCGTATCGCGGCCACCGAAGCTTCCCGCCGTCGCCTCGACCGCTCCCCGCACCGGGCCGGCGCCCTGCCGCGTGAAGATCTGGACCACTCCCGAGACCGCATCGGCCCCATAGAGCACGCTCGTCGGACCGCGGACGATCTCGATCCGGTCGACATCCTCGAGCGAGAGCGTCGCCAGGTTGATCGCCCCCCCCGGCTCGTTGACCACCACCCCATCGACGAGCACCTTCGTGTAGTCGCTCTCCCCCCCCCGCATGAAGAGCGACGTGACCGCGCCGTAGGAGCCGAGCTGGACGACCGATGCGGACGGCACCAGCCGGAGGGCATCGAGGAGGTAGGAGATGCCGCGATCCCGCAGGTCGTCACCCTGCAGCACGGTGACGGCTGCCGGGACGTCGGCAGGCGCGGTGGCGATCCGGGTGGCCGTGACCTGGAGTTCCGGCAGGGTCACCGGGGACTGGGACACGAGGGGCCGGGTGGCCAGGGTGAGACTCAGGCAGCAGAGCAACTGGGCACGGTTCACGAGCGGGTATCCGATCCGGACAGGGGAGGAGTCTGAGGGGGGGGGGAGCGCCGACGGGGTACCAGGTGCGGGGCCCCGTCGTCGAGACGGCCGAGCGCGATCGGCCAGTCGAACACCCGGCTGAGCACCGCGGTCGAGAGCACATCCGCGGGCCGGCCATCGACGATGACACGGCCATGATCGAGGAGCAGGACCCGGTCGGCGTAGCGGAGCGCCGCATTGAGGTGGTGCGTGACCGCGAGCACGCCTCGACCGTGAGCCACCTGTTCGGCCAGCAGTTCATAGAGCGCCATCTCGTGCGCGATGTCGAGGGCCGTCCCCGGTTCGTCGAGGAGCAGCAGGCGGGGTTCTGCCGCGAGGGCACGGGCCAAGCGGACGCGCTGCCACTCTCCGCCGCTCAGGGTGTCGGTGGTTCGGTCGGCGAGCGACTCGAGGCGACAGGCCTGCAGGGCGCGCGTGACGGCGTCGTGATCCCGCGCGCCGGGTGCGGCAAACGGCCCGAGCGCCGCCCACCGCCCGAGCATCACGGCGTCGGTCACGGCGAGCGGAAAGGCCGGTTCCTCTCGCTGCGGCAGCGCGGCGACCTCGCGGGCAATCTCGGCGCGACTCCGCTCGGCGAGGGGTCGACCATCCAGCGTGACGCTCCCGCGCTCGACCGGATGCAGTCCGAGGAGGGCACGGACGAGTGTCGACTTTCCACTGCCGTTCGGCCCGGCGACGACGACGAACTCGCCGCGTTCGACCCGAGCGTTCACGGCGTGCAGGACCAGCCCATCCTGCCCAGGGTATCGCGCACTGATCTCCACGGCCGTGAGGGTCATGTCGCACTCCGACGGAGCAGCACGGCGAAGATCGGCACACCGACGAGGGCGGTGATCACGCCAACCGGGAGCTCCTGACCGCCAAGGACGGTGCGCGCGACGGTATCGGCCAGGACGGTGAAGGCCCCGCCTGCGAGGAACACGGCGGGGAACAGTCGGCGGTGGATGGGCCCGGTCCGCCAGCGCACCGCATGCGGCACGACGAGTCCCACGAATCCGATCACGCCCGCGACCGAGACGGTGGCGGCGGTGAGCACGGCAGTGGCGAGCACCGCGGCGCGACGGATGCGCGTGACATCGGCGCCGAGTGCCGCCGCGGTCTCGTCGCCGAGCGCAAGGAGGTCGAGTCCCCGGCCGAGCCAGCCGATGGCGAGGAGGGTGGGCGTCGCGATCATCACGAATCGGATCGTGCCGTGCCACTCGGCACCGGCGAAGCCGCCGAAGAGCCAGAGTGCGGCGGCGCGGAAGGTGAACGGATCGGAGATCGCGAGGAGTGCGGCGCTCACTGCGCCGGCGAAGGCGCCCACGACCACGCCAGCGAGCAGCAGGACGCGGGTGTCGAGGCGTCGGCCGGCGACGAGTGCGACACGGTAGACGAGGGCGATCGCGACGAGCGCGCCGACCGTGGCCATCACCGCCACGCTCCAGCCTGGTGGCATCCCGATCACGATCCCGGTCACCGCACCGAGGGATGCCCCCCCCGAGAGGCCGAGGAGCCACGGCTCCGCGAGCGGGTTCCCCACCACGGCCTGGAGCGCCGCACCAGCGACCGCGAGTGAGCCGCCGACGGCGAAGCCGAGGGCGACCCGGGGGAGTCGAAGCCCACGGATGATGCCGGCATCGGGCGCCGCGGGATCCAGCAAGGCCCGGAGGACTTCGCCCGGTGAATAGCCGACGGGCCCCACGAACACGCCGACCACCGCGGCCACGAGCGCAGCGATCCCGAGGATCAGCAGGGTCCGGCGCTGGTGTGACGAGGTGGGTGGCATGCAGAACGCCCGTTCGCTTCCGGTGGGAAGGCACGGGCGCGGGAGGGAGGAGGGGCCGGTGGAAGGCGCCGCTCACGACCGCGCCACCGTTCCCTCCCCCGAGGGTTGCTGGTGGCACGAACGGAGAGGTCTCCTGGCTTCGGGTACGGGACTCGCCTTCCCGGGCACTGGCCCAGTGGCATCGTGAGTCTCGCGGATGAATCACCCGTTACAGTGGCGGGGCCGCGCCGGTATTGCACCGGACTTCCGAGCTCTGTCGTTCGTTGGTGTGTACCGGGCCGAAGCTACGGGGTCAGCCTCGTCGTGGCAAGAGGATCCGGATGGTGGCGCCGCCCAGCACCAGCGCGAGGCTCACGATCAGGGTGGGCAGGACCCAGTCAGGGGCCTTGTGGCCACCGGGGAGCGCCACGGTGACCGCAGCGGCCAACTCCGCGGACCCGCTCACGCGGCGCTCGAAGCTCCGTCCCGAGACCGTCTCCTGACCCACCGTGGTCATGCCGCCGGTCACCGCGAGCCCGCGTTCCTCGGTGAGGAGCGAGAGCGTATCGGGCCGCGGCAGGAGCGGGATCTCGAACTGCCGGGCGCCGGGTGCGAGCTGGTACATCAGGAAGAACTGGCGCTCGCCGGGCGGGATCGGCGCGTGCAGGGTCAGGGTGTCGCCATGCACATCAAACGCCTCGGGCGAGAAATCGGCATCCCCGACCGTCAGGTTGGCCACGTGCGGTGGCAAGCGAAGCGTCCAGGTCGGGGTGAGCTTGTCCCCCCCCCCGACACGCGTGGCCGGGCCGGGATTCCGGAGCACCACCAGATCGACCACATCGCGGGCGCCGTCGGCGGCGGGTCCACCGACGATCACATGTCGGGCCGCGACCGTCACGACCTGGGTCGACGCCGTGTCGACCACGACGAGCGTCACGGGCTCCCCCACCGCCACCGGTGGGGCGAAGTATTCCACCCCCTGCCACCGGGCACTGACCAGCACGATCGCGCCCGAATCCACCTCCGACCGGAGGTCGAATCGGCCGGTGCCGTCGGCCATGACGGAGTCGACCGGCCCTTGGCTGTCGGGGGTCACGGCGTGGAGGACCACACGAGCCCCGGCGGCCGGCAGCGTGTCGGACCCCACCACGCGGACCACCCGCCCACGCACGGACACCGGCGTGGGCGGGTGGGCAAGTACCAGGAGGAGCAGGGCGGACCAGCGGATCATGTCGGTCTCAGGTGCCGGCGTCCCAGCTCGCGAGATAGTGCGCCTGCTCGGGTGTGAGGACATCGAAGCGCACGCCCATCGCCGCCAACTTGAGTCGGGCGATCTCGAGATCGACCTCCGGTGGGAGGCGATGGACGGCCTTCGCGAGGGTCGCCTCATGGGCAACCAGGTGCTCCGCGGCCAGTGCCTGGTTCGCGAACGACATGTCCATCACCGAGGCCGGGTGGCCCTCTGCCGCGGCCAGATTGATCAACCGTCCCTCGGCGAGGACGAGGATCCGACGACCGTCCACGACGTATTCGTCCACGAACTCGCGCACCGACCGGCGCTCGGAGGCGAGTGCGGCGAGCCCATCGAGATCGAGTTCCACGTTGAAGTGACCCGAGTTCGCCACGATCGCCCCGTCCTTCATCAAGGCGAAGTGCTCGGACCGGATGACGTGCAGGTTGCCGGTGACGGTGCAGAAGAGATCGCCCAGCGGCGCGGCGTCGTGCATGGTCATGACATCGAAGCCATCCATCCGGGCCTCGAGCGCGGCCACGGCATCGACCTCGGTCACCACCACCCGGCCACCGGCGCCGCGGGCCCGCATCGCGAGTCCGCGCCCGCACCAGCCGTAGCCCGCCACGACAACCGTGCTGCCGGCCACGAGCAGGTTCGTCGCGCGGATGATCCCGTCGAGCGTGGACTGCCCGGTGCCGTAGCGGTTGTCGAACATGTGCTTGGTGCGGGAATCATTGACGGCGACGATCGGGAACTGGAGCACGCCCTCGACCGCCATCGCCTTGAGGCGGATGACACCGGTGGTCGTCTCCTCGGTCGAGCCGCGAACTCTCGAGACCAGGGCGACGCGTTCCTCGGGGCTCAGTTCCTCGACCATGGCGCGGACGGGACCCGAGAGATCGTCGAGTCGACCCAGCGAGATCATGTGGAGGGAGCCGACGAGGTCCGCGCCGTCGTCCTGCGTGAGATCGGGCCCGAACGCGAGCGCCTGCGCGATGTGCGTGTAGTAGGTCTCGTGGTCCTCGCCCTTGATCGCGTAGACCTGCACGCCATGATCCCGGACGAGATGCGCGGCCACATCGTCCTGGGTCGAGAGCGGATTCGAGGCGCAGAGCGCCACCTCGGCTCCGGCAGCTCGCAGCGTGATCATCAGGTTGGCGGTCTCGGTGGTGACGTGCAGGCAGCACGCGATGCGTCGACCGGCGAGCGGCCGCTCCGCCCGAAAGCGATCGCGGATCTGCCGGAGCACCGGCATCGAGCGTTCGGCCCATTCGGTGCGACGACGGCCTTCATCGGCGAGTCCGAGATCCCGCACATGGTGGGGGGCATCGAGTGTGGTGGTCGACATGGTCATCCCTTCGCCTTCACGGCGGTCTGCAGGTCGCGCACCCGGTCGGTGCGTTCCCAGGTGAACTGATGGACGCGCCGGGGCTTGAGGTCCGGGTCCTCGAACGAGGCGCGCACGGGCGTCCGGCCGAAGTGCCCGTAGGCAGCGGTCGCCCCATAGATGGGTTGGCGGAGGTCGAGATCACGGATGATCGCGGCCGGTCGAAGATCGAACACCTCGCGCACGGCGCGCTCGAGCCGGCGATCATCCGGTCCGGTGGCGGTCCCGAAGGTATCGACCATGATCGACACCGGAATGGCAACTCCGATGGCGTAGGCGACCTGCACCTCGCACCGGCGGGCCAGTCCGGCGGCGACAATGTTCTTCGCCACCCAGCGAACCGCATAGGCCGCCGAGCGGTCGACCTTGCTGGGGTCCTTGCCGCTGAAGGCGCCGCCTCCATGGCGCGCCATGCCACCATAGGTGTCGACGATGATCTTGCGGCCGGTGAGCCCGGCATCGCCCTGCGGGCCGCCGATCACGAACCGTCCGGTCGGGTTCACATGGATCTTCGGGCGGCCATCCGCGAGCCCGAACTCCTCGAGGACCGGCAGGATGACGTCCTCGCGCATGCTGTCGCTGATCCGACGCGGGCCGACGACGCGACCCTGGTAGCGATCATCGTGCTGGGTCGACAGCACGACGGTCCGGACTGCGACCGGGCGGTCGCCTTCGTATTCCACCGAGACCTGGGTCTTGCCATCGGGTCGAAGCCATGGATGGTGCGGCATGCCGCGGCCACCACGCCGCACGGCAGCCAGCCGCTCGGCCAGTCGATGCGAGAGCACGGCGGGCAGCGGCATGAACGACTCGGTCTCATCGCTGGCGTACCCGAACATCATCCCCTGATCACCGGCACCCTGTTTGGCGGGATCGGCGCGATCGACGCCCTGCGCGATATCGGGAGACTGCCGATCGATCGAGGTCAGCACGGCACAGGTCCGGAAATCGAATCCCATCCGCGCATCGGTGTAGCCGATCTTCTCGACGGTACGCCGGACGATGTCGGGGACATGGACGTACGCACTGGTCGTCACTTCACCGGCGACCACGGCCATGCCGGTTGTCACCAGCGTCTCACAGGCGACACGCGCTGCCGGGTCGCGCGCCAGGATCGCGTCGAGCACCGCATCGCTGATCTGGTCGGCGACCTTGTCGGGGTGCCCCTCGGTCACCGACTCGGAGGTGAAGACATGTCGACTGTGTGACGGCATCATGATCCCGGGAAAGAAGTCACGTTCAGGAGCCGGGCAAGCTAGCCCGCCCGGAAACGCGCGGCAACGATCCGGCCGGATCGACAAGGCGGAGATCGAGATAGGTGCCCAGCGTGTCGCGCAACACCACCTCGATCTCGACACGCGTCGAGGACGCCAGGGCCACCGCCGCCGCGGCAGCCGCCGCGGCTTGCGGGACGTGCCGGATGATCCATTTCGTGAGCGGCACCGCCGGCGGTGCCACACTCACCCGCTGGTACCCGAGGCCGAGCAGGAGCACGATGGCCATCGGATCCGATGCCATCTCGCCACAGACCGAGACGGGGATATCGCGGGCCGCCGCGGCCCGCTGGACCGTCGCCAGCTGGCGGACCACGGCCGGGTGGAGCGGCGAGAAGAGATCGGCCAGTCGCGCATTGCCGCGGTCGACCGCCAGGGTGTACTGGGTGAGGTCATTCGATCCGACGCTCATGAACTCGACCTCGGCCGCGAACGCATCGGCGAGGAGCACCGCGGCGGGTGTCTCGATCATCACGCCGATCGGCACGGTGGTCGCCGCCCGAACCCCTGCCGCCTGCAACCGCGCCGATTCCTCAGCCAGGATGACGCGTGTCGCATGCAGCTCCTCCAGCGAGATCACCATCGGCAGCATCAGGTGCACGTTCCGGTCGGCGGCCGCGCGCAGGAGGGCCCGCAGCTGAGGGCGGAACAACTCCGGTTGATCGAGGCAGACCCGGATCGAGCGCCAGCCGAGGAACGGGTTCGCCTCGTGCGGTGCGTCGAAGACGGCGGGGAACTTGTCGCCACCGAGGTCGTAGCTTCGGACCACCACGGGACGGCCACTGAACGCGGCGCCGACCCGCCGGTAGTACTCGGTCTGCTCGTCCTCGGTCGGCAACGCGGTGCGACCGGTGACGAGGAACTCGGTGCGCAGCAGTCCGACGCCGTCCGCCCCCAGCCGTCGCGCCGTCACGATTTCCTCCGGCAGGTCCACATTGGCCATCACATCCACCGTGACACCATCCGGCGTCACCGCCGGTTCGTGGACAATCCCCTCGAGCTGCATGTCCAGCTTGGCGCGTCGTGACGCCTGGACCTGCGCCACCTCGAGCTCCTCGGACGTCGGATCCACGATCACGATGCCGGTCTGGCCATCGAGCAACACGAGCGCGCCGGGCTCGATCAGGTCCATCGCCTTCGTGACGCCCATCACGGCCGGGATCCCGAGCGAGTGCGCCAGGATCGCGGCGTGCGAGGTGCGCGTGCCCTCTTCGCTCACGAAGCCAACCACGCGGTCCCGATCGACCTGGACGGTGATGCCCGGGAGGAGGTCGCGAGCGACGAGGATCACCTGATCCTCCATGTCGCCGAACCAGACCGCCTCGGCCGACTGGCCCATGAGATGCGCGAGCATGCGGAGCTGGATGGCGTTGAGATCGGCCAGTCGATCCCGCAGGATCGATGTCCGGGCTCGACTCCACGCGCTGCGCAATTCGAGCGCCTTGAAGTCGTACGCGGTTTCGGCGGCAAGCGAGTTGCGGCGGATGAGCGCCTCGACGCCGCTCAGGAACTCCACATCGCGCACCATCATGATCTGGGCGTCGAAGATGCGGGCCTCCTCCGGTCCCGCGCGCTCCTCGGTCCGCAGGCGCAGGGTCTCGAGCTGCTCGGCCACGGCCTCCACGGCATCATGCAGTCGGTCGATCTCGTGGTCGATCTCCTCGGCCGAGACCGTCCGGTCCTCGACATCGGGCAGCGACCAGCGCACCGCCACGGCGTTGGCCACTGCCAACCCCGGCGAGACGCCGACGCCCTTGAGGACCCGGTGCGATGTCACTCGCCAAACCCTCGCTCGATGAGCTCGGCCAGGGCGCTCACCGCCGCCTCGGCATCCGCCCCATCGGCGCGCAGCACCAGATCACAGCCGTACTCCGCCGCGAGCATCATCACGCCCATGATGCTCTTCCCGTTGACGGCCATTCCCTCCCGATCGATCTCGATGGTGGCGTCGAAGGTGGCGGCCATGCGGACGAACTGCGCCGCGGGCCGCGCATGCATCCCCATCTCGTTGCGGATGGTCACCACGCGTTCTATCACTGCGAACCTCCGATCACGAGGAGTGCAACAGCCAGCAACACCAGCCCGACGCGCAGACCAGTGACCCGCGTGCGTGTCAGCGGACTCAACACCAGCACCGTGCCGACGATGGCCAGGGCCAGGACCGCTAGACCGCCCGACGGGGCACCATCACGCCACAGCCAGACCGAGACGATCGGCAACGCCAACCCCACCGCGAATGCCGCGCCCCGTTGCGCTCGACGCGCTGCGGGCGGCAGCCATGACAGCTCGAGGGCACGGCCGACGCCGAGCCCATGGGCCAGTCCGAGGTCCAGGCCCCAGAGCGTGAGACAGAACCGCAGGAGGTTGTGCACCACGACCGCGGCGAAGACGGCCCACCACCCGATCATCGGCAGGAGTGCCAGCGCCACTCCCATCACGATCGGGACCTCGCCGGTCCAGATCAGCTGATCACCGATCGCTCCCAGTGGTCCGGAAAGGGCGGTCCGGAGCCGTGTGATGGCGGCGCCCGGCACCCCCTGCTCCTCCGCCCTGACCACGGCGCCGACCGCGATCCCTGCAAGATACGGGTGGCAATTGAAATATTCGGTCGATCGCGCCACCGCCTGCCGTCGTTCCTCGCTCGGGCGATCCCGGAAGAGGTCCCGGAGCAGTGGCGCCGCCGCGTGCCCGACGCCGATCCCTGCCATGCGCTCGTACGTCCAGGCGGCCTGGACGCCATAGAGACGGATCAGCGCCTGCCATCTCGGGCTCAATGCCATGCAATCGCCACGATGGTGCCGGTAAGCAGCCCGACGGCCAGCCAGCGCCTCCTGGCGCCCTTCCCCGCGATGCGGAGGGCTCCACCGAGTCCGGCGGAGAGGCCACCCGCGAGGACGGCCCAGTCGAGCAGCTCCCGGTGGGCGACGGTGCTCCAATCGACCAGATGGACCGCCCACGCGACGCCAAGCCCGATCGCCGAGAGTACGAGGCCGCGGGCCGCATCGCGCCATAGCCCCTCACGCTGGAGATGCCAGATCGCCCGGGCATCGCCGGCGCTGACCCGATCGAGCTGCCGTCCGACTCGTCGGGCATTGTTGCGACGATGGCGATGGACGCTCCAGCCACCCAGCAACCCGAGCGGCAGGCCGATGAGGCCGGCGATCCCGATCGGGCCCGCCGCCGGAATCAGCGCCGCAGCGGCACCGGCCGCCACTGCGCCCGGGCCGTAGTCCGGATAGCGCGCCGCTCCGATCGGCAGGATCTCCAGATTGTACAGCTCGAGCACCGCGCCCGCGAGCATGCCGGCCAGGACATCCCCAGCCATCGCACCCGCCAGGGTGGCGGCGACCAGCGGCCGTGACAGCAGGCCCTGAGGCACCGTCACGAGGTCGAGGGCCACGATGCTGCCCCAGACCAGCAAGGCGATGGCCAGCGGGACCGTCACAGGAGGTCCTTGAGTTCCACCGCCGGCGACGTCGGGAGATCCTGCGCGGTGACCTTCGCCCCGGCGTCCATCAGGGTGCTCAACGAGGCTTGTTCCTCGGGACCGAGATAGAGGTATCGCAACTTCTCGGTGCGCCCGGGTTGATGGTGGATCCCCCCAAGGTTGATCGAGGCCACCAGCGTCGGATGCGCGTGCTGGAGCGCGGTCATCGTGGCGAGATCGCCCGTCAGCACGATCGTCCGAATGGACTCGTTCGCCCATGCGGGAAGCGCGGTGTCGGCTTCCGCGAGCGTGGCGAAGTCGACCTCGATGCCATCGGGCGCCGCCATCCGATAGAGATCCTGTTCCCAGCCACTCTCGGCCACGGCATCATCGATCAGGATCACCCGTTCGGCCGAGAGCGGACGTCCCCACCCGATCACGACCTGCCCGTGGACCAACCGGTCGTCAACCCGGAAGAGGAGAATCGACATCGAGCTAGCGGAGCCCCACTGCGCGACGGCCGGCCTCGGTCACCTCGGCAGCCACCTCGTCGACCGATCCATCACGACGGAAGACGAACTCCAGCAGCATCGCCAGGTTCACGCCGGTGATCAGCCGGACACCCGGCATCTCCTCCAGGCGACGCATCGCCGCGAAGAGGCATGACCCGCTGGGCATGTCGATGAAGATGATGGCGGGGTGTCCGGCCACGGCGTCGAGGATGCGGGTCTCGAGGGTGCCCCGGTCGCAATCCGTGTTGCTGATCGCCCGGAGCCCGTGCTCGGGCCCGGCAATCTGTTCGACGGCGGCCAGCAGCGCGGCCGCCAGGTTTGCGTGGCCCACGACCACACCGGTGATGCCACTCATTCGAAATCATCCCTCAGATATTGTCGGACGCCACGCTTCTCTCGCATCTTCTTGATCAGTCGTTCGTTGAAGGCCGACGCGACATCGACCCCGCTGAATCGCAGCAAATGCATCATCGCCACCACCTCGGCAACGACCGTGACGTTCTTGCCCGGGTTGAGCGGGACGATGACCTTCGGGATCGGGACATCGAGGATCGACTGGGTGTCGCGCTGCAGCCCGGTGCGGTCGGCATCGCGGGCCGTCTCCCAGTCCTCGAGCTGCACCACGACCTCGAGTCGCTTCTGCTGGCGCACGGCGCGCACCCCGAACAACGCCGGGATGTCGACCAACCCCACCCCGCGAATCTCCATGTGGTGCCCGGCCAGTTCATGTCCCTGCCCCAGCAGCACGTCACTGCCACGCCGCGTCACCTTGACCACATCATCCGCCACCAGGCGATGGCCGCGCTCGACGAGATCGAGCACGCACTCGCTCTTGCCGATCCCGGACCGGCCGACGAAGAGCAACCCCACCCCGTACACGTCAGCGAGCGAGCCGTGCAGGGTGGTCCGCGGGGCGAAGGCGTCCTCGATGATCGGCTTGACGCGCTTGTAGAACTCGGCCGTCTTGAGGGTGGTTCGAAGCACCGGCACCAATCGGTCGCGCGCCAGCTCCAGCAACGGCTCCGGTGGCGCCAACCCCTTGGTGATGAACACCACGGGGAGGTCATACTGGAACAGTCCCTCGAGTGAACGCTGCCGGTCGGCCGCATCGAGCGACGCCAGATAGGTGATCTCGGTCTCCCCGAGCACATGCAGGCGGTCCGGCATGAACCGCCCGTGGAACCCCGCGAGGGCGAGCCCCGGCGACGAGATGTCTGCATCGGGCACCAGACCATCGAGGCCGAGTTCCCCGGTGAGCGCCTCGAGCTTGAGGGTATCTCCGGTGGCGAGGAAATCGCGGAAGCGCATCAAGGCTCAGGTCGCCGTTGCGTGTCGGGCCGCACGGGGCCTCGTGTTGGTCCGGCGCAGCTGCCGGCGCATCTTTCGATCGACCACGTCCAGAGCGGTGCGGTGATCATCGGCGGTGGCGGTGGCGATGAGGGTGGCCCCCCCGCTGCAGTGCACCCGCAATTCGACCCACGGCAAGCCGGCCACCGTGTCGAAGACGGCCGTCCCCTGCAGCGCGCGGGGTCCGAGCCGTCCGAGGCGCTCGGCGATCTCGTGGGTGCGACGCTCCAGTGTCGGCTCGAGCGTGGCGTGTCGTGAGGCGATGTCCAGTTGCATGGCGAACCTCCGTCAGGATCCGAAGGATGGCGGGGGCATTCTCCCCGCGGCGAGGTCCCGCACGTGTGCCTCGACCTGATCGGTCGCGGCGTCCCAACTGTGCTGCAGCGCGTGCTGTCGGGCTGCCGCACCGAGGCGCTCCACCAGGTCCGGATCGCGGGCCACCCGAAGGATGGCGTCCGCCAGTGCCGGGGGATCCCCGTGCGGAACCAGGAGACCGGTGAGGCCATCCCGGACCGAATCGCGAAGCCCGGGTGCGTCAGAGGCGATCGATGGCGTCCCGCATGCCGCCGCCTCCATCACGGTGATGCCCCACCCCTCCTTGGGTGAAGGAAATACATTGGCCACCGCACCTCGCAAGAGCGCCAGCTTCCCGGGTTCCTCGACAAATCCGAGAAACCGCACCGCGTGGGCGATCCCGAGCGATCGTGTCAGGGCCTCGAGTCGTCCGCGATCATCACCAGTGCCCGCGACATCAAGGGTGAGGCTTGGCGCCTCGACGATCGCCAGGGCCAGTGCCCGCAACAGGAACTCGACACCCTTGTACCGCTTCAGGCGTCCGAGATAGACCAGGCGAGGGGGCGCGTGACGCGGCGTGCCGAGGAGTGGCGCGTACTGCACCGTGTCGACGCCCGGATGGACGACGGCGATCCGTGCGCGGGCAATCCCGCGGGCCACCAGGTCATCGCGCGTCGACTCGCTGATTGCGTGAAACCACGCGCGTCGGTACCAGCGCGGGATGAACCGTTCGAAACACCAGACGATTGCCGCCATCGGCCACGGCGCCTCCTGGAACGCCGTCGTCCCGAACAGGTGCGGCACGATCGTGTAGACGGGGCGATCGGTGTACAGCGGGACGCCGAGGGGCAGCTTGTTGACATCATCGATCACCACGTCCGGTCGTTCCGCCCGCAGCGCGCGCCGAATCGCCCAGGGAGCCGTGAGGGTGAAGGTGTGTCGGCCACCCGACCGGTGCACCTCGATGCCGTCCACCACCTCGACCGCCGGGGCCCCGGGGAAGCCGGAGCAGACCAGCCGGATCCGGTGCCCCCGATCGGCGAGCCTGCGAAGAAGCTCGAAGAGATGGATCTCCGCCCCGCCCGCATGCGGGTTGCGGCGATCCTGCCAGTTCACGACCAGGAGGTTCACAGCCGCCCGAGCGAGCGCGCCACGCGATCGAGCACGCCGTTGATGAACGCCGGGGCGCGCTCACCCGCGAAGCGCTGCGCCAACCAGACCGACTCGTCGAGCACCACCTTGACCGGGGTGACCCCCACCAGCAATTCCTGCACACCCAGTCTGAGAATGTTCCGTTCGATCGTGGCGATGCGCTCGAGGCGCCAGTTGTCGGCCGCGGCCTGCGCCAGCCGGTCGAGTTCGTCGCGACGGGCCAGGACGCCGTCGACCACGGCCCGCGCCTCCTCGAGGATCCCAGGCTCCGGGCCGGTGAGTCGGGCGAGCCCGCGGAACGCCACCTCCGGACTCTCCGAGGGGACGGCCTCGAGCGCGTAGAGCAGCTGCAACGCGCGTGCACGACGCTTCGACTCGGCCCGCATCACGGGCGAGCCACCTGCCGGAGCAGCGATGCGGTCCGGAGCGCGGCCTCGGCCGCCTCGCGACCCTTGTTCCCGGCCGCGCCACCTGACCGCGCCTCGGCCTGCGGCAGGTCATCGGTCGTGAGCAGGCCGAAGCCGACCGGCACCAGATGCGCGGTGCTCGCCGTGGCCAGCATCCGCGCGGTCTCGCCCGCCACGAAATCGAAGTGCGGCGTCTCCCCCCGGATCACGATGCCCAGGGCCACGATCGCGACGTACCCCCCCCCCCGGGCCAGCGCGGTCACGGTGACGCCGAGTTCGAAGGCCCCGTCGACCCAGCAGGTGTCGACCGCCTCCTCCCCCAGGCCCGCTTCGGTGCACACGGCGAGCGCGCCCTCGGCCAGCCGTCGGGTGAGGCGTTCGTGGTACCGGGAGACCACGATGGCCACCCGGCCGGCGGGATCCAGCGTGCCTTCGAAGGTCGGCATCAGTCAGCTCGGCAGGAGGTGGCCGAGCTTGTCGCGCTTGGCCGTCAGGTAGGCTTCGTTGTCGGGCGTCGTCGGTGACTGGAGGGGCACCCGCTCGACAATCTCGAGTCCGTACCCCTCCAGCCCGACGAGCTTGCGGGGATTGTTCGTCATGATCCGGAGCGTGGTGAGGCCGAGATCCCGGAGGATCTGGGCACCGATCCCGAAGTCACGCAGGTCGGCCTTGAAGCCCAGGCGTGCATTGGCCTGGACGGTGTCGTCGCCCTCGTCCTGCAGGGCATACGCGCGCAGCTTGTTGAGCAGGCCGATGCCACGCCCTTCCTGGTCGAGGTAGACGATCACCCCGCTGCCTGCCGTGATGATCAACTCCATCGCCCGCTCGAGCTGACTGCCGCAGTCGCAGCGTCGCGAGTGGAAGACATCGCCGGTGAGACAGCGCGAATGCATGCGGACCAGGACGTTGCTGTGCCCATCGACCTCGCCATGGACCAGGGCGACATGCTCGTGGTCATCGACGTCGTTGCGGTAGCCGATCACCCGGAACTCGCCGAACTCGGTCGGCAATCGCGCTTCCGCGACCCGGTGGACCAATCGTTCGGTACTCAATCGGTGTGCCACCAGATCCGCGATCGAGACCAGCGGCAGGTCATGTTTCGCCGCGAACTGTTCCAGCGCCTCGCCCCGGACCATCGTGCCATCGTCGGCGAGGATTTCGCAGATGACGCCGGCGGGTCGGAACCCGGCGAGCCGGGCCAGGTCGACACTGGCCTCCGTGTGGCCGACGCGCCGGAGCACGCCACCCGGGCGGGCCCGGAGTGGCGTCATGTGCCCCGGACGGCGCAAGTCGGCGGGTCGGGTCTCGGGATCGATGGCGACGCGAATGGTCGTGGCACGATCCGACGCCGAGATGCCGGTGGTGACACCGAACCGGGTCGCGGCATCGATGGTGACCGTGAAGGCCGTTTCCATCGAGTCGGTGTTGCGCTCGACCATCTGCGGCAGTTCGAGGCGATCACAATCCTCGGAGGTGAGCGAGAGGCAGATCCAGCCGCGGCCGTGCTGCAGCATGAAATTGATGTGCTCGGGGGTGATGCACTCGGCGGCACAGACGAGGTCCCCCTCGTTCTCGCGGTCGTCATCATCGACGACCACGATCATCCGGCCGGCTCGGAGCGCATCGAGGGCGCTCCCGATCGTTGCCAACTTCATCCTGCATCTCCCTTGCTCTGCCACACGCCGGCCTGGTGCCGGACGTGCTTCCCGATCAGGTCACCCTCGAGGTGCACCGCATCCCCGGGCATGAGCTGGCCGAGCGTGGTGTGCTCCAAGGTAAACGGCACCAACGAGAGCTGGACCAGGTGCGGCGTCGGCAACGCATTGGCGGTGAGCGAGACGCCATCCACTGTGATCGACCCGAGCGGAATCGTGACCGCCGCCACGTCCGGTGGCATCGTGACCTCGATGAGCCGGGTGTCGCCGCTGGTCGTGACCGAGACGACCGTCCCGACCCCATCGACGTGGCCCTGTACCAGGTGACCGCCGAGCCGGTCGCCGAGCTGCAGCGCCCGTTCGAGATTCACGCGTCGGCCGACCTCGATCGCGCCGAACGTGGTGCGCCCGAGGGACGTCGCCACGATGTGCACGGTGAACGCCCCCGGATCGATCGCCGCGACAGTCAGGCATGCCCCATTGACCGCGATGCTCTCGCCGAGGATGAGGTCGTCCCATGGCGCGGCGATCTCGAGCACGAGGCGGTCCGTCTCGCGACTGAGCCCCCGCACCACACCCATCGGGCCGATGATCCCGGTGAACATCAGGGCCGGTCCACGATGATCACGGTGTCGGGGTCCAGGACCCGCACTCCGACCAGGGTCCAGCGCTCGACGGTGCTGATCGGCTGGGCATCGAGCCCGGCCCACGCCGGCACGCCCGGCCCCAGCCAGGTTGGTGCTACCACCTGATAGACCCGATCGATGAGACCCTCGCGCCACATTGCACCCGCCAATCGACCGCCTCCCTCGACCAGCAGCGAGTCAACCCCTGCTGACGCCAACTGCCTGAGCGCGTCCTCGAGTCCGTCGGACTCGATCAGGTCGACCCCGGGCAAGCCACGCAGTGCTCGACTGTCCGTTCCCCTGCCGCAGACCACCACGACCGGAACGTCGCATGCGTCGCGAAAGATCCCCTGATCTGCCGTCAGGCGACCGCTCCGATCGAACACGACCCGGGTTGGCGGGATCCGTGGCGTGATGCTGCCACGCACCGTCAGGCGGGCATCGTCGGCGATCACGGTTGCGGCACCGGCACCGATGGCCCCGTACCCTGCCCTCACGCGATGGACCCAGTCGCGCGCATCCTCGGACGTGACCCACTGCGAGGATCCCGCATGATCCGCGATGCAGCCATCGAGACTGACGCCGAGCTTGACGGCCACGTAGGGCAGGCCGGTGTGTCGCTGGCTGTGCAGGTAGCGGAAGTTCTCCTGGCGCACGCCAACGGCGTCCAGACCGACGACGACTTCGATGCCCGCCGCGCGCAACGCCGCGATCCCGCCGTGTGCAACAGGGTTTGGATCCTCGAGCGCGATGACGACGCGCGCGATTCCGGCGGCGATGATCGCTTCGACACACGGCGGCGTCCTGCCGTGGTGAGCACACGGCTCGAGTGTGACAACCAGCGTCCCGCCGCGCGCGCGCGCGCCCGCCTCGGCGAGTGCCATCGGCTCCGCGTGTGCTCCACCGAGTCCGGCGTGCCAACCCTGCCCGACCCACTCCTCGCCGTGCAGCACGATCGCGCCGACCAGCGGGTTGGGATGCACCTGCCCCCAGCCCTGTCGCGCCAGGACGCGTGCCCTTGCCATCGCACGCATCTCGGCTGGCGTGACCGGGGCGTCGGGCTCAGTCGGTGAACGTGACACGGCCGGTCCCCGGACGGACGGCCCCGAGCACCCAGCTCTCGACCCCCGCGGCGGTGGCGTGCGCCCGCACGCGCTCGGCTGCATCGGCGGGCACTGCCGCGATCATGCCGACCCCGAGATTGAAGACGTCGCGCATCTCCGCGGTCGGGACCGCCCCACCGTCGGCGATGGCACGGCAGAGCGCCGGCCACTGCCAGCTGCGCACGTCGATCACCGCGTCGACGGACGCGGGGAGGACGCGCACCAGATTGCCGGCTATCCCCCCCCCGGTGATGTGGGCCAACCCGTGGATGTCGGCGAGTGCCGGCCGGATCGCGGCGTCATAGCTCTGGTGCACCGCCAGGAGGGCGTCGGCAACGGTGGTCGTCGTGCCCGGCACGAGGTCCTCGAGCGACAGCGACATCGTCTCGAGCAGCACGTGACGCGCCAGGGTGTAGCCGTTGGTGTGAAGCCCCGTCGCGGCATAGGCGATCAGCACATCGCCCGCGGTGATCGTGTCGCCGTGCAACGCCGCCGCCTCCTCCACCACCCCGATGATCGTGCCGGCCAGATCGAACGTCGACTCGGCGTAGAGTCCCGGCATCTGGGCGGTCTCGCCGCCGGCGAGGGCCATGGCGTGGGCCCGGCAGCCACGCGCGATGCCCTCGACCACCCCCGCGATCATCTCCACCGGCAGCCGGTGCCCGGCGATGTAGTCCATGAAGGCGATCGGCACGGCCCCGTGGACGAGGATGTCGTTCACCGAGTGGTTGACGAGATCCTCGCCAACGGTGTCGTACCGACCCGCCTGCTGCGCAACCAGCACCTTCGTGCCGACCCCATCCGTGCTCATCACGAGCACCGGCGAGGTCATCCCGGCCGGGACCCGGACCATGCCACCGAAGGCCCCGATCGTCCCGAGCGTCAGGGGTGTCGCGGTCCCGGCCACGAGTCGCCCGATGCGGGTCTTGGCATCCTCGGCCGCCTGCAAGTCGACCCCGGCGCGAGCGTAGAGGGACTCGGTCATGCGAGCCGATGCGCAATCGGGATGTGGGTCAGCTCGACGAACCGCTGGACACGGTCCTCGACCTCCGCGAGCGTGATCGCATCAAAGCCATCGATCGCGAACCCCGACACGGCAAACGATCCCATCGAGGCACCATAGACCATCGCGCGTCGCATCGCATCGGTATCGGTGGCACCTTCGCGGGCGAGGTAGCCCATGAAGCCGCCGGCGAAGGCGTCGCCGGCACCGGTCGGGTCGAAGACGGCCTCCAGCGGGAAGGCCGGCACGGCGAAGGTGTGATCCTTCTCGATCAACAGCGCCCCGTATTCACCCTGCTTGATGACCACCCGCTTCGGCCCACGCTCGAGCAACCACCGTCCGGCCCGGTGGATATTCCAGTCGCCCGAGAACTCACGTGCCTCGGCGTCGTTCACCATCAGGAGATCGACTCGCTCGAGGAGCGCCAGCAGTTCCGTGCGACGGGAACCGATCCAGTAATTCATCGTGTCGCACACGACGAGCTTCGGTGCCGCGACCTGCTCGAGCACCGAGACCTGGAGGGCAGGATCGATATTGCCGAGGAAGATGTACTCGGCCTCGCGCGCCGCGGCGGGCAACCGGGGCCGGAACTCGGCGAAGACCCCGAGCCGGGTCTCGAGCGTCTCGCGACTCTGGAGGTCGTAGGAGTACTTCCCCCGCCAGCGGAACGACTCGCCTGCGGCGTGTTCCACGCCGCTCCAGTCGATGCCCCGCGGTGCCAGGCGCTCGAGGGCGTCGACCGGGTAGTCCGATCCGACCACGCCCACGACCTGCACCGGATGAAGCAACGAGGCCGCCACCGCGAAGTAGACCGCGGAGCCGCCCAGCGCATCGGCCGTCTCGCCGAACGGGGTGTGCACCGAATCAAGGGCGACGCTTCCAACCACGAGCAGACTCACGAAATCACATCCGATCCGGCGCGGAGACACCGAGGAGGGTGAGGCCATTGGCCAGGACCTGGCGGGCGGCCCGGGCGAGGAGCAACCGGGCATGCTCCACGGCAGGGGGTTCCCCGAGGACACGGCAGCCGTGATACCAGCCATGCACGAGTCGCGCGAGCTCCTCCAGGTAGGTGGTCACCTGGTGGGGTGCGAGGTCACGCGCCGCGCGACCGACCGCCTCGGGAAACGCAGTGAGCCGCTGGAGCAGTTCGCGATCCTGGGCCGTGAGCCCCGCCAGATCGAGTGTGCCCGTGACGGTCTCCGGGTTGCGATCGGCATTCCGGAAGATGCCATGCATTCGCGCGTGCGCCATCTGGACGTAGTACACCGGGTTCTCGTCGGTGTGGGCCGTCGCCAGTTCGATGTCGAACACCAGGTGGGAGTCGCCACGGCGCATCAGGAACCAGTAGCGCGCCGCGTCGACGCCGGTTTCCTCGAAGAGATCACGCAGCGTGACGAAGTCGCCCGAGCGCTTCGACATCTTCACTTCCTCGCCACCGCGCACGACCTTGACGAGCTGGACGAGGCTCACCTCGAACCAGGCGCGCGGGATCCCCATCGCCACCAGCGCCCCGCGCACGCGCGGGATGTAGCCGTGATGGTCGGCGCCCCAGACGTCGATGATCCGCTCGAAACCGCGATCGTGCTTGTCGAGGTGGTAGGCGATATCCGGGACGAAGTAGGTGAAGCTGCCATCCTGCTTCCGGAGCACCCGATCCTTCTCGTCCCCGTAGGCCGAGGTGCGCAGCCAGAGCGCGCCGTCCTGCTCGTAGGTCAGGCCCGCGGTGTCGAGCCGCGCGAGCGTGCGGGTCACTTCGCCGCTGTCGTAGAGCGCCTGTTCGCTCCGCAGGACATCGAACCGCACCCCGAAGGCAGCCAGGGTGGCGTCCTGCTCGGCCCGCTGCATGACCAGTGCCGCGGCACGGCATGCCGCGATGCCCGCGGCCTCGTCCTGATCGGCGAAGCCGGTGCCGTGCCGGGCAATGAGCGTCGCGGCGGACTCGATCAGGTACTCGCCATGGTAGCCCCCGTCGGGAATCGCGGCCTCGCGGCCGACGGCCTGCTGCACTCGGGCCCAGAGCGATGCCGCCAGTCGATCGATCTGGACGCCGGCATCATTGATGTAGAACTCGCGGGTCACCGCGTGGCCGGTCCACTCGAGCAGCGACGCGATGGCATCGCCCTGGGCGGCGCCACGGCCGTGGCCGACATGCAACGGGCCCGTCGGGTTGGCCGAGACGAACTCGACGTTGATGCGCGCCCCCCCCCCGTCATCGGTGCGACCGTACCGGTCGCCCTCGGCGAGGATCGCGGCATGCTGAGCGGCGAGGGCACTGCCCGCGAGCCGGAAGTTGATGAATCCCGGACCGGCAATCTCGGTGGCGGCGATCATGCCCTCGGGCAGGTCGAGTGCCGCGATCACCCGGGCCGCCACGATCCGCGGGTTGGCCTTGATGCGTCGCGCGAGCTGCATCGCCAGGTTGGTGGCGAAGTCACCGTGCGACGGGTCGCGCGGCCGCTCCAGCGTGAAGTCGACCGGCTCGCCCGCCAGCGTCTCGGCGATGCGGGTGAGTTCACCGAACAGCAGATCGGTCACGCGTCGCCCTTGGCCGGCTTCGCCGGGGTGGCCGGTGCGGGTGAGACTGCCGAGGCATCGGTGCTCTTGGCACTCGACTTCGACTCCGCCCCGCTCGACGCCGCCTCACTCGATTCTGCCTTGCGCGGTCCCTTGCCGTCCTTGCCGTAGTCCGTGATGTAGAACCCGCTTCCCTTGAAGATCAGCCCCTGCCCTCCACTCACCTTGCGGGAGGCCTTCGCCCCGCAGGTCGGGCAGGTCGTCACTGGACGGTCACTCATCTTCTGGAAGCGCTCGAAGGCATGCCCTTCGGCACAGAGGTACTCATAAGTCGGCATGGCTACTCCAAGGGTCACTGAACTCCGCACAGCCCTTGAATTTAGCGGGGCCGACCCACCCCCTCAACCGGCGAGTGCCCGCAGGACCCCGGCGTCGATCCCGTGCCCACCGTCGTGTTGGTGGAAGGTGGTGGCAATTCCCGCGGCCTCGAGGCGATCCCGGTCGGCCTCGACCTGGGCTGGGGTGACCAGCGCATCGCGCGCTCCCACGACCAGATGCACGGGGCCCGAGCCGGACCTGGCCCCGAGCGGTGCCAGGTCCAGCTCGGGCGGGATGACCCCGGCCCAGCCCACCAGTCGATCGACCGGCTGGTTGCCGGCCACCAGCCAGCGACAGGCGGTGGACACCCCCTGCGAGAATCCGTGCAACTCCACCCGTGCCCGTCCCGCGAGCCAGGTCTCGGCGACCGCATCCAGATAGGTCCGCTGGTCGAGGATCTCGTGCTCTCGGTCGTCGCGTGTCATCCAGGACGCGCCAACACTCCGGATCCCTCGCCGCTCCTGGTAGAAGCGCGAGAGTCCCTCGGGAGCCACCAGCAGGCGGTGGGGCGCCTCGGCCGGCTTGAACCAGTGCAGGATGCCCCGGGCAGTCATGCCGTAGCCGTGGAGGACCAGCCACGCCTCGGTCGCGGTGGCCGGATCCCCGAGCCAACCGACCCGTGCGTGGCGTGGCACCACGAGGGAGCGAGTGGACACGCGGGAGGCCGCGGCCTCCCTCATTCGTGATACACTCCCCACACATCGCGGAACAGATCGCTGATCTCCCCGAGCGTGGCCCGCGCCCGCACCGCCTCGATGATTGGTGGCATGAGCGGCCCGGTGCCTTCGGCCACCGCGCGGATCGTGTCGAGCGATCGCGCGACGCGATGGGCATCGCGCTGGGTGCGCACGGCCGCCAACCGGGCAGTCTGGTCGGCAGCGAGCGCGCCGAAATCGGGGACCTCGATGGCCAGTGGCGCCTCGTCGGTCTGGTAGCGATTGACGCCCACCACGGTCACCGCGCCCGATTCGACCGCTTGCTGGTACACCCAGGCACTGTCGGCGATCGCGCGTTGCGGGATGCCGAGCTCGACGGCCTTCGCCGCACCACCCACCGCATCGATCTCCTCGATCAGCGTCCGGGCCTCGCGCTCGATCCGATCGGTCAGCGCCTCCACATACCAGCTTCCCGCCAGCGGGTCGATGCTCCGTGTGAGGCCGCTCTCGTCGGCCAGGATCTGTTGGGTCCGGAGCGCGAGGGTGGCGCTCGCCTCGGTCGGCAGTGCCAGCGCTTCGTCGTATCCGTTGGTGTGGAGCGACTGGGTGCCACCCAGCCCGGCGGCGAGCGCCTGGACCGTGACACGGACCACATTGTTGAGCGGCTGCTGGGCCTGCAGCGTCACGCCACCGGTCTGGGTATGGAAGCGAAGCCGTGCGGAGGCCTCATCGGCGTCGAAGCGTTCGCGCATCAGCGTGGCGTAGAGTCGGCGTGCAGCGCGGAACTTGGCGGCCTCCTCGAACAGATCGTTGTGGGCCGCGAAGAAGAACGAGAGTCGGGGACCGAACCTTGCGAGCGGGACGCCGGCCGCGATCCCGCGGCGGACATACTCGAACGCATTGGCGAGCGTGAACCCGACCTCCTGCACCGCGGTGGCACCGGCCTCGCGCATGTGATATCCGCTGATGGAGATCGGATTGATGTTCATCCCCTCATCGGCCACGAACCGGAAGAGATCGGTGACCAGGCGGAGCGATGGCTCGGCGGGATAGATGTAGGTGCCACGGGCGATGTACTCCTTCAGCACATCGTTCTGGATCGTGCCACTCAACGCCGTCCGCGGGACGCCCTGCTCCTCCCCGACCACCACGTACATCGCCAGCAGGATGGCCGCAGTCGCATTGATGGTCATCGACGTCGACACCTCGCCCAGCGGGATCTCCGCGAAGAGCATCGCGAGATCATCCACGGTGTCGATCGCGACCCCGACGCGGCCGACCTCGCCTGTTGCCATCGGATGATCCGAATCGTACCCCATCTGGGTCGGGAGGTCGAAGGCAGTCGAGAGCCCGGTCTGCCCGGCGGCGAGCAGCGCCCGGAAGCGCTGGTTCGTGGCGCTGGCGGTGCCGAACCCGGCGTACTGGCGCATCGTCCACGGACGCTGGGTGTACATCCGCGCGTACGGTCCGCGCGTGAACGGGAATGCACCCGGCTCTCCGAGGCTTGCGGCACGCCCGGGGGGCCAGTCCGCCGGATGGGCCGGCACGGGCCCGTCGATATTGAGGCGGGACTCGCTCACGTCCCGGGCTCCATCTCCTCGAGAATCTGCCGCACGAACTCGACATCCTCGACACACCCGATCACCAGCGGCACACGCTGATGCAACGACGTTGGCTGCAAGTCGAGGATCCGGGCTCGCCCATCCGTGGCAGCTCCCCCGGCCTGTTCCGCGAGATAGGCCATCGGGGAGCACTCGTACAGGAGCCGCAGCTTGCCCTGGGGATTCTTCGTGTCGGCCGGATAGAGGAACACACCGCCCTTGACGAGGTTCCGATGGAAATCCGCGACCAGCGACCCGATGTAGCGTGAATTCCGCGGCTTGATCCGACCCGGGTATTCGCCCTTGAGGCCCCGCACCGCCGCCTGCATCCCGGGGGACCACCGCTTGAAATTCGATTCGTTGACGCTGTAGTACGTTGCCGCGGTCGGCATTCGCATCTGCGGATGGCTGAGCACGAACTCGCCGATTGCCGGGTCGAGTGTGAAGCCGTGCACCCCATGACCGGCGCTGTACACCATCATCACACTTGATCCGTAGATCACGTATCCCGCCGCGACCTGACGGTGCCCGGGCTGCAGCATGTCCTCGAGTGTGCCCTGGCCACTGACACTCACGCGACGATAAACGGCGAAGATCGTCCCGACGGCCGCATTGACATCGATGTTGCTCGATCCATCGAGGGGGTCGAAGAGCACCGCATATTTGCCGGGTGGCACCGTGGTGTCGATCACCGGGATGATTTCCTCATCCTCCTCGGACGCCATCGCGCAGACACGGCCGGTGTGGTTGAGGGCGTTCTTGACGGTCTCGTTCGCGAAGATGTCGAGCTTCTGCTGCTGCTCGCCCTGGACGTTCTGGACCCCGGCGGCGCCGAGAATGTTGACCAGACCGGCCCGTCGGATCTGGGACCCGATGATCTTGGCTGCGAGGGCGATGTCGTACAACAGGTTGGTGAGCTCCCCCGTGGCCTCGGGATGTTCACGTTCCTGATCGAGAATGAACCGCTCGAGCGTGGTGACCTGGGTCGGCTGGAACATGCCATGCGCCTCGGCGTCAAGGGTCGGCAGCGTCGAAGACCGCGGTTCGGTCACGACTCCGCATGCGGAAGGTACGGCCATCGGTCGTCAACGTCACCGCCCCCTCCCGATCCGTGCGCCAGACGTCGACGTGCGCTGCGGCCAGGCGCGCCAGCGTTTCAGGCGCGGGATGGCCGTAATTGTTGATGCCGAGCGAGATCACCCCGACCGCGGGATGGGTCGCCTCGAGCAATGCCGAACCGGTCGCCGTCCGACTGCCATGGTGGCCAACCTTCAGCAGGTCGATGCCGGCGAGCGTTGCGACAAACGTCGATTCCGCCTCGATGCCTGCATCACCCGCGAGAAGCGCGGTGAATGCGCCGAAGCGCACCTCGAGGACGATCGAGTCCTCATTGAGGTCCGTGCCTGCTCCCGGCCAACCGGGTGTGGGGTGGACCACGCGGAGCTCCACACCATCGAGCGCGAAGTGTTCACCGGCCCGCCCCACGCGCCACGGCACCCCGGCGTCGACCACCGCGTGCAGGAAGGCGCGGTAACTCTCCTCTCCGGCCGGTTCCGCCGGATCGAGGATCAGGCCAACCGGCATCGCGCGCAGGAGCGCCGGTACGCCACCGGCATGATCACGATGACCATGAGACAGCACGAGGAGATCGACGGCTCGGGCACGATGGGACACCAGATAGGGCACCACCACCCGCTTCCCGGCGTCGTACTGCTCGTCCTGCGGACCAGCGTCGATGACAATCCAGTGACCGTGAGGTGTGCGCAGGACGGCTGCGTCGCCCTGCCCCACCGCGAGGAAGGTGATCTCCAGTTCGGTTGGACCAGAGGGTGCGCCTCCGACCGGGTGGACCGCCGTCACGAATGCACCCAGGGCGAGCACCCATGCCATCCGTCGCGCGCTCTCGCGCGGGATTGTGCGATCTCGTGTCGCGAGGTGGATCACCAGGAGGATCGCAAGCCAGGGCACGGCGACACGGAGACCGGGCTCGCCGGGGATTCCCGCCCCGGGGAGCGTGCTGCCCCACACCCCCAACCGGATCAACGCGTCCATGAGCAGGCCCGATGATGCCGCGAGCGCATGCGCCATCGCCGGGAGGACCGGGAGGAGCAGGACGGCACCGGCGAGGGCGGGCACCATCACGGCGGTCAGGGGCATGGCCGCCAGATTGAGGAGGATACCGATCGGTGCGACCTGCCCGAAGACCAGGGCGCCGAGGGGTGCGGTGGTGAGGGTCGCGCCGACGGAGGCCACCAGGGCCTCGCCCGGAGGTCCGAGGCCCGGCCACCATCGCTTCGCCCACCGCGTGGCCCAGACCACCCCACCGAGTGCCACGAACGAAAGCCAGGCCCCCACCCGGGTGATCGCCCACGGATCCACTGCGAGCACCACGACCAGGGCCAGCCCGAGCGTGCCATCCGGTCGCCAGCGACGCTGCCTCCACCGACTGAGCGCTGCCACACACAGCAATGCCGATGCCCGCGTTGCTGGTGCAGGCCAACCGAGCCATCCGGCGTAACCGAGCGCCACGACGGCGCCGACTCGGAGTCCCCACGTTCGCGGCAATCCGGCCGCGGCGAGCAGCAGCACGATCCACCCAGCCACCAACCCGACGTGAAACCCGGAGATGACCAGGAGGTGGATCAAGCCTGCCTGCCCGAATTGTTGACGCAGGTCCGCATCGAGGCCATCGCGACGCCCGACCAGCAGGGCATCAACCAGCGGAGCCCGCGGTCCGAAGAGCACGCCGATCCTGTCAGCCATGAGATTTCGGCTCCATGCGATCGGGCCGGGCGACCCTCGAACCGTGTCGATACGGCGGACATCGAGTGTCCCATCGGGACGACCGAGCGGACCGGATCGATTGTTCCAGCGCGCGGACACGTGCGCGGTGATGCCTGCCGGGAGCGCACGTCCCTCGGGCCATTGGGCCATGACGGTGCCATGGCAGTCGAGAGAGTCGATGCGCACACGTCCGGACGCAAGGCCGGGATCGACCAGGGTGACCACCAGCGAGGTGACATCGTGTGGCAGCCTGGCGGCGCAGGTGCGTGCGGCACGGTGTCGAGCGAGCCCGCCGACCGTGACACCGAACAGGACGATGCAGGCGATGGCTCGAGTGGGAAGGTGACGAAGCGCGATGATCACCGCCAACGAGGCGATCGCGACGACACACGGGTCCGGAAAACGCGCGAGGCCGGTCAAGAGACCGGCCCCGTAGGCAGCAGCAAGGATCAGTGACCCCGCCGGGCCGGTCAGCCGTCCTTCGGCGGATCCCATCGGGCCGCGCGTTCCGGGACTCGGGTCACCTGGCGGAGGGCGGTGAGCACCTGCACCTCGGTCTCGGTGCGCTGTTGCGGCGACGCGAGCAAGGCTTCGGTGACGGCCTTGCCGGCCTCGGAGACGACATACTTGGGGGGCAGGCGGTTGAGCGCGTAGACCACCACATCGTCGCGGTGGGTCGGCGAGTCCACGAACCCGGGCACCGCGCTGCGCAGCCGCTCGTACGCGGCGATCACATGGTGCTCCATCACGTTCACGATCATAGCACCGCCAGCGTCGGGCGCTCGACGGCGCCGGTGAAGGTCGATCCCGTGGTCCCGGTGAGGCGCACGGTGTGGTACTCACCGATCTGCTCCGTGGTCATCGGCACCAGCACCAGATGGTTGCGCCGGGTCCGCGCCAGCATCATGTCGCCACGTCGTGCCGGACGCTCGACCAGCACCTCATGGCGCTCGCCCACGTGGGCCATGTTCCGGCGACGCCCCTGCGTCCGCACGACCTCGATCAGCCGCGCGAGACGCTCCGACGCCACGTCCTCCTCGACATGGTCCTTGATCCGTTCCGCTGGAGTCCCTTCACGCACCGAATACTTGAACGTGTACGCATCATCGAACTCGGCCTCGGTCACGATCGAGAGCGTCTCGTTGAACTCGGCCTCGGTTTCCCCGGGGAAGCCGACGATGATATCGGTCGAGAACGTCATCCCGGGAATGGCCGCACGGAGCTGGGCCACGACCGCGAGATACTGGTCGCGGCGATACCGTCGGAGCATCCGACGGAGCACGGCGTCCGAGCCACTCTGGACGGGGAGATGCACATGCTCGCAGACGGACGGCAGCACTGCCATCGCCTCGATGACCTGGGGGGTGAAGTCGGTCGGGTAGGGCGACGTGAAGCGAATCCGCCGCACGCCATCGATGGCGTCGACGGCGCGGAGGAGCGTGGCGAAGTCGTGGGTGCCATCGTGATAGGAGTTGACGGTCTGGCCGAGCAACGTGACCTCGGTGACACCCGTCTCCACGAGGCCACGCACCTCGGAGACGACGTCCTCGAGCCGACGCGATCGCTCCGGACCGCGGGTCGTCGGCACGATGCAGAACGTGCAGCGGTAATCACAGCCGCGCTGGACGGTGACGAACGCCGACGGGCCCGGCTCACGGTGCTGCGGGATGTCCTCATAGTGCTCCCAGCCCCGGTACTCGACATCGGCCACCCGCCCGCCTGCCTGGGCGTGTGCCAGGAGTTCGGGAAGGTTGCGGTACCCGTCGGGGCCGACCACGAGGTCGACCTTGGGGACTCGTTCGAGGAGTATCGGTCCGAGTCGTTGGGCCATGCATCCCACCACGCCGAGGACGCTCCCTGGGCGCTTGTGCCGCTGGAGTTCGCCGACCCGACCCACCACGCGCTGTTCCGCATGGTCACGGACCGCGCAGGTATTGACCAGCATGACGTCGGCGTCCTCGGGCTGATCTGCAACCGTGTAGCCGTCACGCAGCAACACGCCGTAGATCAGCTCGCTGTCGGCGACGTTCATCTGGCACCCGTAGGTCTCGATCCAGATGCGTTTCATGATTCCCTCTCTCTCCTTGCACAACGGGGCGCGCCGCCTGCGCGCCCCGATCCCCCGGCTCACCACTCTGCGGGTATCAGTTGGACAGGACTCCCCGGAGGGAAATGCCGATCGAGAGCAGCCACGCATTCTCGGTATAGGATGCCCCCTGGCTCCGATGCACCCGTTCGAGGGCGACATCAAGTCCGCCGACCCCCTTGGCAAACCGGACCCCGGTGCCCAGCGACACCGCCGTTTCCCGGGGCTGACTCCCCTGCACCAGCAGGAACGGCAAGTCAGCATGGCGCACCCCGACGCGAAGTGGCAACTGCTCGGGCGAACGCCGGTTCCGGTAGTACTCGAGGCCCGCCGAGAACTCGTTGGTATTCCGGGCCGCGACCCCGCCGAGGTCGGTCAGACCCGAGTTGGCGCGCGACCATGTCCGTGTCCCGGCCTGCGCCGCCAGCATCCAGCGAGTCGATGGCTGGAACCGGACGCCGGCGTTCAGGCTGAGTGGCATCTCGATGGTGCCGGTGCCCACCGAATCCCGTTCGACATCGAGTGGACCGTCGAGGCGGACCGTGCCCGCCACCGACAGCGCCGGTGAGAGCCGGAAAATCGCGCCGCCCGAGATCCCGAAGCCCAGATACGAGAGCTCGGTCGACTGCCGGATGGAGGTGTAGGTGGTATCCTCCCAGGCACGATTGGAATAGAGTCGATTCGAGCCGGAGATGAGGTGCGCCCCGACGCCGAGGTACACCGATTCGTGCAGCTTGTACCCGACTCCCACCCGGAAGTCGCTGAGGCCGCCGGTGGACCCGAGGGAGTCGGTCACGCCGATCGGGATGCCGCGCGGCGAGGCCGTCCCCTCGCTCACGAGGGTGAAGTCACGATTGGTGTACGAGGCGTAGGTGATCCCGACGGCCCAGTTCGACTTCGGGACGGGGCCGCCGATGCTGACCAGCGGGAACCGCTGCTCGCGCGTGTCACCCGAACCCGTCGGGTTGGTGGTGGAGCGCCAATCCTGCAGGGTGGAAAAACTCGTGAGGCTGGTCGTGAGGAGCGCGAGCGCCGCGGGATTGAGGGACGAGCCGGACGAGAACAGCCCGGTCGCCCCCGCGGTGCCAAGCGCGTCGACCGCAAGGCCACGCCCCGGGTGCCCAAGGCCGCGGACCCCGAACTGTGAGGATTGCGCTGCGAGCGGCAGACTGGCGGCCATGAGTCCCGCTGCGAGCAAGCCCAGCACGCGCGTGCGCATCAGAAGCCCTCCACGGCGAAGGGCGGTCGGTAGGTGATCCGGATTCGAGGCGCGCCCGTCGTGGCGCTGCGGGTCGAGCGCAGGATGGGATTGATGAACGAGGACCACTCGAACGCGTGGCGGACCCGCACGATCGCGGGAAGCGGAGTCGTGCCCTGCCAGAGTCGGACCATCCTGGTCACCTCGAGCGAAATCGTGCTATCGCCCGGATGGATCCATGTCGTGCCACCCTCGTTGAGGAAGGTGACCGACTTGGCCCCGAAATCGGCAAGGATCGGGTTCACGTCGATGCGGGTGCTGTCGCCAGTCAGGCCGACGAGGGGCACATCGGGCGTCAGTTCAAGCGTGGCACGGATGATCGTCGCGGAATCCCGGAGATACGTCGGCATCGTGAAGCGGATCAGCGCGCGCCCCGCCGGTCGACCGCCAACCAGCAACTGCGTGCTGGTCACCGGTGTCGGCGTCGGACGAACCGTGAAGTTCTGCGACGGACTGCGTTGCACCAGCGGATGCCGGAGCGCGGTATCGGCGACCGGAATCGTGGCCCAACTCTGATAAAAGATGCCGGCGTCACCCGAACGCACTGCCCCGATATACGCGCCGGCCCCGGCCACCGGGGCCACCAGGCGAATCCCGATCACGAGCCGGGTGCTGTCCTCGGGGGTGTAGGCGAACTTCGCGAGATCGGCACCGCTGAAACCGACGAAGAGCGGCCCACTCTGCACAGAATCGGGAATCGCCACCGTGCCGAGCAGTCGCCCCGGCACCATCTGCGCGGTCAGCTCGGGCCACGTGATGCTCGAGTCGACATCGGTATCGAGGCGATAGAGCTCCACCCTGAGGCCGCCTGCCGTGGCTTGACGGTCCTGGAGCCCCATCCGGATGATCACCGAATCGATCGCCAGTGGGTATGTGGTGTCGGCGACCGTGACCGAGTCACCGCGCGGGAAGAAACGCACGACCGCTCGCGACTCGCCGAGGGTGCCACCGTTGCTGAGCGGCAACGAACTGGCATCGATCAGGGACGAGTATCCCGTGAACGAACTGTCCATGCCGAACACGGCATCGATGACCGTGTCGCGCACCACAGGCTCCCCGCCCGGGCACAGCGCCGGGCATCCTCCCGGTGTCGTCAGCTTCTCGGTGCAGGCCATGGCGCCGATGACCATCAGACCTGCAAGCAACAATCGCGTCACGTGAGATCCGATCGCGAGAAGCCGGCCGGGAGGAGTTCGGCGAGCGCCCAGCTCCGACGGGCGCCATCGGTCACACTCACGACCTCGAGGTCGGGCGCGAACTCCCAGAGCGTCTGCCGGCACGCGCCGCAGGGCGAGATCGGCTCTGCGGCGTCGCTCGAAATCACCAGGCGGCGGAACCGGGTATGCCCGAGCCCCACAGCCGTGGCGATGGCGCTCCGCTCGGCGCAGATGGTCATGCTGTAGGAGGCGTTCTCCACATTGCATCCGGTTACGATGGTTCCGTCCTCTGTCTCCAGCGCGGCACCCACCCGAAATCCCGAGTAGGGCGCATACGCCCGTTGACGAGCAGCCGTGGCGGCCGTCTCGAGTGCACTCATCCTGTCATGACCTCACCGAGAAAGGACGTCCCATGTTCCAGGCTGGGCACGCCCAACCACTCGGCGATCGTCTGGCCCACATCCGCAAAGGACTGACGCTCGCCGACGTTGATCGGTCGCACCTGCCCCCCAAGGACCACGATCGGCACCTGCTCTCGGGCGTGATCGGTCGAACGGGTGGTCGGGTCGTTGCCATGATCGGCGGTCAAGATAACCAGATCGGCCGGCCCGATCCGGCCCCGAAGTGTCGGAATCCAGGCATCAAGCTCCCGGAGGCCACCGACGAAGCCGGTCACGTCATTGCGGTGCCCCCAGCTCTGATCAAACTCGATCACGTTTGCGAACAAGAACCCCTCCGTCATCCGGTCGAGAGCCCCGATGATCCCCTCAAACGCCTCCCGATTGGTCGCGGTATGGCGTGAACGGATCCCGCGACCGGCAAAGAGGTCATCGACCTTTCCCACCCCGATCGCCGGAATCCGCGCCTCGATCAACCGATCGAGAAGGGTGATTCCTGCCGGCTCAAGCGAGAAATCCCGTCGATTCGGAGTCCGGTGCCAGACTCCACCCTGTCCCACGAATGGTCGTGCGATCACCCGCGAGACCCCATGTGGAGGTGCCAGGATCTCCCGTGCCACCTCGCAGGCACGATACAGCTCATCGAGCGGGATCAGTTCCTCGTGCGCCGCCACCTGGAAGACGCTGTCGGCCGAGGTATAGACGATCCAGTCGCCGGAAGCTTGCTGCTGCTGGGCCAGCTCATCGAGAATGGTGGTTCCACTCGAGGCCCGATTGCCGAGGACCCCGCGCCCGGTGCGCCGCGAGAATTCCGCCAGGATCTCCTCGGGGAAACCGTCCGGATAGGTCGGAAACGGCGCATCGAGTACGACACCGGTCAGTTCCCAGTGCCCCGTCGTGGAGTCCTTGCCCGGTGAGCTGGGTTGAGCGGTGCCCCAGGCGGCCTTCGGCGCCGGGTGTGCCGGGAGGCCGGAATCGCCGGTGTGTCCGAACCCGAGTTCGACCAGGTTCGGCAGTTCGAGGCCGGGCGTCGCTCGCACGACGTTCCCGAGGGTCGCGCTCCCCAGGTCGCCGTATTCGGCCGCATCGTGGGCTGCGCCGACCCCCAGGCCGTCGAGGACGATCAGTGCCGCACGGCGAGAGGTCAATGGACCTGACCCGTGGAGAATTGGAACCGCAGCGCCGTGAGCGCCTGATCGAGCAGCTGTTTCTCATCGTCGGCCAGATTCCCCCGGGTCTTCTCCTCGACCATGACCAGGGTGTCGATCAGCGCCTTGGCCAGTTGGCGTGGGTCATTGGCCCCGGCCTCGGTGGCTCCGGCCGGGAGATTGCCGTCGAGGGCCGACTTGGCCTGGGCCGCGAGTCCGAGGATGAGCGAAGCGAAATGGTTGTTCATCATGACCTGTGGTAGATCCTGGGCAACCGGTGCCCAAGCGAGGTGAGAAGTTCGTACGCGATCGTTCCCGCGTTGGCGGCCTGCTCGTCGAGCGTGATCATGCCCCCGAAGAGTGTCGCCACGTCGCCGATCTCGACAGGTACATCGCCGATATCGACCATCGTGAAGTCCATGGTGACCCGTCCCACGATGGGACAGCGTCGCTCGCCGATCTCGACCGACCCGACACTCGAGAGGGTACGATGGACGCCGTCGGCGTAGCCCACCGAGAGGGTCGCGATCGTGGTCGACCGGGAAGCCTCCCAGGTCGCCCCATAACTCACGGTATCGCCTGGCTGGACGGCCCGGAGGGCGACAATCCTGGCACGTAGCGCGGCGACCGGCTCGCAGGCGAACCCCGTCGCGCCAGCGCCATACAGGCAGATCCCTGGCCTCGCCAGGGTCCCCGCGTAGCGATCGCCATCGCCTCCGGCCGCGCCATTCGCGGCATGGACAATCGGAGGGCGACGCCCAAGCATCTCGATCGCCGCCTGGAATCGTTCCCACTGGAGGGCTGTGGCGAAGTCATCAGCCCCGGCCGAATGGAAATGCGTGAAACATCCTTCCCACGAGGCACGATCGTGCAGGAGGGTACCTGCCGCTGCCAGCGTGCCGCGATCATCCCAGGGCAACCCGGCACGGCGCATCCCTGTATCGATTTCGAGGTGGAAGGGATCCTCGCTGGCTGCGAGCCAGCCCCGAAGCGCCTCCAGATCCCCGATCACCGGGCGGAGGCCGAAGGTCCGGTGCTCGGCCAGTTGCCCGGCGATGAGTGGGGTGAAGACGATGATCGGCTCCTGGAAGCCGGCTCGGCGAAGCTCCACCGCCTCAGCGGTGGTGGCGACGCCCCATCCCATCGGCTGGACGGCCTGGAGCGCCTTGGCGATCTTGAGCGCGCCCAGACCATACGCATCGGCCTTGAGCATGGGAAGGAGTGGCACGCCGACGCGTCCCTGATAGCTTCGGGCATTGCGCACGATGGCGTCGAGGTCGACGTCGACCCAGGCGCGCTGGGTGTCGGTGGTGAAGGGCGTCCGCACGCGCGGAGACTAGGAGCGAGAGAGTGCCGAAGCAAGACGAGACCCCGCTCGACCGGGCGATGACGATGGTGGCCGACCTCCGGGAGCGGTGCAGCTGGGATCGGGTCCAGACCCGCCGGACACTCCGTCCCTACCTGATCGAGGAGGCCCACGAGCTGAGCGCGGCCCTCGAATCGGGGGATCCGGCGGCGATCCGCGAGGAGACCGCCGACCTCATGCTCCACCTGGCCTGGCAACTGGTGCTTGGTGTGGAGCTGGGCGAGTTCACCCCCCAGGATGTCGCTGACGATCTGGTCGCCAAGATGCGCCGGCGCCATCCGCACCTCTTCGATCTGGGGGATCGCGAGCGGTGGGAGTCGCTCAAGCGGAAGGAGCGGGCGTCGGGAGTGGGCGTGCTCGCGGGACTGCCCCCGACCCTGCCCGAGCTGCTGATGGCGTCCCGGCTCCAGGAACGGGCGGCGGGCGTCAACTTCGACTGGCCCGACACCACTGGCCCGCTCCAGAAGGTCCACGAGGAGCTCGCCGAGGTCGAGGTCGAGCTGGTGGTGGGAACGGACAACCATGAGAAGCTCGAGGACGAGATCGGGGATCTGCTGTTTGCGGTCGTGAATCTCGCGCGCAAGGCCGGCGTGCAGCCGGGACTCGCGCTCGACCGCGCGAATGCCAAGTTCACGCGTCGCTTCGAGGCGATCGAACGGATCGCCGCCGAGCGCGGGATGGTGATGGAGGAGGCGACGCTCGAGGAGCTGGACGTGATCTGGGAGCAGGTGAAGCGAGAGGCGAGAAGCGAGAAGCGAGAAGCGTGACGCCCGTCTCGCTTCTCGCTTCTCGCCTCTCGCCTCTCGTCCACGCGGTCTGGACGGCTACGGATACAATCGATGAATCTGCCGCGGGAAGGCGATCGCTTCGCGGATGTGCGGGATGCCGCAGATCCAGGCCACGGTGCGCTCGAGTCCGAGCCCGAAGCCGGAGTGCACGAACCCACCATACTTCCGGAGATCGAGGTACCACGCGTACGCCGCCGGGTCGAGTCCCTGCGCGTTGATCCGGGCGAGCAGCAGGTCGTAGTCGTCTTCGCGCTGCGAGCCTCCGATGATCTCACCGTAGCCCTCGGGTGCCAGACAATCGTTGTTGAGCACGGTCCGCGGATCGTCGGGGTTCTCCTTCATGTAGAACGCCTTGACCTCCTTCGGATAGTTCATCACGAAGAGCGGCTTGTCGTGCGCCTTGGCGAGCAGCGTCTCGTCGTCCGCACCGAGGTCCCTGCCCCACTCGATGTCACTCCCCTCGGCCTGCAACCTGGCGATCGCCTCAGTATAGGTGATTCGCGGGAACGGGCCGACGATCTTCTCGAGCGCGCTGGTGTCGCGCTCGAGTTCCCTGAGTTCGGGGGCCCGCCGCTCGAGCGCGCGCTGCACGATGTAGCTGAGCAGCTCTTCCTGCACAGCCATGTTCCCGGCCGAGTCGACGAACGCCATCTCGGGCTCGCACATCCAGAATTCGGTGAGGTGACGGCGCGTCTTGCTCTTCTCTGCGCGAAACGTCGGGCCGAAGCAATAGACTTTGCCATGTGCCGCGGCCGTCGCCTCGACATAGAGCTGGCCGGTCTGCGCGAGGTAGGCCTGGCCGAGATCGAAGTAGTCCGTGGCGAACAGTTCACCCGCCTCCTCGCCGATCGACCCGGTGAGGATCGGCGTGTCGGTCCGGATGAAGTCGCGCTCGTAGAAGAAGTCGTGAATCGACTGCTCGATCTCGTGACGCACGCGAGCGATCGCCACTTGCCTGCGCGACCGCAACCAGAGATGACGATGCTCGAACAGGAACGACGTCCCGTGCTCCTTGTTCGAGATCGGGTAGTCGACGCTCGGTGCGGTGACCTCGATGTCGCTCGCGGTGAGCTCGACACCGCCCGGTGATCGGGCATCCTCGCGCACCACGCCGGTCACCCGGACCGCGGCCTCGTGTGTGAGCGTCCCGAAGCGTTCCCAGGCACCGTCCTGGATCTCGTTCCTGGGGAAGACGGCCTGCACGGTGCCACTGCCATCGCGGAGCACGAGGAAGGCGATCTTGCCCGAGGAACGGGTAGTCATCACCCAGCCCTGCAG
The DNA here is from genome assembly GCA_035703525.1 of Gemmatimonadales bacterium. Lineage (GTDB taxonomy): Bacteria > Gemmatimonadota > Gemmatimonadetes > Gemmatimonadales > GWC2-71-9 > Palsa-1233. The sequence continues at coordinate 11,837 of DASSYA010000027.1, read as the reverse complement.
GGTGACGGTCTGGCCGATGAGGCCCGGGAGGCGGGCGATGGTGATCTGAGGCATGCGAAAAGGATAACAGCGGCGAGCCGAGCAGCGGCACGGCCGTCCCTCGAGCAGCCACTCCAACGGGGCCGTGCTATCGGCTATTCTCCGGCAGGCCTCAATCGCAGCCCGGGAGCACCCATGTCAGACCGCACGATGCCCCCCGGTTGGTCCACCGCACTCTGGACCGCCCGCCACTTTGCCAGCCGCCACCGCACCGAGCTCCTCACCGGAATTGCCATCGCGGCGCTCTCCGGCGCAATCTTGCTACCGGTTGGACTCCTCACCCGTCCCGGGGCGCTCGCCGATGTCCCTGCATGGTTGGGCCCGCTCCTCCGCTCCGATGTCGCCGAATCGGCAGCGGCGGTGCGCGCCGATGCGGTGGGCAATCTCATGACGCTGCTCCGGGCCGCGGGCATCGTGCTCACCATCCTCACCGGTGCGGCGCTCCTGGGGCTCGGCATGGCCCGTGCCGGACGTCAGGCCTCCGACCTCGGGATCCACCGCGCCGTCGGTGCCAGCCGCCGCATGCTCCGCAGAGCTGCAATCATCGAAGGCGGTTCCACTGCACTGATTGCCGCGCTGACGACCGGTCTGGTCGGCACGGCACTGCTCGCGCTGGCACGGACCACCTGGCCAGGAACACTCACGGGATTCGGCGACGACTGGACGGCGATCGCAATGCTCGGCGTGCCCGTCGGGGCGATCCTTCTCGGATCGGTCCTGCCACTCCTCACGACCGGCGGTCAGCGCATCGAACCGAATACCGGCCCGCCGCTCGAGCTCTATATCGCCGGCGGACTCCTCGGGCTCGGCGCCGCCGCCGTCGCCACCGCGCTCCTGCTCACTCCCACCCTCGCGCCGCTCGGTACACCCGAGGCAACGGTGGTCCATCTCGAACTTCCCGCGGGGGCAACGGCCGGAACGTTCACATCGCTGATCAAGAATATCGAGAACCTGCGGGGCGGCATCGGGCTCGCGAGCGCGGGGACCGAGCTCGGCACGGGAACCGTCGAACAGCAGACGAGCGACTGCGGTACCTGTCGGCTCGGGACCATGCCGATGCGCTTCCTCTTCCCCAGGGTCGTCGTCTCCGCCGTGACACCTGACACCTTCGCCGCCATCGGCGCACGCCTGGTCGCCGGGCGGGTGTTGTCATCGCAGGATGTCTCCGGCGCCGAACCAGTGGTCGTCATCAATCGCTCCCTGGCCCACGGCTACTTCGAGGCGGCGGGTGCGGTCGGGCGGCGCCTGTTGGTGCCAGGTGACCATCCGACGTGGTACCGTGTGGTCGGCGTCATCGACGACCTCCCCGTCAACGCATTCGGCAGCGGGATGCTCCCACCATCGCATGCGTACTTTAGTCTCGCGCAACGACCGTCGCCGCAGCTCTCCCTGATCGCGCCAGTGAGCCCGTCAGCCCCTGTGCCTGGGGCCGCTGAGTTCACGCCGGCGCGTGAACTCGGTCGCAGCACGCTCGGTGCGCTCCAGAATGGCGAACGATCCCGGCTCGCATGGGGGCGCATCGCGTTGCTCGTGCTCGGCGGCACAGCCTCACTGGTGGCGGTCCTTGCCTCGTGGATGCTCATCGGTGCGTGGCTCCGCGGGGAGCGGGTTGCCGTTGGTGTCATGCGCGGCGTGGGAGCGACCCATTGGCGCATCGCACGCGGGCTCGCCGTCCGCGTCCTCCAGGTGGCCGCGATCGCGACGATCACCGCCAACATCGCGGCATCGGGATTCCGGGCCAAACTCGGGGATTTCGCGCCGGGGAGCGCCGACTGGAGTGCCGCGAGCCTGATGATCGTGCTGGCAACGTCGTGCGTGGTGATCGGGGTAGCGGCAGTGCGACCGAGCCTGCCACTCTGGCGTTGGAGTCCGGCACGGTTGCTTGGCGAAGAGTGACGCCGCTAGACGGCTTCCAGCCCCAGCCCATCCGCAATCGACGCGCTCCGCTCCGCCTCGCGCCAGTCCCGCTCGAGCAGTGCCAGTTCGCCCCGCATGACCCGTTGCTCGGTCTCCTCGTGTGCCGCCATCTCGAATGCGAGCCGCAACTCGGGTGCGACCTCGACGAGCGGGAACGAACGCCGTGTGGTGAGGTGCATCGGTCGGCCAGAAACATAGGGCAGCAGCTTCGCCGGATCGCCCATCGTGCGTTCAAGGAGGCGCGTCGCCTCGGTGACCAGCTCGGCGCGTGGTCGACGGGTATCGAGCAAGGGAAGTGTGCGACCGAGCGTGGGCAGGAGGGTGTCACCGCGAAACAGGCCGACACCGGGATGATCTCGGATGCTGGTGAGTTCGAGCGGATCGGCACCCAGGATTTCTTCGTGGCCGGTGCGATACGGGATCTCGACCACCCAGTTGCGGTCCCGATCGACTTCGAGCGAGGCATGCAGCATCGCGGCAACGGGCACCGGGATCAGCCTGTTCGTCCACGGATCCCGGACCACGCGATGTTCGGCGAGTGCGGCCCGAGCCCCGACCGACTGGTCGACGAGTGGCAGGATCATGAGCCGTGCGATGCCGGCGAGCCCGGACTGCACCCGGCCGGCGATGCCCCCGGTGTGCTCATGGCCATGGCCGGCGAACCCTAGGCGACGGCGCCGGAACATCCGACCATACCGCCACGACGCAAACTCGGGCCGGAGCGCCGGGCCGATCCGCACCAGCTCCATCCCGTTGTGCAGACGAGCCAGCCCGATGTGATCGGTCGAGAAGCGGGTCCGCGTCAGTCGGAAGGTCCGTTCACAGTCGTCGATCGTCTCGAGGCGGCTCTCGAATGGGACAAGGTTCCACCGCGCACATCCCGGACAGATGACCCAGAGCCGCCCGACCGCCGGGTCAAAGGCGAACCGGCGGCCTATCGGGAGCGTCTCGAAGGCGTCGTTGACGCCGAGCGGCGCGGTGCAGTAGAGGCAGGTGGGGTACACGAGGCGTGAGTCCTGGCTCCTGAGACGTGGGAGGGTCCGTGTCCCTCTAGCTACCGCCCGCAGGTATCACGCGGCTTGCGGGAAGATGACAGTTTGATGACGGCGGCAAGCCCTGCTTGGCTGGATCAGTCTGTGCGTGGAGGCCTCGGGACGAACACACTGGTCCGACGCATGTAATCGGCGTAGCCGGGGCGCCGAGACGTGATTCCCGCTTCCGACATCGTGACGCCGGACACTTTGAGGAGCAGGAAGGTGATCACGAGCGGTCCCGGAATCGTCCACCACCCTCCGGCACCGACCGCGATGAGCCAGATGCCCCACCAGAGCACTGCCTCACCGAAATAGTTTGGGTGACGCGTGTAGCGCCAGAGCCCGGTGTCGAGGACTCGGCCCTGATTGGCCGGGTCGCGCGAGAAGCGGAGGAGTTGCCAATCCCCGATCGCCTCGAAACCGAACCCGACAACCCAGAGCCCAACTCCCAGCCACCACAACCCTCCCTGACCGGAGGCGGGAATCGCGACAGCGAGCGGGAGTGCGATGAGCAGCGTCAAGCACGCCTGCAACCCAAACACCCAGAGCAGCGACTGCCACCACCACCCTGCTCCGTTGCGCTCGCGCATCACACGGTAGCGGCGGTCCTCGCCATGACCCCGATTACGGACCGTGATGTGCGCCGCGAGTCGAAGGCCCCAGATGGTCACGAGTCCGACCACGAGCCAGTCCACCAGAACGCCTTCGGCATCCAGCCGGAGCGCAATTGTCCAGGCGGCGAGCACGAAACCAACGCCCCATGCGCGGTCGGCGAGGGATGCATCCCGGAGCACCGCCGAGGCGAGCCAGGTCAAGGCGAACAGCCCTCCGACCCAAGGTGCCGCGACGAGCATGATCACGAGGCTATCGGTGATCGTCACGAGGCATCCTTGAGCGTGTTGATGTCTTCGGTCAGCGGTGACCCCAGCTCCAGATCATCCCCGATTTTCGCCAGCCGCTCGGCTTCCTTCCACTGCCACTCCAGGAACTTGAGTTCTCCCCCCAACGCAACACGTTCGGCATCCTCATTGACCAGCATCTCGGCGGCGAGCCGGAGTTGGTTGGGGAGCTTGCGAATCGCTCGCGTCTTCCCGGTCCAGTCGTCGGGCCCCGAGCGACCGAGCAGGCCGGGAATATCCTTCCGCTCCTCGAGCAGGTCCACGGCCGTGCGCACCTGCCTGGTGCTGCCGCCGTAGTGGTTCACGCGTCCAAGGATCCGACCCAGGAGTTGAGACGCTTCAGGGCCCCGGATGAACTGTTCCACCTTGGACGCTGATTTTCCGAACCGTTTTGACTCCATCACCTTGGTCCGGATCGCCCAGCCGGCATCGTCCCACGGCACCAGCGCTGCCTTTGCCGCGAGCATCGGTGTCAATTCGATTGGCGCCTGGTCAGGCCGTGGCACACGAATCACCACACGCTTGTGCTGGTACAGGATGTTGCCATAGTTGACGAACTGGATGGCCCCACCTCCGATCGACAACCCGATCGCGGCACCGCCGAACCAGAGTCCACCCATTGCCGCCACGCCCCCTGCAGCAAGCAACATGTTGCGCCGCCGCCGCTTGCCAAACGAGTCGCCGTAGCGCCAGGCCGCGTATTCCGGTCGGAGTGCTGGACCAATCCGCACCAATTCCAGGCCCTCGCGGTGCCGAGCGATGCCGATGTTGTCGGTGCTGTATTGCATGCGCGTCTCGGCAAAGATCCGTTCGCACGCGTCGATCGACTCGAGCCGCGTGTCGAATGGCACGAGGTTCCACTTGGCACAGTGCCGGCACACCACCCACAACCGTCCCTTGGACTCGTCGAACGCCAGACGGCGGCCGACCGGCAACGTCTCGATAACGTCGTTGGTGCCGAGGTCCTTGGTACAGTGCAGGCAGGTGGAGTACATGGAGTGGTGAGTCCTGGGTCCTGAGAAGTGAGAGGATTGATAGATCGTCATCCCGACCGGAGCGGCCCGTCGGGCCGCGGAGTGGAGGGATCTGTACGTCGACGTGCAGATCCCTCGATTCCGGCGGCTTCGCCGCCTCCACTCGGGATGACTGGACCGGCTATACCACCTGCTCCGGCTCAAGCTCCAAGTCATCCGCAATCTTGGCCAGTCGCTCGGCGTCGCGCCACTCTCGCTCGAGGAGCTTGAGCTCCCCTTCGAGCCAGGTGCGCTCGATGTCCTCGTTCATCCACATCTCGACGGCGAGGCGTTCGCCGGCAGGGAGTCTGTTCACGCGGAGGAATGGCTGTGTGTAGCCGGTGCCCCAGCCTCGTGGTTCCCTCTCGCCATTCTTCAACTTCATCGCGCCAAACTTCTCCGCCTGCTGCGTCCGCCACTTCAGCCAAGGACCCAGGTCGCCACGATGCTCAGCCAGCGCCTCCGTGGCGTAGGCGAGCTCATCCTGCTTTCCGGTCAGCAAGTTGAGGTTGCCGAGGGCCTTTCGGCCGTATTGCGAATACTCATTCCCCGTCCACCGGACCTTGTCCGGGAACTGCGTGGAGTAGAGCGGCAGCTCGAACGCCGGGACGTCATCTTCCCAGGAAAGAATGGCGTGTTGCAGGTGCTTCATTCCGAGGCGAACGGGTCGCGCAGTGAACGGGTGCTCAATGGTCAGGCTCGCCATGCGGTTGACTCCGTACTCCCAGCCCTTCTTGAGCGCCAAATAGGTGAGAGACCCCATCGATCCCACTGCCATGCCCGCTCCGCTCGAGATCGCGAGCAAGCCCCCCACCGCAGCCACCCCTGCTCCACCCGCGAGCATCGCCTTCCTCCGCCTGCGCCGATACTGCGCGCCATACCGCCAGCTCGCGAACTCGGGCCTGAGTGCCACACCCACGCGCACGAGTTCGAGGCCGTCACCGACCTTCGCGAGGCCGATGTTGTCGGTGCTGAACCGCGTGCGCGTGTCCCGGAACAGTCGCTCGCACGCATCGATCGACTCGAGCCGCGTGTCGAATGGCACGAGGTTCCACTTGGCACAGTGCCGGCACACCACCCACAACCGTCCCTTGGACTCGTCGAACGCCAGACGGCGGCCGACCGGCAACGTCTCGATGACGTCGTTGGTGCCGAGATCCTTGGTACAGTGCAGGCAGGTGGAGTAGATGGTCAGAGCCTATGACAGAAGGTGGGCAGCTCTCGCTTCTCGTATCTCGCTTCTCGCTTCTCGCTTCTCGCTATCCGCGTCAGCCGACCCGGAACAATTGCTCGCCCCGCGGGTACCGCGCCAGCACCCGCTCCCGGAGCGGCTTGTTGGTGTAGTGCTCCAGTGCGGGATCGGCCTCGAGGAGCGCCCGCGCCAGGGCACGCGCCTCGCCCAGGAGGTCGGTGTCGTCCGGGAACCGCGCGACCTTGAACTCGACCGCGCCCGACTGCCGCGCACCGAGGAGGTCGCCCTCGCGGCGCTCCTCGAGGTCGAGTTCGGCGATCTTGAAGCCGTCGGTCGTGCCGGCAAAGGCCTTGAGGCGCGGCGGGATCCGCTCGCCGGTGGTGAGCAGGATACAGTGTGACTCCTTCTGGCCCCGCCCGATCCGGCCCCGCAACTGATGGAGTTGCGCCAGCCCGAACCGCTCGGGGTGCTCGATCACCATCACCGTGGCATTCGGCACATCGATCCCGACCTCGATCACGGTGGTCGCGACCAGCACCCCGATCTCGCCATCGCGGAACTTCCGCATCGTCTCGTCGCGTTCGGCCGGCTTGAGCTTGCCATGCACCAGGCCCACCTCGACGTCGTCCCAGGCCTCGCGAAGCGATGCCGCCATGGTCTCTGCGGCACGCAGATCGGCCCGCTCGCTCTCCTCGATGAGCGGCAGCACGATGTACACCTGCCCCCCCCCGAGTGCCGTCTGGCGGACGAACGCCAGCACCCGTTCCCGGCCACGCGGCGTCCGGACCGCGGTCCGGATCTCGCCGCGGCCCGGCGGCCGCTCGCGCAGGGCCGACACGTCGAGATCACCGTAGCGGGTGAGCGCCAGCGATCGCGGGATCGGGGTTGCCGTGAGCAGCAGCGTGTCGGGCGCTTCGCCCTTGTCGATCAGGGCACTCCGTTGCTCGACCCCGAACCGGTGCTGCTCATCGATCACCGCCAGCCCCAACCGGTGGAACGCGACCTGCTCCTGGACCAGCGCGTGGGTCCCCACGACGATCCGCGCCTCGCCCTCGACCAGTCGCTGCCGCACCGCCTGCTTCTCCTTGGCCGTCATCCGGCCGAGCAGGAGGTCCGGCACCAAGCCGATCGGGGCGAGCAGCGAGGTCAACGTGGCGTAATGCTGTTCGGTGAGCAGTTCGGTCGGCGCCATGAGGGCCGCCTGTGCCCCGTTCTCCAGCGCCAGCAGCATGGCGAAGAGCGCCACGACGGTCTTGCCGGTGCCGACATCGCCCATCAGCAACCGGTGCATCCGCTCCGACGCGGTCATGTCGGCGAAGATCTCCCGGATCGCCTGCTTCTGGTCGCCGGTCAGCTCCCACGGCAGCGACTCGCGGAGTTTCGACGTGAGGGTTTTCTGGAGCACGAACGTCGTGCCGCGTTGCCCCTGCTTCGCCAGGAGTCGCGTCCGGGAGAGCATCAGCTGCAAGTCGAGGAGTTCGTCGACCGCCAATCGCCGCCTGCCCTGCTCCGCCTCGACGAGCGATTCCGGTCGGTGGATTGCCTTGATCGCTTCGGCCACGCCGGGCAATCCGAACCGTTCCCGCAGCTCGGCTGGCAGGGTGTCAGGGACCAGTGGGATCAGTTGGTCGAGATACTGGTCGATCAGGTGACGAACCTGCTTGTGGGAGAGTCCCTCGGTTGCAGGGTAGACCGGCAGGACGCGACCCGAGGACTCGGGATCGTCGGCGTCGCCGAGGATGATCATCTCCCGGGGCGCCATCTGGCGGCCATGGTAGAACCGAATCGGACCTGCCACCAACAGCAGCTGGCCGACCTTGATGGTTCGATCGAGGAACGCCTGCCCGGGCCAGGCGCATTCGAGGACGCCACTGGCATCCTGGAGGACGGCGTGGAAGATTCGGAGGCCCTTCCGGGTCGGGAGCACGCCCTTGGAGGTCACCCGACCGACACAGGCCACGTCGTCGCCAACCCGGGCCCGCGCCAGCGGTATCACGCTCGACGCATCGATGTAGCGATGCGGCAGATGAAGGATCAGGTCCTGCGCCCGTTCAATGCCGAGCCGCCCGAGCGCCTCGGCGCGCTTCTCGCCGACTCCCTTGAGGAATTGCACAGGCGTATCAAGGCGGAGAGCGGGCATGGGGGAACGATACCGGGATTCCCGCTCGGTACAACCATCAGGAGGATCGCCATGTCACGTGTGTTGTTGGTCAGCCTCGCGTTCGCAGCCGCCTGCGGGGGGCCCACCTTGCCTGAGACCCCCGATGTCCAGGTGCGATTCATCTACGGAGAACTCGCGCCCAGTACCCGGGTTGAGTACAAGTCGGTGGTCGAGATCCAGAACAACAGCTCCGCGGCGATCGTCGCGCCGCGATGTGGTGGGATCAAGCTCCAGGTCGAGCGACCCGACCGGGAGGATTGGGGCACGGTCGGCGGGAACACGAGCTGCATCGGCCCGATCCCCGGGGCGAGCGACATCCGGGTCGAGCCCGGTGCCACCATTCGACTGTTCTATGACCAGCCCAGGGTTGCCGGACGACTCCGCGCCGAGGTGTCGTTCGGGTTCGTGGGAGGCGATCGAGTCTTCGTCGCGGTGTCAGAGGTGCATGTTCGCGCTACACCATAGCTTGAGTGCGGCTGCAACGATGATCCAGGTGGATCAGGCATCTGATCGCATCCTCCCGTATGATTCGATCATGAGCCGCCTTTTCGGTGCCGGCGCCCTCGCCGCAATCGCCCTCTTCATGCTGACCGGCTTCCTCGGATCCGATCTCGACAGGGACGCCCCAGCCTCACTCGCAGCGTTTGCCCTCGTCGTTGGACTACCGGCGATCGGAGCCGTGCTGCTCGCCCGTGGGTACCTGCGAGATCGGGGTGGGCAGACGGCCCGAAAGGAGCTGCTGCGACAGCAGACGATCGAGTCCGGGATTCTCAGACTCGCCATCGCCAGCGAGGGCCGCCTCACCGCCGTCGAGGTTGCCGCGCAGTTGGCGCTCACCCCGGAGGGAGCCACCGAGGCGCTCGATCGGCTCGCCCTCCGTGGTCAGGCCGAGTACGAGGTGACCGATGATGGGGTGATCGTGTACGGCTTCCGGGACATCCGAAACCTGGGTGGCAAGGACACCGCCCGCGGTGTCCTCGATGCCTGAGCGCGGTCACCGCCTCCCCTGTCCGGTCTGTCTCGGCGTGGCCATGGTCGAGCTGAGGGTCGGCCGCGACCCCGGAGTCGAGATCGACCTCTGCCGTCGATGCGGGGGCGTCTGGCTCGAGCGTGGCAAAGTTCAACGGCTGCGCAGCGTCGGTGCCGCGTCGACCACTCCCCGGCTCGTGGTCCGGGAGGAGCCGCACATTGGGCAATGCCACCATTGCCACGCACCACTTGGGCGACACGAGGAGCACTGTGGTGCCTGTGGCCGGGGGAACCTGCTTGACTGCCCCGCCTGCGAACGGCAGATGGCGGCGGTGATTCGACAGGGCCTTCGACTCGATCACTGCCGCAAGTGCAATGGCACCTGGTTTGATCACGACGAACTGAGTGCGCTCTGGACCCCGCTGTTCGACAGCGCACTTGCACGCCGGGAGATGACCCGAGGAGACGCGGCGCTCGCCGGCGCCGAGATGACGAGTGACGTCCTCTTCTACTCGCTGTTCATGGGCCCGGATCTGTTCGATGCCGGCGCGACGGTCGCCGGTGGGATCGTCACGGGAGCAGGCGAGCTCATCACGAACGCGCCGGAGGCGCTGATCGCCCTCCCCGAGGTTGCTGGCGGAATCATTGAAGCGGTCGGTGAGGCGGCGGGAGACGTGTTCGAGGCGATCGCCGAGATCATCGGGGGGCTGTTCAACTAGATGCCATCCGTCGGCACCATCCTGACGTTCTTCATGACCTGGACCCTCGTCTGGTGGATTCCGCTCCGATTCCTCTTGACGGGTCACGTGCCCGGCGACGATTGGACGCTGGTTGCCTTCCTCCTGCTCGCACTCGCACCGCTTGCCCCGCTACTCCGTGCCCTGATCGGTCGGCGGTATCCGTCGGCCATGATCCGGGTGCTGATCTTCCGGCCGTTCTGGTATCTGCTCCTGATGATGCCGCTGGTGAGCCTGGCGGGGATCGTCGGCGCCGCGGCAGGTTGGCCGTTCGGCGCCGCGGGGGCGGTGGGTCGCTGGACAACGACCGCAACAGCGATCGTGCTGCTCACCCTCGGCATCGTCGGCTATTTCGGTTCACGTCGCCTGCGCATCAAGCCGCTCGACCTCGCCTTCCCCGGTCTTCCCGATGGCTTCGATGGATTTCGGATCGTCCAGCTCTCCGATCTGCATGTCGGGCCGCAGACTTCACGGCGGTTCCTTGCGCGCGTCGCCCACGCCGTCGAACAGCTGGATGGCGACCTGATCGCGATCACCGGCGATCAGGTCGATGACTTCCATGAGGATGTTGCGCTGTTCGTCAATGCGTTTGGCCACCTCCGGGCTCCGCTGGGCGTCTTCGCCATCGCTGGAAACCACGATGTCTACGCTGGCTGGGAATTGGTCAGGTACGGGATGGAATCCGCCGGCATGCGCGTCCTGGTCAATACCGCAGTGCCACTCACCCGGAACGGGTCGACGATCTGGCTCGCGGGCACCGGCGATCCAGCAGCCAGTGGAGCGGGACCGCTGCCGATTCAGGGTCCCGCCCCCGACATCGGTGCCACCTTGTCGCGGGTACCTGACAGGGCATTCATCATCGCGTTGGCGCACAATCCGGCGCTCTGGCCGCTACTCGTCGAGCGTGATGTGCAACTCACCTTGAGCGGGCACACGCACTACGGACAGTTCGCGATCCCGAGACTCGGCTGGAGCATCGCCTCGCCGTTCCTTCGCCTGGCGATGGGGCTGCATCGTGAGTCGGCGAGCACGCTCTACATCAACCCTGGCACCAACCACTGGGGACTCCCCTTCCGGATCGGCACCCCACCGGAGATCACCGTCATCACGCTCCTGCGGTGCGCTTGAGCGTGGGGCACGACGGTCTCGGCGGTACTCTCACCCACCGACTTGCCGGTCACGGCGATCTCGACGCGCTCCGCGCGGTCATGGATGCGGCGATCACCGAGTTGCAGAAGGAGTTCCTCGCTCCGGCCCAGATCGTCTCGAGTCGCGCCATCATGGGCCTCGATACGCAACTGATAGACGATGGCACCTATTTCGTCGTGATGGCGGGCGGCGAGATCGCCGGATGCGGAGGCTGGAGCCGCCGCGGCACGCTGTACGGTGGCGACCATTCGCCGGGACGCGACGCCGCGCTTCTCGATCCGGCGACCGACGCCGCTCGGATCCGGGCGATGTACACGCACCCGGCACACATCCGGAAAGGCGTCGGGTCGCTGATCCTCTCGCGCTGTGAGCAGGCCGCCCGCGCGGCGGGATTCACGCGAATCGAGCTGATGGCGACACTGTCCGGTGTGCCGCTCTATCGGGCGGCAGGCTACCACGCGATGGAGGAGATTCTGGACGACCGCGGCGGAGCGGCAGTCCCACTCCTCAGGATGGAGAAGCGGATCTGAGTCCAACCACCGCGCCGGTGAGCCAGCCGATCGAATGAGGGTTACACTAGCCTCCGGGGCCTGTAGGAAAGTCTGTGTATGAGCCATATCCTCAGTGAGGGAGGTAGGCTATGGCTCGACGGAAGCGACAAGACGACCCGCAGGCCACGGCGCTGGCGACCCTGATGGCTGGGGTCGAGACGCCCGAGCAGTTGGAG
>DASSYA010000023.1:0-297756 GCA_035703525.1 Gemmatimonadales bacterium | reverse complement strand
GTGATAGAGGTAATGTCAGAAGTCGTCATCCATGATGATGAGAGCTTCGAACGGGCGCTCAAGCGTTTCAAGAAGAAGTGCGAGAAGGCGGGGATCCTGTCGGATCTGCGCAAGCATCGTCACTACGAGAAGCCGAGCGAGAAGAAGAAGCGGAAGATGAATGCAGCCCAGCGCAAGAATCGCCGTGGACGCACCCCTCGTGCCTGATCTCCAGGCCCGCCTGCGGAGCGACCAGGTCGCTGCGCGGAAGGCCGCTGACAAGGACCGTACCCTGCTGCTGGGGACGGTCCTTGCTGCATTGAAGAATCGCGAGCTCGATGGCGGCACCGCCCTCACCGACGCCGAGACGGTCGAGGTGATCCGGAAGCAGATCAAGCAGCGCCGCGATTCGATCGAGCAGTACACCGCCGCCGGCCGCACCGACCTCGCCGCGGCCGAGCAGGCCGAGCTCGAGGTGCTGGTCAGCTACCTCCCACCCGAGCTCGATCCCGCCGTGATCCGTGCCGCAGCCGATGCCGCGATCGCCGCCGGCGCCACCGAGGTCGGCCCGCTGATGGGCCGGCTCATGGCCCAGTTCAAGGGTCAGGCCGACGGCTCGGTGATCAACCGGATCGCCCGCGAGGCGCTCGCGGCCCAATGAACGCCCCGTCGGACGCGAACGCGGCGGCTGATGCCGCGCTGGAGTTCGCCACCGTCCTCGATGGGATCGCCACCCTCGCCCGTGGTCCAGTCGCCGCCGACCGCATCCACGCCCTGACCCCGAGCACCGATCTGGACTGGATCGGCACTCAGCTCGCCCTCGTGGCGGAACTGCTCGACCTGCGCAGGCGCGCGGAATCCCTCGAGATCACGCCGGTCCCGGACCTTCGAGGTACGCTGGGCCGCCTGAAGGTTCCCGGCAGCGTGCTCGAGCTCTCGCAGGTCGTCGACGTCCGACGGGTGCTTGCGGCCGGTCGATTGATGCTCGCGGAGCTGGACCGGATCGGCGAACGTGCCCCGCTGGTCGCCAGGCTCGCGGTCTCCCCCGTCGATCGGGCCCTCGAGAAGCGACTCGAACGCTCTGTCGACGACGACGGCGAATTGCTCGACAGTGCCAGTCCCGCGCTCGCCGCGGCGCGACGTGCGGTGCACACGGCGCGTGAGCGCCTCGTCAAGCGACTCGAGGCGTTGCTCCGGGAGATCGATGGCTCCGGGTCGGTGACGATGCGTGAGGGCCGCTACGTGATCCCGATCCGTCGCGATGCACGCCATCGTCCGGACGGGATCGTCCACGACGAGTCGGCGTCCGCCGGCACCCTCTTTGTCGAGCCCACCGCGGCGATCGCGCTCGGCAACGCGCTCCGCGCCGCCGTCGCGGCGGAGGAACGCGAAGTGCTCGCGGTGCTCCGCGAACTCACTGACTTTATCCGGCCGGAGCGCGCGTCGATCGCCGCGCTCTTCGAGATGGCCGTGACACTCGATGCCCTCGCGGCCCGGGCCGATTGGGCGTTCGACACCCACGGTCACCGCCCGATGATGGTCGAGTCCGGCGGCACGTTGCAGGTCGTGCGTGGCCGGCATCCGCTCCTGCTGATGCGCGGCATCGACGTGGTGCCGTTCGACCTGACGCTCGACCCGGGACAGCGCACGCTGTTGATCACTGGCCCGAACACCGGCGGCAAGACGGTGCTGCTCAAGGCGGTGGGCCTGATCATCCGGCTGGCCCAGAGCGGGGTCATTCCACCCGTCGACCCGGAGAGCATCCTGCCGACGGTCGATCGGGTCTTCGTCGACATCGGCGATCACCAGTCGCTCGCCGCCGACCTCTCGACCTTCTCGGCGCACGTGGCCGAGCTGCGGCGCATCCTCGACGATGCGACCGCCGACTCGCTGGTGATCCTTGACGAGGTGGGGAGCGGGACCGACCCGGCCGAGGGTGGTGCGCTCGCGATGGCCGTCCTCGAGGAGCTCACCCGCCGTGGGACCCTGGTGCTGGCCACCACCCACCTCGGTGCCCTCAAGGAACTGGCGACGCGCGTCCCGGGTGTGGTCAATGGCTCGCTCACCTTCGATGCCGCGACGCTCTCGCCGACCTACCGCTTCACGAAGGGCGTGCCAGGCCGAAGCTACGGTCTCGCGATTGCCCGACGACTCGGACTCGATGCCGCGGTGCTCGAAGCCGCCGAAGCGATGGTGCCGGATGCCGATCGCACGCTCGATCGGTTGCTGGCATCGATCGAGTCACGGACCGAGGAACTCGAAACTCGCGAGGGCGCAGTTGCCGAGCGCTTGATCGAGGCGGAGCGTCGCGAGGCGGTCGCCGCGGTGACCGATCGTGATCAGGCCGAACGCGAATCATTGCTGCGTGAGCAGGAACGGAACGCTGAACGCGACCGGGCTCGTCAGGCCAAGGCGTACCTGCTCGAGGCACGGAAGCGGGTCGAGGATGCGCTCGCGCTCGCCAAGGGTGCGGCCGACGAGGCCTCGGCCCGGGAGGCACGTCGGTTGGTGGAAGAGGGTGTCCGCGAACAAGCCGATCGTCTCGAGGAGGTGGCCGAACCCGCGCTGCCCGGTTCCGGGCGGCTGGCGGTCGGCGCGCGCGTCCGGCTCGGCACCGGCGCCACCGGCGAGATCGCCGAACTCCGGACCGATGGCCGTGCCGTGGTGCTGGTCGGTTCGATGCGGTTGGTGGTGAAGGCCACCACGCTCACGCGGCTCCCTGATGCCTCGACGCCCGTCCGTGCCAGCGCGATCCCGCGCATCGACGACGCCGATCGCGCGGTGATCGGTGAGGTCGACCTGCGCGGCCTGCGCGTCGACGAGGCGGAGACCGAAGTGCTCGCCGCACTCGATGGCGCCGTGATGTCGGCCCAACCGCATCTCGCCATCATTCATGGCATGGGTACCGGCGTGTTGCGCGATACGGTTCGTCAGTTGCTCGCAGCGGACACGCGGGTGGCCTCGTATGACTTCGCCCCGCGGACGCAGGGCGGCACCGGCGTCACCATTGCGGTGCTCCGCTGATGGGACGCATCCCCGATGAGCTCATCGAGCAGGTGCGCGACACCGCCGACCTGCTGGAGATCGTGCAGGAAAGCGTCCAGCTCAAGCGCACCGGCAGCGACTGGCGCGGCCCGTGCCCGTTCCACGGGGGGACCAACCGCAACTTCTCGGTGATCCCGCGGAAGAACCTCTACTACTGCTTCGTCTGTCATGCCGCAGGCGATGTCTTCACCTGGTACAAGGAGAAGTTCGGGCTCGACTATCCATCAGCCGTTCGTGAGGTCGCGCGTCGGTACGGCATCGTGATCCCCGAGCAGGCCGAGCGCGTGGGTCCGGACCCGCGCGAGCCGCTCTATCAGGCATGCGATGCCGCGATGCAATGGTACGCGACCCGCCTCCGCGAGGCGCCCGACGCCGATCAGGCGCGCCGCTATCTGCAGGCTCGACAGATCATGCTCGATGCGGCCGGGGAGCTCCGTCTCGGATGGGCCCCCAAGGGGGGGGAGTTCCTCGCCGCCATGACCACGCTCGGCATCACCGAGGCGACGCTCGAGGAGGCGGCGCTCATCATGCGGCGTGATGACGGCACGGTGGTGCCGCGATTCCGCAATCGCCTGCTGTTCCCGATCCATGACCTGCGCGGACGGGCGGTCGGCTTCGGCGGACGGCTGCTCGGTCCCGGTGAACCCAAGTATCTCAACTCACCCGAGACACCGATCTTCCACAAGGGCGAGCAGCTCTACCACATGCATGTGGCCCGCCTTGCGATCCGGAAGGCGGGTCTCGCGATCCTGGTCGAGGGGTACTTCGATGTGATCCGTCTCTCGCTCGCCGGGATCGACCACGTCGTGGCGCCCCTGGGCACCGCGCTCACGGAGCCGCAGGCGAAGCTGCTCCGTCGCTACGGCGAAGAGGTGGTGCTCTGCTATGACTCGGACCGGGCCGGTCTCAAGGCGACCTTTGTCGCTGCCGACCGGATGCTGGCCGAAGGCGGTCGCGTCCGGGTCATCACGATGCCCGAGGGTGAGGATCCCGACTCCCTGGTGCAGAAGGGGGGGGGCGCGGCGCTCGAGGCGCTGATCGAGGATTCCGTCGACGTGCTCGAGCGGAAGCTCCAGCTCCTCGAGGTGAAAGGGTGGTTTGCCGACATGCACCGGACCCGCGAGGCGCTCGATCGACTCCTGCCGACGCTGCGTGCCGCGAGTGATCCGGTGACGCGCGAACTGTATGTCAGTCGGGTCGCCGAACGGCTCGGGATCCCGCGCGACGTCGTCGCGACCGAGACCGCTGCCACCGAGCGCCGTCGGCCTGCAGTGCTCGAGGGCGGTGGGGCGGCCAGACAATCGGCCCGGCGTCACGAATCACCCCGTCCACCGCTGGGAGCATCGGAAGCGCACGGGCCACGAGCGCCAGGGGCGGAGATCGAGCGGAAACTCCTTCGACTCCTGATACAGCACACCGCGTGGCGCAATCGGGCCGCTGAGGAGCTCCCGGCCGACCGATTCACGGTCCCGACGTTCCGGCTGATCTTCGAGGCGCTGATGGCGCTGGCGCCCGATGCACCCGTCGGGGACGCCGCCGCCGGGCTCGATGGCCGGGTCCGGGCGGCCTGGGAGCGGTTGGTGAGCGATACGGCCCTGCCGCCGGACCTCGATGTCGACCGCGAGTATGTCGGTGCCCTCGAGGCGCTCGAGGAACGCGAGTTGTTCGAGAGCATCGCCTCCGAGCCCGATGCCCGGGAACGGACCCGTCGCCGGCAGGCCCTCAGTCCCGAGGGGCGCCAGCGGTTCAGCTACTATCTTCAGGTGAAGAAGCGGGCCGCCGGCCCGGTACCCCCCCCATACGAGGAGTAGAACCCGATGCATCCTGACCTTCCCAAGTTGCTCGACGTCCAGGGGAAGGACCGTCGCCTGAGCGAGGCTGCGGCCCGTCGTGAAACCGTGGCCGCCGAACGAGCCGGACTCGATGCCGCGCTTGAGCAGGCACGGCATCGTATCACCCAGGCGGAAAAGTCGCTGGCCGACGCGGCCACGCGTCGTGACGAACGGGAGGTCAAGCTGAGCGCCCAGCGTGCGATGCAGGACAAGCGCCGGGCCCGACTCGATCAGGAGCGGAGTCCACGGATCGCGGCCCAGCTCATGGCCGATGTCGAAATGGCACGGGGGATTCTCGCGCAAGAGGAGAGCGAGTGGCTGCGATTTGCCGAGGATGCCTCGCAACGGGAGGCTGCCGTGGAGGCCGCGCGGACGCACTTGACCGAACTCGAGGCAGCACAGGTCGAGACGCGCGAGGCACTGGCCGCGCAGGACGCCGAGGCCCAGGCCGAATTCGAGGCGGCGAAAGCCGATCGTGACGCCGCAGCCTCCGGCCTCGATCGGACGCTTCGCACGCGATACGATCGCCTCCACCGCTCGAAGAACAGTCAGGTGCTGGTCCCGGCCGTCAACGGGACCTGCACGGCGTGCTACACGGCGATCCCCAGCTCGCGGATCGGGCAACTGCTGGCCGACGGCATCCTGCTCGAAGGGTGCGAGATGTGTGGCGCCATGCTGTACCTGGAGGAGGTGACGGCCTGACGGCGGGGCTGGACGCTCCCCGTGGCGAGCTTCCGCCGGTGCGGTGGCGGATGGCCGCCGCACCCGATCACTCCGTGGCCACGCAGCTCGCGACGGAGCTCAACCTGCCGGTTCCCCTCGCCGCCCTCCTGATCCAGCGCGGCCACTCCTCGCCGGAACTCGCGCGCGCGTTCCTCCGCCCCGACCTCAGCTCTCTCGGTGACCCGTTCGCGCTTGCCGGCATGCGCTCGGCCGTCGACACGATCGTCGAGGTTGCTCGTGCTGGTGGGCGCATTCTCGTGCATGGCGATTACGACGTCGACGGACAATGTGCATCGGCCGTGCTGATCCGCGCCCTCCAGGCCGCAGCGGTCGATGTCCATGGCTTCATCCCCGATCGACTCCGCGATGGTTACGATTTCGGACCGGCCGGCATCGCCGAGGCCGAACGCATCGGGGCGACCCTGATCCTGACCTGCGATTGCGGCATCACCGCCGTCGAGGCGGTGCAGCGCGCGAAGGCGCGTGGCTTCCGGGTGATCGTCACCGATCACCACCTGCCCGCGACGTCGTTGCCTCCGGCCGATGCGGTGCTCGATCCGCAGCGACGTGATGACACATCCGGCTTGCGCATGCTCTCGGGGACCGGTGTCGCGTTCAAGCTCGTGCAGGCCATGAGCGACCCGCTCGGCCTGCCCACCAACTTCGCCTGGCATCTGCTTGATCTCGTGGCGCTGGCGACGATCGCGGACGTGGTCCCCTTGGTCGGGGAGAACCGGGTGCTCGTGCGGCATGGACTCAAGTTGCTGGCCAACTCCCGCTGGCCGGGGCTCCGCGCGCTGGTCGCGACAGCACGCCTCGCGGGCGGGGACCTGCGTGCCGGCCAGGTCGGCTTTGTCGTCGCGCCACGTCTCAACGCAGTCGGGCGCCTCGCCGATGCACGCGACGGACTCAAGTTGCTGCTCGCGGATGATGATCGGGAAGCGGCCGAGCTCGCGGCGAGGCTCGAGGACCTCAATGTCCGGCGGCAGGCCCTCGATCGGGCGATCCTCGACGAGGCACTCGCCGAGGTCGAGTCGCACTATGCAGACCCGGAAGTGCACCGGGCGATCGTGCTCAGCAGTGTCGGCTGGCATCCGGGTGTCATCGGGATCGTCGCCTCGCGCGTGGTCGAGCGCTATGGTCGGCCGACCTTCCTGATCGGGGTCGAGGGCGCGGTCGGGAAGGGGAGCGGACGCAGCATTGATCGGTTCGACCTGCACGCCGCACTCCAGGAATGTGGCGACCTGCTCGAGCGATCCGGTGGTCACCGGATGGCGGCGGGACTCACGATCCGTCCCGATCGGATCGACGCGTTCCGGGAGCGATTCAACGCGGTCGCCCGCGAACGGCTCCCGCTCGAGCAGGTCGGTCCCGAACAGCGGGTCGATCTCGAAGTGGGGGCCGATGCCCTCGACGACGCGCTCGAGCGCCTGGGCCGGCATCTGGAGCCATGCGGCATGGGAAATCCCGCGCCGGTGTTCGGACTCAGGGGCGCGCGCCTGCTCGATCAGCGGACGGTAGGCAGCAACCACCTCAAGGCCCGGGTGCAGTCGGGGGGCCGTTCGCTCGATGTGATCGCCTTCGGCTGGGCCGACCGGGTGCGGGCGATGAACGCGACCACGGTGGATCTGGCACTCAGGCTCGAGCAGAACGAGTGGCAGGGGCGGCAGTCGCTGCAGGGCCGTGTCGTGGCCATCGCACCGGGGTGACCCGGATCGTCAGCGGGATCTGGGGCGGACGGCGGCTCGTGGTGCCGAAGGACCCTCGGGTCCGGCCGACGGCCGAGCGGGTACGGGAGGCGTGGCTGTCGATTCTCGGGCCCGACCTCCCGGGAGCGCGGGTGCTGGACTTGTTTGCAGGGAGTGGAGCCCTGGGACTCGAGGCACTGTCCCGCGGCGCAACCTCGGTGACCTTCGTGGAGATCGGCGCCCCGTCGCTCGCGGCGCTCCGGGCCAACATTGCGGCACTCGATGCGCAGGCCGTCGCCACCGTGGTGCGACTCGATGCGATGCGGTTTGTCGAACGGATGGCACCGGGCACATTCGACCTGGTTCTTGCGGATCCGCCGTTCGCGATCGATTTCGCGCCACGGCTGGTTCGTGCGTGGCAGGCTCGGCCATTTGCGCCGCTCGTGGCGATCGAGCATGATCCACGGGTCGAGTTGCACGCGGGAGCGACCCGCCGCTGGGGCGATATCGCCGTCACCTTCCTCCGGACGACCTGATGCGCACTGCCATCTATCCCGGCTCCTTTGACCCACCGACCAGGGGGCATGAGGACGTCGCGCGCCGCGCGCTCACGATGTGTGATCGCCTCATCATGGCGATCGCGATCAACCCGAACAAGGCACCGCTCTTCCCGGTCGAGGAGCGCCTGCGGTTGTTGCAGGTGACAATGGGGGACGATGATCGGATCGGCTATGCCTCCTTCTCGGGACTGCTGGCGGACTTCGCGCGCGATCGGGGCGCTGGACTCGTGGTGCGCGGCCTCCGCGCCGTGACCGACTTCGAGTACGAGTTCCAGATGGCGCTGATGAATCGTCGCCTCAACCCCGCGCTCGAGACGATCTTCCTGGTGCCCGCGGTCGACCTCACCTACCTCTCGTCATCGTTGGTGCGCGAGGCCGCCAGGTTTGGCGGCAACCTCGACGGGCTGGTGCATCCCGAGGTCGATCGCGCGCTCGCGTCCCATTACGGCCGGTGACCCTTCGCGAGCGGCTGCGCGAACGGGCCGGTGGCCACCACGTCCGCCTCGTCATGCCCGAGGGCGACGATCCCCGAATCCAGGCGGCGGCCCGGACGCTCGAGGCGCTCGGGATCGCCGACGTCACGCTCCTCACCCTGACCAACGCCCCGGATCTGGAGGATCCGCGCACCCGCGCCGTGGCCGAATCCCTGCGGGCGCGTCGCCCTCACGTGGTGCGCGATGGTGTGCACGCGCTGGAGCTGGCATCCGACCCGCTCCGGTTCGCCGCGGGACTCGTGGGGATCGGGGCCATGGATGGCTGTGTGGCCGGAGCGGTGCATCCGAGCGGCGACGTCGTGCGTGCCGCGCTCTGGGCCATCGGGATGCGACCCGGGATCGGCTCGGTCTCGGCGGCGATGTATCACGGCTTCCACGATGGGCGAATCCTCACGTATACCGATGTGGCCGTGATCCCGACGCCGACACCGGACGCGATGGCCGATGCCGCAAGCGCTGCCGTGCAGGATCGCCGGGCACTCCTCGGGGATGAGCCGGTCGTGGCGTTCCTCTCCTTCAGTACGCGTGGCAGTGCTTCCGGAGCGGAGGTCGATCGGGTCCGCACCGGGTTCGAACGATTCCGGGAGCGGTATCCCGACGTGCGCGCGGACGGCGAGCTCCAGCTCGATGCCGCGTTGGTCCCCGAGGTGGCGCTCTGCAAGTGTCCAGCTTCCCCCGTCGCGGGCCAGGCCAACATTCTGGTCTTCCCCTCGCTCGACGCCGCCAACATCGGCTACAAGCTCACCGAGCGCCTGGCCGGCGCCACGGCGGCGGGCCCGTTGCTGCAGGGACTCGCCCGTCCGATGTCCGACCTGTCGCGGGGCGCGTCAACCGACGATATTGTGGATGTAGCGGCGATGGTCGCCCTGCAAGCTCGCGACACCTCCATCCGCCCTGTCCAGGAGCCGTGATCCCGATGGCCATCAGCACCACCACCTCGCCCAGCAACGTGACCGTCGTGACCGTCGAGGGTCAATTGATCGTCGCGAACCGCCAGGAGCTGAAGCAGGCACTCTCTGACGCGCTGGACGACGGCGCCCGCAAGTTCGTGGTCGACTTCGGCCCGACGGCGTATATCGACAGCTCCGGGCTCGGCGCACTCGTCTCGGTCAACAAGAAGGTCCGTGAGGCCGGGGGCGAATTGCGGCTCGCCGGACTCAACGAAGATCTCCGCTCGCTGTTCGAGCTGACCAAGCTCGACACGCTCTTCGCGATCAGCGCCACGGCGCCTGAGGCCCTCAAGGGGTTCTGAGGCCAGCGTGAATCTCGCCGCCGACCGCTTGCCCAGCCCGGACCCGGGCCGTGCCCGCTTCAGGCTGGTGCTCCCGTCGGAGATCGGGCTGGTCGGCGAGGCGGTCGAGGCCGTGGTGACCTGCTGCGACCTCCCGGAGGTTCTTGCGCAACGCGATCGGTTCCGTCTCCGGACCGTCAGCGCGGAAGCGATCGCGAACGCGATGTGCTACGGCAACTGTGAGGATCCCGAGCGAATGGTCACCATCGATGTCGAAGTGTCCATCGCCTCGATCA
Organism: Gemmatimonadales bacterium; assembly: GCA_035703525.1. Taxonomy (GTDB): domain Bacteria; phylum Gemmatimonadota; class Gemmatimonadetes; order Gemmatimonadales; family GWC2-71-9; genus Palsa-1233. Next base: position 287,908 of record DASSYA010000023.1, on the reverse strand, counting down.
CGGTCCAGGTCACCGACGAGGGCGCCGGCTTCGACCCGGCCTCCGTGCCGGAAATCGTCGATGAACAGGACTGCCACGAGGCCATCACGGGCCGGGGCCTCTTCATGATCAGGCACCTCGCCGAGCAGGTTCGCTTCAACCGGCAAGGAAACATCATCTGGGTGACGCTCACCCGCTCCTGAGGCATCTCGACGGCATCCTGCCGTCGCTCGGTCGGCTCGCCGACGCCACCCTCCGGGTCTGGCGCCTGGACGGAGCCGACTGGCGTGTCGTGGCCGGAAGTCGGCCCGCCACACCCACGCCGCACCTCCGTCCCGGAAAGGGACACGCGGCCTTCGTGGCGATGCCGGATGCCGCCGACCTGTGGCTCGAAGTCACCCCCGATCACGGCCAGGATCCCGATCGTGCCCTGCAGCGGGTGATGCCGGTCGTCGAGCAGGTCATGCACCTCGAGGGGCAGCTCACCGACCTGACCGGCGAGCTCGCGGCACGCTACGAGGAGATCGACCTGATCTACACGATCGGGGAGCTGCTCGGCCGATCCCAGGACGTCGAGGACGTCGCCCGGCACATCCTCACGGAGGTCGCCTCGGTGCTGGGCGCAAGACGCGCGGGGCTCCGCATTCTCGACGAGGCGACCGGCCTGTTGCACCTGGTCGCGATCGTCGGGAGCGCCATCGACGATGTCCCCGAAAGCGTGCCGCTCGATTCGCCGGACGGGGTGGTGGTGCCCCGGGCCGCGCGGACCCGCCGGGTCGAGACGGGGGTCCAGCCGGATTGGGTCGAGGGCGAGGTCCTCGCGGTCCCGGTCCTGCACGCGACCGCTTCCGGCGTGCGCGTCATCGGCACCCTGGCCCTCGCCGATCGTGAGGGGGGGGGAACATTCACACGCGAGGAGACCAAACTGCTCGCCGCGGTCGCGACCCAGATCGGGGCGGCGATCGAGAACACCCGTCTCGCGGCGCGCGAGCGCGAGCAGCACGCCGTGTCCCGCGAGCTCGCCCTCGCCCACGACCTGCAGCAGAAGCTGATGCCGACCCCGGCGGCGCTCGCCGGCGAGGCCGACGTCCAGGTCTACAGCGTCCCGGCGGAGTCCCTCGGCGGGGATTTCTACTCCTTCGCGCGCTACGGGGAGCGTCGGATCGGGGTGATGCTCGGCGACGTCTCCTCGCACGGCTTCTCGGCTGCACTCATCGCGGCGCAGGTCATGGCCGCGGCCGGCATCTATGCCAACTCGGCGATCGAGCCCGAACAGACCCTCGAACTGATCCGCGAATCGCTCGGCGATGATCTCGAGCATACCGAGATGTACCTCACCGTGTTCTACGGCATCCTCGAGCCCGCGGCCAACCGCCTTACCTACTCCAACGCCGGCCACGCCCATGCCTTCCGGGTGCCCCGGTACGGTCCGGCGGCGCGTCTCTCGCCCACCGCGCCGCCACTCGGACTCGTCAGCGAAGGGGAGTTCGGGCAGGAAACCGTCGCCTGGACCTTCGCATCCGACATGCTGGTGCTCTGTACCGACGGATTGCTCGACCAACCCAACGCCGCGGGCGACCGCTACGGCGAGGAACGGTTCATCGAGCAACTCGAAGCAGGTCGTGCGCTGTCGCCGGCCGAACTGCAGGCGGCGGTGCTCGCCGACATGGCGGCCTTCGGCGGGACGCCCTCCGACGACATCACCATCCTCATCCTCCGGATGTGAGGTGAAGGCACGCAAGGAACTCGGCCAGCATTTCCTCCGGGATCGTGACTTGCTCACGCGAATCGCCGATGCCAGCACGGCGGGCCCGCGCGAGGTGATCCTGGAGATCGGGCCCGGGCCGGGCGGACTTACTGCCGCGCTGCTCGACACCGGGGCGACCGTGGTCGCGATCGAGATGGACACGCGGATGGGTGCGGAGCTCGTGCGGCGCCACGCCACACAGCCCTTCGCGCTGATCGAGGGCGATGCACTGCAACTGCCCTGGGATGAACTGGTGCGGCCATGGACCGCAATGGGTTTCCCGTGGCGTGTCGTCGGCAACATTCCCTACTACATCACCTCGCCATTGCTCGAGCGTGCGCTCACGCCGCCGCTCCCGGCGTCGGTCACCTTCCTCGTGCAGGAGGAGGTCGCCAGGCGATTGGTCGCGGAGCCGGGGACATCGGCGTACGGCGCCCTCACGGTCGGCATCACCGCGGTCGCCGACGTCACGAGCCCGATGCGGATCGGGCGAGGATCGTTCGTGCCGCCGCCCAAGGTCGATAGCGCCGTGGTGCATCTGGTGCCGCGGGCGGAGCCGCTGGTCGAGGGCGAGCGTGTGGCAGAGCTCCGCCGCCTGGTGGTCTCGCTCTTCAGCTACCGCCGCAAGCGCATGCAGCGAGCGCTCCGCGAGGCTCGCGGGCTCGGCGCCGAAGAGGCCGGTGCGGCGCTCGACGCCGCGGGGATCGATCCGGACGTCCGCCCGGAGGTGCTCACGCCGGAGGACTTCGTGCGATTGCTGGGTGTGGTGGGGGATTCCGTCGTCTGACGTTGCCTTGGGGCCCCGCATGTGAAAGATTTCACGAATGCTCCCCCGGAAGATCGCCGACTCCACCGTCCGCCGCCTGGCGATCTACCTCAGGTTCCTCGAAGAGTTCCAGCTGAAGGGTCGCGACACGATCAGCTCCGAGTCGCTCGCCAGCCACGCCGGGACCACGTCCGCACAGGTCCGAAAGGATCTCTCGTTCTTCGGCTCCTTCGGCAAGCGCGGGCTGGGCTACGATGTGCATGCCCTCGCCGTGCGGTTGCATGCGATTCTCGGCCTCGATCGTCGCTATCGGGTCCTGATCCTCGGCGCCGGGCGATTGGCAGGCGCCCTGGTACAGTACGCCGGCTTCAGTGCCCGTGGCTTCGAGATCGTCGCCGTGGTCGACCGCGACCCCGACAAGATCGGCATGATCTGGGGCAGGATGACGGTCGAGGACGTCGACCAGCTCGATGCGATCATCGCCCGGGAGCAGGTCGAGATTGCGATTCTCGTGACACCGGCTGACTCGGCACAACCGCTCGTTGACCGGCTCGTGTCGGCCGGTGTCACCGCCATCCTCAATTTCGCCCCGGTGCAGCTGCATGTACCCCAGGGCGTGGACGTGAAGAACGTGAACTTTGCCGTCGAGTTGGAGACACTCTCGTACGCGCTGTCACATCGGACCACGGCGTGATCGGGATCACGCCGCATCCGGGTGGGACACTCGTCGATCAGGCGTTGATGCTGCTCACGACCAGGCCCCGGAGCGCGACCGAACTCGCGATCGAGGTTCTCGGCCTGCCGATGGCGCCTCCCGCCGTGGCTGAGCGACTGGCGGTGGCGTTACTGGGTGCCGATCCACGAGTCCGACAGCAGGCGGATGGCCGGTGGGCAGTGGTGTCGCAGGCGTCCGGCTCGCCGCTGCTCGAGGAGTGCGCGTTTGCGGTGGTCGATGTCGAGACCACCGGCATGCGACCGGCCGATGACGATCGGATCACCGAGATCGCGGTGGTGGTGGTGCAGGGTGGCCGGCGTGAGCTGGTCTTCGAATCGCTCGTCAACCCCGGACGCTCCATTCCGCCTCGGATCGCCGAGCTGACGGGCATCAGTTCCGAGATGGTGGCCGACGCGCCGAGTTTTGCGGAGATCGCCGAGCCGCTGTTGGCGGCGCTGGCCGGCCGGGTGTTCGTGGCACACAATGCACGGTTCGACTGGGGGTTTGTTGGCGCGGAGGTGCGGCGAGCACGCGACCTCGTGCTCGAGGGGCCGCGCCTGTGCACGGTGCGCCTGGCCCGACGACTCTTTCGTGGCGAGCAGAGTTACGGTCTGGGAAATCTCGCCAACCGGTTCGGGCTGGAGTTCCCCTCGCGGCACCGTGCCGCCGGCGATGCGATCGTGACGGGCATGCTGCTCCACCGCTGCCTCGATGCGGCGCGCGACCGCGGAGCGAGGACCCTCGCCGACCTCGAGACCCTCCACCAGACCCCGATGCAGGAGTTCCGTTCATGAGCCGCATCACGACCCTCACGGTGGGATCGCTCACCATTCATGCACTCGAGGCGGGGATCCAGCAGCTCGACGGTGGGGCCATGTTCGGGGTGGTGCCGAAGCCGCTCTGGCAGCGGCGGATCACGCCCGACGAGCGCAACCGGATCCCGTTGGCCATGCGGCCACTCCTGGTCGAGCACCCCGATGGGCTGCTGCTGATCGACAGCGGCCTCGGCAACAAGGAATCGGAGAAGTTTCACGACATCTATGGGGTCGAGAACGCCGGTGCCGACGGACGTACCGCATTGGAAGATGCCATCCGCGAGGCGGGGCACGCGCCAGACGACATCAAGATCGTCCTGTCGACGCACCTCCACTTTGATCACGCCGGTGGCAACACCTACATCCCCGCCGATGATCCGGCACGGAGGGTCGTGCCCTCGTTTCCGAATGCCCGATACATCGCGCACCGCCGAGAGTTCGAGTATGCGACGCAGACCAACGAGCGGACCGCTGCCAGCTACCTGCCGCACAACTGGGAGGTGCTGCAGGAGCGCGGTATGCTGGAGACCATCGACGGGACCGCCGGGACCATCGTGCCGGGTGTTCGCATGATGGTGACACCGGGGCATACCCCGTGGCACATGGTCGTGGTGATTGGGGATGGGGGCGAGCGGCTGCTCTACCCGGCGGACACCGTGCCCACGGCGCACCACCTGCCGTTGCCATGGATCATGGGGTACGACGTCGAGCCATTGCGCACGCTCGAGAGCAAGCGCGCACTCTACCCCCAGGCGGTCGCGGACGGGTGGCGCGTGGTGTTCGAGCACGACGCGGACACGGTCGGGGGGCGGCTGGTGCAGGGCGACCGCGGGGTGGAGCTGGGCGAGGTGGTTGCTCGGCCTTGATCCGCAGGGTGGGCTGGTGACCTCTTGTACTGGAGTACTCACGAGGAACATGCGACGTCCGGACATCGCCGTGATGGCAATCCTTGCGGGCATCCTCCCCAACGGGATCACGCCGCCGCTCGCGCGCCTCGGGAACAACTGATCAGGATCGGACGTGATCACATGGAGGGATGCCGATGATGGAATTTCGGCGGCTGCGAGCCGTCCTCCTGCTGTCGCTCGTCTCCGGGATCGCGTGGGGGACCCTGCTGGTCCTGTGGATCCTGGGTTCTCAGCTCGTCAGCGGAGCGCCGCTGTTCTCCGAGCCCCTCCTTGACCCGTTCCTCGTCTTCGGCTTCTTCGGCCTCATCGCGGGGGCCCTGTTCTCGCTCGGACTCGGGCTGGCCTCGTCCCGCGGACGTGCCCGCATCACACGGTGGTGGGGAGCCCTGTTCGGCGGGGGGGCAGGTGCGCTCGTCTCGCTTGGGCTGGCGGTCACCCTGTTCACGGATACCGCGATGGCGACCCTGCTCTGGCCGATGATGACCCTCACAGGGGTCGGAGGCTGTGTCGGATTCCTGATCTGCCACGTCGCGGCGCGGAAGGAGTTGCTGAGCGGGGACTCGGCGGGCGCACTTCCCCCGGGGTAACCGTGCTCGGCCTCGACCGGCAGCGAATGCTCGTGGCGAGGGGCCAGCGAGGTCAGTCGCCCGTCGTGATGTTCTGCTCAGAGAACGCAGCGCGCCAGGACCGGAACGCGGCGACACGCGTTTCCGGCCGCAGCCGGGTTCGTACATGCAGATGGTCACGCTCGAAAGCGCTGGCCGCGCCCGTCAGCGGTGCACGGTATTCCGGGTGCAACCCGAACTGCTGCTTCTGGACGACCTTCAGGACCGTGATGGTTCGCCGCTCGATGTAGCCGCGCTCCACCAGGCCATCGTGCAGGGCCTGATACGCCATCCGCCACACGTTGTGGTGCCGGGTGGGCATGAAGAGCGCGATGAGGGCGTCCTCCACCGGTGCCGATTGACCCGGTTGGCGAACGATCCAGGCCACGACCCGGGCCTCCGGGCTGCCGGTCGGCCACGAGCGCATCGCGTCGGGGATGTGCAGGTGCAACCGGATGGTGGTGAAGAAGATGAACTTCCTGGTCTCCTCGATCCTGGGGACGGCGCCCGCCTCGATCAACGCGGCCACCAGCGTCTCCATCGCCGCGTCCACCAGTTCGAGGCCATCCACCCCTTTCCCGGACATCGGCACCTCCTCCCACAGGATTCCGGGCGCGGGCAAGGCCTCCACAACACGGTCGCCAAACAGGAGCACGGCCTCTGTCGGGGTGATGTCGCGGAGCAGCTCGGCCTCGCGGATTGCCATTGGGGACCTCCGGGGATGCGGTTCCATCGACACGCGCCATCGAGGCGTGCGCTGGCTCACCGCTCGTGTTCTCGCCCGAGGGGGGTTGACATGGCACCCCCTTTGCAGTAGAATCCCCCTGTTCAAGCGGACGGGAACAGCCGTCCCACCCCAAGCTGCAGCACAGGCGACCGGGTCCAGGGAGCATAAGCATCCAGCCTCACGGGGCTGTGGTGCGCCTCTTGGACACCCCGCCGATCTTCGGCGGGGTGTTCTTTTTTGGCTCAACGAAAGGACCGATTCCACTGTCCAGCCTCGATCGCGAACGACGTGTACGTGTCAACCGGCAGATCCGCATCTCGCCGGTCCGGGTAGTCACCGCGGAGGGCGAGCAGCTCGGCGTCCTCTCCATCGACGAAGCCATGGCGGCTGCGGTCGAGCGGGGCCTCGACCTGGTCGAAGTCGCCCCGATGGCGCGACCTCCCGTGGTCAAGATCATGGACTACGGCAAGTACAAGTTCGAGGAGCAGAAGGCAGCTCGGGCGGCCAAGAAGAAGCAGCACGTGATTCACCTCAAGGAGGTGAAGCTGCGCCCCGGGGTCGCCGAACACGACTTCGAGTTCAAGACCCGCCATGCGCGGGAGTTTCTCGTCGAGGGGAACAAGGTCAAGGTCACGATGATGTTCCGTGGCCGCCAGATGGCGCATCCGGAGCTTGGGCGCGCCGTGCTCGACCGGGTCTCGACCCTTCTGGCCGATGTCGGCAAGGTGGAGCAGGAGGCCAAGCAGGACGGCCGCAACATGATCATGGTGCTCGCCCCGAAATAGCGGCGGGTTGACAAGCGATCCGGAGAATTGGCATGCCCAAGATGAAGACGAAGCGCGCGGCCGCGAAGCGGTTCTCGCTGACCGGGACCGGCAAGATCAAGCGCAACAAGGCGAACCTTCGCCACATCCTGACCAAGAAGGACACGGCCAGGAAGAACAAGCTGGGGAAGTCCGCGCTCGTGAGCTCGGCTGACTTCCGGCGGACCATCAAGCTGCTCCAGGGCTGAGGAGAATTCCATGTCTCGCGTCAAGAATGGCGTGGCGCACCACGCCCGCAAGAAGAAGATCATGGCCGCCGCCAAGGGCGGCGTCGGCGCCCGGAGCAAGCTGTACAAGGCCGCCAAGGAGAACGTCGAACGCGGGATGGCCTATGCCTACCGTGACCGTCGCAAGAAGAAGGGCGACTTCCGCCGCCTCTGGATCACCCGGATCGGCGCCGCCGCTCGCCTGCACGAGATCTCGTACTCGCGCATGATGGCCGGCCTCAAGACCGCTGGCGTCGAGATCAACCGCAAGGTGCTCGCCGACCTCGCCGTGCGCGATGCCGATGCGTTCGCGAAGCTGGCGGAGGTCGCCAAGGCGAACCAGTAACCGCCGTGGCCGATCCCCTCGGTCTCGCCGGCCTGCGCGTCCGGCTGGCGGCGATCAGCACACTCGACCTCCCCGCGCTCGAGGCGGAGGAGATCGGTGTGCTCGGTCGAAAGCAGGGTGAACTCAACGCCCGCCTCAAGCAGCTCAGCTCCCTCCCGGTGGAGCAGCGGCGGGAGGCGGGCGCTGCGCTGAACACCCTCAAGCAGGAGTTCGAGGCAGCCTTCGCCGCGCGCCGCTCGGAGCTCGTCAGTTCCAGCCGTGCCTCACGCATCCAGGCCACCGATCCGACCATGCCCGGTCGTGCCGACTGGGTCGGGACGCGTCACCCGGTGAGCGAGGTGACCGCCGAGATCGTGGAGATCTTTCGCGGGCTCGGCTTCAGCGTGGCGCTCGGTCCCGAGGTCGAGGACGAGGAACTCAACTTCCTCGCCCTCAACTTCCCCGAGGATCATCCGGCGATGGACATGCACGACACGCTCTACCTCGATCCCGAGGGCAGCGTGCCCGGTCCGGGCGGGAAGCTGCTGCTCCGGACCCACACTTCGCCCGTCCAGATCCGCGTGATGCGGAGTGGCCCCCCCCCATATCGGGTGATCATCCCGGGCACCGTCTACCGCAACGACCCGTTCGATCCGTCACACGCCCCGGCCTTCACCCAGATCGAGGGACTCGCCGTCGACCGCGGCATCACCTTCGTCGACCTCAAGGCGACCCTCACGCATTTCGCCGAGCGATTCCTCGGTCCCGACACCCGCGTGCGCTTCCGGCCCTCGTTCTTCCCGTTCACCGAGCCGTCGGCCGAGATGGACGTCGGGTGCCTGCTCTGTGGAGGGGGGGGATGCAGCGCGTGCAAGGGGACGGGCTGGATGGAGATCCTGGGATGCGGCATGGTCCACGAGCAGGTCCTCCGAAACGTCGAACTCGACCCGGAGGAATGGACCGGCTGGGCCTTCGGCATGGGGCCGCAGCGGATCGCGATGCTCCGTTATGGCCTGCCGGACATCCGGCTGCTCTACGGCGGCGACATGCGCTTCCTGACCCAGTTCGGCGCACTCACTCCATGAACATCTCGCGCCGCTGGATCGAGGCCTTTCTCCGCCAGCCAATCGACCCCGTCGAGGCGGCCGCTCGGCTCGGCATGCTCGGTGCCCCGGTCGATGCCATCGCGACCGTGGGCGCCGAGCTCGCCCCGTTCGTCGTCGGGCTCGTGACCGAGGTGCGTCCGCACCCCAGCGCCGACAAGCTCCAGGTCACCACCGTCGACGATGGCAGTGGCGCGTTGTTCCAGGTCGTTTGCGGGGCGCCCAACGTCGCGGCCGGCACCAGGTACCCGTTCGCGCGGCTCGGCACGACCATGCCGAACGGCATGGTGATCGAGCGGCGCAAGCTGCGCGGCGAGGTCTCGGAGGGGATGCTCTGCTCGGCACGCGAACTCGGGCTTGGTCAGGACCATGATGGCATCCTGGCCCTCGACACCGAGGCTCCCCCCGGCACCGGGTTGCTCGAGGTCCTCGGACTCGGTGACCACATGCTGACGGTCGATGTCACCCCGAATCGGCCGGATCTGTTCGGCCACAAGGGGGTCGCACGCGAACTGGCGATCGCGTACGGCCTCCCGTTCCGGCTGCCCGCGGTACCGAATCTGGCCGAGCTCGACTTGCCGACCCCGACGCGGTACGCCGACGAGGCGTCGGTCGGTGGGATCCGACTCGCGATCACCGATCGCGCCGGGTGCGGCCGGTTCCTCGCGGCGACCATTCGCGGTGTGACGGTCGGGCCGTCACCCGAGTGGCTGGTGGAGCGCCTGCAGGCCGTCGGGGTCCGCACGATCAACAACGTGGTCGATGTCACCAACTACGTGATGCTCGAGCTCAACCAGCCGATGCACGCCTACGATGCGGCCACCCTCGTCGGCCCGGCCGTGGTGGTCCGTGCGGCCCGGGCGGGCGAACAGCTCACGACGCTCGATGGCGTGACGCGCACCCTCGGCGCGGGAACGCTCGTGATCGCGGACGCGGAGCGCGTGATCGGTATCGCCGGGGTGATGGGGGGGGGGGATACCGAGGTGACCGAGCGGACGCGTGACGTCTTCCTCGAGTGTGCCTGGTTCGAGCCGCTCCGCGTGCGGGCCGCCCGGCGCGGGGTCAACCTGAGCACCGAGGCCTCGCAACGCTTCGAGCGGGGGACCGACCGGTGGGGGGCGGTCGAGGCGTTTCGCCGCGCGATCCGGTTGCTGATCGGTGTGGCGGGGGGCGCGCTCGACGGCCCGACGGTCGACTGTTTCCCGGCGCCGTCGTACCCGCCGCGCATCTTCCTCCGCCCGTCGCGGATCGCCCAGGTGCTCGGCATCGAGCTCGGCTGGACCGAGATCGAACGCTGCCTCGTGGCGATCGGTGCCACGGTCGTGAGCAAGCCGGAGGACGGCCGCATCGCGGTGGATGTCCCGGGCTGGCGCCCGGATATCACGAGCGAGATCGACCTGGTGGAGGAAGTCGCCCGGATCCACGGCTACGACAATATCCCCACCGAGCTGCGCCCGTTCCGCCCCGGCGCCCGTCGTGATGATGCCGCCTGGACGCTGATGGAACAGCTCCGCACCGGTGCCGCGGCGCTCGGACTCTCCGAGGTGATGACCCTCCCGATGGTGGGGACGGCGATCGATCTGGCGCCCCGGATCCAGAACCCGCTGTCGGCAGACCATGGCCGACTCCGGGAGGCCCTCTTGCCGGCGCTCGTCCGTCAGGTGGAGGCCAACTTCCACGTGATGACCCGGGATGTGCGCCTCTTCGAGATCGGCACGGTGTTCACCCGGGCAGCCCCGGGCGAGCGTCCGATCGAGGCGACCAACGTGGCGTTTGCCGTGACCGGGGCCCGCCACCCGGCGCACTGGAGCAGGGGGAGTGAGGTGACCGATTGGGATCCCTGGGACGCCCGGTGGCTCTTCGAACGGTTGCTTGCTCTGGCGCATCCCACTGCGACGGTCCAAGTTGAAGCGGAGCGGTGGGTGGCGGTGGGGACGGATGGGCGCACGATCGGTTGGTGTGGCGCCATCGAGGCGGATACCCCACCATGGGCCGGCGCGCTCCTCGGCGGGGAGATCCGCACCGATCCGTCCCCGCGCCCGACGGTCCGGTTCGAACCGTTGCCGAGCCATCCGGCGGTGACCCGCGATCTTGCCTTGCTGCTCGGGTCCGACCGGCGGTCGACCGACGTGCTGGCCCTGCTGACCCAGCGCGGTGCACGGTTTGCGCTGGAACGCAGCGCCGTGGTGGACGAATACCGAGGCAGCGGACTCCCGGACGGGACCCGGAGCGTTGCCTTCCGCCTGGTCTTCCGCGCTGGCGACCGGACGCTCACTGACAAGGAAGTCGACCAGGCGACGGCTCGACTGGTCCAGATGCTGGAGCGCGAACTTGACGTCACCCTACGCTCGTCCTGATCTCACGGCGCTCGCCGACCTCGAGCGGGTGCTCGAGCACCTGACCGAGGAACTCGGTGGGTGGCGTCGGCGCTGCCTCAAGGCCGAGCAGGAGCTGCAGGCGGTCAAGGGAAAGCAGGGGATGGTGCCGGGCGACGAGCTGGTGCGGCAACAGGCACGCTTGCTGGATCTCGAGCGCGAGAACCTGGACCTCCGCGCCCGAGTGGATCGCGCTCGGGAAATGCTGGTCCGCTTGCAACAACGCCTCGCGTTCGTTGATCGCGATGCCGCGTCCGAGGGGGCAGCATGAGCGGGACCAGGCAGTCGGTACGCGTCGTGGTCGGCGGGGAAGAGCTGGTGGTGCGCTCGGAGTTGCCGCCAGAGTACACCCGGGAGGTCGCGGCGCACCTCGACGAGGCGCTCCGGAGCATCCGCACGATGATGCCGGCGCTCGAGGCGCACAAGGCGGCCATCCTGGCCGGTCTCGCCGTGACCGACGAACTGTTTCGTGCTCGTCGAAGCGACGCGGACGTGGCGCGCCGACTCACCACCCTGACCGAGGACCTCGCGCGCCTCCTGCCGCCCGCGAAGCGGGCCAATCGCGGCGCGACTTCCGACTGACCAGAACCCGGCGGGAACCTCCGCTGTTGGGATAGAGAGCGATGATGGACCTGCATCCCGGCCTCACCGCCGCCATCGGCGCGCTGGTCGGCACACTCTTCGGCATCGTCGGCTGGAATGCCTTGCTCACCCGACGGAAGCAATCGCTCCGGGCGCTGACCGAGCAGGCACGTGCCACAGCGGCCGACATCCGGACCACGGCCGAACATGAAGCGGTCGGGCTCCGCGACCGCCAGCTCGCCGAGGCCCGTGAGGAAGCCAAGGCGCTCCGTGACGAGGTCCGTCAGGAGGTCCTCACCCGTCGGGCCGAGGCGGAGAAGCTCGAACAACGGCTGACCGACCGTGAAGCCCGGCTCGCCGACCGTGAACAGCGGCTCCTGGCGGACGAACGCGCCCTGCAATCCCACCGCGACGGGCTCGATGCACGGGGACGGGAACTGGCCATCGAGCAGGCGCACGTGACGGAGCGTGCCGCGGCGATCGCAGCGCGGCTCGAACAGGTCGCGGGACTCACGCGCGACGAGGCGGCCGCGCGCGTGCGTGAGGAAGTCGAGGCCACGGCCCGTGCCGAGGCGGCGGCGCATGCCCGGCAGATCCGGGAGCAGGGCCAGCGCGAGGCCGAGCGGGATGCACGCCGGATCATCGCCATGGCCGCACAACGGATGGCCTCCGAGTACACGGCGGAGACCACGGTCTCCGTGGTGACCTTGCCAAGCGACGACATGAAGGGGCGCATCATCGGGCGGGAGGGACGCAACATCCGGGCGTTCGAACTCGCCACGGGAGTCGACGTGATCATCGATGACACGCCGGATTCGGTCGTGGTGTCCTGCTTCGATCCCGTCCGACGCGAGATCGCACGTCGGGCGCTCGAGGCGCTGGTGGCCGATGGGCGCATCCACCCGGGGCGAATCGAGGAACTGGTCAGCAAGGCAGGAGCCGAGATCGATGCCCAACTCGCGGAACTCGGCGAGAAGGCGGCCTTCGATCTCGGTGTGCATGGCCTGGCCCCTGAACTGATCACGCTGGTCGGTCGGATGCGCTATCGGACCTCCTACGGCCAGAACCTGTACGAGCACTCGAAGGAAGTCGCCTGGCTGGCCGGGATGATGGCCGCGGAGCTGCATGCCGATGTCGCACTCGCGCGGCGGGGCGGCCTGTTGCATGACATCGGCAAGGTCCTGACGCACGAACATGAGGGCACCCACGTCGAACTCGGCGTCGAAATCGCCCGCCGCCATGGTGAGCAGCCGCTGGTGCTCAACGCGATCGGTGCCCATCACGATGATGTGCCGCATGAGAGCACGGAATCGGTGCTGGTCCAGACAGCCGACGCGATGAGTGGGGCGCGGCCCGGCGCGCGGCGCGAGGCGTTCGATAGTTATGTCAAGCGCTTGACACGGCTCGAGGAGATCGCCGGCGACTACCCGGGCGTCGAACGGACCACCGTGATCCAGGCCGGTCGGGAGGTGCGCGTGATCGTGAAGCCCGAGACGCTCAGTGACGCCGATGCGGAAGCACTCTCCGAGACCATCGCCCGCCGCATCGAATCCGAACTCCAATATCCAGGACAGATTCGCGTGACCGTGATCCGAGAAACCCGAGCGACCGGGGTGGCCAGGTGAGCGCCCGCATTCTCGACGGCGCGGCGCTCGCCGTCGCGATCCAGGCCGAGGTGGCGGATGAGGTGTCGCGGCTCGCGGGGCGCGGCATCGTCCCGGGCCTGACCGTGGTCCTGGTCGGAGAGGACCCCGCCTCCCAGATGTACGTGCGTGCCAAGGGGAAGGCATGCGCGCAGTCCGGCATGCGTTCCAGCACGATCACCATGCCCACCGACACGACCGAGACCGAACTCTTCCGCGTGATCGATCGCCTGAACGCGGATCCTGACGTGCACGGCATCCTGTGTCAGATGCCGGTCCCGCCGCATATCGATGCTGATCAGGTGCTCAGGCGGATCGATCCCCGGAAGGATGTCGATGGCTTCCACCCGATGAATGTGGGCAAGCTCGTGCTCGGGGATCCGACCGCGTTCATTCCCGCGACACCCTTCGGCATCCAGGAGATGCTCCGCCGCTCGGACATCTCCACCCGAGGCGCCCACGCCGTCGTCGTCGGCCGCTCGACGATCGTTGGTCGTCCGATGGCGAACCTGTTGCTGCAGTCCGGCCCGGGTGGGGATGCCACCGTCACGATCTGTCACTCGCGAACACGCGACCTCGCGGCGGTCTGCCGGACCGCCGACCTCCTGATTGTCGCCATCGGCCGCGCCAATTTCATCGGTGCCGATGCGGTGAAACCCGGTGCCACCGTCATTGACGTCGGGATCAACCGGGTCGAGGACACGAGTCGTCCGAAGGGATACCGCGTGGTCGGGGATGTCGACTTCGATGCCGTGCGCGAGGTGGCCGGGGCGATCACGCCGGTCCCGGGTGGGGTGGGGAAGATGACCATCGCGATGGTGCTCTCGAACACCGTCAAGGCGGCAAGGTTGCAGCAACCGGGCGGCGCGTGAGCGGGCTCGACGAGGCCTGGTCGGTCTCCCGGCTGGCCCGCGTCCTCAAGGACCGGGTGGAATCGGAATTTCCGGCCACCTGGGTCAAGGGCGAACTGGTCGGCGTGAAGCGGTACCCCAGTGGACACGTCTACTTCGGGCTGCGTGACGAGTTGGCCAAGATCGATTGCACCATCTGGCGTTCGGTGGCGGCACGACTCAAGACGCCGATCACGGAGGGGGCCGAGGTCTTTGCCCTCGGCACGCCCTCGGTGTGGGAGGAACGCTCGGCGCTCCGGTTCAACATCGTCCAGGTCCTGCCGGCCTCGGCCGTGGGGGCCGCAGCCCAGAACGTCGAGCGGATCAAGCAGGCCTTGCTCGCGGACGGCTTGCTGGATCCTGCGCGCAAGCGCCCACTCCCGGCATACCCGAGGCGGATCGCGGTGATCACCTCGGTGGCGGGTGCGGTGGTGCGCGACATCATCACGGTGGCCCGTCGCCGGTGGCCGGCGATCGAGCTGCTGGTGATCAATGCCGCGGTGCAGGGCGACCATGCGCCGGGGGAACTGGTGGCAGCGCTCGAGACGCTGCCCCGGCTCCCGGGCGTCGATCTCTGCATCATCGGACGCGGGGGGGGGGCGAAGGAGGACCTGGCCGCCTTCAATGACGAGGCGGTGTGCCGGGCCATCGCGGCCTCCCCCATCCCGATCATCAGTGCGGTCGGTCACGAGGTCGACGTCACCCTCGCCGACCTGGTGGCCGACCTCCGGGCCGCGACCCCCTCGCAGGCGGCGGAATTCGCGCTGCCCGAGCACACCGAGATCACGCGACTCGTGTCGAGCCTCGAGGCCCGGATGCGGCCGGCACTGCACGCGAGCCTCTCGCGTCGACGCGAACGTCTCGAACGGACCAGGGACCGGATGGCCAGTGCGCTGTTGCAGCGATTGCGGACGGCTGAACGGCGCGTCCTCGCCGCCGCCAGCGCGCTCCCCGCCGGACTCGAGCGGCATGTCCGCCGACCGCGTGAGCGGGTGGCCACCCTCGCGGCCCGCCTCGAGCCCGCCATCACCCGGCGGATCACCAGATATCTCGCGACCCTCGATCGGGATGCTGCCAAGTTGCATGCCCTCTCGCCACTGGCAGTGCTCGGCCGGGGCTACGCCATGGCCACCGACGATGAGGGACACGTGTTGCGCCGCACATCGGATTTCCGCCCCGGGGCACCGTTCACGCTCCGGGTCAGTGATGGCACCATCTCCGCACGCAGGGACACGACATGACCACGCAACCCACACTGGGCGACGATCTCAAGCGGCTCGAGGAGATCGTTCGACGCCTCGAGGCCGATGACCTGCCGATCGAGGAGGCGCTCCAGATCTTCGAGGAAGGGGTCGGTCGGCTCCGCACGGCAAAGGCCCGACTCGCGGATGCCGAGACGCGCGTCCAGCAGGTCCTCCGTGACACGGCCGAGGACGACGTGGTTCGGCTCGAACCGCTGGATGGCTGAGGCTCCCGCCATCCTCGCGGAGGCACGTCGTCAGGTCGACCTTCGACTCGAGGAGACGGCCAATACCCTCCGACGCGAAACCCCTGGGCCCGTCGGTGATGCCTTGGCCTATGCCCTCCGCTCCCCCGGCAAGCGGGTGCGACCGGCGCTCGTGCTCGCGGCCTACCGCGCGGTTGGCGGGACTCACACGGGGATCTGCGGGGTGGCCACGGCGATCGAGATCGTGCACACCTATTCGCTGGTGCACGATGACCTCCCCTGCATGGACGACGACCCGCTCCGTCGGGGTCGCCCGACCACACACGTGGCGTTCGATGTCGCCACCGCCACCCGGGTCGGCTATCTGCTCGTCCCGGTCGCGGCCGAGGTCCTGGCCCGCGCGATGCACGAGATGGGGCTGGACCTCGATGTTCAGCGAGCCATCGCGATGGAGCTGTTCGAGGCCGGGGGGATTCGCGGCATGGTCGGTGGCCAGTGGCGCGATCTCGAGGCGGAGGGCGCGGACCTCGACCTGGCCACACTGATCCGGATCCATGGGGAGAAAACCGGTGCCCTGATCACGGCCTCGGTCGTGATCGGCGGGATCGCGGCAGGTGCGACAGACCGGCAGATGGTGGCGCTCCGGCACTTCGGGCGCGAGGTCGGACTCGCCTTCCAGGTTGCCGACGATGTACTCGACGCCACGCGGACCTCCGACCAGCTCGGCAAGACTGCCGGGAAGGATGCGGCCGTCGCCAAGAGCACCTACGTCGGCCTGCTGGGCGTCGAGAAGGCGGCCCTCGCGGCGCAGCGGCACGCCGCGCGTGCGATTGATGCCCTCGAGGTGGCCGGGCTCCCGCTCGGCCCCCTCGCTCACCTGGCACGGTATATTGTAGATCGCACGTCCTGATCACCTTCAGCGCGTTGGAGCGCCGATGTCACTGCTCGACGGAATTCAGGGTCCGGCCGATATCAAGCAGCTCTCACGGGCACAACTCCCGCAGTTGGCCCAGGAGATCCGTGAGTGCCTGATCGATCGCTGTTCGGTCACCGGCGGCCACATCGGCGCCTCGCTCGGGGTGGTCGAGCTCGCGATCGCGCTGCTCTACGAGTTCGACTCCCCGACGGACAAGGTGCTCTGGGATGTCGGGCATCAGGCCTATGCCTGGAAGCTGCTCACTGGCCGCCAGGAAGGGTTCGCCACCCTCCGGACCGAGGGTGGCCTCTCGGGATTCCTCAAGCGGGACGAGTCGGTGCACGATCACTTCGGGGCCGGGCACGCCGGGACCGCGATGTCCGCCGCATTGGGCATGGCGGTCGCGCGCGATCTGCGCGGGGACAAGCACAAGGTGGTGGCGGTCGTCGGCGACGGTGCCCTCACCTGTGGTCTCTCCTACGAGGGGATGAACAACGCCGGGGATTCGGATCGCGACATCATCCTGATCCTCAACGACAACGGCATGAGCATCTCCCCGAATGTGGGCGCGATCTCGAAGTTGCTCGGAACCATCGTCGCCGACCCGCGGACGGATCGCCTGCGTGAGCGCCTCAAGCGGGTGACCTTCAAGCTCGGCGACGTGTTCGGCGATGGCGTGGTGAATCTCGCCAGGAACGTCGAGGAATCGGTCAAGAACCTGTTCAGCAACGGCATGCTGTTCGAGGAGCTCGGCTTCCGGTACTTCGGGCCGATCGACGGTCATGACCTCGAAAAGCTGACTGCCACGCTGGCACATGTGCGTGACCTGACCGGGCCACGGGTGGTGCATGTGCTGACCGAGAAGGGGAAGGGCTTCGCATTCGCCGAGGCCAACCGCGAGAAGTGGCACGGGCTGGCGGCCTACGACAAGGAAACCGGCGAGGCCCGCAAGAAGGCGAGTGGCCCGCCGAGCTGGACCCAGGTCTTCGGTGATTCGATCACGGCGCTCGGTGAGGAGCGCGATGACCTGATCGCGGTGACCGCCGCCATGCCGAGTGGCACGGGGACGGCGATCTTCCAGAAGCGATTCCCCGACCGGTTCTTCGATGTGGGAATCGCCGAAGGGCACGCCGTGACATTCGCCGCGGGTGCGGCCACCCAGGGGATCCGCCCCATCGTCGCGGTGTACTCCACGTTCCTGCAACGCGGCTATGACAACATCATCCACGATGTGGCAGTGCAGCACTTGCCGGTGGTGTTCTGCATGGATCGCGCGGGACTCGTCGGGGAGGATGGCCAGACGCACATGGGTCTCTACGACATTCCCTACATGCTCGCGGTCCCCGGGATGACCGTCACCGCCCCGAAGGATGCGGATGAACTCGTCGGGCTGCTGCGGTGCGCCCTCGAGCACGACGGACCGTTCTGCACCAGGTACCCGCGGGACAAGGCGCCCGAGGACCCCAACCCGGTCGGCTCGGTCCCCGCCGTGCCGTACGGGACCTGGGAGCGATTGTACCCCGGTCGCGAGATCGTGATCCTCGGGACCGGCACGATGGCGTTGCCCGCCGCCGAGGCCGCGCGTGCGCTGACTGCGGAAGGGATCGACGCTGGAGCGGTCAACGCGCGCTTCCTGAAGCCATTCGATGAGACGATGCTGGCCGAGCTCCTCCCCGACTGCCGGGTGCTGGTGACAGTGGAGGAAGGCGCGGTGATCAACGGCTTTGGGGCGACGCTCGCCGCGCGACTCCAGGACAGCCACCCGGGCGTGCGGGTGCTCACGATGGGTGTCCCCGACGCATTGATCGTCCAGGCCCCACGCCAGCGGCAGCTTGCCGCGTTCGGGCTCACGGCCGAGGGAATCGCGGCACGGGTGCGGGCTGTCCTGGCCGACCCCGTGCTGCGCTGAGCGCGCATGCGGGTCGGCATCCTCGCCAACCCGCGGTACCCTGACCTCGGCGAGATCCTGGCCGGGGTGACCGCGAGCGTCGAGGCGCGGGGATGGACACTCTCGGGGGACCGTGACGTGGCCAGGTTGCTGGGGCGCCGCCTCCCCCCCCTCGAGCCCCATGCGCTGGACCTGCTCCTCACGCTCGGCGGCGACGGGACCCTCCTGCGGGGCGCCCATCGCCTCGAGACGGCGCCCGTCCCGATCCTCGGGCTCAATTTCGGCCGCGTGGGGTTTCTCACGGCGATGCACCGGGACCGCGCCATCGAGGCGCTCGATCTCTGGGAGTCGCGGCAATTCACGATCAGTTCCCGTGCCATGCTCGAGGCCCGGCTCGGCGATGCCCCGCCCATCCGGGCACTCAATGACGTGGTGCTGCACAAGAGTGGCGTGGCCCGCGTGGTCCGCGTCCAGTTGTCGGTGGATGAGGATTCCATCGGGCCGATCTCGTCGGACGGGATCGTCGTCGCGTCGCCGACGGGCTCCACGGCCTACTCGCTCAGTGCCGGCGGCCCGGTCGTGGCCCCGACCTTCGATGCCATGATCGTGACACCGATCTGTGCGCACTCGCTCTCGGTGCGACCACTCGTCGTGCATCCGACCGCCACCGTCTCGATCACCCCGCTCGATCCCCATCCGCACGGGCTGATGCTGTCCTGCGACGGACAGGTGAGCTGCGAGATCTCCGAGGGCGAACGGCTCATGGTCCGGGTCAGCGCCCACCGGGTGCATCTGGTCCGGTTTGCGGGAATGGGCTTCATGCCCCGGCTGCGCGAGAAGTTGCACTGGGGCGACCTCTCGGGGCGGGACTAGGTGCTCCGGACGCTCCGGGTCCGTGATCTGGCCACGGTCGCCGATGTGACGCTGGACCTCGGCCCGGGCCTCAATGTGCTGACCGGCGAGACGGGCGCGGGCAAGTCGATGCTCGTCGACGCGCTCGCCCTCCTGCTGGGTGATCGGGCCGACCGCGCGGCGGTTCGGACGGGCACCTCGCGCGCGGTGGTCGAGGGCTCCTTCGACTCCCCCCCCCAAACGCTGGATGCCGCGCTCGACGAGGCCGGACTCGATCCGGCAGAACTCCTGGTGATCCGCCGCGATGTGAGCATCGAGGGGCGGTCACGTGCCTGGATCAACGGGTCCCCGACGACCATCGGGATCCAGGCCGCGATCGGTGGGCACATCGTCGATCTCCATGGCCAGCACCAGACCCTGGAACTGTCCCGAGCGGCGACGCAACGCGACCTGCTGGATGCCTATGCCGATGCCGAGGAACTCCGGAGCGCGGTGGCGGCGGCGCATCGTGCGGTCGTGACGCTGCGCGGTCACGTGGATGAGTTGACCCTGCGTCGCGACGAGGCCGTCCGCCGCAGTGACTGGCTGCGGCATGTGATCGACGAGATCGATGCCGCACGCCTCCGGCCGGGGGAGGACGCCGATCTCGATGTCGAGGCGAACCGTCTGGGGCAGGCCGGCATCCTCGGGGAGCTGGCGCGGGAGGCGCTCACGCTGCTCGATGCCGACGAGCACGGGATTCGGGAACGACTCGGCCGATTGGCCCGGGTGCTCGAGCAACTCGGCCGACGCGATCCGACCGTCCAGGGTTGGCGGGCCCTTCTCGATCCGGCGTGGGTGGCCTGCGATGAACTGGCGCGATTGGCCGAACTGTACGAGGAGGACGTCGCCGAGGACCCGGAACGGTTGGCGGAGGTCGAGCGGCGGCGCGAGCAGCTCGGCACCTTGGTCCGGAAGCACGGCACAACGCTCGAGGATGTCCTCGAGGTGCGTCGCGAGGCGGGCACCGAGATCGACCTGATCGATACGGCCGCGCTCGATCTGTCGCGCCTGGATCGCGAGCTCACCACCGCTCGCGCCATGCTCGCGCAGGTGGCGGGCGAATTGACGGTGCGTCGAACGGCGGCCGCGGGTCGACTCGCGGAGGAGGTGACGCGGATCCTGCCGGGGCTCGGGATGCCGGAGGCGATCGTCTCGATCGACCTGCGTCCCCTCGACACGCTTGGTGCCGAGGGCGCCGAGCAGGTGGTCTTCAGTGCGCGGCTCAATCCCGGGCTCGCCCCCAGGCCGATTGCGACCGCTGCGAGCGGGGGAGAGCTTTCGCGTCTGATGCTGGCCATGAAGGTCGCCCTCGTCCGGCACGATCAGGTGCCCACGCTGGTCTTCGACGAAATCGATCAGGGAATTGGCGGCGAAACCGGCGCGGCCGTCGGCGCGGCCCTCGCAGGGCTCGCCGCGCGTCATCAGGTGCTGGTGATCACTCACCTGCCACAGATCGCCGCACGCGCGGACCGGCACCTGGTCGTGCGGAAGCAGACCCGCGGCGGCATCGCGACCAGCGATGTCGAAGTGATCCACGGTGATGATCGAGTGATCGAGATCGCGCGGATGCTCGGGAGTGCCGATGACGATGCCGCGCGGCGGTTGGCCACCTCGATGCTGGCCGGTGGCGTCAGCGCGTGAAGAGTCGCTTGTAGACTCGGAACCAGACGCGGGTGGTGAGCCGGTCCGCGACCAGGCCGCTGCTGCTCGAGACCACGCGCACCACACCGAAACCCGCCTCGACCGGCATCTTCACGATGCCGTCCTTGTTGACGCCGGAATGGGCATAGCTCAGGCCGAGACCCGCCGTCATCGCGGTGGCGCCCGTGCCGGTGCCCATGGAACCGAGTGCACCCCCGGACGTCGGCGTCGATGCCGCGGCTGCCTCCCAGCTCGTCGCGCCACGGCGCAGATAGCCGAGCTGGCCGTACAGCGCGAACGATGGCGCGACGCGCAGGTACGGCTGGACGTCGAGCGAGAACTGCTGCCCCGGAATGCGGCGCAGGGTGGTGGTGCGCGAGGCCGGGAGCAGGACCTCATCGCGGCGGCCGAGCCGCACCTCCCGGTCGGTGGCAAACGGGCGGCTGAGCGTGGCGGTGCCGCGAACGCCGATCGGTCCGCGACCGGTCTCGATCGTGCCCGCGAGATCCACGGCGAACTGTCGATCGCCGGTGCCCTGGTCGCGCAGGTAACGCACCCGCGGCGCCGTCGCAGTGGGGAGTCGCACGCCAGCCTGTGCCCAGATCCGAAGGTGTGGGACGTCGACCACGCGAACGGTGGCTCCGACGCGCACGTCACCAAGGGTCGCGAGGGGAGGATCGGTGGTGGGGGCAAGGTTGTACCCTGCAGGGGAACCGAGCAGGGCCGACAGGTCGCCATCGGTCAGCGCGGTCGACGGCAACGCCAGCGACGCGGTGAAACCCGTGATCCCGAACCGATCCCTCAGCTCATCCCGGACGTCGTCGGTCAGCGCCCGGAGCGCGATGCCATCGGGCGAGTCGGTCAGCGGCAGGACCGGAGACGCGGTCGCCGGGTCGGTGACGAGCGCCGCGAGTTGCGCCTGGAGGCCGGGACCGTCCTGAGCCAGCGCCGTCGCGGCCATCTTGAGGGCCGGGTCCGTGTCGAACGCACCCGAGGCGATGCGTTCGCCCAGCTGGGTGAGGGCCACCCCGAATTGATCCACGAAATCCCGCGACGACGGGTTCCCGCTGATCGCAGGGTTCACGCCGACCGTGGCACCGGTCGCGTCGGTCGTGAGTTGCGCCTGGGTCCGGACTGACACGATCGGGAGATCGAGCCCGATGGTGATTCGCGGGGTGACTCCGACCGCGAGGCCGATCGTCCCGGTGCCTCGCTGATATTCGAGATCAGCCGCAATCGACCCGAGGCGTCCGGGGTCAGCCTGGCGGCCAAGCAGGGTACCGAGCCGCGTGCTCATGTCCCTGAGCAGCGCGGGGTCCTGACCAAACGAGATCGGGGCACCGAGATCCCGACGGGTCCCGTCGGCATACTCGCGAAATGCCGGAGCGAACTCGCCGTGAAGCCCGATCCGAAGGGTGCCGACTGGGGCGTCGAGGAAGGGCAACTGGCCCAGAAGGGGCAGCGGAAGCGCCAGAAGGGTGGCCAGAGGGAGTGAAAGCCGCATGAGCCGAAAAGTAGTGGGACCGGTGCCGATCGTGGCACGGTTCATGTTGGAGATGGAGGCAGACCCCCGTGTGGCCTGGAGGTAGTGATGGTTGCAAATCGACGTGGATTCACCCTCATCGAACTGATGGTCGTCGTCTCGATCATCGGCGTGCTGGCGTCGATCGCCATTCCGCGATACACCTACCTGAAGGAGCGGGCACTGGTCACGACGATGAAGTCGGACCTCAGGAATCTGCTGACGTCGCAGGAAGGCTTCTATGTCAGCAACAACGATTATGCCGGGAGTGTCACGGCGGGTGCCGAAGTCCCTGGAACCGGCGGCAGCGGAAGCACGACCTGGGCCACCAGCCCCGGGGTGGAGCTCGTCCGGATGACCTATCGCAGCAACGCGCGGCGTGGCGTCGGTTGGAACGCCGTCGTGCGCCATCGAGGGGTGCTCAACCGGTCGTTCGACCGCTGCGGGATCTTCCAGGGGGATGTGGCGTTCTCACCGAATGCAGCGGTGACCGAACCGGGGGTGTCAGCCTGCTGGTGAGTGTCCCTACGGGTTGACTCGCAGGATCTGGAGGCTCGACCCGAGGAACGAATCCGCCGACATCCGGTCGGTGAGTTCCAGATGAAGGTCACCCGCGCGCCCCGTCACCACGAATCCCGAACCGTCCGGTGCACCCGTGACCCCCTCCTCGCCGTCGCCGCCCAGTGCCGTCAGGGATGCTGGCCACCGACCGGTCTGGTCATGGTATTCCCGCGCCCGGCTCTGCTCGAGCACCATTCCGAACCGCAGTGAGGCTTCCTGCCGCTCCGCGGTCATCCCGTGGCCCTCGGTGCCGAAGATGAAGGCGGGTTTGGTCGACCAGATCCACCCCATCGCCACCCAGCTCAGGAGCAACACCACCACCAGGGTGCGTTGCCGCCGCTTCACGGGGGTCATGGCTCGCTCAAGTTCCGCGCGGTCCCGCTCGGCCTGATTGGCCACCGCGTCTCGGACCGCGCTCTCCAGACGCTGGTTACGTTCGGCTTCGTCCACCCGGGCTCTCCTCCAAGCTGGTTGCTGTTGTGTCCCAATAGCGGCACTTTCCGGGTCCGTTCGGCCACTGCGGGCCGGCGCTCGGGTGGCGAAATGGCAGACGCAGGGGTCTTAAACACCCCAGGGGGCGACCCCATGCGGGTTCGAGTCCCGCCCCGAGCATCACCCACCCAGACCCGAGGCCGGGTCAATCATCGCGCGGGTAGTCGCCGGTGAGGGCCAGGGCCACCTGTTCCGGGAATCGCCGGATGTCGATCGGCTTCGTGATGTAGCCATCGAAGCCGGCCGCGAGGGCGCGGTCGCGATCGCCCGCCATCGCGTGCGCCGTCAGGGCGACGACTGGAAGCGCCGTGTGTGCGGACGCACGAATTTCCGCCAGCAGGGCGAACCCGTCCTTCCCGGGCATCTGGATGTCCATCAGCACGAGGTCGGGTGGCGTCGCCGCGAGGGTCGCAAAGAGTTCGTCCCCGCCGGAAAGCCCGCTCACGGTGTGACCCTTCAGCTCAAGCAGGGTCCGGAACAGCTTCATGTTGTCGGGACTGTCCTCGACAATCAGGATCGCGGCCATGGTCAGCTCAGTTGGCTGCGCCGGAGGACCGCCTTCACTCGGGCGACGAGCGAGCGGGGTTGCACCGGCTTGGTGAGAAAGTCCTGGGCACCGAGCTCCAGTGCCTCGAGCTCGGTGTCATCGGTTCGCGCTGTCAGCATGATAACGGGGAGCGCGGTCGTGAGGATGCGAGCTCGCAACTCCTCGAGTACGCCGAGTCCGGTCAGGTTGGGCATGTCGTGATCGAGCACCACCAGGTCGACCGACCCGGATTCCACCGCATCCAGCGCCTCCAGCCCATCGACAGCTTCCCGGATCTGGAACCCCTCGCGACCCAGGACGGTGCCGAGCAGCCTGCGCATGGAGGCATCATCGTCCGCGATGAGGATGGTGGTGTCCTCGGCACGGTGTTCCGGCGGCGGCACCGGCGCTGCCGCCACTGGGGCGGTACGCGTCCGGGCACGCGTCGGAGCCGGCTGCTTCGTGGTGCGCTTCGCCTTCGTGCGCGACTTCCCGGAGGAGGTCGTCGTTGCCTTCGTCGTTGCCTTTCCCTTCGCCGTGGTCCCGGCCGCGGTCTGCTTCGGGCGCTTCCTGACGGGTCGCGTGGTCGCAAGAGCCTGGGGGGGGGATGACGCCGGGTCGGCATCGCCCGGTGAAGGCGCCGGCACCTCGGCGTGATACGCGTCTTCCGGTCGATCGCCGAGCACGCGTTGCAACTCCTCGGCGGACGTGACGCCGGTCCAGACCCGGACGAGGCCACCCTCCCAGAGCGACTGCATGCCATGCTGGCGTGCGGCCCGAAGCAGGTCGGCCAGCGGTGCGCCCGTCTCGATCAGTCGTGGGACCTCGCCCTCGATCGGCAGGAACTCCATCACGGCCGCACGGCCCTTGTATCCGGAGCCGCCGCACTGCTTGCAGCCAACCGGTTGGCGTGGCGTCGCCGCCGTCGCATCGGGGCCGGTGGGCTGCAGCTCGGCGGGCAGCTGCCCGAGCGGCAGCGCAGTCGCGCACGCGTCGCAGAGGCGTCGCACCAGCCGTTGCGCCACCACGCCGCGCAACGTCGAGCCGATCTTGAACGCCTCGACCTCCATGTCCCGCAGGCGCACGATGGCCGATGCGGCATCGTTCGTGTGCAGCGTGCTGAACACAAGGTGGCCGGTCAGGCCGGCCTGCATCGCGATGGTCGCGGTCTCGAGATCGCGAATCTCGCCGACCAGGACGATATCCGGGTCCTGCCGCAGCACCGAGCGGAGGGCGGTCGCAAACGTGAAGCCCTGGGCCTCGTTCACCTGCATCTGTGAAATGCCGTCCACGTCGTATTCGACCGGGTCCTCGACCGTGACGATGTTCACCTTGCCGGTCCGCAGGTGATTCAGGATGGCATACAGGGTCGTGGTCTTTCCGGAGCCGGTCGGACCGGTGACCAGCACCATTCCCTCCCGATGCCCGATCATGCGGCGCAGGACGGCCTCTTCGTTGGCGGCGAGACCGAGGTCCGGAATCGACCCCTTGAGATTCTGCTTGCTCAGGATCCGGATCACCAGCTTCTCGCCATGGCGGGCGACCGGGGCCGTCGCGACCCGGAGATCGACCGACTCCTCCCCGACCCGGGCCGTGGAGCGACCATCTTGCGGGGTCATCGAGTTGGTGACATCCAGGCCCGAGACGATCTTGACCCGGCGTACGAATGCGGACCCTGCCGTTTCCGGGAGCCGCATGATCTCGCGCAGGATGCCGTCGACCCGGTAGCGGATCACGACATCATTCCCCTCGACTTCCGAATGGATATCACTCGCACCGGCAAACACGGCATCGCTGATGATTGCATCGACCAGACGACTCATCGGCGCCTCGAGCGCCGGGGTACGCGCCGCGACGGATTCCACCGGCCCGGTGATCTCGACCTTCGGCGTCGCGGCAAGGCCACGGAGCAACCGGTTGATGACATTCTCGGGTTGGTAGAGTTCATCCAGGCGCGCGAGGATGTCGCGGGGCGATGCGATCCGGAACTGGATGGCGCGTCCCGTGACCCACTCGAGTTCCTGCTCGACGGCGAGGTCGCGTGGGTCGGCCGTGGCGATGTCGATCGAGCGGTCGGTCGCGGAGAGCGGCAGGATCAGGTGCTTGCGGGCCACAGCCGCGGGAATGAGGGTGCTCACCCGACCGTCGGCGGCCCGCAGGTCGGCCGTTCCGACCCGGAATCGTGTCGTGAGGAGCGCCACGATCGCCCCATCCGTGGTGAGGCCCGCCGCGACCGCCGCGTTCCACAGGCGATCGTGGGTGCCCGGCTGCAGTGTCGTGAGGGCGGATGCTTCGAGCACGCCTCCCTCGACGAGATACCGCTCGAGCCACTGGTCGAGGAACTCCACTGATTTCGCTGCCGCCATCATCTCCCCGATCCAGGTGGACGTCCGGGCGGACCCCGAACGGTTGTCGTGTCAGCCCCCTAAAGATACGATTCCGGCCGATTGCCGCGCACCGGCCCCCTCTGGCAAGGAACCAGGTGACACAGCGAATGCAGGAATCCGATGGGATCCTCCGAGTGCCCGGTGACAAGTCGATCACGCACCGGGCCCTCATGCTCGCCGCCCTGGCCCCGGGCCGTTCCGTCATTCGCGGAGCGTTGACCTCCCTCGATGCACGCTCCACGGCCAGGGTCCTCCGCCTGCTCGGTGCCGCCATCTCCCCGCTCCGGACCGGTGCCGTGATCACCGTCGAGGGACGGCAGCGCTTTCGTCCGCCCGCGCGCGTGCTGGATTGCGGCAACTCGGGCACCACGGCGCGTCTCCTGCTCGGGGTGCTCGCCGCGCATCAGTTCCCGAGCACGCTCACCGGCGACGCCTCGCTCCGCCGCCGTCCGATGCGGCGTATCACCGAGCCGCTCGTCGCCATGGGCGCCGTGCTGCACGGGGCAGGGGATCGCCTGCCACTGACCATCGAGGGGGGGGACCTCAGTGCGGGCCGCTGGACGCTGCCCGTGGCATCCGCCCAGATCAAGTCTGCCCTCCTCCTGGCGGCAGCAGTGGCCCGGGTCTCGCTCGAGCTCGAGGAACCCGCATCCTCGCGGGACCACACCGAGCGCATGTTGCGACGCTTCGGGTTCGTGATCGGGCACTCCCCGGGTCGACTTCAGTTCGAACCCACCGGGGAATTCCGTCCGACCACCTTCGAGGTGCCCGGCGATCCGTCATCGGCCGCCTTCCTGCTCGCCGGAGCCCTGCTGGCAGGGATCTCCGAGCTCTCGATCGGTGGCGTCGGCTGCAATCCCGGCCGCATCGGGTTCCTGGCCGTGTTGCAGCGGATGGGCGCTGTGGTGCGGATCGACGATGCGATCGATGCGGGGGGGGAACCGGTCGGGACCATCACGGTGACGGGCTCGTCGCTCGGCGGGACAACCATCTCGCCAGCGGAGGTGCCCGGGCTGATCGACGAGATTCCGATGCTCGCCTGCCTGGCCGCGCGCGCCGACGGCACCACCCGATTCGAGGGCGTGGCGGAATTGCGTGTCAAGGAGAGCGATCGCCTCGCCCTCGTGGCCCGGAACCTCACGGCCATCGGGGCGCACGCGCGCGTCGAGGGCGATGACCTCGTGGTCACCGGATCGTCTCGCCCGCTCGCGGGACGGGTGGTGACGGAGCATGACCATCGCATCGCCATGGCGTTCCAGATGCTCGGGCTGAGCCGAGGCTGCACCCTCCAGGTCGACGACCCGGCCGCTGCGGCGGTCTCCTTTCCAGGGTTTGCCGATCACGTCGATCAGCTGCGGAGGCGTCGGTGAACGATCGACCCTCACGTCCGGTCGTCGCGATCGACGGCCCGGCAGCGTCGGGGAAATCCTCGACCGCCCATCGGGTCGCCCAACGACTCGGCCTGGTTCACATCGACAGCGGCGCGCTCTATCGCACCGCCACCTGGCTCGCGATCCGAGGGCGCCAGACCGAGCCGGCCGGGATTGTCACGGCGCTCGACGCGGCGGCCCTCGGCCTTCTCCGGGACGGCTCCTCGGCGACCGTCCACCTTGGTGATGCCTCCGTGGAACCCGGCATTCGGGACCCGGAAGTGACCGGGCGAGTTTCCGAGATCGCCGCGATGCCTGCGGTCAGGGACTGGGTGAACCGCCGTCTCCGGGCCGCCGTGACGGAGTGGGGCGGGGCCGTGATGGATGGTCGTGACATCGGGACGGTGGTCTTTCCCGATGCCGTCCTCAAGGTCTTCCTGACCGCGACGCCCGAGGCAAGGGCCCTCCGCCGTCTGCGACAGGCTGGCGCCACCATTCCGGATGAGGCCGTGGCGCGCGAGGCCGCACGACTGGAGGCGCGGGACCGACTCGATGCCGGACGGCCCGTGGCGCCGCTCCGGGCCGCCGCGGACGCCAGGCACCTCGACACCACCGACCTGACCTTCGACCAGCAGGTCGACCGGATCGTTGCCTGGGCGACTGCCGCAGGGTTGTCGGCTCCCTGAATCGGCACTATCCTTGAGGGCTGTTCCGCACAAGGCGGAACAACCCGAGGACTTTCCTCGATCCGCGCGCTGCCCCCCGGCCACGCGGCGACCCGTTCCGCAGGATCCCCACACTCATGTCCGACACCGACATCACGACCCCCCTCGACACCGACGGCTCCGACCTTCCGACCCCCGAACCCGGCATCACCGGGGCGGCGGATGTCGTCGAGGCGCCCGTCGCGGCCTTCGCCATGGCGGACGTTCCCGGCATGCCCTTCGCCACGACCACCGGCCTTCGGGTGCGGCCCGACCTCTACGACGACGACTACTCGGACGACGAGTACGAGGCGATGCTGGAGCTCTACGAAGGGACGATGTCCCAGATCGCGGAGGGTGAGATCGTCAAGTCGAAGGTGCTCCGCGTCACCGAGAATGCGGTCATCCTCGACGTCGGCTTCAAGTCGGAAGGCTCGGTGCCCCTCGACGAGTTCAAGGATCCCCAGAATCTGCAGGTCGGCGACGAAGTCGAGGTCTTCCTCGAGCACCTCGAGGATCAGGAGGGGGCGGTCGTCCTCTCGAAGAAGAAGGCCGACTTCATGCGCGTCTGGGAGAAGATTCGCCAGGCTCATGAGAGCGATCAGCCGGTCGAGGGCACCCTGATGAAGAAGATCAAGGGTGGGGTCGTGGTGAACCTGATGGGCGTCGATGCCTTCCTCCCCGGGTCGCAGATCGCGCTCCGTCGGGTGCCGAACATCGACGAGCTCCTCGGGGCCACCTACGAGTTCAAGATCATCAAGCTCAACAAGCGCCGGCGGAACATCGTCGTCTCGCGCCGGGTCATTCTCGAGACCGAGCGGGCCGGCAAGCGCGAGAAGCTGATGAAGGAGCTCGAGGTCGGGCAGGTGCGGAAGGGAATCGTCAAGAACATCACCGACTTCGGCGCGTTCATCGACCTTGGTGGTGTCGACGGCCTGCTGCACATCACGGACATGTCGTACGGCCGTGTGTCGCACCCGTCGGAACTGGTCACGATCGGCAAGGATGTCGAGGTCAAGATCCTCGACATCGATTGGCAGCGGGAGCGGATCTCCCTCGGCATGAAGCAGCTCCAGAGCTACCCGTGGCAGAACGTCGCCGAGAAGTACCCGGTCGGCTCGCGTGTGCAGGGCAAGGTCGTCTCGATCACCAACTACGGCGCGTTCGTCGAGCTGGAGCCGGGCATCGAGGGCCTGGTGCACATCTCCGAGATGAGCTGGACCCGCAACGTGCGGCACCCTTCGAAGATCGTGTCGATCGGCGAGACGATCGAGGCCGTCGTCCTCAAGGTTGACGAGGGTGACGAGAAGATCTCGCTCGGCATGAAGCAGACCGAGCAGGACCCCTGGATGGTCCTGCCGCTCAAGTACCCGGTGGGCACGCGGATCGGCGGCAAGGTGCGCAACCTCACCTCCTTCGGCGCGTTCGTCGAGCTGGAGCCGGGGATCGACGGCCTGATCCACATCTCGGACATGAGCTGGACCAAGCGGGTGCAGCATCCGTCCGAGGTGGTCAAGAAGGGCGACTCGGTCGAAGTGATCATCCTCAACATCGATGCCGACAACAAGCGCATCTCGCTCGGCCTCAAGCAGGCGACCGACGATCCATGGCTCACGATCGGCGAGAAGTTGCCGGTCGGTCACGAGCTGCGGGCGACGGTGCTCCGCCCGGTCGACAAGGGCATGGTGCTCGACCTCGGTGACGATATCGAGGGTTTCGCCCCGGTCTCCCAGATGGGACTCGGCGCCGACGAGAATCCCGAGGATGCCGTGGTCGATGGCCAGGAAGTCATCGCCAAGATCCTCGAGGTCGATCCGATCCATCACCGCGTCGTGGTCGCGATCATCGAGTACCCGGAGGACGGCATCCCGAAGGAGCCGCGGCCGCGTGCGCAGATCCCCGTCGATGACGCCGACGACGAGGACGAGGATGATGAGGACATCAAGGGCCTGCACGCGGCGTACGAGAGCCTCGTGAGCGAGAAGGCGGCCGAGTCCGAGGCCGGGACCCCTGCCGCCGATGACGTCCCGCCTGCCGCAGCGGAGGATGGCGACACCGCCTGAGTCAGGCACGCGGGCGCCATGGAACGGGTCGACCTGTCCGCAGGTCGGCCCGTTCGTGTTCCGAGCGCTGCGCCACCATCCCGGGTCCCCGTGGCCGCGACTACCTTTCCCGGCATGACCGACATGCATCAGGCGCTCGAGAACCTCCGGCAGCGACAGGCGCAATCCGAGCTGGGCGGTGGCCAGCGACGCGTCGACCAGCAGCATGCCAAGGGCAAGCTCACGGCGCGGGAGCGCCTGGACCTCCTGCTGGACGAGGGCAGCTTCACCGAACTCGACCGGTTCATCACGCACCGGGCGACCGGGTTCGGGATGGAGGATGATCGTCCGCTCGGTG
Source organism: Gemmatimonadales bacterium (assembly GCA_035703525.1). Lineage (GTDB taxonomy): Bacteria > Gemmatimonadota > Gemmatimonadetes > Gemmatimonadales > GWC2-71-9 > Palsa-1233. The sequence goes on along the minus strand of DASSYA010000023.1, from coordinate 256,950 downwards.
ACGGCGTCGTCACCGGGTGGGGACGGATCGATGGACGTCTGGTCTACGTCTTCTCCCAGGACTTCACCGTCTTCGGCGGTTCGCTCTCCGAAACCCATGCCACCAAGATCTGCAAGGTGATGGACCTCGCCGTCCGGAACGGTGCGCCGATCATCGGCCTCAACGATTCCGGTGGCGCACGCATCCAGGAGGGTGTCGCTTCCCTCGGGGGGTATGCCGATATTTTCCTCCGCAACACCCTCGCCAGTGGGGTCATCCCCCAGATCTCGGCGATTCTCGGGCCGTGTGCCGGAGGCGCCGTGTACAGTCCGGCAATCACGGACTTCGTCTTCATGGTGCGCGGCACGAGCCACATGTTCGTGACCGGTCCCAGTGTGGTGAAGACCGTGACGCACGAAGAGGTGAGTTTCGACGCGCTGGGTGGCGCCGACGTGCACGCCGAAACCAGTGGTGTGGCACACTTCGTCCATGCCACCGAGGCCGAGACGCTCCTGGCGATCCGGACGCTGATCGGCTTCCTGCCGTCGAACAACCTCGATGATCCACCGCGCACGGTGCGCGAAGACCCGGTCGATCGCGCAGAGGAGTCGCTCCTCGAGGTGTTGCCGGCGTCCCCGAGCACCCCCTATGACATGCACCAGGTGCTGCGCGCCGTGGTCGATCATGGCGAGTTCTTCGAGGTGATGGCGGCCTTCGCCGGCAACATCCTCACCGGGTTCGGCCGCCTCGGGGGACAGAGTGTCGGGATCGTCGCCAACCAACCGGCCGTGCTGGCCGGTGTCCTTGACATCGATGCCTCGATCAAGGCCGCCCGATTCATCCGGTTCTGTGATGCCTTCAACATCCCGATCATCACGTTCGAAGATGTCCCCGGCTTCCTCCCCGGTGTGGCGCAGGAACACGGCGGCATCATTCGGCATGGCGCCAAGTTGCTGTATGCCTATTGCGAAGCCACCGTCCCCAAGCTCACCGTGATCACCCGGAAGGCCTATGGTGGGGCCTACGATGTGATGAGTTCGAAGCACATCCGGGGCGACGTGAACCTGGCGTGGCCGACCGCCGAGATCGCGGTCATGGGACCCAAGGGTGCGGTCGAGATCCTCTATCGCAAGGAGATTGCCGCTGCCGCCGACCCGGCCGCCGAACTGGCACGCCGGACCGCGGAGTACACCGATGCGTTCGCCAACCCGTATCAGGCCGCGGCGCGCGGCTATGTCGATGATGTCATCGATCCCCGGGAAACTCGGCCGCGACTGATCGACGCGCTGGCGACCCTCCGGGGCAAGCGGGATCGGAATCCGCCGAGGAAGCATGGCTGCATCCCCCTCTGAGCGGGGCGGCGAGGCGCTCCCCCGTGGTGCGGCAACCCGGGCGGCTGGTTACCTTTCCGGCCATGCCATACCATCGTTCGACCGGTAAGGGCGGGTCCGATCCGATGATTGCTCCACGCGTCCATGCCACCTCCCTCCTGCTTCTCGGACTGCTCGGGATCGCCGTGCCCCTTCAGGCCCAGCACATCCCCGTGGTCAGCCCGATCTCGCCGGGCACGTCGATCATGTCGCTCGGCGAGGCGCTCCTGCGCGATGGGCGCCGCAAGGAGGCCGCCGACCTGCTCGGTGTCTGGCTCTCGGAGCACCCCACCGACGGTCGAGCATGGCATTACCTCGGCCGGATCCACCTGGACGATGCCCGCCGCTGGCACCGGGACGGGCACCCCGAAGGCATCGACGGGGGCATGCTGCTCGATTTCGCCGGGACGGCCTTCGAGGAATCGCAACGGCTCCTGGCGGACAGCGGCAGCGTGTATCGCGTGATGGTCGGCGTCGAGCGGGCCACCTACCGCGTCGAGACCGAGGGCTGGGATCAGGCGATCGCACTGCCCATCTCTCCCGAGGAGATGCCGCTGCCGCCGGTGCTGGCCGAATTGGGCGAGAACCTGATCTCGTCCTGCCCGGTTGGCGGGGTGCTGGTGACGGGATCGATGGTCGAGACCGCGGCGGCGTGGGGACGCTGGCTCCTCGAGCCCGCCTCGCGACGCGAGCTGGTCCTGCTTCGCACCGACTTGTACAGTTGGGACCCGCGCTACCGGATCCGGATGGCGGAGACCCTCGGCGTGCCGATCGAGGATGACCTGCCGACGGCGCTGATGCGCGTGGCCGAACGTCGCGCACTGTGCCTCTCGCCGACGGTCGACTCGCTCACCGTTCCGGCCCTCGACTGGCGGCCCGTTCGGCTCGTCCTCGCGGCGGGTCCCCCGGAAGTCTCCGGTCCGGATCCCGCCCTGTCAGTCCACCAACTGGCGCTGACCGGTCTCGCCGGCTCCGTCTGGAGCGAGGCAGCCCGGGATGTCTATGATCTCGCCGCACGCCGGAACCACGGGCTCTGCCGAACCCTGTTTCGGCCCGGCGATCTGGCCCCACCGATCCCTGCGCTCTCGTCCTGTCCCAGGTGAATCTCACGCGGGTGCTGGTCGCCAACCGAGGTGAAATCGCGCTTCGGGTGATCCGGGCATGTCACGAGCTCGGCCTCGAGGCCGTGGCGGTCCATTCGGAGGCCGATGCCGACGCGCTCTTCGTGCGGGCCGCCGATCGGGCCGTCCTGCTCGGTCCCGCGCCCGCCAGCGAGAGCTATCTCCGGGCCGACCTCATCCTCGAAGCGGCGCGGGCGAGCGGCGCGGATGCGGTGCATCCCGGCTACGGGTTCCTCTCGGAACGCGCGGTCTTCGCCCGGGCCGTCGAGGAGGCTGGCCTGGCCTGGATCGGTCCACCCTCCGCGGCGATCGAGGCGATGGGCGACAAGACCTCCGCCCGGCGCCTCATGGCCGCCGCCGGCGTGCCGATCGTCCCCGGCACGGTGTCGCCCGTCCGCGATCCCGCCGAGGCACGACGCATCGCGGCGGAGATCGGGTACCCGGTGCTCGTCAAGGCAGCCGCCGGTGGGGGGGGGAAGGGCATGCGCGTGGTCGAGGCCCCTGCGGAGCTGGCCGGCGCCCTCGAGAGCGCCGCCAGCGAGGCGGTCAAGGCCTTCGGGGACGGCGCGGTCTATCTGGAGAAGTTCATCGTGCGGCCTCGGCACATCGAGATCCAGGTGCTCGCGGATGACCACGAGACCCTCCATTTCGGCGAGCGGGAGTGCTCGATCCAGCGCCGACACCAGAAGCTGGTCGAGGAGGCCCCCTCGGTGGCCGTCGACGCCCCACTCCGGGAGGCGATGGGCGCCGCCGCGGTCGCGGCAGCCCGCGCCGTCGGTTATCGCGGCGCGGGAACCTGCGAATTCCTGCTCGCCGCCGATGGCAGCTTCTATTTCCTCGAGATGAACACCCGGATCCAGGTCGAGCATCCGGTGACCGAACTGGTGTACGGCGTCGATCTGGTCCAGGAACAATTGCGGATTGCTGGGGGGGGGAGAATGTCGCCAGGCCTCGGCGCGCGGACCCCGCGCGGCTGGGCAATCGAATGCCGCATCACCTCCGAGGACCCCGCCAGCGGGATGCTCCCGAGCAGCGGACGCATCCGGTGGTTGCGGGCCCCGTCGGGGCCGCACGTGCGGTGGGACAGTGGGGTCGAGACCGGCAGTGTGGTGACACTCTACTACGACTCCCTCCTCGCCAAGCTGATCGTTCACGCGCCGGATCGGCCGGGTGCGATCGCCGCCATGCAGCGGGCGCTGGTCGAGCTTGGCCTCGTCGGGGTCGCGACAAACATCGGCTTCCACCGGAATCTCCTCGCGCACCCCGAGTTCCAGCGTGGTGCCATCGATATCCAGTTCCTGGACCGCCATCCCGCCCTGCTGCAGGCGGTGCCGTCGGACACCGATCTCGCCACGCTCGCCGTGGCCACCGCACTCCTCGAGCATGCGCGCCGCGCACGGCGTGGCGTCACGATCCCGACGCCTGCGGCCGCCCGATCGCCGTGGCAGATGGCCGGTCGCGCCGAGGCACTCCGGTGAGCCGTGGCTGAGGTCGTCGCCATCCGGCGCATTGCCGCGGGGGGGGACGGGGTCGGGACGCTGACCGACGGCCGGACCGTCTTCGTGCCGCGAACCGCTCCCGGGGACGAGGTGCAGCTCCGCGCCATCGAGCGCCGCAAGCGATTCGCCCGCGCGGAGATCGCCGAGGTGGTGGTACCGGGTCCCGGGCGGGTGGTCCCGCCCTGCCCGCACTACACCGCCGATCGCTGCGGATCGTGTCAGCTCCAGCATCTGGATCAGGCGACCGGACGCGAGGTCCGGCGACGGATCGTGGGCGATGCCATGCGCCGCATCGCGCGCCTGGAGGTGGACGATCCACCGATCCATGGCGACGGGCCCGCGTTCGGCTACCGGACGTCGATCACACTCGCGATCCGCGGTGGACTGCTCGGGTACCATCGCCTGGGTGCCCCGGATCAGCTGGTCGATATCCGGGACTGCCTGCTGGCCACCGCGTCGCTGCGGCGGATGCTGCGTGCGCTTCGACCGGCACGCCACCTGCTCCCGCCCGACGCCGAGCTGGTGGTGCTCCGCGAGGATGATGGCGGGGGACTGCACCTCGTGGTGCGAACGGCGGGGCGGGACGGGTGGACCACCGCGGCCGCCCTCCAGGCGCACCTCCCCGATGGCGTCCACGTCTGGTGGCACCCCGCCGGCGGGGCGGCACGAGTCGTTGCGGGGGGGGGAGATCCGTTCCCGGCCACCGTGTTCCGGCAGAGCAATCCCGGCGTGGCCGAGGCGGTCCGGGCGCATGCGATCACGGCACTTGGCCCCGTCTCGGGCCGGCCGGTCTGGGACCTGTATGCGGGCATCGGCGAGTCCACGATCCGGCTCCATGCCCTCGGGGCCCACGTCTCCTCGATCGAGCGCGATGTCCGGGCCGTCGCGCTGGCCGAGGCACGTGGGCCGGCAGGGCCGATCCGTCGGACGGGCGATGTGGCGGAGGGCATCGCGGCGCTGGCCCGACCGCATGCCGTGCTCACCAACCCGCCGCGGAGCGGCATGGAGGCGCAGGTGACCGCGCAATTGCTCGACTCCGGCGCGCGGCGGATCGTCTATGTCTCGTGTGATCCCGCCACCTTGGCGCGCGACCTCGTTCGACTCGGCGCCCGGTACCGGCTCACGGACGTGTGCGCGTGGGACCAGTTTCCCCAGACGGCGCATGTCGAATGCGTCGCGACCCTGGAGGCGGCATGAAGTATGTCGTGACCGTGGGCGGCCGCGAGTTCTCGGTCGAGATCGAGGGCGAGCTCGTCCGGCTGGATGGCCACGAGGTCGAGGCGGACCTCCGTCGATGCGGCGATACCCCTGAACATCACGTCCAGGTGGGGGCGCGCCGTCGGAAGATCGCCGTCGATCAACACGGCGAGGACAGCTGGACCATCGTGCTCGACGGGACCGTGCACGACGTCGGCATCCTCGACGAGCGGACCCGGCACATCCGTTCCCTGACGGGCACCTCCGCTGCGACCAGCGGGAGCGCAGCCGTCAAGGCGCCGATGCCCGGGCTCCTCGTCAAGCGGCTCGTGGCGGTGGGTGACACGGTCTCGGCCGGGCAGGGACTCGTGGTGCTCGAGGCGATGAAGATGGAGAACGAGCTGCGCGCGCCGATCGCCGGAAGGGTCGCGGCGCTGCACGGCGCGCCAGGTGAATCGATCGACAAGGGACAGCTCCTGGTCGAGCTCGTCCAGCCCGAATGACGCGACTCCGCTAGCGGAGTCGTGGCGCCTCCTCGGTCGTCCGGATCCCGTCGGTGAACGACACCCGCAGCCGACCGGTCCCGACCGGGACCCTCACGCGTCCACCCCGCGCGAAGGAAAGGATCGTCCCGGTCAGGGCATCTCGGACCAGCACCATCGGGTGATCCCGAGGATTCCATTCCAGCAGCGATCCGGTTCCCGCGGCGCGCGCGGTCGGCTCTGCGGCTTCCGTCGGCCCGGCCGGTGACCCGATCTGCACCGACTGCGCCCCGACACGCAGGACCACCGCGGCCACTCGCGTCTCGAGCTCGGCGGTCAGGGGGATCACGAATGCGAAGGCCTCCTCCGCGCCGGTCGGCAGATCGGCATGCGACTCCGCCGCGAACGATCTCGAGAGGATCGCCTGGCCCGCCGCGTCGCGGAGCTCGATCCGATGTGGCCCGCTCCGGACCGGGGTAGGCGGGGCGGTCACGATGAACGCGGGTTCCAGCACCGGACCCGCCGCCGTGATCCGGCCCCACACCAGCAGTCCTCGAGACGGGCTCGGCTCCCCGATCAGGCGGTTCGCGCCGGCCAGTCGATAGGCGAGCATCCCCTCCCAGGAGTAGTCGCTGACCCATTCCGGATTGCAGTAGCTCATGAGGTCCTTGTAGGACGCCGGGTTCTTCAGGGCCATCGCGTCCACATCGAGTCCCCACGTCCCGATCCCCCCCCCGGTATGGGGATAGCCCGGATCCGGGTTGGCCGGCCCGCCGCATCCGACATGACTGCGGCCCAGGTTGTGTCCCACTTCGTGCGCCATCACGCCCGACGCGCTCGGGAGGCGATCCCAGCCCAGCGCCGTGCGGGCGCTGCCCCCGACATACCCGATCCCCGCAACCCCGCTGCCGTAGGTGGTCTGCACCACGCCGTAGTAGTAGCCGCTCTCGCCATCAGCGGCCCTGAGCGCCAGGAGCTCGCTCAGGATGGTGCCCCACGCATTGTTGCCATTGCCGCTCTGCAGGACGGGGGCCGTGGTGACGTAGGGCGCGCGCACGGAACTGGTGGCTCCCGCGATGGGCAGGAGCCGGAGCGGATCGGCGAGGAACTGTCCGGTGGTGGCCGTGCTGACGTTCCCGGTGAGGCCGTTGACCTGTTGCTGCACGGGGACGAAGCGCACCTCGAACGCCCCGGGTGAGCGGACATCGATCAACGCCGGTGTCCCCGAGGCAGGGAACTGGTTGTCGGTCTCGTCGGATTCCGGGACGCTGCCCGCGGGGTCGACGTCGGCGAGCAGCTTCATCCCGGGCACGACATCGGCCGGGGCCAGCGTGAGGTTCCAGGAACGCGTCAGGGCACTCTCGTCGACCGCGAGCGGCACCGACCCCGTCGGAGCCGTGAGCGTGTAGGTCTGGCGGAGGGCGGCCCCGTGATAGAGCCGGACCCGGATCGCGGGGGTCGCGCTGTTGGCCTCGTTGGCGAGTGCGAACACCCGCAGCACCGCGGTGCGCCCCGCCACCAGGGGGACGCTGCCGTCGAGCCGCTGTGTCGCCTGGGTGAGGTACATCGCCTCGATCCGCAGGTTGAGGCTGCTCCCTCCCCCCCCCGAGATGGCATACGCGATGGCCTGGCTCGCGGTGGCCCCCGCCGTCACCACCGCAGTGGCGGACGTCGGCGTCGCGACCCAGGTCGTCCCGGCCTGCTGCACCGTGCTGGCGGCGATCTGGTAGCTGCCGGGCACGAGCCCCGTGAGCATCGCCGTGCCACCCGGACTCGCGGTGAAGCCGCCGGGCCCGGTGACGGTGACATCCGCGGCCACACCGGCTGGCAATCCGGAGACCGCGATCGAAAGGGCACCGGTGGCGGGCTGATACGTGATCGAGGCCGCGGCAGTGCTCCCGCCCGCGACCACCACGGCCTGGGAAGCCGGGGTCGGCTGCCACGTCCCCCCCCCATGACTCACTGGCCCGGCAGTCACCTGATACCCGCCTGGCGCCAGGCGGGTGAGTGTCCCCGCACGCACCACGTTCGACTGATATCCCCCGGGACCGCTCACCGAAACGACCGCATCCACGCCGGCGGGAAGGCCGTCGATCCCGAGCGTGAGCGCACCGACAGCCATGGCATAGTCGACCACGGCAGGGGTCGCGTCGGGCCCCACCTGCACGACGTGATCCTGGACTCCCGGGGTTGCCGCGAAGCTGGCGGAGCCGACCGTGATCGTGCCGGCCGTGACGCGGTAGACGCCCGCCGTCAGGCCGGTCCATCGCGTGCTCCCTGTCGCGGTGGCGTGGAATCCCGCCGGACCGTCGACGGTGATGTCAGCCTCCGTCCCTGCTGGCAGGCCGGTGACCTGCAGGTCCAGCGACCCGGTGACAGGAGCGTAGGCCACCCGGACCGGAACGCTCCCGGAGTCGATCTGGACCGCCGGAGGCTGATTGGCGACCGTGTATTCGGTCCCGGCGAAGTCGACGCGGTCGCCGATGACCGTGTATGACCCAGGATCCAGCGGGCCGAGGAGAGTCGGTGCGGTAGCCGTCGACTGGTACCCACTGACCCCGAGGACGCGGATCGCCGCGCTGGCCCCGGCTGGCAATCCAGCCACCTCCAGGGCGATGAACCCGACCCGGCGAACAAAGCGGGCGGTCATGTGTGCCGGGGTGAGCGATGCGCTGAGCGTCACCGAATCGGCGATGGGCACCGGGTCGTAGCGCGCCGTTCCGGCGAGGCGCGGGCCCAGTGTGATCCGATAACGGCCCGGCTCGAGTCCACGGATGGTGGTGGAGGCCGGGATATGCCCCAGGACCCCGGTCGGGCCGGAGAGCACCATGTCGGCGTTGATGCCGCTCGGAAGGCCGGAGACGTCGAGGGCCAGCACGCCGGTGGCGAGTCGGTATTCCACGTTGAGCTGTGCCGGACCGTTCGCCGGATCGATGGTGATGGTCTGGTCGGCGGGGAAGGGATCCCAACGATGCCCGTCTCTGGTTGCCGGGAGGGCATGGACCTGATAGATGCCGGCGGTCAATCCCTCGAATGCCCCACCGGAGGTCCGACTCCCGATCGGCCCATCCGGCCCCGTAAGGGAGATCGGGGTTTCCACCCCGGCGATGGTCCCGGTCGTCTCGACCTGGAGGGTGGTGGTACTCGGCGTCGATCGACCGGTCGGATCCGAGTCGCCGGAGTGGCACGCCGCCGCGAGGCACCCGATGAGCATGGCGCCGGCGATCCTGGGGAACTTGGTCGGTCCGAACGTGGTTGACATGGGTGCCAGCTGGCCATGGTGGACGGCCGCTCCAGGACGGGCGATCGATTCCCTCGAAGTATCGCCTCGGGGGACCCTGTGCTTGAGTCGGGAGTGGTATTCCGCTCCCGGCGGGACTAGGCTCCGGATCACCCAGAGTCGGGAACAACCCGCAGAAGGAGAACGATATGAAGCGACATGCCGACGCGCGCTGGACCGGCGACCTGAAGACGGGGCAGGGCTCACTCGCCGTGGGGAGTGGCGCCTTCAAGGGGGCCTACTCGTTCGCGTCGCGATTCGAGGATGGCGGCGGGACCAACCCCGAGGAATTGCTGGGTGCCGCCCACGCCGGCTGCTATTCCATGGCGCTCGCCCTGGCCACGGCGACCGCCGGCTACGTCGCGACCTCTGTCGAGACCAAGGCCACCGTCCATCTCGGCCTGTCTGATGGGCATCACAAGATCACCCGGATCGATCTGGAGTGTACCGGCGTCGTCCCCGGTATCAGTGAGGCCGAGTTCCTGAAGCTCGCCGAGGCCACCAAGTCCGGATGCATCGTCTCGCAGGCGCTTTCGGCGGTGCCGATGCACCTGAACGCCAGGCTGGTGCCGGGCTGAGCGGCGGCCGAGGGCACGGTGCCCGGGCGTCCCCATCGCCGGTGACGCCCGGGCACCGTGCCTCGGCCAGCCGGGGAGTCTGGGACGCCGGGCGCTCGATCCGCCGTTCCCGCTCATTGACGGCACCCCCATCGGGCGGATATCTTTTGTGACTGTGTCCGAATCGACGTTCAGCCGCCAGTTGAGGCAGGAAGATCAGGAATGAAGACGTTTACCGCCACGCCGACCGACATTTCCCACGAGTGGCATGTGGTCGATGCGGCCGACATCCCGCTTGGCCGCCTGGCCACGGCCGTTGCCCAGCTGATCCGTGGCAAGCACAAGCCGACCTTCACGCCGCACATGGACGGTGGTGATTTCGTCGTCGTGCTGAATGCCTCGAAGGTCCGGTTGACCGGCAACAAGCTCAAGCAGAAGACCTACTTCAAGCATACCGGCTACATGGGCCACGAGACCCACACGCCTGCCGAGAAGCTGCTGGCCGAGCACCCGGATCGGGTGATCGAGAAGGCGGTGTTCGGGATGCTGCCGAAGAACTCCCTCGCGCGGCAGAAGCTGCGCCTCAAGCTCAAGGTGTACGGTGGTGCGGAGCATCCGCATGCGGCGCAGCAGCCCAAGCCGTTCACGATTGCAACCGCGAAGGCCGAGGCATGAGCACGACTGACGAATTTCGCTGGCAGGCCATCGGGCGTCGCAAGACGAGCGTGGCGCGGGTCTACCTGACGCCGGGGACCGGCAAGTGGGAAGTCAACGGGCGCACGCTCGGCGACTACTTCCCCAGGCCCTCGCTGGTGCAGCACATCCAGCAGTCGTTCACCGCGACCGACACGCTCGGCGCGTTCGACGTCAAGGCCCATCTCGACGGTGGTGGCGTCTCCGGGCAGGCCGGTGCCCTCCGACACGGCATCGCACGCGCGCTCTGCAAGGCCGATGAGCTGCATCGCCCGAAGCTGCGTGGTGCCGGGCTCCTGACCCGCGATCCGCGGGCTGTGGAGCGGAAGAAGCCGGGTCGCGCGGGTGCCCGGAAGCGGTTCCAGTTCAGCAAGCGGTAGCCGAAATCTTCCCCGTACGGGCGCAACTTGTTGCGCCCGTACGGAATCCCTCGGAGGCGCGCTTCCGGGGCCCGGGTCCCATCCCGGATCGCAGGATACCCTCCCGCCATGGTGGCGTGAGGAGACGCACGCCTCCCGATGTCAACGGCGGGTGCCCTCCGGGGTGCCGTTGGCAGGTGACGGAGGCCGATGCACCAACCGAATTCGAGGAGTACGTACCACGTGGCCACACCATCCCTGCAGGACCTGCTGGAAGCCGGCACCCACTTCGGGCACCAGACCCGTCGCTGGAACCCCAAGATGCGCCGATTCATCTTCGCCGAGCGCTCGGGGATCTACCTCATCGACTTGCAGAAGACGCTCGCCCAGCTCAACAAGGCGGCCGAGCTCCTCAAGTCGGTGGCGCTCAAGGGCGAGAACGTCCTGTTCGTCTGCACCAAGCGGCAGCTCAAGACCGTGGTCGAGGCCGAGGCCCGCAATGCCGGCGCCCAGTGGGTGACCGAGCGCTGGCTCGGTGGCACGCTCACCAACTTCCAGACGATCAAGAAGCAGATCCGCCGGCTCCGGGATCTCGAGCAGGGGTCCTCCGAGGGGGACTTCGAGAACTACACCAAGAAGGAGCAGCTCCTCTTCGCGCGTGAGCGCGAGAAGCTCTCCCGGAACCTCGAGGGCATCAAGAACATGAGCCGGCTCCCCGGCGCGATGTTCGTGGTCGACGCGAAGAAGGAGAAGATTGCCATCCAGGAAGCTCGACGACTCGGCATCCCGGTCGTGGCGATCGTCGACACCAATGCCGATCCCGACCCGATCACCGTGCCGATCCCCGGCAACGACGATGCGATCCGGTCGGTGTCCCTGATCACCTCGGCCCTCTGCGATGCGATTCGCGAGGCACAGGCCCAGATGCCGGTGCGCGAGGTCGGCTCGGACGAGGATGCCGAGACCTACTCGGCCGGCGAGGGCGACGGCGCGAGTGATGATGATCGTCGGAAGCGCCGCCCACGCCGCAAGCGCAAGGCGCGCCCCGAGATGATCGCCGCTCGCCTCAAGCCCGAGGCGTCGGGTGCGCCAACCGATGCAGGCGACACCGCGAGCTGAGTCGCGCGTGGCGCGAGCCAGTTGCCGTTCCGCCGCCGCACGTTGGCCCTCGGGCCTCGGGCGGCGGTTCCACAACCAGACCATGCATTTCTTCTTCAGCAACGAGATGACGGGACCATGAGCACGACGATCACGACCAAGGACATTGCCGAACTGCGCGGCCGGACCGGCGCAGGGATGATGGATTGCAAGAATGCGCTCGAGGAAGCCGGCGGCGACATGGAGCGCGCCGGCGAGATCCTGCGCAAGAAGGGGATCGCCAAGGCCGAGAAGCGGGCCGGTCGCGACGCCGCGCAGGGGCTCGTGGTGATCGCCTCGGCCGCCGATGGCTCGGGCGCGGCCATGCTCGAGCTCAACAGCGAGACCGACTTCGTGGCCCGCAACGAGACCTTCCAGGCCCTGGCCCGCCAGCTGGTCGACCATGCCCTCGCCCACTCACCGGTCGGGGTCACGCGCGAGGCCTTCCTCGCGGAATCGGTCGACGGGAAGTCGATCGAGGACACCGTCAAGGAAGCCTCCGGCACGATTGGCGAGGCGATCTCGATCAAGCGGGTGGCACGGTTCGGTGGTGTTGTCGGCGAGTACCGGCACTTCAATGCCCAGGTCGGTGTGCTGGTCGAGGTCGAAGGGGCGAGCGGGGGCGCGGCCGTGGCGTTGGCGCGCGAGATTGCGCTCCATGTCGCATCGGAGGATCCGGTCGCCGTCACGCGCGAGGACATCCCGCAGGACCTCATCGATCGCGAGCGCCGGATCGCCGAGGAGCTGGTGATCGCCGAAGGGAAGCCGGAGGCGATCCGCAGCAAGATCGTCGAGGGGAAGGTGGCCAAGTTCGCCAGCGATCGTGCGCTCATCGAGCAGGCGTTCATCAAGGACGAGTCCATGACCGTCGGCGCCCTGGTGGCGGCGGTCCCGGGCGCGCGCGTCGTGCGCTTCGCACGCTTCAAGATCGGCGAGGCGTGATGGCGGGCTATCGTCGCGCATTGCTCAAGCTCTCCGGTGAGGCACTCGCCGGGGAGCAGGGCGCCGGACTCGACTACACCGTGGTCGAATCGCTCGCCAACCAGATCAAGGAAGTGCATGCCGCTGGCATCACCCTCGGCCTGGTGGTGGGCGGTGGCAACATTGTCCGGGGCGCGACGGCATCGAAGATGGGACTGGATCGCGTGTCGGCGGACTACATGGGAATGCTCGCCACGGTGATAAACGCCTTGGCGATGCAGAATGTACTCGAGGCGCAGGGAGTCGAGACGCGTGTCCTCACCGCGATCCGGATGGAGTCGCTCGCGGAGCCGTACATCCGCCGTCGGATGATGCGCCACCTCGAGAAGGGGCGACTCGTCCTCTTCGCGGGGGGGACCGGCAATCCGTTCTTCAGCACCGACACGGCCGCGGTGCTCCGAGCGCTCGAGATGGAGGCCGAGGTGGTGCTCAAGGCGACCAACGTCGACGGGGTCTTCACGGCGGATCCGCGGAAGGATCCGACGGCCGTCCACCTGCCCGATCTCTCGTTCCAGGAGGCCCTGGTGAAGGAGTACGCCGTGATGGATGCCAACGCATTCGGCCTCTGCCAGGCCAACAAGCTCCCGATCATCGTTCTCAACATCAACCAGCCCGGCGCCATCGCGCGTGCGCTCGCGGGTGAGCGCGTCGGCACCCTCGTCCAATGACCCTCTCCGAGATCGTCAAGCATGCCGAGGCCGGCATGCAGAAGGCCATCGAGAACACCCGTCGCGAGTTGACCGGGATCCGGACCTCGAAGGCGTCACCGCAACTGCTCGATACCGTGCGGGTCGAGGCATACGGGTCACAGATGCCGCTCAATCAGGTGGCTTCGGTCTCGACGCCCGAACCCCGCATGCTGGTCGTGCAACCATTCGACAAGAGCCTGTCGAATGCGATCGAGAAGGCGATCCGCGATGGTGGCCTCGGCCTCAACCCGTCGAGTCAGGGCAACCTGATCCGGGTGCCGTTGCCGATGCTCTCCGAGGAGCGGCGCAAGGAGCTGGTCAAGATCTGTGGCCGCCTCGCCGAGGAGGGCCGCGTGGCCATCCGGCAGGCGCGAAGCGATGCGATGGGCAAGGTGAAGAAAGTCGAGGGCGTCTCGGACGATGAGAAGGATCGCACCGAGAAGGATGTCCAGCGGGTCACCGACGATGCGGTCAAGCAGGTGGACGACCTCTTCCGGGCGAAGGAAGCCGAAGTCCTCGAGGTGTGAGCACCGCGCCTTCCGCCCAGCTCGAGGCGCTCCGGATCGGGGGCTCCATCCCCCGGCATGTTGCCATCATCATGGATGGCAACGGACGATGGGCGTGTGAGCGTGGCCTGCCGAGGTCGGCCGGGCATCAGGCGGGTGCGCCTGCCGTCCGCGAGGCCGTCGAAGGTGCGCTCCTGGCCGGGGTCGAGGTCCTCACGATCTTCGCGTTCTCCGACGAGAACTGGCAGCGCCCGCCCGAGGAAATCGATGCGCTCATGGCGCTGCTCGAGCAGTACATCGCGAGCGAGGCAGCTGAACTGCGCGATCAGGGTGTCCGCGTCCGGATGCTCGGTGATCTCACTCGGCTCGCGGACTCCTCACGCGCGGCGGTCGCACGGATCGAGTCGCAGACCGAAGCCGGAACCAGGCTCGCCCTCAATGTCTGCCTCTCCTACGGCGCACGTGCCGAACTGGCGAGGGCCGCACGACGACTCGCCGCACGCGTGACCCAGGGTGAGCTGCCCGCCGAGGCCATCGATGAGGCGGCCATGGCCGCCGAGTTGTACACCGCCGAGTGGCCGGATCCCGACCTGCTCATCCGGACCAGCGGCGAGATGCGTCTCTCGAACTTCCTGCTCTGGCAAGTGGCCTATGCGGAGTTCCATGTCACTCCGGTCCTCTGGCCGGATTTCGGCCGAGAAGATCTCTATGCCGCCATTCTCGACTACCAGCGACGCGACCGCCGGTTCGGTCGCGTGAACGCCTGAGGTCTCCATGGACGCCAACATGACCCGGCGCGTCGGCTTTGCCGCCGTCGCCATCCCGCTCGCCGTGCTGCTGGTCTGGCTGGGCGGCTGGTCGCTGGCCGCGCTCACGGCCGTGATCGCGGTCCTCGGTGTCCGGGAATTCTACGATCTGGCGCGCCCGCAGGGGATCGCGGCCTTCCGGTCGACCGGCATGGCCGTGGCCTGTCTGGTGCCCCTGGTGGTGCAGTCGGTGATGGTCAGTCCCGCGACCTCGCTCTGGCTGGATCGGTCCTGGGTCTATCTCGCGGCGGCGCTGCTCCTGCTCGTGCTCGGACTGGCGCTGGCCAGCCGCGGACCCGGCGCCCACCCGCTCGGCGCGATGGCCGTCACCCTGTTCGGGATCGGCTATGCGGCTGGCCTGCCCTCCTTCCTGATCGGGATCCGGCACGGGGGCTGGCCAACCCAGTCGTGGGGGGGGGCGGCGCTGGTGTTCTTCCCGCTCGTGACCACCTGGGTGTGCGACACGGCGGCCATGTTCGGGGGCCGGGCGATCGGCGGCCCGAAGCTGGCCCCCACCATCTCGCCGGGCAAGACCCGCGCGGGCGGACTCGCCGGCATCATCGGGGGGGGGCTGGTCGGGCTCCTCTTCGCCCTCGTCGTCTTCCCGGCGGTCGGGATCACGCTCGGGCTGCTCCCCGCACTCGGCATGGCGGCGCTCCTCGCGACCGTTGGCCAACTGGGCGACCTCGCCGAGTCGCTGCTCAAGCGCGAGGCGGGGGTCAAGGACTCCTCCTCGCTGATTCCCGGCCATGGCGGCATCCTCGACCGATTCGACTCGCTCTACTTCGTCCTGCCGACCGCAGCCCTCTGCTACCACATGCTGGGCCTGCTGTGATCCGGATCGCCCTGCTGGGCTCCACCGGCTCGATCGGGACGAGCACGCTCAATGTCGTCCGGCGGCACCCCGACCGGTTCCGGCCGGTGGCCCTCGTGGCCCGATCCAACCGGACACTCCTGCGGGCCCAGCTGGCAGAGTGGCAGCCGGCATTCGCGGCCCTGATCGACGGGATGCCCGACCCCGGCATGGCGACCGGCGCGGCGGCCCTCATCGAGGCCGCGACGCACGAGGATGTCGATGTGGTGGTCAATGCGGTGGTCGGTGCCGCCGGCCTCGAGGCCACGCTGGCCGCCCTGCGGGCAGGCAAGCGGGTTGCCCTGGCCAACAAGGAGACCCTCGTCACCGCCGGTACGCTGGTGGCCGAGGCCGCTGCAGCGGGGGGGGGATCGCTGGTGCCGATCGATTCCGAGCACTCGGCGGTGCTCCAGTGCCTGACCGGCAATGCCCTCCCGCCGCGCCGCATCATCCTGACGGCGAGCGGGGGACCGTTCCGGACCTGGGACCCGGAGCGGCTCGATCGCGCTACCGTCGATGAGGCGCTCAACCACCCGACCTGGTCGATGGGCGCAAAGATCACCATCGACTCGGCGACGCTCGCCAACAAGGCGCTCGAGATCATCGAGGCACACCACCTCTTCGGGTTGCCCTACGACGCCATCGAAGCGGTGGTGCACCCCGAGAGTATCGTGCATGCCTTCGTGGAATTCGTTGACGGCAGTGTCCTGGCCCAGGTCGGGGTCCCCACGATGGAAACCCCGATCCTCTACGCCCTCACGCATCCCGAGCGGCTCGAGGAACCCGACCGTCCGGCCTTCGATCCGGTCGCCACCGGCGACCTGCATTTCGAGGCGATCCGCACCGGCTGCTTTCCCGCGTTCACCCTCGGGGTGGCCGCCGGTCGTGCAGGCGGGACCGCGCCAGCCGTCTTCAATGGCGCCAACGAGGTCGCTGTTGCCGCGTTCCTCGATCGACGGATCACCTTCGGCCGGATCCCCGCCCTGATCGAGGCCGCGCTCGTGCGGCATGTGGTCGTGCCGGCCACATCGCTCGAAGCCGTCCTGCACGCAGACACCGAGGCCAGGCGCCTCGCTGAGGAGTCGATCTGATGGGATCTGCCATCTACACCATTGCCGTCCTGCTCGTCGTCCTCGGCGTGCTCGTCTTTGTCCACGAGCTGGGGCACTACTGGGCGGCAAAGGCCTTCGGGGTCTGGGTGCACCGGTTCGCCGTCGGAATGGGTCCACCCATCAAGGCGCTCTCGTTCCAACGAGGCGAGACCGAATGGGCGATCGCCTGGCTCCCGCTGGGCGGCTACGTCAAGATGGCGTCCAAGGAGGAGGACCCGGCGTCCGGCGTGCTCGAGGGCGGACCCGAGAATGCGACGGTCCCGCCGGATCGGGTCTTCGAGGCAAAGCCGATCTGGCAACGGATGGTGATCATTCTCGCCGGCGTCTCGGTCAACATGGTCTTCGCGCTGGCGGTCTATATCGGACTCGCCGCAGCGAATGGTCGCCAGTACGACCCGACGCTCACCGTGGGACGCGTGGTGGCCGCCGCCTTGCCGGAGCAGGCGCGCGAATTGGCCATGGTCAAGCCCGGCAGCCGGATCACGCGCGTCAATGGTGTCCTGATGCACGACTGGGGCGATGTGACGTCGCAGATCACCAACGGCAGGGGCAACACGATCGTCTTCGAGTTCCAGGACCGTCCGGCCGTCTCGGTGGCGCTCCACTCGGATCAACTCGTCGAGCGGGCCGAGCTCGCCGGTGCGATCGCCCCTCAGCATCCGGCCGTGGTCGGACAATTGGTGCAGGGAAGTGCCGCCGACAAGGCCGGAATCGAGCCCGGGGATTCGGTGACCGCGATCGACGGCACGCCGGTTGCCTCGTGGACCGACGCGGTCGCCATGATCGAGGCCGCTCCCGGTCGCGCGCTCTCCATCGAGATCCTGCGGGCCGGAGTCGCCCTGACCGTGCAGGTCACCCCCTCCGCGGAGCTTCGGATCCCGGATGATTCGTCGAGCGGGGTCATCGGTCGGGTCGGGATCTTCCAGAAGGTGCCGTACCTCACGGAGTCGCTGTCGTTCCCGCAGGCCATTGCGGCCGGGTCGGAACAGACCTGGATCGCGGCCGGGACGATTTTCCGGACCTTCCGCGGGTTGGTGACCGGTCGAGTGAGCAGCAAGGAGGTCGGGGGGCCAATCCTCATCGGCCAACTCGCGGCCCAGTCGGCACGGGCCGGCCTCGATGTGTTCCTGAGCTTCATGGCGTTGATCTCGGTCAATCTGGCCGTGGTGAACCTTCTCCCGATCCCGGTCCTCGATGGCGGCGCCTTCCTGATGCTCGCCGTGGAGGGGATCATCCGCCGCCCGATTCCGGTCAAGGTCCGGGAGGTGGTCCAACTGGTCGGTCTCGGGATGGTGGTATTGCTGATGATCATGGCCTTCAGCAACGACATCGGGCGGCTGCTCGGCGGCTCATAGAACCGCCGAGCAGTCGAGCCGCGGCCATCTGGCCGCGGTTTGGTCCGCCGTCCACGGAGTCCCAGGCCGCGGTCTGGTCCGCCGTCCACGGGGCCATCTTGCCCCCCGCACCCCCGGTCGGTTATACTTAAGGGCTACTAAAGAAGCGAACCAACGCCAACGCAGCAGCCTGACACATGCAGGCAGGACAGAGGATGATTACCAAGCAGCCCACCATCGAGAAGCACCGCGCGCACGAGACCGATACCGGCTCGACCAAGGTGCAAGTTGCCCTCCTGACGGAGCGGATCAACCATCTCACCGACCATTTCCGGACTCACGCGAAGGACCACCACTCGCGCCAGGGGCTCCTCAAGATGGTCGGCACCAGGCGCCGCCTCCTCAAGTACCTGAAGGCCCACGATCTCGCCGGCTACCGTGCCCTGATCGCCGAGCTCGGCCTGCGGAACTGAAGGCAACCGACGCTGCAAGGCGCCCCACTCGAGCACCGTGGGGCGTTCTGTGTATTTGAGGGTGCTCACCCGCCAAGAAGGAACCAGAGTGCATCGCATCGAAACTGAGTACGCCGGCCGTCCGTTGATCCTCGAGACCGGGCGCCTTGCCAAGCAGGCCGCCGGCAGTGTCCTCGTCCAGTACGGCGAAACCGTCGTTCTCGCCGCCGTGACCGTCTCCCCGAATCTCTCCCATCTGCCGTTCTTCCCGCTCACGGTCGAGTACCGCGAGAAGCAGTATGCCGCGGGCAAGATCCCCGGTGGATTCCTGAAGCGCGAAGGTCGTCCCTCGGACGACGAGATCCTGAATTGCCGGATCATCGACCGCTCGATCCGCCCGCTCTTCCCCGAGGGCTTCCGTCACGAGACGCAGGTCTTCGTGCTGGTGATGTCCACCGACCAGGAAAACGAGTCCGACGTGCTCGGCGTGCTGGCCGCCTCCGCCGCCCTGTCGCTTTCGCAAATCCCGTGGGAAGGTCCGATCGCCGCGACCCGCGTCGGCAAGGTCGAGGACAACTGGATCCTCAATCCGACCTTCCAGCAGCTCGACTACTCCGCGATGGATCTGGTCGTCTCGGGCAAGGCCGACTCGATCATGATGGTCGAGGGTGGGGCCCTCGAGGTCTCCGAGGCCGAGGTCCTGCAGGGGCTCAAGGTCGCGCAGAAGGGGATCACCGAACTGGTCGGGCACGTCAACGCCCTGGTCAAGAAGGCCGGCGGCAAGAAGGACGTGATGGCCTGGGATGCCCCGGAGAAGAACGCCGACCTGATCAAGGCCGTCGAGGCGATGGCCGTCAAGCAGATCACCAAGGCGATGAGTGGCAAGGACAAGGCCGGTCGTGCCAGCGCGATCGGGGCAGTCCATGCCGAAGTCAACGCGGCCCTCGCCGAGACGTATCCCGAAGGCGCCAAGGAGATTCGCAGCGTCCTCGAGGAGATCGAATACAAGCAGATGCGTGCGATGATCCTCGACAAGGGCGAGCGAATCGACGGGCGTGATCTCGATACCGTCCGCCCGATCATGATCGATACCGGCCTGCTGCCGCGTGTGCACGGCTCCGCGCTCTTCCAGCGTGGCGAGACGCAGGCCCTCGTGGCCGCGACCCTCGGTACGGCCGACGACGAGCAGCGCATCGAGTCGATCGAGAGCCCGGTGCAGGGTCACAAGTCGTTCATGCTCCACTACAACTTCCCGCCGTTCTGCACCGGTGAGGCGAAGCCGATTCGCGGCACGTCGCGTCGCGAGATCGGACACGGGGCGCTCGCCGAGCGGGCGCTGCATCCGCTGCTGCCGGCGATGGCCGATTTCCCGTATACCATCCGGATCGTCTCCGAGATCATGGAGTCGAATGGCTCCTCGTCGATGGCGACGGTGTGCGGTGGCTCGCTCGCCCTGATGGACGGCGGCGTGCCACTCAAGGCCCCCTGCGCCGGTGTCGCAATGGGGCTGATCAAGGAAGGGAAGAAGGTCGCGATCCTCACCGACATCCTGGGCACCGAGGATCACCTCGGCGACATGGATTTCAAGGTGGCCGGGACCGCCGAGGGCATCACCTCGATCCAGATGGACATCAAGATCGATGGCCTCTCGCTCGACATCATGGAAACGGCGTTGGAGAAGGCTCGCGCCGGCCGGTTGCACATCCTGGGCGAGATGAACAAGGCGCTCAAGACCCATCGTCCGGAAATGTCCCCATGGGCGCCGCGCATCATCACGATCCAGATCAAGCCGGACAAGATCGGCGACGTGATCGGCCCCAAGGGCAAGACGATCCGCGGCATCCAGGAAGCCTCTGGTGCCAAGGTCAACATCGACGACACCGGTCTCATCACGATCGCTGCCGTTGGCCTCGAGGCCGGCGAGAAGGCACGGGAGATGGTCACCGCCATCGTGGCCGAGCCCGAGGTGGGCAAGGTCTACGAGGGCCCGGTCAAGAGCATCACGGCCTTTGGGGCGTTCATCGAGATCCTCCCGGGTGTCGAGGGGCTGCTGCACATCTCCGAGATCGACCACAAGCGGGTCGAGAAGGCCGAGGACTACCTCAAGAAGGGCGAGGTGATCCAGGTCAAGCTGCTCGAGGTCGACGAGCGCGGCCGCATGCGGCTGTCACGGAAGGCACTGCTGCCCAAGCCGGAGTGATGACCACGCCAACCCAGACGGTACAGCTCGACACCGGGCTGTACCGGACGACGTGTCCGAATGGACTCGTGGTACTGACCGAACGCCTTCCCGGCGTTCGGTCTGTTGCTACCGGGGTGTGGATGCGCTCGGCCAATGCGCACGAGTCGCCCGAGGTGATGGGGGTGTCGCACCTGCTCGAACACATGGTGTTCAAGGGGACGGCACGTCGCACGGCGCATGAGATCGCGCTGGCGCTCGAATCGCGCGGCGGATCGCTCGACGCCTACACCTCCCGTGACCACACCGCGTTCCAGGCGCACGTCCTCGATGAGGACCTGCCGCTCGCACTCGATGTCCTGACCGACCTGGTGCGCAACCCGCTGCTTCGTGACAGTGATCTCCAACTCGAGCGCAACGTCGTCCTCGAGGAGATCAACGGGGTCACCGACACGCCCGACGACCTCGTCCACGAACTCTTCGGCGCGGCGCTCTACCCGGACCACCCCTATGGGCGGCCGATCCTTGGCACGGCCGAGACGGTGAGCGCATTGTCGGTCGAGGATCTCCAGGCGACCCACTCGCGCGGATACTACCCGGGCAACGCGGTGATCGCGGCTGCCGGGAATCTCGAGCACGAGGACTATCTCGAGCAGATCGACCGACTCGGCTGGCTGGTGGGCGACGGCGCCGACGCGCTGGCACCGGCCAGCGCGCCGACGGGCGATCGTGGCCGCCACATCGAGGCGCCACGCGAGCTGCAGCAAGTGCATATCGTGATGGGGACGGATACCTTTCCCGCAGCCGATCCGCGGCGCTGGGCGATGTCGCTGGTCTCGGCCACGCTCGGGGGAGGGATGTCGTCACGACTTTTCCAGAGGGTGCGCGAGGAGAAGGGGCTCTGCTACGCGATCTATTGCTGGCATGCGATGTATCGGTCGGGTGGCAACTTCGCGCTCTACGTCGGCACCGCACCGGCGACTGCCGATCAGGCGGTGGCCACGATCAACGAGGAACTCGCGCGTGTCGCGGCCGAGGGGCTGTCGGCCGGCGACCTCGCGGATGCGAAGGGCCAGCTCAAGGGCACCATCATGCTGGCGCTCGAAGGAACCACCGCGCGGATGTCGCGGCTCGCGTCCCATGCGCTGATGCAGGAACCGTATCGCCCGCTCGATGAGATTCTCCGGCTCATCGATGCGGTGACCATGGAGGATACCGCCCAGGTGGCCGGTGCATTCCTCACACCGGAGCGGATGACCACGGTCCGACTCGGACCGTCACGTTGACCCTTTCCGCGTGCGATGGTTGCGCGCAAGCGAGTATGCGATGCTGATCGGCGTGCCGAAGGAAATCAAGACGAACGAGAATCGTGTCGGGCTGGTGCCCTCGGGTGCGGAGGCGCTGGTGCACGATGGGCATGAGGTGGTCATCGAGACCGGGGCGGGCGAGGGCAGTGGATTCAGCGACGCGCAGTACACCGCTGTCGGTGCGCAGATCCTGCCGAGCGCCGACGACGTCTGGGCCAAGGCCGAGATGATCATCAAGGTCAAGGAGCCGATCGCGGTCGAGTGGCCCCGGATGCGGAAGGGGCAGCTCATGTACACCTACTTCCACTTCGCCGCCGACGAGCCGCTCACGCGCGCGGTCATGGCATCCGGCGCCGTGGCGATCGCCTACGAGACCGTGCAGCTCCCCAATGGGCACCTGCCGTTGCTCACCCCGATGTCCGAGGTTGCCGGCCGACTCGCGGTGCAACAGGGTGCCAAGTACAACGAGAAGATCTTCGGCGGTCGGGGTGTGCTCCTCGGTGGCGTGCCCGGCGTCAAGCCGGCGAAGGTCGTCATCATTGGCGGCGGCGTCGTCGGCATCAACTCGGCCAAGATGGCGGCGGGCATGGGCGCCGACGTGACCATCCTCGACACCTCGCTCGATCGGTTGCGCTACCTCGATGATGTGCTTCCCAAGAACGTCAGCACCCTCTACTCGAACCGGCGCAACATCCTCGAGTCCGTCGCCGACGCCGACCTGATCATCGGCGCGGTGCTGCTGCCGGGCAAGAAGGCACCGAACCTTATCACGCGCGAGGACCTCAAGGGGATTCCCGATGGGTGCGTGATCGTCGACGTCGCCGTCGACCAGGGTGGTTGTGTCGAGACCATCAAGCCGACCACCCACGAGAACCCGACCTATTTCGTCGAAGGCGTGTTGCACTACGCGGTCGCGAACATGCCGGGCGCCGTGCCGCGGACCTCGACGCTGGCGCTGACCAACGCCACGCTGCCGTATGCACTTCGGCTTGCGAAGCTCGGCTGGCAGGAAGCGTGTCGCCAGGACAGCGCCCTCCGCTTGGGCCTCAACGTGATCGATGGCAAGATCGTGTACGCCGGTGTCGCCGAGGCGTTCGGCCTGCCGAGTCACGATGTCGCCGCACTCCTCTGAGTCGGTCGAGCTCCTCGTCGTGCGACTTCCGCATGGCGAGGGGCTCGAGTTGCCCGCGCGAGCCACGTCCGGTGCGGCCGGCATGGACGTGGTCGCCGCGGTCGATCGCACGATCGAGCCGGGCGGACGGGTGCTGGTCCCCACCGGACTGGCTGTCGCGGTTCCCGAGGGCTACGAACTCCAGCTTCGACCGCGGTCGGGGCTCGCCCTCAAGCACGGAGTCACCCTCCCCAACACGCCGGCGACCATCGACGCAGACTATCGTGGCGAGTTGCAGGTGATTCTGATCAATCTGGGCCACGAACCGTTCGAGGTCCGCCGTGGTGAGCGCATCGCGCAGATGCTGGTGCAGCGGGTCGAGCCCGTGGTGTTCCGCGAGGTGACCGAGTTGCCTGCCAGCGGCCGCGGCAGCGGCGGATTCGGGAGTACGGGACGCTAACCGCGGCCAGCCTGCCCAGAGCGTAGTCGAGAGGTCAGGCCGAGAGATGGGTGGGAACGAGCAGATCCACTCGGGGTTGACGATGGCCGCTCCGGGACGCGGCCTTGTCAAACAGGGTGCCGGCCCATCCAATCGCTACCCGGAGCATTCCGAATGCACAGTCCAGCCAGAGCCGTCCTGATCGCGAGTGTCATGGTGCTAGCATGCACCGGCGACGCCACCACTGCGCTTCCCGAGGTCGGCGGGTCCGGACCCGTGATCCCGGGGGGGGGGGAGGGGAGTTCTAACCGCCAGAATGGATGAGGCTGGATGCAAGAGCGAACCAGGGCACCCACGCTACGGCTGGGTTGGCATCCAGACCGCCGATGGGGTCCTGAGGTTCGATTGCGCGAACGTCCCAGGGTCACGAATCCGGGGAGCGGTAGACCAGTATCGAACGGTCCTTCAAGAGCGGTTCGCGGATCGGGGCGCAGCGGCGAACAGTGGATACATGATCCGCCACTATCTGTGGTCAATCCGGTACTGCGATCAAGACGTCAAGTCATACTATCAGGGTGATGTGCTCCTCGGTCAGGAAGTGTCATGGGACGAGGAGTCTTGTTTTTGGGTGCACTACTTCTGGGACGAATGGGAGCCGGGTTCGACTGATGAAGAGATTCCCGGTACGTATCCCGGTGGCGGAGGCCCGTTTCATAGTCCAACCGACGATCAGCACCGCACACCAACGATCGATACCGTGCCGTCCGACGATCACCTTTGCGAGCACCTGGACAGCTTGAAGCAGCGTCACAATGCGAACTGTGTGATCTCGCTTTCCCGCCTTGACAGCATCCGGATTCAGGACAGTCTGGTGGTTTATATGCGGCCCCTCTACCAGATCACCGACACGCTCGCCCGTCGGGAATGTGATAGCCTACAGACTTGGATGTACGCAGTCAGGGACTTTTCGAGAGACACGTTCCCCTTGGTCTGGCGAGGGAGAACGGATTCGGTCAAGGCGACGAAACAGCCGCATGATGCCGAATCCGCCGACACGGGGAGCGCAGCAGGGCCACAGACTTTCCACATTGATCCGAAAATCCTCGACAAGGCAAACACGCCCGTCGGGAAGAAGGATCTGCTTCGGGCCTACTTTCATGAGTCCGCGCATGTCTGGGGAGGACGAATGCATAGCGACAGTCAACAGGAAGTAGCGTCTGGCTACGCGAATACCCCGT
Organism: Gemmatimonadales bacterium; assembly: GCA_035703525.1. Lineage (GTDB taxonomy): Bacteria > Gemmatimonadota > Gemmatimonadetes > Gemmatimonadales > GWC2-71-9 > Palsa-1233. Next base: position 232,269 of record DASSYA010000023.1, on the reverse strand, counting down.
ACTTCCGATCGTTGCACGCGTCTGCCGCGTGTATTCTCTAGTCCATGCTCCGCCATCTTGGTGCGACCCAGGTCTGGCTGCTGGCCGCGTTGGTTGGCTGTGCTCCCGCCCATCGCGGCGTGGATCCTGCCCCCCCCGATACGCGGAGTTCCCCCCTTCCACCCCCGTCGGTTGGAAGGGTGCTCCTCAGCTATCTCGGGTTGCGGCATCAAGTCACCGGAGACCAGGTACGACTGATACTGTGCGATTCCTCGCTCGACACGAAAGAAGTATTGTCACTTCTGGGTCCGCTCGAGCGGAGGGGGACGATCCAGTCCGCCAGATTCGATCGGGAGTGTCGGGTCTCCGACATTGTCCGATCCGATTCGGTTGCGACGACGATCGTTGTCGTCGGGATAACAATCGATAGCGTCCAGGCCGTGCTCATTGCCAAGCGTGTCCGGGCGGATCGACCGCCGGAGTGGCAGGAGCGGTATGTCATGATCGATTGGCACTCGGCCTCGCTCTCGATCGAGAGGATCGACACGAGCATCGATTGATCGGAGTTGCTCTCGACTCTCTCGTCCGCCCCTCCATTTGTTCACCGACCCGATACCTTCCAGCGATCCGAATCCTCGCTTGCCGCTTCTCCGATCGCCGAAGGTATCGCCCGTGACCCTGCCGAATCCACGTTGCTTCCTGCTGCTCGGCCTCATGGCGTGTGGTGCCCCGGTCCAGGACTCGCCGCCGGCACCCCTCCCCGACCGATCGCCCCCCCCCATTCCGGTGCTCTCGCTCGTCGGGGACGTCGCCCCGCCACTCGACGGCTATCCGATCCCGTTCGCCCTCGGGCCCGGGCCGAGCTTTCTGATGCGCGCGCGGGGCGCCCCGGAGCACGCCCTCATCCTCGACACGCCGGGTGACACCACGATTTACCTGAGCCGAACCGGCGATGGGCCCGGCGAGCTCCGCGACGCCGCACTCCTGGTGGTTGAGGGCGACACCCTCTTCGCCTATGACATGGGCAACCAGCGGATCGCTCGCTGGACCGAGACAGGCCAGACCCTGGGCGAGACCCGGATCCAGGAGCTGGCGCTCATGAGCATGCCCGGCCGCGCCGGTGAGTGGCTGGGCATGCGCCTCGGCCGGAACGGCCCGCTCCCCGTCTCGATCAGCATGGCAGATGGCGGTGTGACCCCGCTGATCTCGACCGCCGACACCTTCTGGATGGCCCACGCGATGGCCCCCTCCCGGGAAGAAGCGCCGCTCCTCTCGGTCGGCGTCTGGGATGGGGGATTCCTGATGGCCGATGGACGCAAGTACCTGATCGGCGGCTACGACTGGGAGGGGAACCTCCGGTTCGTGATCGCACCGGATCTGGAGCCCAATCTCCCCGACGAGGCGCGGCTCGACGCCGTGATGGCCAAGTGGCGCCGAAGCGGGCGGCCAGGGGGGCTCTCCGAGAGTGCCCAGCGCGACCGCTTCCGGACCACGCCCGAGCAGTGGTTCAGCCATCTCGCCCCACCTCGCCTGGATTCGAAGGGGCGCCTCTGGATCGTCGGCCAGCAATCGGGGCGGGTCTTCGCCGATGTCTGGTGGCGCGACTCCCTTCTCGGTCGGACATGGCTGGATTGCCGGGGTGCCGACAGCCGGTGGCAGTTGGCCGAGGACCGCATCGCGCTCATCTGCCTGCCAGACCCCGACGACGGTGTCCATGATGTGATCTATCGGCTCTGGAGGATCGAGGAGGGGAAGCCGTAGGGGGCTGCGTCCTCCGGGTCGGTGAGCAATCGCTCAGTCGGCACCCCCGGTGAGCACGCGCTCACAGGCGACCCCCAACCTCGCGCCACGCAAGGTGTTGCGCTTTCCTGACCCCTGAGGCCACCTTACGGCAACTAGCCCATGCGCCTCTTCCCGTCGTCCCGGTCATTGCCTGTGAAACTCTTCAAGTTCGGCTCGTTTTTCCCGGCCAACGAGATCGCCGTCGATCTCGGCACCGCGAACACCCTCATCTACGTGAAGGGTGAAGGGATCGTGCTCAACGAACCCTCCGTTGTTGCGATCGAGAAGTCGACCGGACGCATCAAGGGGATCGGTCTCGAGGCGAAGCGGATGCTCGGACGGACACCCGAGGGCATCCTGGCGGTGCGGCCACTCAAGGACGGCGTGATCGCCGACTTCGATGTGACCGAGAAGATGCTGCGCTACTTCCTGAAGACGATCATCGACAAGCACATGTTCCGCGTGAAGCCGAAGGTGATCGTGGCGGTCCCGTCCGGCATCACCGAAGTCGAACGCCGTGCCGTGCGCGATTCGTCCGAGACCGCCGGTGCCAAGCAGGTGCTCATGGTGGCCGAACCGATGGCCGCCGCGATCGGTGTCGGACTCCCCGTCGAAACGCCGACCGGCAACATGGTGATCGACATCGGTGGCGGTACCACCGAGATCGCGGTCATTGCCCTCTCCGGCATCGTCTCCGACACCTCGATCCGGATCGGTGGCGACGAACTCGACCAGGCACTGGTCATGTTCATGCGCAAGAACTACAACCTGTTGATCGGTGAACCGACGGCGGAGCTGATCAAGATCAAGGTCGGCTCGGCCTTCCCGCTCGGTGAGGAGCGGGAGATGGAGGTCAAGGGCCGCGACCTCGTCTCCGGCATTCCCAAGACGGTGCGCGTTCATTCCGCCGAGGTGCGCGAGGCAGTGCAGGAGCCGGTGCAGCAGATTGTCGATGCTGTCCGCCGTGCGCTCGAGATCACGCCGCCCGAGCTCGCCAGTGATATCGTGGACCGCGGCATCGTGATGACTGGGGGGGGGGCGCTCATCCGCGGGCTCGACCAGCTCCTGATGCAGGAGACCGGCTTGCCGGTCCACGTCGACGAGGATCCCCTCAGTTGTGTCGTCCGCGGCACGGGGCGGATCCTCGATGACTTCGAGAAGTACCGCTCCGTCCTGACCACCTGACCATGCGGGACTTCGGGGGACGGGATTCGGTCGGCCGCGATCTCCCCCTCCTGGTCGCGTGCCTGACGGTGGCGCTGCTCTGCTACGCCCTGCCGCGCACCTGGTCGTCGGCGCTGGTGACCGGCATTCGGCGGACGGCACTCAGCCCGGTTGTCGCGCTCAGGGCCCGCGCCGAGCGCGACCGTACTTCCCGATTCACGCTCGAGGCGATCGAGGCGGCGCGCGACTCCCTCGCGTTGCGACTCCAGGGCGACTCGGTGCTGGTGCACGAGAACGCCGAGCTGCGCGCGCTCATCGGCCTGGGGACCAGACTCCGGAGCCGCTGGGTGCCCGCCGAAGTGCTCCACCAGGTCACGCCCACTGACGCACGGATGCTGTTGATGAATGCGGGCCGCAATGTCGGGGTCGCGGTCCATGATCCCGTGGTGACGCCGGAGGGGCTCCTCGGGGTGATCTGGGAAGCCGGCCCGCGCGCGAGCACGGTGATGTCGTGGCGGCACCCCGACTTCCGGGTCTCGGCCTATACCGATAGCGGATCGGTCCTGGGGATTGTCGGTCCCCTCGTCGTCGGATCCCGGGGGCAGGCGATTCTCGAACTCCGTGGGGTGGCGCTCCGCGACACGGTGCCGACCGGGGCCACGGTGTTCACCACCGGACTCGGGGGCGTCTACCCGCGCGGCATCCCCATCGGCCGTGTCATCGATGCCGAGATTGATCCCCTCGGCTACGAGCGACTCTATCGAATCGCGCCGTTCGCCAATCCGGGGGCCATCTCCCATGCGATCGTCCTGCTTGCCCCGAGTGATTCCGGGTGGGTCAAGCCGGACTCGGCGGGCGCACCGCCCAGGGCCGTGGACCCGTGAGCAGCGTCTGGACGGGCGAGGGACCGACACGCCGCCGCAAGAGCGACCGCCTGCGCATCTCGATCGTGGTGGTGATCCTCCTGCTGCTGGAGTTCTACCTCCGCCCGTCGCTGATCCAGGGACGCGGGATGCCCGATTTCCTGTTGCTGGCGCTCTGGATTCTCTGTCTGCGGCTGCCGCCGGGTTGGGCCGCGGTCGTCGGCCTCGTGGTCGGCGCCACGATCGACATCCTCTCGCCGGCGCGGTTCGGCGCGAACATGATCGCCCATGTGCTGCTCGGGTTCACTGCCGCGTGGGGCCGCGCCGTGTTCTTCGCCGATCATGTGATCGTGAACGCGGGGTTGTTCTTCGTCGGCACGTGGCTCAGGAATATCATGGTCCTCGCGCTGAGTGGCGCGGCGCTCGGCACCCTGACGGCCGAAGCACTGGTGTGGGGACCGGTACAGGGACTGACCACCGCCCTGGTCGGCACGGTGATCGTGATCCTGTTCCGTGACTGGCTCGCCATTCGGGTCGAGCGATGACAGCGTTCAGTTCGTCGAGCCTCCGCGAGCGCGCCCGCATCGCACGCTGGGTGCTCTCGTTGGCGTTCCTGGTCCTGGCCCTCGCGTTCTTCAAGGCGCAGGTGCTGCAATCGTCCGAGCTGACCGCCAAGTCGGAGTCGGTCCGCACGCGGCCAGTGCCGTTGCCGGCGCCGCGAGGCGAGATCCACGATCGGAACGGCCTGCTGATCGCCGAGAACTCTCCGGGGTATACCGTGAGGCTCTGGGCCGATCAGGTCGATTCGCTTCGGGCGGTCGTCGCCCGGATCGACGCCTTGACCCCGCTCGATACCGTCGACGTCGAGAAGGTCATCGCCCGCTGGGAGGCGGCCAAGTTCCAGCCGGCCCAGGTCTTCTCCGCGAGCGATTTCCGGATCGTCTCCATTCTCGAGGAGCACCGGGCCGACTTGCCCGGCCTCGTGATCCAGGCCGAGCCGAGGCGACGGTATCCGGACAGCACGGCGCTGGCACACCTCGCGGGATACGTGGGAGACATCAGCGAGGCCGAGCTGGGGAACGATCGCTTCCTCGGGGCCCGGATGGGCACGATCGTCGGGAAGAACGGCCTGGAATACGAATACGACCGCGTGCTGCGAGGGACACCGGGCATGCGGTTCGTCTCGGTCACCGCCAAGAGCCGGACGGTGAAGGGGGGGGAGGACGATCGTATCCTCCAGCCGGTGCCCGGCCAGACCATCACCACCACGATCGACCTGCCACTGCAGCGATTCGTCGACTCGATGTGGCGTGCCACGCCATTCCTGGCGGCGCGGAAGGGCGCCCTGCTGGCGATGCGTCCCACCGGGGAGGTCCTGGCCTACTACTCCTTTCCGACCTTCAACCCGAACGATTTTGTCGGTGGCATCTCCACCACCAAGTACGCCGGCTACCGCGACGACCCCCAGATCCCCCTGCTCGATCGCGTGATCCAGGGTCTCTATCCGCCCGCCTCGCCCTTCAAGCTCGCCGTCGCCGCGATGGCGCTCAAGCGCGGACTGGTGACGATGAGCACCCGGATGCCGGTGCCCTGCACGGGCGGCTACCAGTTCGGCTCACGGCGGTTCCGGTGCTGGAAGCCGGAGGGCCATGGCAACGTCACGCTGTCCGACGCGATCAAGGTCTCCTGCGACGTCTACTTCTACCAGCTGGGGCTGTTGCTGGGCGCCGACAGCCTGCTGGCCGGCGGGGCCGAACTGGGATTCGATGACCGGAGCGGCATCGACCTCGAGCGGGAACGCAGCTCACGCTGGGCCAGAAGCGTGGAGGACTATGTCAAGGTGAAGCGCTTCGGCACCTTCTCGCCTGGCCAAGTGCTGAACCTCTCGATCGGGCAGGGTGCCAACGTGCAATCGCTGGCGAACATGGTGACGTTCTATGCGGCGCTCGCCACCGATGGCGTCAAGCGGCCGCCGTTCCTGTTCGAGCGTCGCTCCGAGGCACCGACCTATGACCTCGGGCTCTCCCCCGCACAGCTTCGCGACCTGCGAACGGCGCTGGCCGATGTGGTGCTCACCGGGACTGCCGGGGCGTCTGGCGGCCGGGACCTGCTCGTCGCGGGCAAGACGGGAACCGGTCAGATGCCGCCTGGCGAGGGCGATGCCGGATGGTTCATCGGCTTCGCGCCGTACGACAACCCCCAGATCGTCATCGGCATGCTGGTCGAGAACGGGCAACATGGCTCCACGGTCGCACCGTATGTGGTCAAGGCGATCCGGCGCTTCCTGGCCGGTCCCGATAGCGCCGTGATCGATGCCCCGATTCACATACCTGTTACCGAGAACCTCGGGGTGCCGCTGCCCGCCGAGTCGACCGATGTGGGGATCGGGCAACCCGCTTCCCCAGGTCGTCCCTGAATGCGCCGCCTCGACCGGCCCCTGCTCCTGATCGTCGCGCTGCTGCTCACGTACGGCGTGCTGGTGCTCTTCTCCGCTGGTCAGATGGACATCCCGAGCCTTGCCGCCGGGATCTGGATCAAGCAACTCGTCTGGATCGGAATCGCACTTACCGGCGCCTTCTTCACGTCGCGCATCTCACCCCGTGTCCTCGAATGGGCGGCCCCGCCGCTCTACATCCTCGGTCTCGTCCTGCTGCTGGTCGTGCTGGTGGCTGGTTCGGGGGCCGGTACGGCTGCCTCGACCAAGAGCTGGCTCACGATCGGTGGCATGCGCATCGGCCAGCCCGTGGAACTCGCCAAGTTGGCAACCATCCTGATGCTCGCTCGCTGGTTCACGGCGCGTCGTGACCCACCGACCACCATCCAGGCCTTGATTGTTCCCCTCCTGATCGCCGGCCTGCCCACCCTGTTGGTGCTGGCACAGCCGGATCTCGGGAGTGCCATGGTCTTCGGCGGGATCCTCTTCGCGATGATCTTCTGGGCTGGTGTCCCTATCCCGATCCTGATCCTCCTCGCCTCACCGGTCTTCTCCCTGATCCTCTCCGGGAGCACGGTCCTCTGGTCAATCTGGATGGTGGTGCTGTTCGGGCTGATGCTGATCTGGCGGCCATTCCTCTGGGAGGGTATCGGCGTCTACCTCCTGAACTCGGTGACCGGCGTGCTGGCGATCGTGGTCTGGAACAAGATGGCGCCCTACCAGCGCGGACGGATCATCTCGTTCCTCAACCCCGAGGCCTTCATGGCGACCACTGGGTACCAGGGCTACCAATCGACGCTGGCGATCGGCTCGGGCGGACTCTTCGGTCAGGGCTTCACGTTGGGACCGCAGAAGCGAACCGGCTACATCCCGGAACATTGGACCGATTTCGTGTTCTCGGTGGTCGGTGAAGAGCTCGGGTTGATCGGCGTCCTCGTGGCCCTGGGGCTCTTCCTGATGCTGCTGAGCGTGATGACCCAGATCGCGCGGAGAGCCAGTGATCCGTATGCTTCGATGGTCACCTTCGGACTGGTCGGCCTGATCTTCACCCACATCTTCGAGAATATCGGGATGGTGATCTCGATCATGCCGATCACCGGCATCCCGCTGCCGTTCTTCTCGTACGGGGGGTCGTTCCTCGTGACGGTGTTCCTCGGCCTGGGACTCGCGTACCGGACCGCGAGGGACGAACGGGTCGCGAGCTATATCGAGAATTGACAACAAGTTGGGGCCCTCCCCCTTGCGCTCAGGTCAAGCGCCCCCCACGTTCAATGCGTGTTCCTGACATCCGCACCGCGCTCCCCCCGACGTCGGTGCCAGCCTGAGGCCCTATGACCGTTATGGCGTGGTTCAAGAAGGAGCGCAAAGCCAGGACCGCTCCCCGAGAGCGCCGGGAGATTCCCGCCGACGCGTGGGAGAAGTGTGAGTCCTGCGGGCACGTTGATATCAAGGAGAAATTCGTTCGGGCGTTCAACGTCTGCCCGGAGTGTGGCACCCACAAGCGGTTCGCGGCCGAGGACTACATCGAACTGCTGACCGATGAGGGGTCGTGGAAGGAGCTCTTCGCCGAGCTCCACTCGGTCGACCCCCTCGAGTTCGAACACTATCCCGAGCGCCTGGTCATTGCGGAACGGAAGGCCGGTGGATCCGATGCGATCTACACGGGTGCAGCCAAGCTCGAGGCCGAGCCGATGCATCTTGGCGTGATGAACTTCCGGTTCATGGGTGGCTCGATGGGATCGGTGGTCGGCGAGAAGATCGCTCGCCTTGCGAGGCGGAGTGCCGAGAAGCGCATCCCGATGGTCATCGTCTCGACGTCCGGCGGGGCTCGGATGCAGGAGGGGGCACTCTCCCTGATGCAGATGGCGAAGACGTCAGCGGCCATCGCCCAGATGCGCGCCCGCGCGGTCCCCTACATCTCGATCCTCACTGATCCGACCACCGGCGGCGTGTCGGCGTCGTTCGCGATGCAGGGGGACGTGATCCTCGCCGAGCCGGGAGCCGTGATCGGCTTCGCCGGACAACGGGTGATCAAGCAGACGATCGGGCAGGACCTCCCCGAAGGGTTCCAGACGGCCGAGTTTCTCCTGGAGAAGGGGCAGGTCGACGATGTGATTCCGAGAGCCTCGTTGCGCGAGACGACCGCTCGCCTGCTCCGGCACATGCGCGGACAGCGCGCGTCGACGTCGGGAGCCAGCTCGGCTGCCTGATCGCTACCGCGCGGCGCTCGACTTTCTCTTCCCGCGCCTTACCCAGATCAAGTTCGGTCTCGAGACCACCCACCGCCTGCTCGAGGCGGTGGGTGAGCCGCAGGCACACTTCGGCGCGATCCATGTGGGTGGCACCAACGGGAAAGGGAGTGTCGCCACCCTGGTCGCGGCGGCCCTCCGCGCCGCGGGACGGCGGGTCGGACTGTACACCTCACCCCATCTGGTCTCCTTTCGCGAGCGCATCGTCGTGGATGGGGTGCCGATCCGTCGCGAGGCCGTGATCGAGTGGACGGCGCATCTCCGGCCGATCATGGAAGCGACGGGAGCAACCTTCTTCGAGGCGACGACCGCGATGGCCCTGGCCGATTTCGCGGCACGCGGCGTCGAGATTGCCGTCCTCGAGGTCGGACTTGGTGGTCGTCTCGACTCGACCAATGTCGTGACCCCGTTGGTCAGTGGTGTCACGCATATCGCGCTGGATCACCAGAAGTACCTCGGTGGCACGCTTGCGGAAATCGCCCGCGAGAAGGCGGGGATCGCCAAGCCCGGCGTCCCGTTCGTCATCGGCGAGCCGGACCCTGACCTCGCGGCGCTCCTGCATGCGGCTGGCGCGGAGGCCGTTGGCCACGATGCGTATGAGCCGCGCATCGTGCCTCCCGAGGCACGGTGGACCGGGGGGCTCGCCCTGCTCGGTGCACACCAGCGGCGCAATGCCGCCGTCGCCGCAGCCATGCTCGAGGCGTTGCCACTGGCGCTCAGGCCGTCCCCCTCGAGTGTGCGTGATGGCTTTGGCAACGCACGCGTGGCTGGCCGACTCGATCGACGCGGCAAGTGGCTTTACGATGTGGCCCATAATCCGGATGGGGTGACGGCCCTGGTCAGTGCACTTCGGGAAGCCCCACCACCGGCCCCCCTCCATGCGGTCGTCTCGATCCTCGGCGACAAACCCTGGTCGGAGATGCTGGTGTTGCTCGACCAGGTGATCGACCGCGGCGTGCTGACCGTGGCCCCCTCGGCCGCGGCACGGGGCTGGGACATCGCCTGGCTCCAAGCCTGGCTCGCGGACCCGGGGCGTCCACCGGCCAGGGCACAGTGGCGTCTGGAGCCGGATTTCGGGACCGCCCTCGTCGAGGCCGAGCGTGGAGCTGGAACCGTGCTTGTGACCGGCTCGTTCCACACCGTGGGTGACGTCCTGGCCCGGCGAGGTGGGGTGATCTAGCGCCCGCGGTTCGCGGATGCGGTACCGGTGGGTTCAAGCCCGGCCTCCCGGCGTGTATTTTGTGCCATGACGTTTCAGGCCCTGCCCGGATTCCGTGATTTCTTCCCAGATGAGCTCGCCTTCCGGACCCACATCCTCTCCGCGTGGCGTCGGGTGGCGGCGCGCTACGGATTCGAGGAATATGATGGCCCGCCCCTCGAGCCCCTCGAGCTCTACACCGCGAAAAGCGGCGATGAGCTCGTCGGCCAGCTCTTTGATTTCGTCGACAAGGGCGAGCGCCATGTGACGCTCCGGCCCGAGATGACCCCGACGTTCGCGCGGATGGTATCGGCGCGTGCCAACGGACTCCGGAAACCGATTCGCTGGTTCAGCGTCCCGCAACTCTTCCGCTACGAGAAGCAGCAGCGTGGCCGACTCCGCGAGCACTTCCAGCTCAACTGCGATCTCGTGGGGGAGCCGGGACCGCTGGCGGACGCCGAGATGATTGCGCTCGCGATCGATGCCTGCCGGGAGTTGGGGCTGACGCACCAGGACTTCAAGGTGCGCGTGTCGGATCGCCGGCTGCTCGTGTCGCTCCTCGATGGCCTGGCGATCCCGGGACCAGCCCGCGCGAGCGTCTTCCAGGTGCTCGACAAGCTCGGTCGTCGGGAAGAAGCCGTCGCACGCGACGCCTTCGCCGCGGATGGGGGAGACGCGGGTGCCCTCGGGATCCTGATTGACGACCTCCGGCTGGCCTCGACCTGGCAGGAACTCGTCGTCCGCGCTGGGGCCCATGCCGGCCTCGGGGCGGCCCTCGAGGGCGAGGTGCCCGTTCGCGACACGCTGGCGGCACTCGAGGCCATGGGGCTGGGCGACTACCTGGTGCTCGACCTCTCGATTGTGCGCGGGCTGGCCTACTATACCGGGACGGTGTTCGAACTGTTCGATGCCCAGCGCACCTTGCGTGCGATCTGTGGGGGGGGGCGATACGACACCCTGCTCGCGACCCTGGGCGGTGCCGATCTCCCTTCGATCGGGTTCGGCATGGGAGATGTGGTCCTGGGCGAGCTGCTCAAGGAACGCGGACTCCGGCCGCCGCCGCCCCCGACCACGCAGGTCTTCGTGGGCGCCGCGACGCCGGAGGACGTGCCGGTCGTGCTCGGGCTGGTCCATGAGCTTCGCAGCGCGGGCCTGGCGGTCGAGTACGCACTGAATGGTGCCGCGCTGGGGAAGCAGCTCAAGCAGGCCGATGCACGCGGCGCGCGGTTGGTGCTCGTGATCGGCCCGGATGATCGGACACGCGGCGAGGTGCAGTTGCGTGATTTTGCCGACAAGACTCAACTCGCGGTCCCGCGTGACCAGGTGGTCGGGCGATGCCGCGAGCTCCTCAACTCGACAGGGTGAATGATGGCTGAGAAGGGAATCACGCCGCGCGCGGAGGACTTCAGCGCCTGGTACAACGACGTCATCATGAAGGCGAAGCTGGCGGATTACTCGCCGGTGCGCGGGTGCATGGTGATCCGGCCCAACGGCTACGCCATCTGGGAGCAGATGCAGCAGGCCCTCGATGGCATGTTCAAGGCGACCGGGCACGAGAACGCCTACTTCCCGCTCTTCATTCCGCAGAGCTTCATCTCCCGCGAGGCCGAGCATGTCGAGGGGTTCGCCCCCGAGCTCGCCGTGGTGACCCACGGCGGCGGCAAGGAGCTGGAGGAACCGCTGGTCGTGCGGCCGACCTCGGAGACGATCATCTACGCGATGTTCGCCAAGTGGATCCAGAGCTGGCGAGACCTGCCCGTGAAGATCAACCAGTGGGCGAACGTCGTGCGGTGGGAAATGCGAACGCGGCTCTTCCTGCGGACCACCGAATTCCTCTGGCAGGAGGGCCACACGGCGCATGCGACCGAGCGGGAGGCGCAGGAGGAGACCCTGCTCATCCTCTCGCTCTACCGGCGGTTCATGGAAGAGTGGATGGCGATGCCGGTCGTCACCGGCCTGAAGACCGAGGGCGAGAAGTTTGCCGGGGCGCTCCGCACCTATTCCTGCGAGGCGATGATGCAGGACAACAAGGCGCTGCAGGCCGGCACCTCGCACCACCTCGGCCAGAATTTCGCCAAGGCATTCGAGGTCCAGTTCCAGGCGGCCGAGGGTGGTCTCGAGCATGTCTGGAGCACGTCGTGGGGGGTGTCCACCCGGTTGGTCGGCGCGCTCATCATGACGCACGGAGACGACAAGGGCATGATCTGTCCGCCGCGCCTGGCCCAGTGGCAGGTGGTGATCATCCCGATCTGGCGCTCGGACGAGGAGCGCGAGGCGACCTGCGCGGCTGCGGATCGGCTCAAGGCCGAACTCTCGGCCGCGGGGATCCGGGTGACCGCCGACACGCGTGACGGCATCAAGCCGGGTGCCAAGTACTTCGAGTGGGAGGGGCGCGGCACGCCGCTCCGACTGGAACTCGGTCCGCGTGACCTTGCGGCCGAGACGGTGATGCTCGCGCGACGGACGGGCGGGAAGGACGCGGTGCCGATGGCGGGGCTCGCGGCCACGGTCTCGCGCGAACTGGAGGCCATGCAGCGGGCCCTCTTCGAGGCTGCGGCGGCACGGCGCGAAGCCAATTCACTTCGCGGCCCCGCCTCCAAGGACGCGTTCATCGAGTTCCTGAAGCGGGACGGCGGGTTTGTCTATGCCGGATTCTGTGGCGATCCGGCGGTCGAGACGGAGATCAAGGCGGAGACGAAGGCCACGATCCGTTGCCTGCCCGACCCGGAGTTCCAGTCACCGGAGCGGCCCACCACGTGCATCTGGACGGGGCGGCCGGCGACGGTGGAGGCCGTGTGGGCGAGGGCGTACTGACGTCGCTCCTCGGTGATGCCGGCCTCTCGGTCGGTGACGATGGTGCCCTGGTGATGGGACAGGTTCCGCTCACCGTCATCGCCGGCGAGGTCGGCTCGCCGACGTTCGTGTACAATGCCGCCGTGATTCGTGATCGGTTCCGTCGCCTCGAACGTGCCTTCGCGGACTTGCCCCACCGTGTCTGCTATGCCGTCAAGGCCAATGCGAACCTCGCCGTGCTCAAGCTGCTCGCCGACCTGGGGGCCGGGGCTGACATCGTCTCCGGAGGGGAACTCCTGCGCGCCCTGGCCGCCGGATTCGCCCCGGCCCACATCGTGTTCAGCGGTGTCGGGAAGACCGATGAGGAGCTCCAGGCGGCCATCACGGTCGGTGTGGGCCACATCAACGTCGAGTCGGTCGCGGAACTTCGACGGCTTGCCGTGCTTGCGGCACTGCAGGGGGCCTCGGTCTCGATCGGGGTGCGCATCAACCCGGATGTGACGGCCGACACGCATCCCTACATCAGCACCGGGGCGGGCGGGGTCAAGTTCGGGGTCGCGATCGACCAGCTGCCCGACGTCTTCGCGGTCCTCGAGGAGTCGCCGGCGCTCTCCCTGGATGCGCTCGCGATGCACCTCGGATCCCAGCTCATGGAGCCGACGCCCTGGACGACGGCGCTCGATCGGCTGCTGGACGTGCTGGCGGAGGCGCGCCGCCGCGGCCACACCCCGGCCACACTCGATATCGGGGGGGGGATCGGGATTCGGTACCGCGACGAGGCCCCGATGACGCCCGAGGAGTGGATCGACGCGCTGCGCGACCGCCTCGCCGCATCGGGCTGCCTGATCCAGATCGAACCCGGTCGGTTCGTCGTGGGACCGGCGGGCGTCATGCTCACGCGGATCGTGCACCGGAAGCGCTCCGGCGGACGCGAGATCGCCGTGGTCGATGCCGGCATGAATGACCTGCTCCGGCCCGCGCTCTACAAGGCCTGGCACGAGGTGGTCGCGGTCGAGGCCCCGCATGCCGAGACCCGCACCACCGATGTGGTGGGTCCGGTCTGCGAGACGGGCGACTTCATCGGCCTGGGACGGGAGGTCCCGGCCGTCCCTGCCGGCGCGCTGCTCGCCGTGCTCGGGGCCGGGGCCTATGCCTTTGTCATGAGTTCCAACTACAACGCCCGAGCCCGTGGGGCGGAGGTCCTCGTCGATGACGATCGGTGGGCGGTGATCCGCCCGCGCGAGCGCCTGACCGACCTCTTCGCCTCCGAGATGCCTGATCCCTTTGCCAGCGACGTCCCGTGACCGACCACGACCGCATCCTGATCATCGACTTCGGCTCCCAGTACACGCAACTCATCGCGCGCCGGATCCGCGAGCAGCATGTCTATTGCGAGATTCATCCTCCCTCCCGGGATATCGCCTGGATCCGGGCGTGGGACCCGAAGGGGATCATCCTCTCGGGTGGCCCGAATTCCGTGTACGGCGAGGGCGTCCCGCTCGCCCAGCCCGAGTTGCTGTCGCTGGGGATCCCCGTGCTGGGGCTCTGCTACGGCATGCAACTGCTGGCGATGCTGGCGGGGGGCAAGGTGCTCGGTGCGTCACGTCGCGAGTATGGCCGGGCAGAGGTGACGGTGCAGGGGGGGGGACTCTTCGCGGGATTCGCTGCGGGGGAGGTCACGCCCGTGTGGATGAGTCACGGCGACCATGTCGAGACGGCGCCCCCGGGCTGGGTGGTGACCGGCGTCTCGGCCAACTCGCCGGTTGCGGCAATGTCGCACGCCTCCCTGCCGCTCCATGGTGTGCAGTTCCATCCCGAGGTCGTCCACACCCCGCGCGGCAGCGACATCCTCGGCAACTTCCTGTTCGGCATCTGTCGCGCCCGCGCGTCGTGGACGCCCGAGCATTTCGTCGACAGCGAGATCGCGAGGATTCGCGAGCTGGTGGGCCCGGCGGACCGGGTCATCTGTGGCCTGTCGGGCGGGGTCGATTCCTCGGTGGCCGCGGCACTGGTGCACCGGGCGGTCGGTGATCGCCTCACCTGCATCTTTGTCGATCACGGCATGCTGCGGCAGGACGAGCGGGTCCAGGTCGAGGCCACTTTCCGGAAGCATCTCGGCATCGACCTCCGCGTGGTCGACGCCAGTGCGGCGTTCCTTGCCGACCTCGCCGGGGTGCTCGACCCGGAGGTCAAGCGGAAGCGCATCGGGCACCGCTTCATCGACACCTTCGAGCAGGAGGCCAAGCAGGTCGGCGAGGACGTGCGATGGCTGGTGCAGGGGACGCTGTACCCGGATGTGATCGAATCGTTCTCACCCACTGGTGGGCCATCGGTCACGATCAAGACCCATCACAACGTGGGAGGCTTGCCGGAGCGACTGCCGTTCGCGCTGATCGAGCCGCTCCGTGAACTCTTCAAGGATGAGGTCCGGGCGGTCGGTCGCGAGCTCGGGTTGCCCGAGGAGATGGTCGGACGGCATCCGTTCCCCGGTCCCGGACTCGCGATCAGGATCCTCGGGGAAGTCACGGCGGCCCAGTGCGACCTGCTCCGGCAGGCCGATGCGATCTACATCGAGGAAATCCGGACCGCCGGCCTCTATGATCAGATCTGGCAGGCGTTTGCGGTGCTGCTGCCGATCAGGTCGGTCGGCGTGATGGGCGATTTCCGGAGCTATGACCAGGTGATCGGACTCCGAGCGGTGACCTCCCGTGATGGCATGACCGCCGATTGGTTCGAGTTTCCGCACCCGGTGCTGGCCCGGATCAGCAACCGGATCGCCAACGAGGTGGGTGGTGTGGGGCGAGTGGTCTACGATATCAGCAGCAAACCCCCCGCGACGATCGAGTGGGAATGAGCCCGGACGGGCTCACGCCCCGTGTCGGTCGAGCAGGCCCCGGAAGTCTGCAGCGCTCGTGAGGTGATCGAGCTCGGCGATCACGCCGGGCTCCTTCGCGAAGCGAGCAAGACGCCCCAATGCCGGCAGGTACTGATTGCTGACCTCGACCGGCGGGGCGATGATCATGAAGACATGGCGAACGAGCATGCCGTCCGGGGCCTCCCATTGCAGTGGTGTGGCGAGCCGGACATAGGCCATGCGCACCCGTTGCACCACGAGGGTGCGGCAATGAGGGACCGCCAGGCTGCGCCCCACGGCGGTGGACCCGAGCACCTCGCGCCGCGTCAGCAGGCGGAGCAGGGTGGCGCGCTGGCGACCCTGGATGCCGAGCAGATCGACCAGGGTCTCGAGGACGGTCTCGCGGCTGGTGGCGGCGATGTCCAGGCCCACGGCGGATGCTGTGAGGAACTCGGCGAGATGCATCGGGGAACGCTAACCGATCCGCCGGATCCCGACAACGCATGCGGTGCTCCTGATTCGACGGCCGTCCTGTGTAGATTTCCCGCATGCGGTTTCCGTACCCGACGGGATCGGCCTTCCCGATGTTCCTCGCGCCCATGGCCGGCGTCTCCGAGCCGCCGTTCCGGCGGATCTGCCGCGGCATGGGTGCCGACGTGGTGCTCACGGAGTTCCTGAACTCCGAAGGGATCCGCCGCCGGATCGGGCGCGTCCTCGAGGGCTGCGAGTTCGACGAGATCGAGCGACCGATCGGCATCCAGATCTACGGGAGCGACATTGCCGCCATGGCCGACGCGACGGCGCTCGTGACCGAGCACTACGCACCGGATTTCGTGGACATCAACTTCGGCTGCCCGGTCAAGAAGGTCGTCAGCCGGAATGGCGGCTCCGGCTGCCTGCGGGATATGGCGCTGGTCGAGCGGATCATCCGGGCCTGTGTCGCGGCGACGCACCTGCCCCTCACGGTCAAGACGCGGTCGGGCTGGAACGAGGAGAGTCGCGATCCGGTCGAGATCGCACTCCGGATGCAGGACGCGGGGGCCAAGGCGTTCACGCTCCATGCCCGGACGCGCTCGCAGATGTTCAAGGGAAAGGCCAACTGGGATGAGATCGCGCGGGTGGTGGAGGCCCTCGACATTCCGGTGATCGGCAATGGCGACATCGAGACGGCGGCCGATGTGGTCCGGATGCGTGATCACACCGGATGTGCCGGCGTCATGGTGGGCCGCGGTTCCTTCGGCCAGCCGTGGCTGTTCCGGGAAGCGAGAGCGATGCTCGACGGGAAGGAACTCCCCCCGGAGGCGACGGCGGCCGAACGCTTCGGTGTGGCGCTCACGCACGCGCGCCTCGCGCTGGCGTTGCAGGACGACAACCGCCGCACAATGCTCGAGTTCCGGAAGCACTTCGGCTGGTACACGCGCGGGTTGCACGGCGCCAGCACGCTGCGAGGCGCCCTCTTTCAGGTCGAGCGCCTGGCGGAGGCCGAGCAGATCTTTGCCGACTACCTCGCGAGCGAAGGCCTGGTGTCGGCGGCGTGAATCGCGCGCAACTCGCGGAGCTGCTCGTGTCGGTGCGAGATGGAGCGCTGTCGCCCGAGGCAGCGCTCGATCGGCTGGCACGGTTTCCCACGGAAGACCTCGGCTTCGCTCGACTTGATCATCATCGTGCCCTTCGGCAGGGCCGGCCTGAAGTCATCTTCGCCGAGGGCAAGACCGTGGCACAGGTCACCACGATTGCGGAGCGTCTCGTCGCAAGCGGCGTGGCCATGCTGGCGACGCGGACGAGTCCCGAGCAGCGCACGGCGCTCCAGGCTTCGCTCACGGATCTCGAGGTGGATGCCCTCGCCAGGACCGCATGGTGGCGCCCCGGTGCCGGGTCATCCCCCGCATGTGCCCCCTACGCCCTGGTGGTCTCGGCGGGGACCAGCGACTTGCCCGTTGCCCGGGAGGCCTCCACCACCCTGACCGCATTCGGGCGACCCGTTCGCACGCTCGATGATGTCGGCGTGGCCGGCCTGCACCGGCTGCTCAGTCAGGAGGCGCTCCTCCGGGAAGCCGCCGTCGTGATCGTGGCTGCCGGGATGGAGGGGGCCTTGGCCTCCGTGGTCGGTGGGTTGCTTGGCGCCCCGGTGATCGCGGTGCCGACGTCCGTCGGCTATGGCGCCTCGTTTGGCGGCATTGCCGCGCTGCTGGCCATGCTCAATTCGTGCGCATCCGGGGTCACGGTGTGCAACATCGACAACGGCTTCGGGGCGGCCGCCGCCGCCGACCGCATCCTCAGTGCCCTGGAAGGAGTGACCGATGCGCCATGACGTGATGCAGACGGCGCAGTGCCGCTGGATCGATGTGGTCGGACCGACGCCACAGGAACTGCATGACCTGGCTGTCGAATTCGACCTGCCGCCCTCCGCCGTGGAGGACAGCCTCGACCCGGAGCACCTGCCGAAGCTCGAACGCTTCAGCGAGACGACCTTCCTCATCATGCGCGCTCGGGATCGAAACGCCCCGGAGGATGCCGGGACCCCGCAGGAACTGACGCGCAAGGTCGCCATCTTCTATCGCGAGGGGCTTCTCGTGACGGTGCACCGGGCGGAACTCGAGGAGATCTCGACGCTGCGCCAGCGGTTCGGGGCCCCGGACGCCAGCGAGCCGACCACCGTCGCCGTCCTTGCCGCCGTGATCCTCGCGATCCTCGACTCCTACGACTTTCCGCTCGGGAGCAACGAGGCAGCGTTGGATGCCTTCGAGGAAAACATCTTCGATGATGACCTCCCGGCACCGACACTCCGGGACATGCACAACCTGAAGCGACGCATCGGCCTGACCCGACGCCTGCTGTGGCAGATGAGCAACGTGCTCGCCAAACTGGTGCCGCCCGCCGAACGTGCCGAACCGGTCTATCAGGACATGCGCGAGTCCGCCGAGGCGTACCTCTTCTGGGTGGAGCAGATCTACGACGAGGTCAACCAGTTGCTGCAACTCCATCTCGCGATGGCCTCGAACCGGACCAACGACGTCATGCGGGTCCTCACCGTCTTCTCGGCCTTCTTCCTGCCGCTCACCTTCGTGGTCGGCGTGTACGGGATGAACTTCGCGAACATGCCGGAACTCCACGCACGGGCTGGCTACTTCATCGTGCTCGGCGTCATGGCCCTCATGTCGATCGGGATCTGGGCATGGTTCCGGCGGCGCGGGTGGCTGTGAAGTGAGAAGCGAGCAGCGAGAAGCGAGAAGCGAGAAGCGAGACGTGAGACGAGAGGCCTGCCGCGCTCGGTCGAGATGACCTCCCTTCTCACGTCTCGCTTCTCGCTGCTCGCTTCTCGCTGCTCGCTTCTCGCTTCTCGCTGCTCGCTTCCCGCTTCTCGCTTCTCGCTTCTCGCTTCTCACTTCTCACTTCTCACTTCAACAGGACCCGATCCCACAACTGCTGCATCCGCCGCTGCGAGTCGCGCTTCGACCAGGTGTTACGCCAGCCGTGCGCCTCGATCGGGTAGGTGACGAACTCGAAGTCCTTCCCCAGTTCCATCATGCGCTGCACCAGCCGCACGGCGTCCTGGTACTGGACGTTGTTGTCGACCAAGCCATGTTGCAGGATGAGCGGATCGGCGAGTCCGGCCGCGTGATAGATCGGTGAGCTCGCCCGGTAGGCCACCGAGTCCTCCACGGGTGTCCCGCCCAGGATTCGTGCCGTGTACCAGTGGTTGTAGTGGGCCCAATCGGTGACGGCGCACTGCGCGACGCCGCCGGCAAAGGTGCCCGGATGCGTGAACAACGCCATGAGCGTGAAGAAGCCACCATACGAACAACCGAACAGCCCGACCCGTGCCGGATCGACACCGTAGTTGGCCGCGAGGTAGGGAATCGTGCCCACGGCCGACTCCACATCCCGGTCACCCATCGTGCGGTAGACGGCGACGCGCACATCTCGGCCGTAGCCCGCCGAGCCCTGATAGTCGAGTCGGACATAGGTGAGACCGAGATCGGTGAGGTACTTGGCGTACAGGGCACCGCCATGGGCCCCCGACCCGCCGAAGCTCTTGTGGACACCCTGGGCGTAGCCGGCCCCGTGGATCTCCATCACGGCCCCGTGACCGGGATGCGGGTTGTGCGGCACATAGACGCGCGCCCATGCGCTGTCGCCACGGGCGTTGGTGTACGCCACGAAATCCGAGCGGGGCCATGCGATGCGATAGAAGGCATCGCTGCCGCTTCGGGTGACGCGCACCGGCTTCGCGGTGCGTGTCGGCATCAGGTAGAGCTCAGTGAGCTGGTCGGGCGAACTCCATCGGAGCGCGAGTGCACCCTCGTCGGGCGATGCCGTCCAGCTGACCTCGCCCTCGCCGAGTTGGTCGATTCGGGTGCGCGGGCCGCCGTTCGCCGGCATGGTGTACAGGTGCAGCTCACTCGGATGCTCTTCCGAGGTGGTGAGCCACCAGGTTGACTCATCTCGCGAGAGCCGCGCACTGCGCACTTCCCACGGGCCGTCGGTCAGCGCGCGCGCGTTGCCGGCCATGTCGACCGCCACGAGGTGCTGCCACCCGGTCGCCTCGCTGATGAGCGCGATGTGCTCATCGTCCGGAAGCCAGGTGATTCCGGGTGACTCCAGCAGCCATGCATCATCATGCTCGTGGTGCACCGTGCCGAGATGCTTCCCCGTCGCAGGATCGACCACAACAATCCAGCGGTCCCGGTAGTCCATCGAGGCGTACTCGGCGAGCAAGTGGGTACCGGCGCGATTCCACGAGGTACTGAGGGCCCGGACCGCCTTGCCGAATGTGGCGCTGTCGTCGACCACCCAGGTGAAGGTGGCGCTGTCGGGATCGACCAGCGGGTCGGCCGCCACGATCGCGATCCGGGTCCGCACCGGCGCGGCGCCGACCTTGGCGCGACCGGAGCGCATCTGGACCACGCCGGAGTCGTTGACGAAGTCGCTCCAGACGGTCTGGGTCTCGTCGCTCTTCGGCGACACGAGATAGCTGACCCATCGACCGTCCGGAGAGAGCTCCTGCCCTCGGATCACATCGTCCTTCTTCGGACGGACCACCACGAACGGCATCGGGTCCCGTTCCCGGAGGCGGCGAACGGCACTCGAGTCCGCTTCGCGCTTCTGGCGCCGCACAAACTCGAACAGTTCGAGCTGCTCCCGCTTGAGTTCCGCGTTGAGCGGCTTGTCCTTGGGAGGTTCCTTCTTCGTGGTCACTCTGGTGAGTTGCCGGAGGACGCCAGAGGCCGGATCGAGGGCCCACAGCGCATCGTCCTCGGTCCAGCGGAGTTCACGTTCATCGGCCGACCAGGTCGGACGGAGCGAGCTCGCGCGCGCAAGCAGGACGCGCTCCCCCTTGCCGCGTTCCCAGAAGCGGAGCGCACCTTGCTGGAACCACGCCGCCCGTCGGCCGTCTCGGGTGAATTCCGGTGCGGCCGGCACGGCCGCCGCCACGGTCCGCTCCACCGACTCGACCCGCTTGCCGTCCCGTGATACCCGCCACCACGGATCGGGTGGCGCGACCGAATCGGTCACGACCACGGTCGTGTCGTAGGTGAAGTAGAGCCATCGACCGTCGAGGTCCCAGCGCGTGGCCCCGGGTGAGCTGCCGAGCCAGCGGGCGTCGACGGTCGAATCGAGGGGGACCCGGTAGAGCGGGTCCGCCGCCGAGCTGTCGAGCATCGATTGGCGCAGAGGCAGGGATTGGCCGACCGCGAGGGCGGGGACGGTGAGGAGGGCGAGGAGGAGCGCGGCTGGGCGTGTCATCGCGATTCCGGTTCGGGTGGGTCCAGGATGTGGAAAAACGGGGGTCATGCCGCTAGATTACAGGCACGGGGGCGATCGGCTTCGACGGGTTGGGTGAAGGCATCGCTGCGTGCTCAGGTCCGAGGTCCTGATAAATCTCTTCGGAAATGATTCAACTGCCAACTCTGAACTGGCACTGGCTGCGTAAGCTGAGCTTGCTCGCTTGACGCACCTCCGAGAAAGGGGCCTGTCCGGGGCGCCTCGATCGGATCGATAATCCGGGCTGGCAAGCGGTGGTCCTCCACCATCGTGCGCGAGAACTTCTGGAGGTCAACGTCGGATGGGCTGGTTCTGCGCCTGCCTGACGCCAAGCAGAAAGCAGAACATACGCACGTAGACGCGGTCCCGGAAAACGGCTCGGACCAGGGTTCGATTCCCTGCGCCTCCATGAGCGAAAGCGAGAGAGCGAGAAGGGTACGGGCGCAACATGTTGCGCCCCTCCTGCCTCGCTTTCTCTCTTTCTCGCCTTCTCGCATCTCGACCGCGACCTGACGGTCGCGGCGAAGGGAGATCGATGCCCACAGCCCCGCGACACCCTGCCCGCACCGTCCGCCACGGCGAAACCTTCGTCGACGATTACGCCTGGCTCCGCGACCGCGAGTCGACCGAGGTGCACGCCTACCTCGAGGCGGAGAACGCGGCCGCTGATTCCCTGCTCGCACCGCTCCAGCCCCTCGCCGACCAGCTCTACCACGAGATGCTCGGCCGGATCGTCGAGACCGACCTCTCGGTGCCGTACCAATGGAATGGCTGGTGGTACTACACCCGCACCGAGGAGGGTCTCCAGTACCCGATCCATTGCCGGCGGCCAGGCAGCATGGAGGGCGCGGAGTCGGTGCTCCTCGACCTCAACGAAATGGGACGGGGCCACCCGTACATCGCGATCGGCAGCTTCGGCATCAGCGACGACGGCTGGCGCCTGGCGTACAGCGTCGACCTGACCGGGTTCCGGCAGTACACCCTCCACGTGGTTGACCTCCGGAACAGAGAGGCGTTGATCACCCCGCGTGAGCGCGTCACGTCGGTGGCCTGGGATGCCAGCGACGATCTGCTGTGGTACACCACCGAGGACCCGATCACCAAGCGATCGGATCGCCTCCATCGGCTCGACATCAGCACCGATGCGACGAGCCAGGCGTGGCATGAGACCGACGAGACGATGAACATCGGGGTCTCGCGAAGCCGGAGCCGAGAGTGGCTCGTGCTGGAATCGGGGAGCCACACCACGTCGGAGGCGCAGGTGCGACGGGCCGGCGCGGGCAACGATCCATGGCGGGTGGTGCTGCCACGCGAGGCCGGCCGGGAGTACGACCTCGCGCATCACGGCGATCACTTCTATCTCCGGATCAACGACCTCGGCCGGAACTTCCGGCTGGTCCGGATCCCCACCGCCGCCGGCTCGCTCGACTCGGCCGAGGAGGTGCTCGGCCATCGCGACGCCGTGATGCTCGAGGCCGTCGAGTCCTTCGCCGGGCATCTGGTGCGGCACGAACGCGAGGACGGCTTGCCGCACCTGGTGATTCATCCCCTGGATGGCATCACGGCACCGCATCGGATCGCGTTCAGCGAGGAGGTGTATGAGTGTTACGCCGGGGCCAACCCGGGCTATGTCGCCACCCACTACCGGTTCGGCTACCAGTCCCCGGTCGAGCCGATGTCGGTCTGGTCCTACGATGTCACCAGTCGCGAGCGGGTGCTGCTCAAGCAGCAGCCGGTCAAGGGCGGCTACGACGCCTCACGGTTCACGACGCGCCGACTCCATGCCACGGCACCCGACGGCACCCGCGTGCCGATCTCGGTGGTGCATCGCGCCGATCTCCCGATGGACGGTTCTGCCCCGGTCCTCCTCCACGGCTACGGTTCCTACGGCTACCCGTACCCGACGACCTTCTCGTCGAACCAGCTCTCCCTGCTCGAACGCGGGGTCGTGGTCGCGATTGGCCACATTCGCGGCGGGGGGGAGCTCGGCAAGGCCTGGCACGATCAGGGCCGGCTCGGTCACAAGGAGAACAGTTTCCGGGACTTCATCGCCTGTGCCGATGCGCTCGTCGCGGAACGGGTGGTCGATCCCGATCGCATCGCGATCGAGGGCGGCAGCGCCGGCGGTCTGCTGATGGGCGCGGTGGTGAACAGTCAACCGGAACGGTTCGCCGCGGTGCTCTCGCAGGTGCCGTTCGTCGATGTGCTCAACACGATGTCCGATGCCTCGCTCCCGCTCACGGTTGGCGAGTACGAGGAGTGGGGCAATCCGGCCGTCGAGGCGGAGTATCGCTGGATGCGGGCCTACTGTCCGTACAGCAACCTCGCGGCCGGGCCCTTTCCGCCGATGCTGGTGCGCACCTCGCTCAACGACTCGCAGGTCATGTACTGGGAGCCCGCGAAGTATGTGGCGCGGATCCGGGCGATCCGAACCAACGACGCCCCGCTGCTCCTGCTCACCAACATGGGAGCCGGACACGGCGGGGCATCGGGTCGCTACGATCGGTTGCGCGAGATCGCCCTTGACTACGCCTTCGTACTCTCCTGCCTCGGCGTGCCGGGCGCGGCACCGCTCAGCGGACGGCCTTGAGCGGCACCACGACACGAGTGCGTTCCCACTCGAGGTGGAGCGCATCCGGCGTGGCCTCGATCGTGAACGCCTCGATCGGCTCGCCGGTCCGGACCGCGGTCACCGGTCGACGCCCCAACTCCTGGTCCCGGACACTCGCATAGCTGGATTCGTGACCCCACTGCTCGGTCGCACCGTTGACCACGAGCGTCCACTCGCCACTGGCGCGGGGCACCGTATAGAGCGCGTAGCTGCCGGCCTCGAGTCGGAGGCCCGCGATCTCGATCGGCGCATCGGTATGCAGGATCGTCGGTTCGTTGGCCCCCGTGCGCCACAGCGTATCGAAGGGCACGAGCGCGCCGAAGATCGCTCGGCCGTTCATCTTCGGTCGACCGTAGCAGACGGTCACACGCGCCGCGCCGACCGTCGTCGAGACCGAGTCGTAGCGCGAGGCTCGGCCTGCGACCTGTGCCGCTGGGCGTTGGGGGGTGCACCCGGGGGTGCTTCCCGCGGTGGTCGGTGTCGGGATCAACAAGGTTGCGAGAATCATGAACATGGGGTGCGACTCCTGTCCGGTCGGTGTGCGAGCGCCTGCCACGCCTTGGTGGCCGCGGCGAGTGCCTCCTGGGCACTCGCTGCCATGGCGGTGAGGTGGCCCATCTTGCGGCCGGGCCGTGGTTCGGTCTTGCCGTACAAGTGCAGGCGGATGCCCGTCACCGCGAGTGCCGCACCCCAGTCCGGCTCCCCCTCGGCCCAGAGATCGCCGAGGAGGTTGATCATGGCGACCGGCCGGAGCAGGGTCGTGTCGCCGAGCGGGAGACCGGTCAGGGCCCGGACCTGCTGCTCGAACTGACTGGTCACGCTGGCATCCAGCGTCCAGTGACCACTGTTGTGCGGGCGCGGTGCCATCTCGTTCACGAGCAGGGCGCCATCGGTGGTGACGAAGAACTCGATGCCGAGCACACCGACATACTCGAGTGCCGCGGCGATCTCCTGGGCGATGCTGCGTGCATGGTCGGTGAGGCGATCCACTGCTGTCGTCGGGACCACGGTTGAGTGCAGGATGCCGTCGCGGTGCACATTCTCGCCCACCGGCCACGTGGCCATCGCGCCATCGATCCCGCGGGCGACCATCACCGAGATTTCACGTTCAAGCGCCACGCGTGCCTCGAGCACACACGCCACGCCCCCGAGCTCATCAAACGCTGCGTCGAGCCCCGCTCTGGTCTCGACCCGGAGCTGTCCCTTGCCGTCGTAGCCGAGTCGTGCGGTCTTGAGGATCGCGGCTCCGCCACCGACGGCCCTCCAGGCATGGTCCAGGTCGGCGTTCGAGGAGATCGCGCCCCAGGGGACCGTCTCGACTCGCGCCGTGTTCAGGAACGCCTTTTCGGAGCGGCGGTCCTGGCTGGCGGCCACCGCATCGGCATTCGGACGCACCGGCCGATGTGCGGCGAGTGCCCTGAGCGTCTCGGCCGGCACATTCTCGAATTCGGTGGTGATGGCGCGCGTCAGCTCGACGAGTTGTAGCAGCGCCTCGGGGTCGGTCCAGGGTCGCTGGATGTGCCGCCACGCGTGCACCGCGGCCGGCGCGTGCGGATCAGGGTCGAGCACGACGACCTTGTACCCCATCCGCACGGCCTCGGCGGCGAACATGCGACCGAGCTGCCCACCACCGAGCAGCCCGATCGTGGCACCGGGCAGGATCATCTGGTTGGGGGCAGCGTGATGCCGAGGACGCGCGACTCCTGGCTGGCCCGGAAGGCTCGGAGCTTCTCCTCAAGCGCCGCATCGGTCGTCGCGAGCATGGCAATCGCGTAGAGCGCCGCGTTGTGGGCGCCCGCCTCCCCGATTGCGAAGGTCGCCACGGGCACACCGGCGGGCATCTGCACGATCGACAGCAAGGAGTCCATTCCCTTGAGATGACGGCTGGGCACCGGCACGCCCAGCACGGGCAGCGTCGTGCGCGCGGCGAGCATGCCCGGGAGATGGGCCGCACCACCGGCGCCGGCGATGATCGCCCGGAGGCCGCGCGCACGGGCGCCATCGGCATACTCGAACAGCAGCCCGGGTGTCCGATGTGCCGACACGACCCGCGCCTCGTGGGGCACCCCGAATGCCTCCAGGCGTGCGACGGCGTGCTGCATCACCTCCCAATCAGAGTCGCTGCCCATGACGACACCCACGAGTGGCGAATTGGTCATACCGTGGCCCTCGTGCGGTCGACGGTACCGCGCACCGCGAGCGCCGCTTGTGCGGCGGCGAGACGAGCGATGGGCACGCGGTACGGCGAACAGGAGACATAGTTCATGCGCAGGCTCTCACAGAAGGCGATCGAGGCCGGGTCACCGCCGTGCTCACCACAGATCCCGAGCTTGAGGTCGGCTCGAGTCGCGCGTCCGGCCTCGGCCGCCATCCGGATCAGGCGGCCGACACCGGCCACGTCGAGTGACTGGAACGGGTCCTGCTCGACGATCCCGGTCTCGATGTAGTGCGGCAGGAAGCGCGACGCATCATCGCGTGAAAGGCCCCACGTGGTCTGCGTGAGGTCGTTGGTCCCGAAGGAGAAGAACTGTGCCTCGCGGGCGATCTCGTCGGCGGTGAGTGCTGCCCTCGGGAGTTCAATCATGGTCCCGAGGAGGTAGGGTACCGTCAGTTGTCGTTCGCGGAAGACTGCTTCGGCCACTTCACGGACAACCAGCGCCTGCCGCCGGAACTCGACGACCGAGGCCACCAGCGGCAGCATCACCTCGGGCTGCACGCGTCCCTTTCGCGCGGCCACCGTGCAGGCGGCTTCGAAGATGGCCCGGACCTGCATCCGGGTGATCTCGGGATGGATGATCCCGAGTCGACAGCCACGGAGCCCCAGCATCGGGTTCTGCTCATGCATGCCGGCAATGACGTCGCGAATCGCGCCCGCGTCGCGACCCATGTGCTCCGCGAGCAGCTCGATCTCCTCGGCATCGTGCGGGAGGAATTCGTGCAACGGCGGGTCGAGCAACCGGATGGTGACGGGGAACCCCTCCATCGCCCGGAAGATCGACTCGAAGTCGCCACGCTGCATCGGCAGCAGGCGTGCCAGCGCCTTCTCGCGTTCCTCGGTACTGCTGGCGAGGATCATCTCGCGCATCGCCACGAGTCGGTCCCCCTCGAAGAACATGTGCTCGGTCCGGCAGAGGCCGATGCCCTCCGCCCCGAAGTCCCGGCCGCGGTGGGCATCGGCCGGCGTGTCGGCATTGACGCGCACCTTCATCGGTCGGATCCGGTCGGCCCACGTCATCAGGCGGCGCGAGTACTCATCCATCTCGGGGATCCGCAGCGTTGCCGTGCCGAGGAAGATCACGCCGGTCGAGCCGTCGAGCGTGATCGCGTCCCCGGCGTGGAGTGTGTGCCCTCCGGCGCGGAGCTCACCACCGGCCTCGTCGACCTCGATCGCCGCACCCACGATGCACGGCTTCCCCATGCCGCGGGCGACGACCGCCGCATGCGAGGTCATGCCGCCGCGGGCCGTCAGGATCGCCCGCGACGCCACCATGCCATGGAAGTCATCGGGGGAGGTCTCCCGACGCACCAGAATCACCGCCTCCCCCCCCTTGGCGAGCCGCTCGGCCTCGTCGGCATCGAAGCTGATGATCCCGGTGGCGGCCCCCGGGGAGGCCGGCAACCCGGAGCCGATCCGATCGAGCGTGGTCTCGTCATCGATCGCGGGATGCAGCATCTGCTCGAGCGCATTGGGTGGGATGCGCGCGACGGCTTCCTCCTCGGAGATGACCGCCTCGGTCACCATGTCGCACGCCACCCGGAAGGCCGCGGCGCCGGTGCGCTGGGCGCGCCGCGTCTGCAGCATGTGGAGCTTGCCATCCTCGACGGTGAACTCCATGTCCTGGACGTCCCGGAAGTGTCGTTCGAGCGTGCGCGCCATCCGTTCGAGGTCCGCATAGGCCCGCGGCAGGATGTCCTTGAGGCGCGCGATCGGCTCCGGGGTGCGCGACCCCGACACCACATCCTCACCCTGCGCATTCATGAGGAATTCCCCGTACAGCTCGGGGGCGCCGGTGGAGGGGTTGCGCGTGAACGCCACCCCGGTGCCCGACGTGTCGCCGAGATTGCCGTACACCATCGAGACCACGGTCACCGCGGTGCCGAGTGTGTCGGGGATGTCGTGCAATCGACGGTAGTCGGTCGCACGACGAGTGTTCCAGCTCTCGAATACTGCCGCGATCGCGCCCCAGAGCTGCTCCATCGGTTCATCGGGGAAGGGGCGTCCCGACGCTTCCGCCGCATGGGTCTTGAACCGGGCCACCAGTGCCTTGAGTGCGGCCGCCGGCAGGGCAATGGGTGTCTCGACGCCGTGGGCCAGGAGCGCGGCATCGGCGAATTCGTCGAATGGGGCCCGAGGCAACCCCAGCACCACCCCGGCATACATCGAGACGAATCGTCGGTAGCAGTCCCACGCAAAGCGGGGATTGCCCGAGCGGCGTGCCAGTCCCTCGACCGTCTGGTCGTTGAGACCGAGGTTGAGGATGGTGTCCATCATGCCCGGCATCGACACCGCGGCGCCGGAGCGGACCGAGACCAGCAGCGGATGCTCCTCCCCGCCGAACTCCTTGCCGGTCTCGGCCTCGACGCGCTGCAACGCCACGTCGACCTCTCGCCGGAGGCGCGTCGGGAACGACTGGGTATCGAGGTAGGTGTGGCAGAGCGACGACGCGATCGTGAACCCCGACGGCACCGAGATGCCGAGATTCGTCATCTCGGCGAGTCCGGCGCCCTTGCCGCCGAGCAATTCCTTCATTGCGGAGGTGCCATCGGCCCGGCCGTTGCCGAAGCCGTAGACGAGCGGTTGCTGGACGAAGGGGTCGGTCATTCGGCCACTGCCATGGCCGGAGCGGTGTGCCGGTGCATCGCGATGTCGCCCGGGATCTCGGTCGGATACTGCCCCGAGAAACAGGCGTGACACCAGCTGGTGCGCGGGCCGGCCGCCTCGACCATCTCGTCGAGGGTCAGGTATTCAAGGGAATCCACACCGAGGTAGTCACGGATCCCTTCGACACTGTGATTCGCGGCGATGAGCTCGGCGCGGTCCGGGGTATCGATGCCGTAGTGACATGGGCCGGTGATGGGGGGGGAACCCAGGCGCAGGTGCACCTCGCGCGCGCCAGCGCCACGAATCATCTGGACCAGGCCCTTGCTCGTGGTGCCGCGAACGAGGGAGTCGTCGATCACCACAACTGACTTGCCCTCGATGAGCTCCCGCACCGGATTGAACTTGATCCGGACCTTCGCGACGCGCAGGCTCTGCGTCGGGTGGATGAAGGTGCGACCGACATAGTGATTCCGGATCAGCGCGTGTTCCAGCTTGACGCCCGAGACCTCCGAGTAGCCGAGGGCCATGACGTTGGCGGAATCCGGGACGGAAAACACCACCTCGGCCCCGGGGGCCGCATGATGACGTGCGATCGCGCGGCCGAGTTCGCGACGCACCGCATCGACGGAGGTGTGAAAGATCCGGGAATCCGGTCGCGCAAAGTAGACCAGCTCGAAGATGCAGCGTGAGGTCGGCCGTGGCCGCAGCGGGTCGAGTGGGGTGACCAGGCCGTCCTCGACCTTGAGGAAGTCCCCGGGTTCCAGCTCGGTGAGATCGGTCGCGCCGATCAGGTCGAGCGAGCAGGTCTCACTCCCGATCACCACGCCCTGACCGATCCGACCGAGCACCAGGGGGCGGAAGCCTCGGCTGTCCACCGCCGCATAGATGGTACGCCCGACGCTGATCAGGATCGTGCACGCACCCTCCACACGCTCGAGCGCCGATCGGATCTGGCCCTCGACGGTCGATTCATCGCTCCGGGCGATGAGGTGGATGAGCACTTCGGTATCCGAACTCGATTGGAAGATGGCACCCCCGCGCACCAGCTCCTCCCGAAGCGCATTCGCGTTGGTGAGGTTGCCATTATGCGCGATCGAGAGTGGCCCTGCGTGGTAGTTGACAAGGTAGGGCTGCGCGTTGGCCAGCACGGTGCTGCCCGCGGTGCTGTACCGTGCGTGGCCTACCGCCACATCCCCCGGGAGACCTTCGAGTTTCGGCTCGTCGAAGACGTCCGAGACCAGCCCCATGCCGCGATGCACCCGTGCATGTCCGGCGACATCGACGGCAACGATGCCGGCGCTCTCCTGCCCCCGGTGCTGCAGGGCATAGAGCCCGAGTCGGGTGATGCGTGCTGCCCCGTCGAGTCCGGAGACACCAAGGATGCCACACATGCGGTTACGACTCCCCTGCGAGGACCGTCGCCGACATGCGGCGCGGAATCGCATCGAGATGAATCCTGCGGAGATCCCGGCTGGGCCAGGACCAGCGACGCGCATCGCGCCGGACGATCATGTCGGTCTCAGGCTCGCCCACCAGCCCGAGATAATGTGCCGACTCGCCATGGGTCGCCGCGAGCGCTTGAATCGCCGCGACGTGTTCCGGGGCACACGAGAGCAGCACCCGTCCGGCATCCTCACCGAACAGCCAGCCATGGTCGCTCACGGTATCGGCATGGCGAGCCAGGTCGATCTCTGCCCCGAAAGTGCTCGTCGCCCATGGACCGCCGATACAGCACTCGGCGAGCGCCACCGCGAGACCGCCGTCACTCAGGTCGTGTGCAGATCGGAGCCAGCCGTTCGCCGCCGAGGTGATGAGGACCTCCTGCAGGGCCCGTTCACGCGCGAGATCGATCGGTGGCGGCGGGCCGACCACGGCATCGAGGACCTCGGCCCAGTAGGCGCTGCCGCCGAGGTGGCCGCGTGTCGTGCCGACCAGGAGGATCGCATCTCCGGTTTCCCGGAAGGTACTCGGTACCGCGAGTCGGACGTCCTCGAGCAGGCCGATCATCCCCACCGTGGGCGTCGGGTCGATCGCGCCGGTGGGGGATTGATTGTAGAGGGAAACATTGCCACCCGTCACCGGGGTGTCGAAGGCGACGCACGCTTCGGAGATGCCCCGGCACGCCTCGACGAACTGGAAGAAGACCTCGGGCCGTTCGGGATTGCCGAAGTTCAGGCAATCCGTGATGCCGAGGGGGCGTGCGCCGGTGCAGGCGATATTGCGCGCCGCCTCCGCCACCACACCCTTGCCTCCCTCGAACGGGTCGAGGAGGACATGGCGGGCATTGCAGTCGACCGTCATCGCGATTCCGAAGGCGGTGTCCTCGACCCGGACAATACCGGCGTCGCCGCCCGGCGTCGCGACCGACCGGCCACGCACCGTGCCATCAAACTGCTCGAATACCCAGCGCTTGCTGGCGATCGATGGCGCATCGAGCAACCGCCGCAGTGCCTCCTCCGGCGCGACGTCGGACGCGGACGGGGTTGCCGTGCGACGGGCGACGGCCTCGTCCCCCTCGGCGGCCTCCGGATGATAGACCGGGCACCCCTCGACCAGGGGGTGACCGGGAATGCTCGCCACGAGCTGACCGTCGTGGACGATCCGGAACAGTCCATCGTCCGTGACGCGACCGATCACCGTGGCATCCTGTTCCCATTTCCGACAGGTCGCCTGGATCGCCTCGACCTGGTGCGGCTCCGCCACCACCAGCATCCGTTCCTGCGATTCGGAGAGCATGATCTCGTAGGGTGTCATCCCGCGCTCGCGCGTCGGGACACGACTGGTGTCGAGCTCGACGCCGACCCCCCCCCGAGCCGCCATCTCGGCCGAGGAGGAGGTCAGGCCAGCCGCTCCCATGTCCTGGATCGCGACGATGATGCCACGCTCGATCAGTTCCAGGGATGCCTCGAGGAGCAGCTTCTCCGTGAACGGATCACCAACCTGCACCTGCGGACGTCGTGCCTCGCTCTCGGCACTCAGGTCCTCCGACGCGAACGATGCCCCATGGATGCCGTCTCGTCCGGTGCGGGCCCCGACCGTGATCAGCAGGTTGCCGACACCGTGGGCACGCGCGGTGATCAGGTCAGCAGCCCGGAGGACACCGACTGCCATCGCGTTGACCAAGGGGTTGCCGGCGTAGCAGGGCGCGAACTGCACCTCGCCCCCGAGCGTCGGTACGCCCATGCAGTTGCCGTAGTCGCCGACGCCACGCACCGCTCCCGCGAAGAGGTAGCGGTTGTGCGGGTCGTCGAGGGGGCCAAACCGGAGCGAATTGAGCAGTGCCACCGGGCGCGCACCCATCGTGAAGACATCGCGCAGGATGCCCCCGACACCGGTGGCGGCACCCTGATAGGGCTCCACCGCGGTCGGGTGATTGTGCGATTCGATCTTGAAGGCGACCGCCCAGCCATCGGGCAGGGACAGCACCCCGGCATTCTCGCCCGGACCCTGCAGCACCTGCGGTCCGGAGGTGGGAAAGCGACGCAGCACCGGCTTGGTGTGCTTGTAGGAACAATGCTCGGACCAGAGCGCCGAGAAGATGCCCAGCTCCGTCAGCGTGGGGGCACGGTCACCCAGCAACGCGCGAATCTCCGTGTACTCGGAAGCGGTCAGCTTGTGCTCGCGGACGAGCGCGTCGGTGATCACGGGGTCACCCGCGAATGCGGTCGGTGGTGTGCGGTCGCTCACGCGGTCAGCTCCGCGGCCCGGGCCCCGACCAGCGAGGTGAAGAATCGGTGCCCGACCGCACCGCCGAGGAGCGGATCGGCGAGGCGCTCCGGATGGGGCATGAAACCGATCACATTGCCGGCCGGGTTGCAGATGCCCGCGATGTCGGCGACCGACCCGTTCGGGTTGTGCGGCATGTCGCTCCCGGGCACTGGGACGTACCGGAGCACAACCTGCCGGCCTGCCTCGAGGGAGGCGATCGTCCCTGCGTCGGCCACGTAGCGGCCCTCACCGTGCGCCTGGGGGATTCGGATGCATTCGCCCTCCCGGAAGTCCCGGGTCACGGCGAGGTCTGCGCGTTCGATCCTGATATCGACGGGTCGCGCCGAAAATCGCCGGGCCGCGTTGTGCAGCAGGGCGCCTGGCAGCAGGTGCGCCTCGCACAGGATCTGGAACCCGTTGCAGATCCCGACGATGATGCCGCCGCCTTCCGCCAGGTGCCTGATCGGTTGCATCACGGGGGCAAACCGCGCGATCGCACCACTGCGCAGGTAGTCCCCGTAGGAGAACCCGCCGGGCAGGATCACCCCATCGACCCCATCGAGTGTGGTGTCGCGGTAGTCGACCAGCGCTGCTTCACCACCGGCGCGTCGAATCGCGGCTGCAGTCTCGGTCTCGCAGTTGGTCCCGGGGAACCGGATCACGGCAATCCGCATGTTCACGACTCCACGGCCACGGTGAAATCCTCGGTCACCGGGTTGGCCAGCAGCCGTTCACACATCCGGGATGCGTCGGCGATGGCGGTGGCTGCATCGACGGCCTCCATCATGAAGTCGATGGCACGCCCGACCCGGACGTCGCTCGCGCCGGCGAAACCGAGCGCGTGGAGGGCATGCTCGACGGCAGTGCCTTGCGGGTCGAGCAGGCCTGGGCGGGGGGTCACACGGACACGCACACGGAACATCATGACGCGAACTCCTCATCGGAGAGGGGGGTGGGTGGCGGGCCGGCGTCATCATCCGCCGACGGATCGTCGTTCGAATCCTGGGCGAGCGCGAGGATCAATCCTCGGCCCAGTCCGAAGGTCACGTAGAGGAGGCCCAGGGGGAACAGGACGTAGTCCGGGGCCAGGAGCCCGCCGGCCAGGACGCCCAGATAGAGGCCAAGCCCGAGCAGTCGGCGCGGTGACCCGAATCCCGCCGGGGGCCAGCGCGGGTACTTGACGTTGCTGACCATCAGGACCGCGAGCAGGAGCATCAGGATCGCGATGCCCTGACTCTCGAAGTTGACGAGGGCCAGCGATCGCCCGTACCAGTCGGTCTGCGAGAACGCCCATGAGACGGCGAGGGTCATGCCGGCTGTCGGCGAGGGCAGACCGGTGAACCAGCGCTTCGACCCGGTTGCATCAGCGGCGCTGACATTGAAGCGCGCGAGGCGGATGGCCGCCGCGACGACGTAGCAATAGCAGATCAGCCACGCGAATCGGCCGGTGCTGCTGAATTCCTGCAGGTAGATGAGCAGGGCGGGGGCCACGCCGAACGAGACCAGATCGACCAGGGAGTCGAGTTCGGCCCCGAAGCGCGAGCCGGCGTTCGACAATCGGGCAATCCGGCCATCGAGCATGTCCAGGATGCCGGCGAAGACGATGAACCAGCCGGCCCACCGGTAATTCCCGTTGAAGGCCGAGACGATCGCCCAGAAGCCGAAGAAGAGGTTGCCCAGCGTGAATGCGCTCGGCACGACCACCACGACGCGCCGCATGCGCCCCCCCCCGTCGGCTCGCGTGAGGTCAGGCATCGGGCCACTCCGCGATCACGGTCTGTCCCGCCAGCGTGGTGTCGCCCTCGCGCACCAGGATCGATGCGCCCTCGGGAAGGAAGAGGTCGACCCGTGACCCGAACCGGATCAGCCCCATGCGTTCCCCCTGTGCCACGCGCGTCGCGACGGCATGGTCGGTGATGATCCGTCGCGCCACGAGACCGGCAATCTGGCGGACCAGAAGCACGCCCCGGCTGGTCCGGAGTCCGACATCGCTTTGTTCATTCTCCAGCGCCGCCTTCTCCGTCGCCGCGTTGAAGAATCGTCCCGGCCGATGCTGCCGGTAGGTGACCTCCCCGGTGACCGGATACCGGTTGACGTGGACGTTGAACACGTTCATGAAGATCGAGACGCGGGTGCTCGGGCCGCCGATCACCTGTGGTTCGTCGATGGGAATGATGCTCACGACCTTGCCGTCGGCCGGGGCGATCACCACATCCTCCCCGCGCCGACCATCCCGAACCGGGTCCCGGAAGAAGGCGACCACCCAGATCGCGACCGGCAGGAGGACGAGGGCCACCACGGGCCATCCCAGGAGGGCCACGAGCAGCGTGAGGCCCCACGCGACGAAGATGAACGGCCAGCCCTCAGGTGCGACGCGCATCAGTGCTCCCCATGGAGTGCACGGCCCGTGAGCCGCTGGAATACATCGAGGTATCGTGCGGTCGTGTCACGGATGACGTCCGGCGGCAGCGACGGCGCGGGAGCCTCCCCGTTCCAGCGGCCAGTGGCCCGCTCATCGGCGAGCCAGTCACGGACCGGTTGCTTGTCGAAACTGGGCTGTGCCTGCCCCGGCTGGTAGCCGGTGCTCGGCCAGAACCGCGAGGAGTCGGGCGTCAGGATCTCGTCGATCAGCACCGGGGCACCGGAGGCGTCGAGCCCGAATTCGAACTTGGTGTCGGCGATGATCAGTCCATGAAGCGCCGCGGCGTGGGCTCCCGCCTGGAACAGCTCGAGCGAGCGTCGACGAAGCGTGTCCGCGAGGTCGACGCCGAGCGCCGCCTGCATCCGGTCGAATGGCACGTTTTCATCGTGGCCGGCGTGTGCCTTCGTCGCCGGCGAGAAGATCGGCGCATCGAGGCGGCTCGACTCGATGAGGCCGATCGGGAGTGCTTCACCCGCCAGTGTCCCGGCGCGACGGTATTCTGCCCACGCCGACCCCGCCAGGTACCCGCGGACCACACACTCGAACGGCACGGGGTCGGTGCGCCTCACGAGGGTGCTTCGCAGGGCGAGCGCATCACGGCAGGGGAGGAGGACCGGCACGTCGGCCACGATCTCGTCGATGTCCGCCGTCAGGAAGTGATTCGGGACCAGGTCCGCCAAACGGGTAAACCAGTGTGCCGAGAGCTGGGTGAGCACCGCGCCCTTCTCGGGAATCGTCTCGCGGAGGACCACATCGAAGGCGCTGATGCGGTCGCTCGCCACGAGGAGCAGCCGGTCGGACCCGACCTCGTAGACGTCGCGCACCTTGCCGCGCCGCCACCGCGGCAAGGGCACCGGATCACGCGGGCTCGACGGGAGATCGGTCACACGCGAATCTCCCCACCGGCTGCCTGACGAGCGACCGGGCGGGCGCTCGCCACCAGCGGATCGAGATACTCGGCCAGGAACTCCCGGACCTGGGCCGGAGCGCGACCGACATAGCGCGCTGGCGCCAGTTCGTCGCGAAGTGTCGCCTCGGGAATCCGAGCGAACGCCGGATCGCCGGCGAGCCGTTCCGCAAGGTTGTTCGGGGCTCCGGAAGCCACGGCCTCGTGGACGGCCAGGGCATGTCCGCGAATCACCTCGTGCAACGCCTGTCGATCGCCACCGGCCTGGACGGCGAGCATCAGCCACCGCTCGGTCGCCATGAACGGCATCTGACGCTCGACGTTCCTGGCGATCACCGCGTGACGGACCTCGAGTCCGCCGGCGATGTTGCCGTAGAGGATCAGGATCGCGTCGATCGTCAGGAAGGCCTCGGGGAGGGTCAACCGGCGGTTGGCCGAGTCATCCAGGGTTCGCTCGAGCCATTGCGCAGCGGCGGTATGCGCGGTGTTCTGCTGCAGGGTGATGACATGGCGGGCCAGGGCCCCCATGCGCTCGGCACGCATCGGGTTGCGCTTGTAGGCCATCGCGCTCGAGCCGATCTGCTCGCGCTCGAACGGTTCGAGCAGCTCGCCCTCGTGCTGCAGGAGCCGGAGGTCGGCGCCGAACTTGGCGGCTGATTGGGCGATGCCGCTCAACAGATCCAGGACCTGGCTGTCGAGCTTCCGCGGGTAGGTCTGTCCCGTGGCAGCGAACACCCGATCGTGTCCGAGTCGACTCGCCACCTCGCGCTCCAGGCGGCGTACCGCCGCGTGGTCTCCGGCCAGCAGCTCGAGGAACGACGCCTGGGTTCCCGTCGTGCCCTTGCAGCCGCGCAGGCGCCACTGCCCGAGCAGGTGCAGGAGCGCTTCGATGTCGAGCGCCAGGTCTTGCAGCCAGAGCGTGGCCCGCTTGCCCACGGTGGTGAGCTGGGCTGGTTGGAAGTGAGTGTATGCCAGGGTCGGCGTGGCGGCTTCGGCGTCCGCGAACGCGCGCAATGCATCGGTCACGGCAAGCAGGCGACCGAGCACCAGCGCGAGGCCATCCGCGAGGATCAACCCGTCCGCATTGTCGGTGACGAACGCACTGGTTGCACCCAGATGCAGGTACGCGCGTGCGGCGGGGGCCTGGTCACCAAACTGGTGCACATGGGCCATCACATCGTGACGAAAGCGACGTTCGTACTCCGCGGCGTCGACCAGATCGGCGGTTTCGAGCGCGGCGCGCATCTCCCGAAGCGCCTCGTCCGGAATCGCGAGGCCCACCGCCTGCTCCGCCTCGGCCAGCGCGAGCCAGACACGACGCCAGGTGGTGATGCGGTGCGGTTCACTCCAGAGGGCGAGCATCTCGGGAGATGCGTATCGACCCGAAAGCGGCGACTGCCAGCGTGGGGAGGACATCAGTTGGTCAGCTCCACGACGAGGTACTGGCCGCGTCGCTCGTAGACGAGGGCGAAGGGATAGCCCCGCGGCACCTCGTCGAGCGCCCGACGCATCTCGGCCGGGGTCGTGATCGGCCGCTGATGCAACTGCCGGGACGTGTCACGGAAATCCAGACGCACGATCACATCGCCATCCCGGAGGCCCGTGAGCCGGGAGGCATCCTCCGGGATGCTGATGATCACGGCGCCGGCGGTCGACCGCACCCCGAGTTCGCCGCGAATGCCCGGCGTGAGTGCGGCGAGATCGATCCCGCGCAGCCGAACCCGTTCCGCCGTCACGGATGGCAGGTCCGAGGGCACGATGTTGTGCGATCGTTCCTTCCCGTTGGTGAGCGCGACCACGTCGATGTGGTCGCCGATGTGGAGGTCGAGGAGCACCGCCTCCCAGTCGAGATAGTTCCGCAAGCGTCGGCCGTTCGCACGCACCAGGACATCGCCGCGCGCCAATCCGGCCCGGGCGGCCGGTCCGTCGGGCACGACATTGACGACCGGGACACCGCCGGCACTTTTCCACTCGCTCATTCGGTCCGCCCCCGCCACATCGAGCCCGACCCACGCCCGACGCACGGCACCATCCCGCAGGAGCTCGCTTGCCACGCGCATCGCCCGCTCGATCGGGATGGCGAACCCGACGCCCACCGATTCCCCCGTGTTCGACAGGATCGAGGCGTCGACACCGATCACCTGACCAGCGGCGTTGACCAGTGGTCCACCGGAATTGCCGGGATTGATCGCCGCATCGGTCTGGATCATGTCGTAGTAGCGGCCCGTCATCCCGCCACTCGGGACGATGTTGCGACCGGTGGCGCTGATGACGCCGGCGGTCACGGTCGGTTCACTGTTCCCGAGCAGGAAGGAGTAGGGGTTCCCCAGCGCGATGGCCCATTCCCCGATCTGGAGATCGTCGGACCGCCCGATCGGCGCCACCGGCAGGCCGTCCCGTTCGATCTTGATCACCGCGATATCCGTGAGCGGGTCCTCGCCGACCAGGCGGCCGTCGACATCCGTGCCATCACTGAGTGTGACGGTGATCTGATCGGCGCCGGCCACGACGTGCTGGTTGGTGAGGATCACGCCATCGGCACGGATCACGAAGCCGGTCCCGAAGCCCTGTTGGGTCTGCTCACGCGGGACACCGAAGAACCCATCGAGACTGTTGGACACCACCTGCCGGCGCGAGATGACTCGCACCGATACCACCGAGGGCGAGACGCGGGCACTGGCATCCACGATCGCCGTGCGACGTGACGCTGTCAGGGCACGCCCGACCGTGTCAGGTGCCGGAAACTCGTGCGTCGTCGGGGGAGCCTGCTGCGCGCTCACCTCCTCACCCCGACCGCATGCCGCAATCAGGGCGAGGAAGATGACCGGAAGTCGACGTGTCACCATGCCGCTGCATCCTCAAGGAAAATCTCGGGCGGGTAACTCGCCGAGAGAAATGTCAGGCCCGAAGCCGGCGCGGGAGCCGACGTCAGGGCGTTGTCCGTTCGGGCCAACAGTGCGGTCATCTCCTCGACCCGGCGACGGGACTGACCGATGTCCACCATGGTGCCCACGAGGAATCGTACCATGCGGTGCAGGAATCGATCGGCCGCGACCGTGAATCGAAGCCGATCGGGCGCCACGGCGTCCCAGCGAGCCTCGACAAGATGGCACCGATAGTGCGGCTTCGCCTCACCCACCGCCGCGAAGGCCCGGAAATCGTGGTCGCCCAGGATGACGTCCGCGGCGGCCTGGAGGGCACGCGCATCGAGGGCCCGCCCCAGGGGCCACTCGGTCCGCCGCCGGAACGGTGAACGGGCATGGGGCCCGGTCCCGATGTCGTAGCGATACCGGCGCCCTCGTGCGTGACGGCGAGCGTCGGTGCCGGGATGGACGGCCTGGACGGCCGTGACCGCGATGGGATCCGGGAGCAGGGCGTTGAGGGCCCGAAGGAGTTCCGAGGCGGTCCACCGGGTCGGGAGGGTGGTGCTGACCGGCATCGCCAACGCGTGGACACCGGCATCGGTTCGGCCAGCCGCAATCGCCTGGGTGGGACGGCCTGCCAGGCGGGAGAGCACTCGTTCCACCTCGCCCTGAACGGACCGGCCTTCCCGCTGGCGCTGCCAGCCGCAGAATTCCGTCCCATCGAACTGTAGCGTCAGCAGGAAGGCGGGCCCCATGAAGCCACAAAATCTAGCAGTCTCACGAGCGTCGGGCAAGCCACGTAACCCCTTGCCAGCATTGACAAAAGACCCGCTCGCCCGATACGCTTGCCACCCCATGACCACCCCACCTCCCCCCGGCGCCGATGCCATCCGAACCGTGCTGCAGCGACTGGCCGCCCGCGCGGCGCTCGGCGCCCCAGAGATCCGGGAGGCGTTTCGGCTGATCATGCGCGGCGAGGCCGAGCCCACCGAGCTCGCGGCCCTGCTCATGGGGCTCCGGGTCCGGGGCGAGTCCCCCGAGGTCCTCGTGGGGATTGTCGACGCGATGCGGGAGGTGATGGTGCCGGTCCCCGTGCGAGCCGACCTGCTCGCGGTGGATACCTGTGGCACTGGCGGCGGCAGCGTGCGCACCCTCAATATCAGTACGGCCGCGGCGTTCGTCGTGGCGGGGGCCGGGGTCCCGGTGGCGAAGCACGGCAACCGATCCTTTACCTCGCGGTCCGGGTCCGCCGATGTGCTGGAAGCCCTGGGGATCGGCACGGACACGGGCCCCGAACTGGCGGCACAGCTGCTCGAGGAGGTCGGGATCGTCTTCCTCTTCGCACCCAACTTCCATCCGGCGATGCGGCATCTCGCGGCGACCCGCCGCGCACTCGCCGTCCCCACCGTCATGAACCTCGTCGGCCCACTGGCCAATCCGGCGGGGGTGCAACGACAGGTGATCGGGGTGGCCGACGCTGCGGTGGCCCCCCTGGTCGCGGGTGCCCTCCTCGGGCTCGGCTGTGTGACGGGCCTGGTGGTCCACGGGGAGATCGGGCTCGACGAGATCTCCCCGGTCGGACTCACCCGCGTCTGGCAGGTAAGTGGGGGGGGGATCGTCGAGACCCTCATCGATCCGGGCATGTTCGGGCTGGCGACGCAGGATCTGTCGGGAACGGAGGGGGGATCGCCGACGGAGAACGCTCGCGCGATCGAGCGATTGATGCACGAACCTCGGGCGGCGTCGCCGGCGCTCCGGAGCGCGGTGCTCCTCAATGCCGCGGCCGCGATCCTCGTGTCGGGGACGACCACCGACTTTGCCGAGGCCGTCCGACGCGCCACGACCGCGCTGGACGACGGTGCGGCGGCGGAGCGCCTGCAGGCCCTCCGAGCCGCCGCTCCGCTCAGAACTTCCGGATGACGCCCACGACGACACCCTGGATCAGGACGTCATGCTCCTGAAATCGCAGCGGGGACATGCTGGTGTTCGCGGGCTGAAGCCGGATCCAGCCGCCAGGCTCCCGATAGAATCGCTTCACGGTCGCCTCGCTGCCGTTGACGAGGGCAATCACCATCTCGCCATTGTCGGCGCTGTCCCGACCGTGGACCACCACCAGGTCGCCGTCGGTGATCTGCTCATCGATCATCGAACTGCCCCGGACGCGGAGCGCGTAGTTCGGGCCACGTCGCGGGAGCATCTGATCCGGCACCGCGACCACCTCACCACCCATGACCGATTCGATCGGCATGCCCGCGGCGACCGTCCCGAGGAGCGGGATGTCGGTGGCGCCGCTACTGCCACGCGCTGGCAGGACCTCGATCGATCGGCTTTCGTTGTAGGACCGGCGGATGTAGCCCTTCCGCTCGAGATTGGTCAGGTGCTCGTGCACAGTCGCAAGAGACTGGTAGCCGAACTCCTCGGCGATCTCCTCGAACGACGGCGCGAATCCCTGACGATCGATGGCCTGCGTGAGGAAGTCGAGAATCTCGCGTTGCTTGCGCGTGAGTGGCATGGAGCCTCCAGTATGGCGAAGAGAACCCGAACATGAAGCTACCCGAAGGTACCCCGAAGCGCAACCCGGATGTCCTGTCGAGGATTCTCGCCGAGACTCGTCGGACCCTGGACACCAGCGCGGCGCATCTGCGGGCACTCGAATCCGAACTTCGAGACGCCCGGCCACCCCGCCGATTCGGGCTGGCACTTCGTTCGGACCGGGTCGCCGTCATCGCCGAGATCAAGCGGCGATCGCCGAGTGCGGGCGAGATCAATGCTGCGCTGGATCCGGTCGACCTCGCGACCGCGTATGCCACCGGGGGCGCTGCGGCGATCTCGGTCCTGACCGAGGGGCCCCACTTCGGTGGGAGCCTGACCGACCTGCGGGCCGTGAGCAGTCGGGTCTCGTGTCCCACCCTTCGCAAGGATTTCATTCTCGACCGTGTGCAGTTGCTCGAGGCGCGGGCCGGTGGTGCGGCGGCCGCCCTGTTGATCGTGCGGGCCCTGCCGCAGCGCGAATTGATCCGGCTGCTCGCGGCGGCGAGGGAGATCGGCCTCGAAGCGCTCGTGGAGGCACACGATGAGCTCGAACTCGCTCGAGCGGTCGACGCCGGGGCTGACATCATCGGGGTGAACGCCCGCAACCTCGATGATTTCTCGATGGATGCCGCCACGGCACTCGAACTGATCGCCCGGATCCCGAGGCACCTGATCGCCGTGGCCGAAAGCGGCATGTCGTCGGAAGCAGATGTGCTCCGCGCGGCGGCGGCTGGTGCCGATGCTGTGCTGGTGGGTGGTGCACTCGCCGCGGCCCGGGAGCCGGCTCGGCTGGTGCGCACCCTCGCCGGGGTGCCACGCCATGGTCGCTGAGGTCCGGCTCGGTGCGAAGATCTGCGGCATCACGCGATCCGGTGATGCCACCCTGGCGGTGGCGCATGGCGCGGTCCGGATTGGTGTCATCTTCGCCGGCGGACCGCGGCAGGTCACGGTCGACACGGCGTCGAGGATCGTGGAGGCGGCGGGCGACGTCCCCGTCCTGGCGGTGGTCCGCCCTGGCCCGATCGCTGAGCTGCTCGACCTGGTCCGTGCGACCGGGATTCGCGGTCTGCAATTGCACGGAGTGGCCCCCGATGCATTGGTGGGCGCACTGCGCGGGGAAGGCCTCGAGGTGTGGCGCCACGTGGCGCTCCGACCGGGAGACGACGTGCAGGCGATGGTCGCGCGGGCCGCACACCCTGCCGATGCAATCGTGGTCGAACCGCGCGGACATGACGGCGAGTCAGGGGGCCGTGGGCTTGTGCTCGATCCGGAGGTCGCGGTCGTGGCGCGCGCATGGATCACCTCGGGTCGCATGGTCCTCGCCGGCGGGCTCACGCCGGAAACGGTGCGGGAGGCGATTCGCCGTGTTCAGCCGGACCGTGTGGATGTAAGTTCCGGGGTTGAATCGGCGCCGGGGATCAAGGATCCGGGCCGTCTGGTGCGCTTCCTGGAGGCAGTCCGCGATGTACGCTCCCCCGATTGAGGTGTCAGAGGGCGGCCGGTTCGGGCCCTACGGAGGCCGATATGTGCCCGAGACACTCATGGTCGCGGTCGAGGAACTCGCCGAACTGTACGACGGCGTGCGCGAGGATCCAGCCTTCTGGGCCGAATACCACGACCTGCTGCGCGATGTGGTCGGGCGCCCCTCCCTGCTCTCGGAGGCCCCGCGGTTCAGTGCGCGAGTCGGTGCCCGCGTGCTCCTCAAGCGCGAGGACCTCAATCATACCGGCGCCCACAAGATCAACAACAC
Organism: Gemmatimonadales bacterium; assembly: GCA_035703525.1. GTDB lineage: Bacteria > Gemmatimonadota > Gemmatimonadetes > Gemmatimonadales > GWC2-71-9 > Palsa-1233. Next base: position 189,571 of record DASSYA010000023.1, on the reverse strand, counting down.
CATCGGGCAGGCGCTGCTTGCCCGACGCATGGGGAAGCGACGGATCATCGCCGAGACCGGCGCGGGCCAGCACGGCGTGGCCACGGCCACGATCTGTGCGCGCTTCGGTCTCGAGTGTGTCGTCTACATGGGCGCGGAGGATGTGGCGCGGCAGGCGCTGAACGTCTTCCGGATGCAGCTGCTTGGCGCGACGGTGGTTCCCGTGGAGTCCGGGACCCGCACGCTCAAGGATGCCACCAATGAGGCGCTCCGCGACTGGGTCACCAACGTCCCGACCACTCATTACATCATCGGCTCCGTGGTCGGCCCCGATCCGTATCCTCGCATGGTCCGCGACTTCCAGGCGGTGATCGGCACCGAGGCACGGGCCCAGGTGCTCGCGCGCACGGGACGATTGCCGGATCAGGTGGTGGCGTGTGTGGGGGGGGGGTCAAACGCGATGGGCATCTTTGCGGCGTTCCGCGCCGACGCCGCGGTGCGCCTGGTCGGTGTCGAGGCCGCCGGGGACGGCGTGACCACCACGCGCCACAGTGCCACGCTCACGCTCGGGCGGCCGGGCGTGCTGCACGGCGCCATGAGCTACCTGCTTCAGGATGATGACGGGCAGGTGGCACCCGCCCATTCCATCTCGGCCGGTCTCGACTATCCCGGGGTCGGGCCGGAGCATGCCTGGCTCCGTGACGAGGGCCGCGTGACCTACGCGGCGGTCGATGATGCCGCCGCGCTGCGAGCCTTCCGCGAGTTTGCGCACCTTGAGGGCATCATTCCCGCCCTCGAGACCGCGCACGCGATCGGGTGGCTCGCCGAGGCCCGCCCACGGGGGTCCGAGGACGAGATCGTCCTGCTGTGCCTCAGCGGTCGCGGCGACAAGGACGTGGCGCATGTCGCCGGCCTCGGGATGCCGCCGGCATGAGTGCACCGATGGTGGAACCCGTCACCGACGACGTCAAGGTCATCGAGGAATTGCTCCGCACGCTGGACAAGGGGACCCGGGCGCTCCAGATGTACCTGCCCAACAACCCCGTCTACCAGCGCGCGGTCGAGCAACTGGCGGCCGCGTTCACCCCCGTCTGGGGCATCACGGGATGCCTGGTGCTCGAGATCCATGAGAACGACGCGACCTGGGAAGGTGTCTCGGTGTTGCCGAGCAGTTCGCGCGGCGACGGTTTCGTCTGGCAGCTCTACAAGGACGGCCTGCGCCGACTCACCTTCACGCCCGGGGTCGAGAGCGAGGAGATCATTCGCTTCCTCGAGGTCGTGAACCGGGCCCGACGCCTCGCCGCCGACGCCTCGGACGACCTGCTGACCCTGCTCTGGGAGCAGGAGTTCGTCCTGATCAGCTACGCCTTCATCGAGGCGCTGGGTGACGGGATCGAGTTCATGCAGGAGAGTCCGATCCGCGAGGTGAGGCCACCCGCCGGGGCGGCGAAGGAAGAAGTGGCCACGACCCGCGGATCTGCCGACGGCGGCCTCGCGGAGATCGACGAGGAGGATTCGACGCCCTACTTCCTGGATGAAGCGGAAATCCGGTTCATCCGCGGGGAGCTGGACGAGGAGTATCGCCGTGATATCCGCCAGGCCGCGATCGACGCGCTGCTCGACATCCTCGAGACCATCGCCGACCCGGTCGTGCGCCGCGAGGTGGTTGGATTGCTCGAACAGGTCTTGCCGGCGCAACTCGCCACTGGTGGCTTCGGTTCGGTCGCCCATATCCTCCGGGAACTCCGCGTCATCAATGCCCGGGTCCCGGGGCTCGATCAGGAGTTGCACGCGGCGATCCTCTCCTTCGAGGACCGGTTGTCGGAGCCCGAGATCCTCGAGCAACTCTTCCGCGTGCTCGAGGACAGTGGCGTGCGCGATGGCGACGCCGATGTGAGCGCGGTGATCCGGGAACTGAAGCCCTCGGCGCTGCCCACCGTCCTCGCGCATCTCGGCCGCAGCCTCGATCCCGGGGTCCGGCGCCTGCTTTCCACCAGCGTGGACGACCTCGTGCGCACCAGCCCCGCCGGCCTCGGCGCGGTGCTCGACAGCGCGCCACCGGATGCGCTCGAGCCGGCGTTGGAGGCGGTCGCACGCCTCAAGCTCCAGGCGATGGTGCCCAAGGTGCTGCTCCACCTCCAGCATGGCACCGAACCGGTACGCGTCGCGGCCGTCCAGGCGCTTGCCGGTCTCGGGACGCCGACCGCGATCGCCGCACTCGAGGAGGCGCTGCTCGATCCGGATCGGACGGTCCGCCAGATGGCGATGGAGACGATCCTGGCCCGCGGCGGCAGTGGGCGTGCGCAGGGGCACATCGAGAAGTTGCTCTTCGGGGACACCCAGATCGACCTGGAACGCAGCGAGCGCCGCGCCATGTTCGAGGCCTATGCCGAGCTCGCTGGCGGGGAGGCGATGCCGAGGATGCAGAGCATCCTCGAGCCGAAGGGGCTGTTCCGGCGGTCCGCCGCTCCCGAACTCCGTGCCTGCGCCATCTACGCGCTCGCGAGGATCCGCACCTTCGAGGCGCGCATGCTGGTCGACCGGTTCACCGGCGACAAGGAGCCGGTCGTGCGCGCCGCCGCCAACACGGTCCTCCGGGAGTGGACGCCATGAGCGCGCAGGTCGACGAATCCGTCGTCCGGCAGAGCGGCCGGGTCCTGCTGCTCGCGATCCACGGCACCGCGCGAGCCCTCAAGCTCTACCCGGTCGAGAACGCGACCGTCCAGCGGGCGCTGGATGATCTCGAAGCGCACAGCATCGCGATGCTGGCCCTCGATGGGGCGGTCGACATCCGGCTCTCCGGCGAGTTCATCTTCATCAACCAGACCCGCCTCCGCCTCGGGCTCGACAACTTCGCGGCGTTCAGCGGGTTCGTCACGATGCTGCGCGACAACGGCATCGGGGTGTTCCGGATCACCGACGGGATCACCCGGCGCGAATGGCAGCTCTGCCTGCAGGAACTCAATGCCGTCCCGGCAGACCTGCTGCCGGAGGACCGGCTCGCACAGCTGGGTCCACGCTTTGACCAGCTCGGCATCAGCCACCTCGAGGTCGAGGCGGGTGGCGAGCACGACGCGCGGGATGAGGAGGGCGACGAGGCGCTCGAGCGCGCGAAGCGGACGTACGCGCACGGGGTGTCGACCGCGCGCGATGTGGTCAACGGCGTCCGGATGGGACGGGCGCCGAACACCCGTCGCCTCAAGCGCGCGGTGCAGCTCCTCGTGGACCAGGTCCTGGAGAACGAGCTGTCGATCACCGGCCTGACCACCCTGCGCGACTACGACGAGTACACCTTCACCCACTCGGTCAATGTCTGCATCTTCGCGGTGGCCCTCGGCCGACGCCTGGGCCTCGAGCGGCGCCAGCTGTACGACCTGGGCCTCGCGGCACTGCTGCACGACATCGGCAAGGCCCGGATCGAGGTGGAGATCCTCAACAAGACCACCGCGCTCGAGGATGACGAGTGGCGCCGGATGCAGGCGCATCCGTGGCTGGGCACGCTCACCCTGTTCCAGATGCGCGAGGGCGAGGACCTCGCATATCGGGCGATCCTGGCGGCCCACGAGCATCACATGAAGGTCGACCTGACCGGCTATCCGCGCCCGGTGCGGCCGCGTCGACTCGGCTTCTTCTCCCGGCTCGTGGCGGTGGCGGACGGCTACGACGCCGCGACGACCCGGCGCTCGTACCAGGCCGACCCGTGGGAGCCGGCGCAGGTCCTGCGCGAGATGTGGCTCAATCCGCATCGGGGCTATGACCCGGTCCTCGTCAAGGCGTTGATCAACCTGCTCGGCATCTACCCCGTCGGCACGGCGGTGATCCTCGACACCTTCGAGGTCGCCATCGTCGCCGGCCCCGGTACCGACAGCACGCAACTGCATCGTCCGCTCGTGCGCATCGCGATCGACGAACAGGGCAATCGCTTCCCCCCCCCCGGTGAACTGGCCGATCTCTGTCGAACCCTCCCGGACGGGAATCCTGCCCGCACGATCGTCAAGGTGACGTCACCCGATCGATATGGACTGGTGATCAGTGATTTCTTCGTCTGAGTCCCGGTTGGCGGCCGTCTGGCCCCGGCTCGCGGCCGAGCGGCGTGCGGCCCTGATCCCGTACCTCACGGCGGGGCATCCCGACCCGGCCACGAGCCTCGAGGCCTTCCGGGTCGCGGCCCGGCACGCCGACATCCTCGAGGTCGGGGTGCCGTTCAGTGACCCGGTCGCCGATGGGCCCACCATCCAGCGCTCGACCTTCGAGGCGCTCGGCCATGGGGTCTCCCTCGCATCGACCCTCGACATGATCGAGGACGCCGCGATCGACATCCCGGTGGTGCTCTTCTCGTACTTCAACCCGGTCCTGCAGTTCGGCGTCGAGCGGTTGATCGCGCGCGCCACGGCGTTGGGGATCGCCGGCCTCCTGCTCACCGATCTGCCCGCGGGTGCGGATCCGGGAACCGAACGCCTCCTGCTGGATTCGCCCCTCGACCTGATCCGTCTGGTGGCTCCCACGTCGCGTGGCGATCGACTGGCGGTGACCGTGGCGGACGCCCAGGGGTTCCTCTATCTCGTCGCCCGACTCGGCGTGACGGGCGTCTCGCGCGATCTCGATGCGGGCCTCGCGAGTTCGATTGCACGGGTGCGTGCCGCAAGCGCCCTGCCGATCGCGGTCGGCTTCGGGATCGCGACGCCGAGCCAGGCCCGGGAGGTGGGTCACCTCGCGGACGGCGTGGTCGTCGGCAGCGCCGCGGTCGAGGCGCTCCGCACCGGCGGACCCGAGGCGCTCGATCGGCTGCTTGGCGAGCTCCGTCAGTCGCTGGAACCCGCGTGACCATGGCCCTGGTCTTCGTGGCACTGGGCAGCAACCTGGGGGATCGAGCCGCGGCACTGGCCGGCGCACTCGCCGGGTTGGAGTGCACGCCCGGGGTCCGCCTGCTCGCGGCGACCGCACCGGTCCCGACCGTGCCGCTCGGCGGGCGCGCCCAGCCCGAGTACCTGAACGCCATGGCCCTGCTCGAGGTCACGATCTCGCCGGCGGAACTGCTCCGGCGGTGTCATGAGCTGGAATCCCTGGCTGGTCGGGTGCGTCGCGAGCGGTGGGCGTCGCGTGAACTCGATCTGGACATTGTGCTGTTCGGGGATCTCGTCTCCGACGATCCGGCGCTCAGCCTGCCCCATCCCGGGCTCCGGGATCGCACGTTCTGGCAAGAGCAACTCGCCGAGCTTGCGGTGGTCCACCATGGCTGATGTGCGACGCACCATGCCCGGTCTCGCCGCCATGAAGGCCGCGGGGGAACGCCTGGTCATGCTGACGTGCTATGACGCCCTGATGGCCCGGCTCCTCGACGCCGCCGGGATCGACCTGCTGCTGGTCGGCGATTCGGTCAACGAGGTGCTGGCCGGTCGTCGGTCCACGCTCAGTGCCACGCTTGACCAGATGATCTACCATGCCGCGAGCGTCCGCCGCGGCACGGCCCGCGCACTGGTGGTTGTCGACCTGCCCTTCCTCAGCTACCAGGTGAGCATCGCCTCGGCGATCCGGAATGCCGGGCGGGTGATGGCCGAGACGGAGTGCGAGGCGGTGAAACTGGAGGGGGGGGGAGAGATGGCACCGACGGTCAGGGCCCTCGTCTCCCGCGGGATCCCCGTGATCGGGCACCTCGGATTCACGCCGCAGTCGATTCATCGCCTGGGAGGGCCGCGTGTGCAGGGCCGCACGGCGGCCGTCGCGGCGCAGCTGCGGACCGATGCGATCGCGCTGCAGGACGCCGGGGCGAGTGCCATCGTGCTCGAGCTGGTCCCGCAGCAGCTTGCCGCCGAGATCAGCGCGGCCTGCACGATCCCGACCATCGGGATCGGGTCGGGCGCCGGGTGCGATGGCCAGGTGCTGGTGTTGCACGACATGCTCGGCCTGAACGAGGCCTTCACCCCGAAGTTCCTCCGGCGGTATGCCGACCTCGGCGCGGTGGTGCGCGAGGCGGCCGGACAGTATGCGGCGGATGTGCGCGCGGGCACCTGGCCCGATGCCGGTCACGCCTTCGACTGAGCCGATGCACCACACCGAGTCGATCGACGAGATCCGGCGCCAGGTCGCGTCGGCCCGGGCTGCGGGTCGACGGGTCGTGTTCGTCCCCACCATGGGGGCGTTGCACGCCGGGCACCTGCGACTGCTCGATGTCGCCGCCACGCACGGGGAGGAGATCGTCCTCAGCATCTTCGTCAATCCGCTCCAGTTCGCACCGCACGAAGATCTGGCACGGTATCCCCGACCGCTCGACCGTGACCTGGAGCTGGCGGCCGCCCACGGCGCCACGCGCTGCTTCCTGCCCGCCACTGCCACCATGTACCCGATGGGCATGCGGACGACGGTGCGGCCGGGACCGGTCGCCGATCGCTGGGAAGGGGCGTCCCGGCCGGGACACTTCGAGGGCGTGTTGACCGTGGTGGCCAAGCTGCTGCACATCGTCGCCCCCGACGTGGCCATCTTCGGACGGAAGGACATCCAGCAGGCGACCCTGATCCGGCAGATGGTGCTGGACCTCGACCTGCCCGTGGCGATCGTCGTCGAACCGACCGTCCGCGAACCGGATGGCCTCGCGCTCTCGTCCCGGAATGCCTTCCTGTCACCGGCCGAGCGAACCGATGCCCTCGCGATCTCGACGGGCCTGCGCGCAGCACGCGCGGCATGGGAGCATGGCGAGCGGTCCGCCTCACGACTGCGTGCCGTGATCGACGCCATCCTTGCCCGCGTTCCCGCAGTCGTGCCGGACTATATTGCGATCATGGAACCGGAGGGACTGACGCCGGTTGAACGCGCACCGAACGGGACGATCATCGCGATCGCCGCACAGGTCGGTGCCACGCGACTCATCGACAACACCATCCTGGGAGCAGAGGACGTCTGAGATGCGACGCCGCCTCATGAAGTCCAAGGTCCACCGCGCGACCATCACCTCGGCCGACCTCCACTACGAAGGCTCCCTCACCCTCGATCGTGAGCTGATGGACGCCGCCAACCTGGTCGAGTACGAGGAGATTCACGTGGTCAACGTGAACAACGGCCAGCGGTTCGTGACCTACATCATTCCCGGAGAGGCCGGGAGCGGGACGGTGCAGCTGAACGGCGCCGCGGCACGGCTCGGGATGGCTGGTGATCTGGTCATCCTCATCGCGTACGCAGACGTCGAGGCGGGCGATGTCGCGACTCATGTACCCCACCTGGTCTTCGTCGATCACGCCAATCGGATCGTGTCCGCATCACCTCGCGAGGACCGCTGAGGCCGATGCACGAACTCCCCGCCGGTGTCGAGGCCGGGCTCCCGTCCTGGGCGATCGTGACACCCAAGCGGCTTGCCCACATCGAACGGGTGGTGGCGTTGCTCGACCACTGGGCCGAACGGCTGCAGCTCGCGCCGCCGGAACGGCGTCGGTGGACTGCAGCGGGATGGCTGCATGATGCCCTCCGCAATGCGACCGAGGACCAGTTGCGGAGCTGGACGGACGAACCCGGCCATGTCTCCCTCCTGCACGGCCCCGCCGCCGCGGCCCAGGCCCGCGCCGATGGCATCACCGACGAGGAGGTTCTGCAGGCCGTGGCCTGGCATACCGTCGGCCATGCCCAGTGGGGGCCGCTGGGCCAGGCACTGTATGCCGCGGATTTCCTCGAACCCGGACGTCCGTTCCTTGGCGACGTGCGTGCCGCCCTCGCCGCCCGATTTCCCGATGACCACGACCCGGTCTTCCGTGAGATCGTCCGCCTCAAGCTGGCCCACCTCGGCGAGAAGGGCACAGCCCTTCATCCGCTGACGGAAGCGTTCGCGGCACGGTGGGCGTGACAAGACGTGCGATGTGGCCGGCGCTCTCGGGCATCGCCGTCCTCGGCGTCCTGGTCGCGGGCACCCTGTACCTCCGGCAACGGGCGCGGTCCGGGCAGGACGAGGGGGTGCGGGCGAGCTGGGACCCACTGCCCCGACGGGTCGAGGTCCAGGTGCTCAATGGCGGTACGATCCCGGGAGAGGCGCGCGCGGTGACCGGGCGCATCCGGGCGGCGGGACTGGACGTGGTGCTCTTCGGCGACGCGCGAGACACGTTGCGCGACAGCACCAGACAGGTTCCGCTGGTCCTGGTCCGTCGCGGCGACACCACGGGCGTCGGGCGGCTGCGTGAGCTGTTCGACACGGTCGAGGTGCGTGACGCCCCCGATGCCCGTCCGCTTGTCGACTTGACGGTGGTGGTCGGAGGTGGCCGGACCGAACGGGAACCGCGGGGGGATCAGGGACGTTCTCCTCCCTGACCAAGAGAGGAGTATCCCGCCATGCCAACGCTGCACGAGACGCTCACCCAGACCCGCGCATCGGCGCTTGCCGTGCACGCCGCACTGCTCGAGACCACTCGACGCGGATGGGAACGACGGCACGGCCGGGTCCCCGACGGTGCCAGCCTGTTGCGCCTCATCACCGACGACCCCGAATTCTCGTGGCTCGCCCCGCTGACGTCGCTGATTGCGTCGCTCGACGAGGCGATGCACGATGATGCACCCGAGTCGCTGCAGCGGGCACAGCGCGTGGCCCGGGCGATTGTCGACCTGCTCCGGGCGGATGAATCCGGCAGCCCTTTCCAGGCGCGCTATTACCGTGAGCTCAACGCCTCACCGGAGCTCGCCGTGGTCGCGGCGCAGGCGCGACCAGGGTTGCAGGCCTCACCCGTCACCTGGAATTGAACGGCGGCCCGGAGCCGCCGGTCGGCTGACAAGGATCAGGTCGGCCACATTGGTACCGGTCGGCGCGGTGCGGTAGAGCGCGCCGACTCGCTCGAGGGCCGCGTGCGTGTCCCGGTGCCTGATCACCTGCTGCGGGTCACAGCCTGCGGCCCGCAGCAGCCCCGGGAGCCGCGCCGTGACGAAGGCCCCAGCGGCATCGGTCGGGCCATCCCGACCATCGGTCCCGGCGGCGAGCGCCATCACGTCTCGGAGCGCTGGAGCCTTTTCCACAGCTGCTTCGAGCATCAGGGCGAGCTCCACCGCGAAGTGCTGACATCGTCCACCGACGCCATGCTCGTCATCGAGCGAGACCGTCAACTCCCCGGCCCATGCCAGCAGGTCCCAGCCGGGGTCGGCCAGTGCCGCCGTGAGCGCCTCGCACACGATCCCGGCGCCCCTCGTGGTGGTGCCGACGAGGGGACGGTCCATGATGCGGACCGTGCATCCCGCGCCCACGGCCTCGTCGGCCAGGCGGTGCAACATCGAGCGGCCACTCGCCACGATCGAATGGGGGGTCGGCGTGACCACGGGGGGGGGAGCCGATCGGAGGGCACGTCGGACGGCTGGCGCGAATCGCGGGAAGACGGCGCTGCGGATCACGCGCGATCGCAGGCCGTCGACATCGAGCGCACCGCCGATCAGCGGACCGGAGCCGATCGCGGGGAGGACATCCGTCGGAACATCCGAGACCACGAAGCAGGTGACCGGCCTGGCGCCGAGTGCGGACCGGAGCCGTCCGCCGCTCCAGCGGGTGAGTTGTCGACGTGCCGCATTCATCGTGACGATGTCCAGTCCGAGCTCATGGAGGATCTCGAACGCGGCCCGCAACGCACGGGTGCTGATCCCCGGCAGCGGTTCGGCGATCAGGGCACTCGTACCGCCGGAGAGCAGGACGATCACCGCATCGTGAGGCGGGAGTCCGGCGATCCACGCCGCGAGCCTGGCTGCGGCGTGCGTGGAGCGCGCGCCTGGTACGGGATGGTCCCCGACGATGTGGCGATTGTCAGGCGCGAGTGGTGTCGCCTCATCGGTAATCACCAATGTCCCGGACGGCGGCACGCCGGATTCGTCGAGGACCGCCGATGCCCCCTCCAGCATGGCCGAAGCGGCCTTGCCGATGGCGAGCACCGCTGGACGGCCGTCGGGTGGCGGCGCGAGACGCAGTGCGCGCGCGGTGGCACGTGCCGGTTCGACGGCACGGACGCCGGTGGCATGCCACGTGGTGAGCAGGGCGCGCAATCCGGGATTCCAGGGCTCGACGGTCAAGGGACTCCCCGTGGTTGGATCGACAACTTACACTCCACCCCATGCGAGCCTCTCCCCGAGCACAAGGACTTCCATGAGCCCACGCCCCCGCGTTGTCGTGACGCGCCGCCTGCCACCCAGGGTCGAGGCGGCGCTCACGGAACGGTTTGATGTCGAACGGTCCCGTGATGATCGACCGCTCGGTGCCGGCGGACTCCAGCGCACGATGGAACAGGCGGACGGGCTGCTTGCGACCCTTGGGGACCGACTGACCGCCGAGGTCCTGTCTGCGAATCCGCGTCGCATCAGCATCATCGCCAACTTCGGTGCCGGCACCGATCACATCGACCTCGATGCCGCGCGGGCCCACGGCATCACTGTCACCAATACGCCTGATGCGCTGACCGGTGATACCGCCGACCTGACCATTGCCCTCATGCTGGCCACGCTGCGGCGGACCGGCGAGGGGGAGCGGGAACTCCGTGCCGGTCGGTGGGGTGGGTGGCGGCCGACGCACCTGCTCGGCCGCCGTGCCACCGGGTTGACGCTCGGGGTGATCGGCCTCGGACGGATCGGACTTGCCGTCTGCCGACGCGCCGCGCGGGGCTTCGAGATGCAGGTGCTCGGCACCAGTCGCACCAGGCCCGACGACAGGGTCCTCGAGGCGGCGGGCATCGAGTGGCGCGAGACCGTCGAGGCCGTCCTGGCCGAGTCGGATATCGTCTCGCTGCATGTCCCCGGAACCCCGGAGACGCGCGGGATGCTGAACGCCCGGCGGATCGCCCTGATGAAGCCTGGTGCCGTGTTGATCAACACCGCGCGGGGGGGGGTCGTCGACACCGACGCCATCGTGGCCGCGATGCACTCGGGGCACCTGGCAGGGGTTGGCCTCGATGTCTATCCCGACGAGCCCGTGATCGACCCGCGCCTGCTCGGCCTCGAGCGCGCGGTGTTGCTGCCGCACCTCGGCTCGGCGACCCGCGAGGCCCGTGAGGCGATGGGGATGTGCGCCATCGAGAACCTCGCCGCCCACTTCCGGGGTGAGGAGCCGCCGAATCGGGTGGTGTGAACGCCCGGGCGCCAGCCGCGCCGTTCACTCGACCGGCGTGACCGTCTCCGGACTGCGACGTGTCCGGGCCGCCATCTTCACATGCAGCTGCCCGCATGCCGCGTCGATATCGAGCCCACGGCTCCGACGCACCACCGCCTCGACCCCCGCATTGGCGAGCAACTGCCGGAATTCACGAATCCGCGCCGGCGCGGTCGGCACGAGGGTGGGGTCGCCGCCAGGGTGCAGCGGCAAGAGGTTCACGTGCGCGCGCAGCCGTCGCGCCAGGGCGATCAGCGCATCCGCGTCGCGATCCCGGTCATTCCGGTCGGCGATCATCACGTACTCGAAGGTGATCCGCTTCTTGAATGCCTCCGCCGCCGCAATGACCTCCTTGATGCCGTACTTCTTGTCGATCGGCATCAGCGCCTGGCGCTCGTCGGCGTGGGGCGAGTGGAGTGAAATTGCCAGCCGGAACTGCTCCGGACGCGCCGCAAGCGCCAACATGCCCGGCACGATGCCGACGGTCGACACCGTGATATGGCGGGCGCCGATGCCGAACCCATCCGGATGATTCAGCGTGGTGAGGGCGATGTCGAGCGCCGGCCAGTTGAGGAGCGGTTCGCCCATTCCCATGAACACGATGTTGGTCGGCGCATCGGCGGGGTTCCGCATGATGACCTCGCGCACCTGTGCCACGATCTCCCATGGCTCGAGGTTGCGTCGGAACCCCATCAGCCCGGTGGCGCAGAAGACGCACCCGAGGGCACAGCCTGCCTGGGAGGAGATGCAGAGGGTGCGACGGCTGGCGGTCGGGATCAGGACCGATTCGATCTTTTCGCCATCGGGGAGTCCCCAGAGATACTTCCGCGTCCCGTCGCTCGAGGTCTGCACGATCTCCGGGGTGAGACGGGGCAGGGGAAACTCCTTCGCGACCTTTTCCCTGAGTGCCAACGGAAGTTCGGTGGCCTCCTGCCAGTCGCCGATGGGACGCTGCCAGAGCCGAGCGGTGATCTGATCGGCGCGGTAACTCGCGAGTCGGGAGACCCGCACCCATTCCTCGATGGTGGCGGCGGCCCGAGTGGGCGTCAGGTCGAGAATCGTGCGTGGCTGGGTCACGGGTCAATAGTAGTCCGGCCACACCGCCATCGGTTAGCTTTGGCCCCATGCTCCGATCCACCTGATCGGACCGAATTCTCCACTTCTGGCGGCCCCGGCCGTCTCAACGGACTCGATGGCACACACCGCACTCCGCACGCACCGCTGTGGCTCCCTATCTGCCCGTGAGGCGGGCGCCTCTGTCAAGCTCGGCGGCTGGGTTCACCGGCGGCGCGATCTGGGCGGCATCGTCTTCCTCGATCTCAGGGACCGCGACGGCCTCGTCCAGCTCTCCTGCGATCCGGCCTGGACGCCTCCCGATGTCCTGGCGCGAGCCGCCAGCCTCGGGGCCGAGACCGTGATCCTCGTCGAGGGGGATGTCGCGGTCCGGCACGAGCCGGGTCGTGACAAGGGGATGCGGAGCCGCGAGATCGAGGTGCGGGTGCGTGCGATCGACATCGTCGGCCCTGCAACCACCCCCGCGATCCCGGTGGCGCGTCGCGAGGGCGAGGAGCTGGCCTCGGAGGAACTGCGGCTGGCGCACCGGATCCTCGACCTCCGTCGGCCGGAACTCCAGGCAAGCCTGACCCTCCGGCACCGACTCATGCAGCGCGCCCGACAGGTGATGACCGAACTGGAATTCCTCGAGATCGAGACACCGATCCTGACCAAGCCGACGCCGGAGGGCGCACGGGACTATCTCGTCCCGAGTCGTGTCCATCCGGGGGAATGCTATGCCCTGCCGCAGTCGCCGCAGCTCTACAAGCAGTTACTGATGATGGCCGGCTTCGATCGGTATTTCCAGATCGCACGCTGCTTCCGTGACGAGGACCTGCGCGCCGATCGTCAACCGGAATTCACGCAGCTCGACCTCGAGGCGTCCTTTGTCTCAGCCGATGATATCATGGCCGTGGTCGAGTCGGTCCTGGTCGCGCTCTGGCAAGTGGCCGGCCACGAGATCGCCGCACCCTTCGAGCGGCTGACCTGGCACGATGCCATGGAACGCTTCGGGATCGACAAGCCCGACCTCCGATTCGGGCTGGAGATCCAGGACCTCACCGGACTCGCCGCAGACGACGCGGCACCGTTTGTTCGTGACGCGATCTCGGTCGGTGGGCGCCTGCGGGGCATCATGGCGCCCGGGCTCGGACTGATGAGCCGCCGCGAGCTGGATGAGCTTGGTGAGCGCGCGAAGGCGGCGGGCGCCGGCGGGCTGATCTGGGCCAGGCGTGGCGAGGCCGCCTGGGAAGGACAGGGGGTCAAGGCGCTGGGCGCCGCGATGCTCGATGCACTCGATGCCCGGACCGGCACGTTGCTCGTCGCAGTGGTCGGCGCGGATGCGGTCACGAGCCCGGCACTCCATGCGGTCCGCACGGCCCTCGCTGCCCGCCCTGAGACACCTCGTCTCCGCGAGCATGCCTTTCTCTGGGTCGTCGACTTCCCGTTGTTCGAGCGTGACCCGGATACCGGCCGATGGATCTTCACCCATCATCCGTTCACCGCGCCACGCCCCGCTGATCGCGCATTGCTGTCGAGTGACCCCGGTGCGTGTCGTGCGCAACACTACGATGCCGTCTACAACGGCAATGAGCTCGGCTCGGGATCCATCCGGATCACCGACCCGGAGCTGCAGGCGCAGGTGTTCGGGTTCCTCGGCATCGACGCGCCGGAGCAGCGGGTGCGATTCGGGTTCCTGCTCGATGCGCTCGCGAGTGGCGCGCCCCCGCATGGTGGATTCGCGCTCGGGTTCGACCGGATCGCGATGCTGCTCACGGGCGCGCCGTCCTTGCGCGAAGTGATCGCGTTCCCGAAGACGGCCCAGGCTCGCGCGCTGCTCGAGGGTGCGCCGGTCACCGTGAGCGACGCGGAGCTGGCGGCACTTCACCTCCGCATGTCACCAGCAGGAGGCTCGGGCACGTGACCGATGACATCCAGCACCGCCTCTCCGCCGAGGGGGCCGACCCATTGCTCCTCGCGGGAGTCAATGACGCCAATTTCGTCGAATTGCAGCGCGCCCTGAATGTCCGGGTCTCGCAACGCGGCGACATGGTCACGATGGTCGGTGACGCGGATCAGGTGGCTCGCGCGGTCCCCGTCCTGCATGGCATGATCGACCTCGCGCGGGCCGGTCAGTCCCTGGCACCGGAGGAGGTCTACCGCCACGCGACCGAGGGGTTCACCTCGCAGGACCTCGGTGCACCGGGTGACGTGCGCAAGATCGTGTTGCCCGGCATGCGCCGAGCGATCCAGCCCAAGACGCCGGGACAGGCCGAATATCTCGCCAAGATCGACGAACACGATATCGTTGTCGGGATCGGCCCCGCCGGGACCGGCAAGACCTACCTGGCGGTCGCGAAAGCCGTCGAATCGCTCGCGCGGAAGCGCGTGAAGCGGATCATCCTGGCCCGGCCGGCGGTGGAGGCCGGCGAATCGCTCGGATTTCTCCCGGGTGACATGCAGCAGAAGGTCGATCCGTACCTGCGGCCGCTCTATGATGCGCTCGAGGACATGATGCCGGCCGAGCGCGTGGCCAAGGCGCTCGAGCATCGCGTCATCGAGATCGCCCCGTTGGCGTACATGCGCGGGCGCACCTTGTCCGATGCGTTCATCATCCTGGACGAGGCGCAGAACGCGACCGGGGCACAGATGAAGATGTTCCTCACCCGCCTCGGCGTGAGCAGCAAGGTGGTGGTGACCGGGGACAAGACCCAGATCGATCTGCCCAGACGGGAGGAGTCCGGTCTGGTCCAGATCGAGCGGATCCTCACCGGCATCGAGGGGATCGCGTTCCACGGCCTCTCCGAGGTCGATGTCGTGCGCCACCGGCTCGTCAAGGACATCATCCGGGCGTACGCCGAGGACCAGGCAGGGTGATGGCCTCGGGCACCGCGATGGTGTCAGGGGCCTACGGATTGCCGCCCCGCGATGTGGAGACCATCGTCTCCGCCGTGCTCGCTCACGATGCGCGCGACGCCGCGGTGAGTGTGACGTTTCTCGGGTTGACCGCGATGGCCCGATTGCACGAGGCCCACAAGCATCGGAGCGGCCCGACCGACGTGCTGTCGTTCAGCCTGCCGCAACCCGACGGCTCGATGCTCGGTGATATCTACGTCTGCCCGGGTGTGGCGGCCCGGGAGGCGCGGCGTCGCGGGATCACGCGCCGCGAGGAACTGGTGCGCCTCGTGGTGCACGGAACGCTGCATGTCCTTGGGCATGATCATCCGGAGGGCACCGGCCGTGAGGCGTCGGAGATGTGGCGACGCCAGGAGCTGCTGGTCGAGTCGCTCGGATGATCGCATTCATCCAGGCGCACCTTGCCGAGATCGCGGGACTCGCCATGCTGTGGGCCGGGTTCGTGGCGCTGGCGGGCGAGGAGGTCGGTGATCTGCGGGCAGCGGTGCTCCGACCGGCATCGAACAGCGGGCTGCCGCCCGAGCGCATCCTGCATGTGATGCACGTCACCTCGCTGACCCTTGCGGCCGCGCTGGCCGGGACCGGCGCGGGATGGTGGGCGTTTCATCGGGCTGGCGGCCTCGTCCGCGTGACCCTCGTCGCACTGCTGGTCTGGTCGGTGGGCGATCTGGCACCGCGACTCCTGGCGTCACTGGCGCCGGAGCTTGTGCACCAGGCGCGCCGCGTGGTGCTCGGCAGCGCTCCGCTCTTCGCCCCGTTGCTCTGGATGGCGCGACAACTCGATCAGGCCGGGGACCGGACGACGAGCGCCGAGACGGAGACGCGCACCGAAGCGACGCATGACATGGCCATGGGGGTCTTCTCCCTCAAGGAGATGACCGTCGCCGAGGTGATGACGCCACGGATCGACATCGTCGCGGTCGGGATCGATGCCACCGACGATGCGGTGATCCACACACTCCGAAACAGCGAACATGCACGATTGCTCGTGATCGACGGCAACGCCGATGCCGTCGCGGGGGTGATCTACGCGAAGGATGTGCTGACCCGGCTGGCCGGAGACATCGCGCACCGGGAACCGTGGCAGCACTCGATCCGGCCGGCTGCCTTCGTCCCGGAGGGCAAGACCCTCGAGCGACAACTGCGGGATTTCCAGCGAGGCCCCGGGCACATCGTGGTGGTTGTCGATGAGTATGGCGGGACCGCAGGGATCGTGACCCTGGAGGACATCCTTGAGCAGATCGTCGGCGAGATCCAGGACGAGTACGATGTCGACGAGGTCACCCCGCTGGAACGCCATCCGGATGGCCACCTCACGGTCCAGGGGGGGGTGCCGCTGGCCGATCTCGAGGCCGAGCTCGGGCATGAGTTCGATCGGGAGGACGTCGCGACGGTGGGCGGACTGGCTCTGTCCGAACTCGGCCACGTGCCGCGGGCCGGCGAGCGGTTCGTGCTGGATGGGTGGCGGT
Organism: Gemmatimonadales bacterium; assembly: GCA_035703525.1. GTDB lineage: Bacteria > Gemmatimonadota > Gemmatimonadetes > Gemmatimonadales > GWC2-71-9 > Palsa-1233. The sequence continues at coordinate 173,068 of DASSYA010000023.1, read as the reverse complement.
TCACCGTGGAACTGGTGATCCGCCGGCGGGTGCGACGGGTGACGGTCTGGCCCAGGGAACCGGCCGCTGCCGAGGGCGACGCATGAGCTGGGGTATTCTCGTCCTGGGCCTGGTGCTCGCGGTGCTCGGGAGCGCGGGCACCGCTGCCCTCGTGACGTCGGCGCGACACTCCCTGGCGGAGGCCATCTCGCGACGCCTCCGCGGTGCCGTGGAATCGTTCGACTGGTTCGCCGAGATGGATCGCCTGGTCGTGACCGCGATGGCGGTTCTCTCGCTCGGTGTCGTGCTCATCGGGATCGCGATGCCGGGCATCTTCAGCCGCGCGACGCTGCCCGAACTCGGGCTGCTGCTGCTCTTCCTGTTCCTGCCCGCCACGCTGCTCGGCGGATCGCTGCTGCCGAGATGGCTGACCGAGCCGCGTGCGAACCGGGTGGCGGCCATGGTCACGCCGGTGCTGCGTGTGGTCCGGCTGGGCCTGCGCATCGTGCTTCCAGGCGGGCGCCATGCCTTGAGCGAGGAGGTCCGAGCATTGGCGCGCGAGGGCGCGGCGAGTGGGCTCGGCTCGGGTGAGGAGATTGCGCTGGTGGGCGGGGTGATGACGTTCGCCGAGCGTCCGGTCCGTGAGGTCATGACGCCGCGGACCGAGGTGGTCGCCGTCTCGGAACGCGCCAGCCACGCCGACGTGCTGGCCACGTTCGCGGAGAGCGGCTACACTCGGCTGCCGATGTATCGGGACTCGCTGGATGATCTGGTCGGCATGGTGCATGCCTTCGACCTGTTCAAGGTCTCCCCGGACGACCCGCTGCCGATCCGCCCGATCGCCCACGCGCCCGAGAGTCGCGCGGCCGCCGATGTCCTGCTCGACATGCAGCGTGAACGACGGCACTTCGCGGTGGTCCTCGACGAGTTCGGGGGCACGGCGGGGATCGTGACGCTGGAAGACCTGCTGGAAGCGCTGGTGGGCGAGATCTCGGACGAGGATGATGCCGAAGTCATGCCCCCGGAGGATCAGACGGACCTGTTCGAGTGCGATGGCGCGACCACCGTGGCCGAAGTCGCCGAACGCTTCCATCTTGACGTCGGTGGGCGGGCGACCACCTCGTTTGCCGGCCGCCTGGTCGAGCGGCTCGGGCGCATTCCGCTCACCGGCGAACGCTTCCGGCTCGATGGCCTCGATGTCGACGTGTGGGCCGCCACACCATCACGGATCGAGCGCTTGCTCGTTCGTCCGGCGGCGCCAGGCCGCATCGATCTGGATCGAGACACGGGATGAGTCGCGCCCACGGGGCCCTGCACGATGAGCTCGTGCGGTTGGCACGATCCGGACACACCGAAGCGTTCATCGAGCGCGCCTGGGACCTGGAGCCGGCTGACCTCGGGGACGTGCTGGCGGCACTCGATGATGACGAACGGATTGCACTCGTCCGTGTCCTCCCGGCCGAACTCTCGTCCCAGGCGCTCATCGAGATGCCGGATGACGCTCGGGCCGAGGATACGCTGGCGGCCCTGGACCCTGGGCATGCGGCCGACATCGTCGAGGAGCTCGAGGACGACGACGCTGCAGACATCCTCGGCGAACTGGAGCCGGAGCAGCAGGAACGCATTCTGGCCGAGGTGGCGGATCGTGCCGACGTCGACCGCTTGCTCCGGTATCACGAGGAGACCGCCGGTGGCCTGATGACCACGCACCTGGTCACGGTCACCGATCTGGATACGGTGGCCCTCGCGCTTGAGGGAGTCCGACGGCAGGCCGAGGATGTCGAGGACGTGACCGAAATCTTCGTGGTGGACACGGCACGTCGGCTGGTCGGCACGCTCTCCTTCAAGCGGTTGGTCGTCTCGCCGCCGGGGCGCCTGGTTCGCGAGGCGATGGAGGACGCGGACATCCGGGTCGGTGCCGAGGTCGATCAGGAGGAAGTGGCCCACCTGATGGCACGGTACAACATGCCATCGTTGCCGGTGGTCGACCCGCACGGTCGCTTGATTGGCCGGGTGACCTACGATGACGTCATCGACGTCGCGGAAGCCGAAGCCACGGAAGACCTGCTGCGATTCGGTGGTGTCTCGCCGGACGAGGGGCTGTCTGCGGACTGGGGTGATGCGGTGCGCAGTCGCTTGCCATGGCTCTACGTCAACCTGCTGACCGCCTTCCTCGCGGCAGCGGTCGTCTACTACTACAAGAATTCGATCGAGCGGCTGGCCGTCCTGGCCGTCTGGATGCCGATCATCGCCGGGATGGGTGGCAACGCGGGCACCCAGGCACTGGCCGTGACCGTGCGACGCCTCTCGCTCGGTCAGGTGCCTGTGGCCCGGATCGGACAGTTGATCCGGAAGGAGCTCCTGGTGGGGATCCTCAACGGGGCCGCGATCGGGATCGTGGTCGCCGTCGTGGCGGTGCTGCTCGGGGAACAGTGGCGTCTCGGGCTCGTGGTCTTCCTCGCGATGACGCTCAATCTCTTCGTGGCCGGTCTCGCCGGCTCCTTCGTGCCGGTGCTCCTCGAGCGGGCCGGCGTCGATCCGGCGGTCGCCTCATCGATCTTCGTGACGACGTTCACGGACGTGTGCGGCTTCGGGCTCCTGCTCGGGCTGGCGACTGCGGTGCTGCTGTGACGCCCCCCGGGGCCGGTCAGCCCGGATCGCGCCTCCCCGGTACCATCGGACGCTACCGCGTCACCGGCGTGCTCGGCGAGGGTGGCATGGGCATGGTCTACTCGGCCCAGCAAGACAATCCGCAGCGCATGGTCGCGCTCAAGGTGATCCGGCCCGAACTGGTCCAACCTGACCTGCTGCGACGGTTCGCGCGCGAGTCCGAGGTACTGGGGCGCCTGCAGCATCCGGGGATCGCCCAGATCTACGACGCGGGCACCTTTGCTGACGACCACGGGTCGCATCCGTTCTTTGCGATGGAACTCGTCCACGGGCAGCCGCTGACGGAATACGCGACCGCACACGAGCTTGGCCTGCCTGCACGCCTCGACCTCTTCGCGAAGGTCTGTGATGCGGTGCACTATGCCCACCGGCAGGGGGTCATCCACCGCGACTTGAAGCCGGCGAACATTCTCGTCGATCTCGAGGGACAGCCCAAGATTCTCGACTTCGGTGTCGCCCGCCTCACCGATGCGGACCTCCACGCCACGCGCCAGACCTCGCTGGGTGAGGTGATCGGCACACTCCAGTACATGAGTCCCGAGCAGGTCAACGCCGATCCGGACGATGTCGATGTCCGGAGCGATGTCTATTCACTCGGCGTCATCCTGTACGAGCTGCTTTCGGGAAAGCTGCCCTACGACCTCACCCGCAAGTTGATCTACGAGGCGGCACGCATCGTCCTGCTCGATGACCCCGTCCCGCTCAGCTCGATCAACCGGAAGCTGGGGGGCGACATCGAGGTGATCGTTGCCAAGTCGCTCGAGAAGGAGAAGGCGCGCCGGTACGCCTCAGCCGAGGATCTCGCCAGCGATGTGCGGCGCCTGCGCAACGATGAACCGATCGCGGCCCGTCCGGCAAGCGCGATGTACCAGCTCCGGAAGTTTGCACGCCGCAATCGTGCGCTGGTGGTCGGACTCACCGTCGCGGCGGTGCTCCTGCTTGCCGGCTCGGCAGTCAGTCTCTGGCAGGCGGTCCGCGCGACGCGCGCGGAGCGCCTGGCCGACCTGCGGCGGAGCGAAGCGGTCGAGTCCGGCCGACTGGCCGAGCAGCGGCGCGCGATCGCCGATTCCGCCTTCCGGCTCGCGGATTCGGCGCGGACATCGGCGCTTCGTGAACAGGCCGCCGCTGTCACGAGCGCCAACCGGGCCTTGGCGGAGGCGGCCAAGTCGCGTGCGGTGACCGAGTTCCTGACGACGATGCTGGGATCGTCCGATCCGTCCAATGCGCGGGGCAAGGAACTGAGCGTGCGCGAACTGCTCGATCGATCCGCCGCGCAATTGCAGGCAGGTGAGGTGCGACACGAGCCCTCGGTCGATGCCACCCTCGAGACCACGATCGGTCGGAGCTACTTCGGACTTGGTGTGTACGACCAGGCGGAGGCGCACCTCGACTCGGCGTACGCGATTCGTCGGCGAGTCCTCGGGGCCCGCAACCTCGAGACCGCGATGAGCGCGGTGGATCTCGCCGAGGTGCTCCGGGCGAGGGGTGCATACCCCAGGGCCCAACGGCTCCTTGACGAGGCGATGGCGGTGCAGCGAGCACGTCTTGCGCCGAACGACGACCGTGTCACCGTCGCGTTGGGGATTCAGGCCGGGCTCCAGTATGCCCGCGGCGACAATGCCGCCGCCGAGCCGAGCTACCGGGAGGCCCTCCGGTTGGCACGATCACGTCACAACGGGACCGGACCCTTCGTGGCCGAACGACTGGTGCAACTCGGCGGATTCCTGGTCTACACGAATCGACCCGATTCCGGGCGACACTACCTCGAGGAGGCGCTGCGCATCCGCACGAAGGCCTTCGGGGAGATGCACCCGGCCGTGGTGGACGTCCTGATCTCGCTGGCCGATGCGGAAATGACCATGCGGCGGTACACCGCAGCGGACAGCGTGCTCACCGTTGCCCGCCCCATCGCGCAGCAACTGTTCGGCGCGTCGCATCCCACGCTCGCGAACGTGCTGCTCCGGCGCGGCGATGTCCTCGCCGCGCTCCAGCGGTACGAGGAGGCCGAATCGCTCGACCGGGAGGGGCTCGCGATGCGGACGGCCCTCCTCGGTACGGAACACCCGGACGTGCAATTGGCCCGCACGTCGTTGGGGCGTGCCTTGCAGGGCGAGGCCAAGTACGTGGCGGCCGATTCCTTTTTCACGCTCGTCCTCGCGTCCCGGCGTGCGCTTCTCGGCGAGACGAGCCCTGCCGTGGCCTCGTCGCTGGGGGACCTCGGAAACCTGGCGAAGGTGCAGGGGGATTGGCCAACCGTCGAGTCGCGATACCGCGACGCCATTCCCATCTGGCGCGCCGCCGGGATTGTGGACGAGGAGATCAACGCACTTGCCGAAGTCGGCTTCGCACTCAGCCGAGAGAAGAAGCTGGATGAGGCCGAACCGATGCTTCGCGAGGTGCTGACTCGTCGCGCGGCACGCTACGGGGCAGGGCACTGGCTCGTTGGCGACGCCTACGAGAAGCTGGCGAGCGTCGAATTCGGGCGCGGCAATCTTGCCATCGCTGAATCCCTCAGCGTCGAGGGCCTGGAGATTCGCAAGACCGTCTATGGACCCCGGTCACCTCAGGTCGGGGGCCAATTGCAGAACCTCGCCTTCATGCGAGAGGCGCAACAGGACACCGTGGCAGCGATCCCCCACCTGCGGGAATCACTCGCGGTGTTCCGCGACGTCCGTCCGCCCGGCGATCCCACCGTGGTGAACGTCCAGCGGTGGCTCGGTGTCGACCTCTGTGCCACGGACGGTCAGGCCGAGGGCGAGGCGCTGGAACGTGCGGCGCTGATCGCGTTCCCCGACTCGACGCAGCCGCTCTCCAGCCGGGTCCAGGCCGCCCTTGGCTACTGCCTCCTGCGGCAAGGCAGGTTCGTCGAGGCTGCGCCACTCCTCCGCGAGGCGGAGCGACGCCTCGACCGGCGACCGGGTGTCAGCGCCGCGTATCATTCGGAAGTGGTCAAGTGGTTGGTGGCATTGTACGACGCGATGGGAAAATCGTCGGAAGCGGCAGTGTGGAAGCAGCGCCTGTAATGGCGGCGCCGTGCCTGCCGCCGCGCTTCCTGCCCTGCCCCCGTGGTCCGGTGTAACTTCCGGGATGACTGATCCTGCACTCCGCGAGGGGCTTCTGGCCGGCAAGATCCCGGCACTTGCACGCGCGGTCTCCATCGTCGAGAACGCCCGGCCCGGCTTCGAGGAGCTGCTCGCCTCGCTCCACCCGGTGCTCGGCCGGGGGAGGCGCATCGGGATCACCGGACCTCCTGGTGCCGGGAAGAGCACCCTGACGCTCCAGTTGGTCACGGCATGGCGCGCCGCAGGACTCCGTGTCGCCGTGGTCGCCATCGACCCGACCTCGCCATTCACGGGTGGGGCGTTGCTCGGTGACCGGATCCGGATGGAGGCCGTGGCGCTCGATCCCGGCGTGTACATCCGATCGATGGCCACCCGCGGCTCGCTCGGCGGACTCGCCACCTCGACACGCGAGGTGGCCGATCTGCTCGACGCGGCCGGCTTCGACCGCATCGTGGTCGAGACCGTCGGGGTCGGACAATCCGAGCTCGATGTGCAGCGCATGACCGACACGACCGTGCTGGTCCTCGTGCCGGAATCAGGTGACGGGATCCAGGCGCTCAAATCCGGTGTGATGGAAGCCGCGGATGTCTTCGTCGTCAACAAGGCGGATCGGCCGGGCGCGCCCAAGGTCAGCCGCGAGATCGAACTGGCACTCGACCTCCGTTCCGGTCGAGCGATGCGGGGGGTCGGGGCACACCATGGGGTGCGGGGCGGACGGCCGACCGAGGCCACATCGTCACCGGATCCCGAGCAATGGCGTCCGCCGGTCCTGCTCACCGTCGCGGCGAAGGGTGAGGGAATCGAACCCCTGGTGACGGTGCTCGATCGCCACTGGGAGAAGACCGTGGAAACCGGTGCCCTCGAGTCGCGTCGTCGGGCCCGCATGGCCGAGCGCACGCGCGCAGTTGTCTCCCGGAGCATGGACCGGTGGCTCTGGACCGATGGTCCCGCCAGCGACCTCGTGACGGCACGACTGGATGCCATCAGCCGAGGTGAGACAAGTCCCTACGATGTCGCCGCGGAGGTGATGACCGCGGTGCGTGAAGGAGTCCGGGTATGACGAGCCACGCTGATGTCACCCTCCGGGACCGGCTTCGGACCCAGGAGGCGGAACTCGAGGACTTGCGCGCGCGGGTCGCCATGTGGCAGGACCTGTACGCACATCAACGCCTGCGGCGCGACTCCGACTTCACGTCCCTCTCCGGTCGGGACCTGGCCCCGGTGTACACGGCCCTCGATGCCACCGGCGACCCGGCGTTGCCCGGGCAGTATCCCTACACGCGCGGGATCCATCCGTCGATGTATCGTGGCCGGCTGTGGACCATGCGGCAGTTCGCCGGGTTCGGCACGGCGGTCGACACCAACCGTCGCTACAAGTTCCTGCTCGAGCGCGGCCAGACCGGGTTGTCAGTGGCCTTCGACTTCCCGACCTTGATGGGCTACGACTCCGATCACCCTCGGAGCGAGGGCGAGGTCGGCAAGTGCGGGGTCGCGATCTCGTCCCTCGCCGACATGGAGACGCTCTTCGACGGGATCCCGCTCGACCAGGTCTCGGTCTCGATGACGATCAACGGGCCAGCGGCGATGCTCTTCTGCTTCTTCATCGCCGCCGCCGAGAAGCAGGGCGTTCCCCTCGCGGCGCTGCAAGGCACGGTGCAGAACGACATCCTCAAGGAGTTTGTCGCCCAGCACGCCTGGATCTTTCCGGTCGAACCGTCGCTCAAGTTGATCGTCGACATGTTCGAGTGGGCGGCAACGCATACGCCGAAGTGGAACGCCATCTCGATCTCCGGCTACCACATCCGCGAAGCCGGATCGACGGCAGGACAGGAGCTGGCGTTCACCCTGCTGAACGGTTTCACCTATGTCGAGCGCGGCATCGCCCGCGGGCTGGCGATCGACAGTTTCGCACCACGCCTCTCGTTCTTCTGGGACGTCCACAACGACTTCTTCGAGGAGATCGCGAAGCTCCGTGCCGCCCGCCGGATCTGGGCCCGGCATCTGCGCGAGCGGTATGGTGCCACCGATGAACGCTCGCTCAAGATGCGCTTCCACTGCCAGACCGCCGGGGTCTCGCTCACGGCCCAGCAGCCGCTCAACAATGTTGCACGGGTGGCCTATCAGGCGATGGCTGCAGTCCTCGGCGGGACCCAGTCGCTGCACACCAATGCGCTGGATGAAACGCTGGCGCTGCCGACCGAGACGGCCGTCCGGGTTGCCCTCCGGACCCAGCAGATCCTCGCCTACGAGACCGGGGCCGCCAACGTCGCCGACCCGCTCGGCGGGTCGTGGTACGTCGAGGCACTCACCGATCAACTCGAAGCCGACGCCGAAGCGATCTTCGCGGAGGTCGAGGCGATGGGCGGCGTGGTTCCCGCCATCGAGGCCGGCTGGTTCCAGCGCGAGATCGCGCAGTCGGCCAGTCGCTTCCAGGTCGAGGTCGAGACCGGGAGCAAGACCGTGGTGGGGGTGAATGCCTTTGTCGAGGAACATGAGGAACCGATCGAGATCCTCACGGTCGACGAGTCCGCGGAACGCGAACAGCGTGCGCGCATGGCGGAGCTGCGCGCGCGGCGCGACGATGCCCGGGTGGCCTCGTGCCTCGACGCCCTCGAGACGGCGGCGCGCACCGATGTGAACGTGATCCCCGCGATGCTCGATTGCGCACGGGCCTACTGCACCCTCCACGAGATTCGTGCCGTGCTCGAGGCGGCCTGGGGCGCCTATCGTGAACCTGTGTTTTTCTGACCCTCGAACGGAAGGATGTCCGCATGGCAACAGCACGCCCCAGGACCGATGATCGCGCGCTCCTGACCATGAAGCCCGGCCCGCACCCCGTGGTGACCTGCTATCTCAAGATCGAGGCACGAGATCGCGTCCGGAAGAAGTATCTCACCAAGGTCAAGAATCGCGTCAAGGAATTGGAGTACGGCCTGCCCGCGCTGGGCTGGGACAAGGCGCAACAGGCGGCGATCAGGTCGGACCTTGCACGGATCGTGGCCTTCCTCAGTGACACGTCCAAGCTGCCGACCTCGCCTGGGGTGGCGATCTTCGCGTCCGAGGGCCAGAAGCTCTTCGAAGTGCGGCCTCTCCCGAAGGTCTACCGCAGTCGGCTTGCCGCCGACCGGACACCGCTGGTGCGAGAGCTGGCAGCCACCGAGGAGGAATTCGGCAAGCTCTTCACGGTGGTCCTCGATGGGGCCACGGCCCTGATCTGGGCGGTCACCGCCTGGGAGGCCACGGTGGTCCGCAAGGTCGAGACGGGTGTGCCACCCACCAGGGGCCGCGGCGGTGGCCCGCGGGAGGAGTGGGCCAGTGAGCACACCTATCACAACCGGATCCAGAACGCGAAGCGCCAGCATCTCGAGGCCGTCGCGCGGGCGCTGTTCGAGGTGGATCGGCAGGCCCCGGGTCGCCAGATCGTGGTGGTCGGCGCCGGGAACGATGCCGGTGCCCTGGAACCGTACCTCCACAACTACCTCGCGGACCGCTTGATCGGGATCGGACGTCTCGCCCTCAAGGACGCGACGCCCGCGGCCGTGCACCAGCTCACGATGGAGGTGCGCGAGTTTCACGAGCGGGCCTCTGAGCATCGCCATATCGAGGAGCTGGAGGAGGGGCTCGGGACGGGGTGGGCGGTGCGTGGCATCGAGGCCACCCTCAAGGCCCTCGGCCAGGGGCAGGTGCGCCTCCTGCTTGTCGACCACAGCGCGGCGCGACCCGGTTTCCGCTCGCTCGCGACCGGTCGCATTGCCCTCGGAGCGGTGGAGCTGAAGAGTGATGGCAACGTGATTCCGACACTCGACGCCATCGACGACGCCATCGAGGAGGCGCTCCGCCAGCGCGTCGCACTTGACGTGGTCCACGATGACGAGGCTGCGGCGGCGGTCGATGGCATGTCCGCGTTGCTCCGGTTCAAGTGAGAGGAGTCGCACTGTGATGATGACCCAGGCCCAGGCAGGCGCGCGTTCCCGACCGATCCGGGTCCTCGTGGCCAAACCGGGACTCGACGGCCATGACCGAGGGGCGAAGGTCGTGGCCGCGGCCCTCCGCGACGCCGGCATGGAGGTGATCTATACCGGCCTCCACCAGACGCCGGAGATGATCGCCACCGCCGCCGTGCAGGAGGATGTCGATGTCGTGGGGCTCTCGATCCTCTCGGGTGCGCACATGACGCTGTTCCCGCGAGTGCGTCGCCTGCTCGACGAGATGGGGCGGACGGACATCCTGCTCACCGGGGGGGGGATCATCCCGGAAGCCGACATGGTGGCCCTCGAGACTGCGGGGACCGGCAAGTTGTTCGGTCCCGGCACCGCGACGGCCGACCTCATCGCCTACATCACCACCTGGGCGCAGCGCGCCCTCTCGTCCTGACGGTGGCACCGGCCACGCCGGGGAATGCGCCGGGCGGGCGCTTGCGGGAGCTCACCGCGGCGTATCGCCGCCAGGCCGACCAGCTGCGTGCAGGGGGGGGGGCACGGCGCGTGCAGAAGATGCACGATCGTGGCCAGCTCGCGCCGCGCGAACGGGTCGAAGCCCTCCTCGACTCCGGGGCGCCCTGGCTCGAGATCGGCCTCCTGGTGGCCGCGGATCGCTACGAGGGCGAGGCCCCCGCGGCAGGGGTGATCACCGGGGTCGGCGTGGTCGAGGGCCGCGAGGTGGTCGTCGTGGCGAATGATGCCACGGTCAAGGCCGGGGCCTGGTGGCCGGAGACCATCACCAAGATCCTGCGTGCCCAGGAAATCGCGATGCGCCAGCGCATCCCGATCATCTACCTGGTCGACTCGGCCGGCGTGAACCTGCCCTACCAGGGCGGCGTGTTCCCCGGACAGTACGGCGCCGCGCGGATCTTCTATTACAACTCGCTCATGCGCCGGTATCTCCGCATTCCGCAGATCGCCGCGGTCATGGGGAGCTGCATTGCCGGTGGGGCCTACCTCCCCGCGCTGTCCGACGTGATCTACATGGTGGAGGGGACTTCCTTCATGGGCCTCGGTGGCCCCAACCTGGTCAAGGGTGCCACCGGGCAGACGGTCGACGGCGAATGGCTCGGCGGCGCGCACACCCACACGGTGACCAGCGGAGTGGCTCACTACCGCGCGGCGAACGACACGGAATGTCTCGAGCGCATTCGGGCATACGTGGGGCGGCTGCCACATCCTCCGTCGACCGCGGCGGTGATCGCTGCCACGCCACCGCGACGTGATGCGATGGACCTCTACGGGATCCTGCCGGCAGATCACCGCATGTCCTATGACATGCGCGACGTGCTGGATACGGTGCTCGATGCGGGAGCATTCGACGAGTTCCAGCCGGATCGCGCTGGGGAGATGCTCTGCGGTCACGGCCGGATCGCCGGTTATCCGGTCGCGATCATCGCCAATCAACGTGGCCTGATCAAGGGACGCGAGGGCGAACGACCGCGGTTCGGCGGGATTGTGTACGCCGAGAGCGCCGAGAAGGTGGCCTTCTTCATCGAGACGGCAAATCGTGAACGGCTGCCGCTGCTCTTCGTGCAGGATGTGAGCGGGTTCATGGTCGGCCCCGAGGCCGAGCACGAAGGCATCATCCGCGCCGGAGCACACCTCGTCGAGGCCATGGCGACCACCCTCGTGCCGAAGCTCGTGCTCACCGTCAACCATGCCTCGGGCGCCGGGTACTACGCGATGGCGGGGCAGGGATTCGATCCCGACTTCATCGTGTCGTGGCCGACCGGGCGAATGGCCGTGATGGAGGGCGAGAGCGCCGTGATGGCCGTCCATGGCCCGACGCTTCAGCGGGCCAGGGAAGCGGGAGAACCGCCCGCGCCGGAAGTGACGGCCGCAATCGACCAGATGCGGGAAGATTACGAGGAACAGCTGGATGCACGATACGCTGCGGCGCGTGGCTTCGTCGATGCGATCATCGCCCCGGAGGACACCCGCGAGACCCTGGGATTCCTGCTCCGCGTCGTTGCCCGTCATACCGGTCCTCACCTCGGCCCGTTCGTCCTCGACGCCCTGGACTGATGCGCCGGCTCCTCGCGTGGCTCGTGCCGGTCACCGCGGCGTGTGCTGGCGGGGCCCCGTCGGTCGTTCCGAGCCCGGTCACGGCGGTCACCCCGCACGCCACGGTGCTGACACCGGATCGCCGCGAGGCAGCACGTGCGGCCTACCGGGCCGGCCTGATGCCCCTCCACGCGACCGGCGTCGACGCCTTCGCGCAACTCCATCCGGAACACGATGGACGCGGTGTGCTGATCGGGATTCTCGATAGCGGTATCGACCCATCGGTGCCTGGGCTGGTGCACACCAGCGATGGTCACCGGAAGGTGGTGGCACTCCGGGATTTCAGTGGAGAAGGGGTCATCCCGCTCGCACCGGCCATCGTGGATGGCGACCGCGTCGGCCTCGACCACTTCATGGTCACCGGCCGGTCGCGCCTCGTGGCACTCGCCTCCGGGCCGCTGTACGCCGGGCTGGTACCGGAGGTCCGGTTCGGAAACGGCGCCGGCGCCGACCTGAGTGGCGACGGAGTGGTCGGTGACACCCTGCTGGTCGTGGTGGCGCGCGGACCGTCGGCGTGGTTCGCCATGATTGACAGTGACCTCGATGGGGCGCTCGCTGACGAAACGCCGCTGGAGGACTTCGACCGGACCGGCCGCTGGTCAGGGTGGTCCGCCGACACGACCCAGGACCCTCGCACCGCGGTGAGCGTCACCTTTTCCGACTCCTCCGGCCCGCCGATCCTCACCCTCGTCTTCGATGCCGACGGACATGGTACGCACGTCGCGGGGATCGCCGCCGGATTCGGCCTCTACGGGGTCGAGGGGTTTGATGGAGTTGCGCCGGGTGCCCAGCTGCTCGGGCTCAAGATCGCCGCCAATGGACTGGGCGGGGTGACCACCACCGGGTCCCTCCTGCGGGCGATCCGTTTTGCGATTGCGACCGCGAGCGAGCGACGGATGCCGCTTGTCCTGAATCTCTCGTTCGGTGTCGGGAACCAGCGGGAGGGGACGGCGCGCCTCGACGCCGTGGTCGACTCGGTGCTCCAGGCGAATCCCGATCTCGTGATGACGGTGGCCGCCGGGAATGATGGCCCCGGCCTCAGCACCCTCGGGTTCCCGGCCAGCGCGACGCGCGTGCTCTCCGTGGGTGCGACATCACCACTGGTGTTCGCCGGGCTCGGACCGGGTAGCAACCTCCCGGATCCGGTGGCGCATTACTCGTCGCGTGGCGGCGAACGGACCGGACCGGATCTGGTCGCGCCGGGCACGGCCTGGTCGACCGTACCCCGATTCCGCGCCGGGCACGAGGAGCTCAACGGGACTTCGATGGCGGCGCCCCATGTGGCCGGACTCGTGGCCCGGCTGCTCTCACCGCCGCTGGCAGGCGGACGCGCCGTCGACCGCGTGCGCGTCCAGCAGGCGCTCCTCGCCACGGCCGTGCCGGTGCCGTTTGCAACGGTCCTCGATCAGGGGGCGGGGGTCCCGGACCTGTTCGCCGCGATGCGATACCTCGACGCAACCGCCGCGGTCCCGGCACTGGAGTCGCTGGCCCGGGCTGATTCGACCCAGAGCGGTATCTGGTTCGACGGGCTCGTGCTTCCGGAGCGATTTGCCGTCACCATCCGACGACGCGATGATGGCGGTGCACGGCGAATCCGACTGCGAAGCAACGTGCCCTGGCTCGACGTCGAGGGCGCGGCGGTCCGACCGCTCCCCGCCGGGGGGACCGTGGTGAGCATGCACGTGGAGCCCGGCGTCCATCTCACCCCTGGCGTCCGGACCGGTGCGCTGCTGGTCGAGGACGCGGACGACGAGGGGCTCGGCGTGCTGCTTCGCGTGCCGGTGACGATTCGTCGGCCCATGACATTGGGCGGGGATGTCCACACCCTGCTCGCGATGCAGGCCGGAGAGATCGGGCGCGAGGTCGTGGATGCCGACAGTGGACGCGCGCTGGAGATCACGGTCGAGACCCTGTCGCGCACCGGCCTGGTCCTCGTCGGCGTGCATGAGGGGGGGGGGCAACCCGCGCGCGACCAGGTCCTCACCACGGGCGGGTACCGCGAGGAGCGGGCGGTCATCCGGATCCCGGGCGACGATGTCCAGCGCACCCGCTACGAGATCGCGCTGGTCGCCAGCCCGACCGTCGGTGTCGCCACGCGGGTGAGCGCCCGTCAGGGCCCGGTGCGCCTGGCGGCCTCGCTTGCCGACGGGTTCCTGGTGCTCGCGGCGACCAGCATGATCACGACGCCGAGCGAGATATCCCTGGATGCGGAATGGATCGGGGCGGAGTCGCGCTTCACGCTCGGGGCAGAGAGTGCACGCCCGACGCGGCTTGCCCTGCCGATTCCCCCGTGGACCGCCACCCTCCGGCTCGACGTGGCGGTCCCGACGGGCGACTGGTCGAAGTTCACCGACCTGGGCGTGACGCTCCGCGACCGGGCGGGCCGCCTGCTCGCCGAAGCCCCGCTGACCTACGCCTTCGGCCGGATGCATTTCACACCGCCCCCCCACCTCCGTGGTGACACGGTGTACGTTGTGTTGGCGCCCGCGGCGGTGGCGAGTGCTCCCCCGACGCCATGGGAGGCCCACCTGACGGTGCGCTATCTGGATGCCGCTCCCGTCGGCAGCGGCCAGCGGGCCCCGGAACGATTCACGCTGGCGCCGGGGGAGCGACGCACGGTGCGAGAGGCGGCCATCGCCGCGTCGCGGACGAGCGACGCGCGGCTGATCCCGCTGCTCCGGGTCACCGCGCGCGATGCGGATGGGACACCATGGATCACGGAACTCACCCCGACATCGGGGAAGGATGCACGCGAATGACAGCAGACCGCACGATCCGGATTGCCAGCGGCCAGGGGTTCTGGGGTGACTGGCTCGAGGCACCGATCCGTCAGGTGCGGGGTGGCGAGATCGACTACCTCGTGCTCGACTATCTGGCCGAGGTCACCATGTCGATCCTGCAGAAGCAGCGGAGTCGTGATCCGGCCATGGGGTACGCACGCGACTTCGTCACGATGATCGAGCAGATCCTGCCCGAGATCGCGGACAAGGGCGTCCGCGTGATCTCGAACGCCGGTGGGGTCAACCCGCGCGCCTGTGCCGAGGCGGTGCGACAGGCAGCGAATGCGGCTGGGGTGGGCGACAAGATCCGTATCGCCTTGGTGAGCGGGGACGACTTGCTGCCGCGACTCGACGAGATGATCGCGGCCGGTGAACCGTTCGCGAACATGGATTCCGGCCGCCCGCTCAGCGATGCCCGTGACGAGGTGCAAGCGGCCAATGCCTACCTCGGCATGCGTCCCGTGGTCGAGGCGCTGGGGAAGGGGGCCAACATCGTCATCACGGGTCGCGTGACCGACACCGGGCTCACGCTCGGGCCGCTGGTGCACGAGTTCGGCTGGTCCGAGGACGACTGGGACCGGATCGCGGCCGGAACGATTGCGGGACACATCCTCGAGTGCGGGGCGCAGAGCAGCGGTGGCAACCTGCTCCGCGACTGGCGCAAGGTGAAGCGACTCGAGGATGTCGGTTTCCCGATTGTCGAGGCGCGCGCCGACGGGACCTTCACGGTTACCAAGCATCCGGGGACCGGCGGGGTGGTGAATGTCGCCTCGGTCACCGAGCAGCTCGTGTACGAGATGGGGGATCCGCGGGAGTACATCACCCCCGATGGCGTGGCCGATTTCACCAGCATCCGCCTCGACCAGACCGGCAAGGATCGGGTCCGTGTCTCCGGGATCACCGGTGGCCCGCGCACCGACAGGCTCAAGGTATCGATCGCGTGGTTCTATGGCTACAAGGCGATCGGGAGTCTCGTCTATTCGTGGCCCGACGCGTACGACAAGGCGAAGGCCGCCGACAAGATCCTCCGCAAGCGACTGTCGGCGCTCGGGCTCGAATTCGAGCAGATCCTGACCGAGTTCGTCGGGGTCGATGCGACGCACGGGAAGCTGGCGGGGCCCGCGGATCCGGACCTCGCGGAGGTGATGCTGCGGGTGGGGGTGCGGGCACGTGATCGGGCCCCGGTCGATCGGTTCACCCGCGAGATCGCCCCGCTGGTGCTCACCGGCCCTCCCAGCGTCACCGGGTTCGCCGGCGGGCGGCCGCGGGTCGAGGAGATTGTTGCCTACTGGCCGGCGCTGGTCGACCGAACCCTCATCGAACCTCATGTCACCGTGGAGATGGTCTGATGGCTACCACCACCTTGCAGCTTCGCTGGCTTGCCCACGCGCGTTCCGGCGACAAGGGTGATGCCGCCAATGTCGGCCTGATTGCCGTTGATCCGGAGTTCTATCCCGTGCTCGCGCGCGAGGTGACGGCCCGGCGCGTGGCGAAGCACTTCAAGGGAATGGTCTCGAGCGTGGATCGCTACGAGCTCCCCAACCTGCTGGCGCTCAATTTCATGCTGCATGGGGCGCTCGATGGGGGGGGGACGCTCTCCCTCAAGACCGACGCCCAGGGCAAGGTCTACTCGACCGCACTGCTCCGCATGGAGATCGAGGTGCCTCGGAAGCTCGCGAAGCGGGCCCGGGAGCTCGCCGCATGAGTGCGCATGTCGATGTCCGGATCGCCGATGGCGTGATGGTCGTATCGCTCGACCGTGCCGAGAAGCGGAATGCGCTCTCGCGTGACATGATCGGGCGGCTCGCCGAGGCGATGGCCGAGGCGGAGTTGAATGGTGAGGTGCGGGTCGTGGCGATTCGGGGGAACGGGGCGGATTTCTGTGCCGGCGCCGATCTCGCCGAACTGCTGGCCTCGGTCGAGCAGTCAGTCGAGGAGAACGAGCGCGACGCGCTCGGGTTGGGCGAGGTCTTCCTGGCCATGCGCCGACTGCCGAAGGTCGTCGTGGCGATGGTGCATGGCCGGGCCCTGGCGGGCGGAGCGGGGTTGGCAACCGCGGCCGACCTCGTGCTCGCAACCCGCTCGAGCAAGTTCGGCTACCCGGAAGTCGAGCGGGGATTCGTGCCGGCGATGGTGATGACGATGCTGCGACGGAGCGTCGGCGAGAAGCGGGCGTTCGATCTGGTCGGGACGGGCCGGATCGTGACAGCTGACGAGGCGCTCGCGATGGGTCTGATCAGCCGCGTGCTCGACGATGCCGACTTCGATCAAGGGTGCGCCCAACTCCTGGCCGACCTGGCCAGCCGCTCCCCCACTGCCGCCGCCCTCACGAAGCAGCTCTTCACCGATCTGGACGGCCGCGGATTCGGCGATGGGATTCTTCTCGGTGCGCGTGTCAACGCGATCTCCCGGCGGACCGAGGACTTCAAGCGCAGCATCGCCGGGTTCCTCGCCAAGTGACTCGCGCCAGGGTGCGTGCCGTGGTCTCCGGCGTGGGCGTGGTACTTGCCGTCCTCGCGATCGCCGCCGATGACACGCGCCTCACCTGGGCCGCGATCGGCGTGCTCGCGGTGGCGGTGGCGCTGCGGTTTGGAGTGAGACGTGAGAAGTAGGAAGTGAGAAGTGGCCCGCCCACCTTCGCCTCTCACGTCTCACGTCTCGCGTTTCACCGCCCGCAGCATCCGGCCTCCCACTGCAATGGACCGTACCACCTGAGTTGTGCGGCTCAGCGATCATCGTTCCATGCTCTCCCACGCGCGCGACCTCCTCGAGGCCCACTTCGGCCATCCCGACTTCCGACCCCTGCAAGCGCGAGTGGTGCGCCACGTGCTCGCCGGTCGCGACGTGCTGGCGGTGCTGCCGACCGGCGGTGGCAAGTCACTCTGCTTTCAGGTGCCAGCTCTGCTGGCCGATGGTCCCACGATTGTCGTGTCACCGCTCATCGCCCTGATGCAGGACCAGGTCGGTCGGCTCCGTGAACATGGCATCGCTGCGAGGATGCTCGGTGGCGATCTGGCGCGCGGCGCGGTGGGCGATACGATCGATGCGATGACGACGCGTGCTGTCCGTCTCGTGTATGTCTCGCCCGAACGGCTCACCTCGCTGGCCCGTCAGGTCGCGGTGCGCGGGATATCGGTGGCTCGCATCGCGGTCGATGAAGCCCACTGTGTCGTCGAATGGGGGCATGATTTCCGGCCCGCCTACCAGCGCATCGGCGACGCGCGACGGGTCCTGGGTGACCCGCCGGTCACCGCACTCACCGGAACCGCGACACCCGATGTGCGCGACGCGATCCGCCACTCGCTTCGCTTCAGCCGTCGAGCCCCGAACGTCATCGGGAGTTTCGACCGGCCGAATCTCCGGTTCCACGTCGTGCGCGTGCAGAGCGATCCGGAACGACTCGCGCGGTTGGTGGCCCGAGTCCGGGACAGTCGGGAGCCTGCGATCGTCTATGCGCCGACACGGAACCTGGTGGAGGGGCTCACCCACGCACTCCGGGGTGCTGGGGTCGTCGCCTCACCGTATCACGCCGGCCTCCAATCGCACGAGCGACGCGTGACACTCGATGGCTTTCTCGGCGATGCCATCCGTGTCGTCGTCGCGACCTCCGCCTTCGGGATGGGGATCGACAAGCCGAATGTCACGCTCGTCGCGCACTGGACCACGCCGGCGTCACCCGAGGCGTATTACCAGGAAGCCGGCAGGGCAGGGCGGGATGGTCGCGTGGCGGAGTGCGTGCTCTACTCGCATCCACGCGACAGCGCGATGCCGCATCGACAACTCGCGGTGACGTTCCCCGATGAGCGCATTGTCGAGGTGGTGTGGCGTGAGCCGGCCCTCCGGCAGCGGTATCCAGCGGGGGTGATCGCCTCGATCGATCGCCTTGCCGAGGAGCTGCGACCCGATCGTGGGCCGGTGGACTGGACGAGGGTCAGGCGTCGTCGGCGCGAGGCGGAGCGCCGGGTCGAAGCGATGAGCGCCTACGCCGCCGCTCGCCGATGTCGACGAGCGGTCTTGATGGAATGGTTCGGAGAGCGGCTCCGGCACTGCACCGGTTGCGACCGATGCGGCACCCGCCGGGTCAGTTGAGCGGTCGCACCTTGCCATCGCGATCAACCACATGTCCCGGCGGCACGATCGTTTCGCCGAGACGTTCCTTGGGACCGAAGTTCAGCAGGGCGCCGCGGAGTGTGGCCACGTAGACGTCCGCCTTGGACAGATCGACCTGATACCCGGCATCCTGCAGGGCGCCGATCGTGAGTCGGGTGAGCGGCATCGGGATGCCCTCGGCCTCGATGAACCCTGTCATGATCTCGGTGTTGAGCACGCTCTCGCGCCAGTGCGAGTCGCGAGTGCCCTCACCGTGCTCGTTTTCCACCGGGACGGGCTGGCCCGCATACGGAATGTTCAGGGTCGACCATCCCGCCGTGCCGGCGGTTCCGGTGTAGAACGGGTCAGTGCCGCCCAGGCCGGTGACGAGTCCCAGGGGACCCCAGTTGAACTTGCTGAGCCCGAGCACGTGACCCATCTCGTGGATCGCCACGTCCTTGAACCGCCCGGTCAATTCGAGCGCGAGCGCGTCGGCGATGTCGAACTGCATGCCGCCGGCACTCGGCAACCGGGAGCCCGGGCGGACGTCACAGAAATTCGCCTGACCAAGGATGTTGCCGGGGCCATCAATCGAGGGGAAGTCGGCGAAGATGACGATGTCGTCGACCGTCTCGGAGAACGCGGGTGCGTTGTCCAGCACGCAGCTCTGGGCCTGAAGTGACACGAACCGATCCGGCAGGTCGCCGGTGATCACCTCCATCCAGCGCAGCGCGGCCTCGACGAAGGCGTCACGGATATTGGCCGGCGGGATCGAGAGGAATCGGAGGTCGATCGTGAAGCCACGCGGGGTTCCGGTGGCTTCGAAGGTGACTGCCTGACTCGGCACGCCGACGACCTCGGCTCGGACCGTGGAGATCCCCGTCGCGCCGATCCGCCAGTCGCCGAGGGAGGCAATACCGCTGGCGTCGGTGGTCGCGTGGGCTCCGGCAATCGCGCCGGTACCCGGCGGGCTCGTCAGCGTGAACACGACCGGCACACCGGCGACCGGCTGGTTCTGTGTATCGAAGACCCGAACACGGGCGGTCCGCTCGACGAGGAAGGAACTGACGCCTACCTGCGACGTCGAAGAGGCCGGCGCCATCCCGGCCGGAATTCCGATGCTCGTTGCCGTGATGACGGCGGTGATGCCGGTGGTGGTCCTCGCCTGCAGGCTGTTCGACCCCGCCGTTGACCCGAGTACCCACCCTTGGACCGTGGTGCGTCCGCTGGCATCGGTGGTCGTCGTGCTTGGTCCGACGATCGCGCCGCCACCAGACAGCACGGTCCAGCTGACGGTGGCGTTGGCGATCGGATTGCCGAACATGTCGCGGATGCGGACCACCGGGGTTGTCAGCACGGGCTGACTGACGATGGCGGAGAGCCCGGAGGCGCCCTCGACGACCTGGATGGACGCGGGTGGTCCGGCGGTGGCGGCGACGTTGAGCGTGGCAAGGAGCGGCTTGCCAACCGCCTGGACGCGGAGAGTCTGGACTCCCAACGCCGGGCCGAGCTGCCAACTTCCAACGGTCGCAATACCCTGGGCATTGGTGATGGCAGAGTCCCCGCTGATCGTGCCACCCCCGGCCAGGACATCAAACACCACCTGCACCCCGGCGACGCCGGTACCACTTGCATCGGTGACCTTCGCTGCGGGCGGGGTCGGCGTGGCGACGCCGACAGTTCCGGTCTGGGTACTCCCACCGACGAACGAGATCGTGGCCGGAGGCCCGACCGAGGGGCCGACCGGGTCCCCACCACATCCCAACGCGATGACGAGGATCAGGCTGGTGAGTCGGATCCCGGAGTGGTGGCGGCGAGTCAGCATGGCGATCTGCCCGAAGGGGGTGAGGTTGGCGGCCGTCCGGACCGCGCCGAATGATAGTTGCGGTGGGCCGGATGCGGTCCGGTCCGAACGAGCTGCTGCCCGGGAGCCACCGGCTCGTGACATTGCCGTAAGTCGCCTCGTCACATAGCTTTCCGCTCATGCAATCCCGCCTCGGCTCGATGTACCGTACCGTGACTGGACGAGGGATGGCCCTCGTCAGGTGGATTGCATCCCACACTGTTCCTGCCGTACTCCGTTGCGAATCCCGTTCCGGTTCGCCTCACATCCATTCGCGACAGCCCCAACCGCCGGTCGAGCGCCGCGCGGCCCCGGACCGACGAGGCGCCCCGCGCCCGCGTCGGTCCCGTGCCACGGTGCCTCCACACGGTCGGCCGAGGCTCTCGTCCGTGAGGACTCCCCGCCAGGCGGCGGAATCCGGAAACGCCCTGCGACGGACGAGTCCGCATCATCCGGTGCGGTACTCATCCCACCTTCTGGCCTCGGGGCCGGGACGACTCGGGTCGTTCCATCCCGCACGAGACTTCCGTGAAGCGCGAGATCCTTGTATCGGGCACCCAACGCGAGACCCGGGTTGCCATCCTCGAGGACGATCGACTCGTCGAATTGCTGGTCGATCGCCCGGACAACCGCCGCAGCGTCGGTGACATCTACCTCGGACGCGTCGAGGCGGTCCTCCCGGGCCTCCAGGCGGCGTTCGTCGACATCGGGCAAGACAAATCCGCCTTCCTCCATGCCTCCGACCTCCTCGAACCCGAGGACGATGAGGAACCAGAGGTTTCGGCCGAAACCGACGGCATCGAACCTCCCGAGGAGGGGGAGGACGATGACACCGAGGCGGCTGACGCCCCGCCTGGCAAGCGTCGTGGCGATGGTGGGCGGCGGGAGGTCGGCGGGCGGAGGACCAGTGTTCCCGATATCTCCGATCTGCTGAAGAAGGGGCAGACGCTCCCGGTCCAGGTCACCAAGGAGCCGATCTCCACCAAGGGCAGTCGCGTGACGGCCCAGATCTCGATCGCCGGTCGATTCCTTGTCTACATGCCGTACTCCAGCAAGGTCGGCGTCTCGCGCAAGATCGAGAGTCGGGAGCAGCGGGTGCGCCTCCGCGAGATGGTGTCCAAGCACCTGCCAGCCGACGCGGGCGGCATGATTGTCCGGACGGTCGCCGAGGGGGTTACCGAGGATCATTTCCGGCGCGAGGTCGAGTCGCTCCTCACGCTCTGGGAGAAGGTCAAGAAGAAGCAGCACTACGTCCGGAAGGCCCCGGCGCTGCTCCACCGCGAAGCCTCGCTCACTCGGGCGTTGGTCCGCGATGTTTTCTCGGCCAAGGTCGATGCCCTCTGGTGCGACTCGAAGGACCTGCTCAATGACATCACCCAATACCTCGAGCAGATCGATCCCGAGCTCATGGAGCGCGTGCACTGGTACGATGAATCGGTCCCGCTGTTCGATCATTTCAAGATCGAGTCCGAGATCCGCGGGCTCTTCAGCCCACGGGTCGACCTGCCCACTGGCGGGTACCTGATCATCCAGCCGACCGAGGCGCTGGTCTCGGTCGACGTCAACACCGGGCGCTACGTCGGCAAGAAGGACCCCGAGAAGACGATCCTCCGGACCAACATCGAGGCGGCGCGCGAGATCGCCCGTCAGATCCGGCTGCGAGATGTAGGCGGTATCATCGTGGTCGACTTCATCGACATGGACGCCCGTGGCAACCGCGAGCGGGTCATCTCGGAACTCCGGACCCACCTGGGGCGTGATCGGGCGAGGACCCGGGCCTACGCTGTCTCCGAACTGGGGCTCGTCGAGATGACCCGACAGCGGGTCCGCTCGTCACTCTGGGCCTCCATGACCCGCGAATGCCCGACCTGTCACGGCACCGGACGGGTCTTCTCGCCCGAGGTGGTCACCAGGCGGCTCGAACGGGCGCTCATGCGGGTCGGTCATGAGAAGAAGGAACGGCGCCTGGCGATCCGGCTGCATCCGGAGGTGGCGATCTACCTCCTCGAGGAGGAACCGAAGCTGGTCCCGAGCCTCGGTCGCTCTGGTGGCCTCGAGCTGGAGGTCCGGGACGATCCGATGATCGGGCTGGACGAGTTTCGCCTCACGTCCCGGCCCGCCGGCCGGGACGTCACGGAGCTCTATTCTGTGGCCTAGCCATGACTTGCGATCACCGTGAAGCCCGGCTATTCTTGGGGGCTACGGTCCCGAATAACGAGACGAGAGAATCATGTACGCGATCATCAAGGCCCTCGGCAAGCAGTTCCGCGCGGAGAAGGACGGCACGCTGCAACTCCCCTACATGGAGGAGAAGCAGCCGGGTGACGTCCTGACTTTCGACGAGGTCCTGCTCACCTCCAACGGTGATACCATCACCGCCGGCACCCCGAACGTTGCGGGCGCGTCGGTGACCGCCGAGGTCGTGAAACACGGCAAGGAAGACAAGATCTACGTCTTCAAGTTCAAGCGGCGGAAGAACTACCGCCGCAAGACCGGTCATCGGCAGAAGTACACCGAGGTCCGGATCACCGACGTCGCACTCGGGTGAGGTAAACCATGGCACACAAGAAGGGCGTCGGCTCCAGCCGCAACGGCCGCGATTCGAATCCGCAATACCTGGGCGTCAAGCGCTTCGGGGGCGAGACGGTCACCTCCGGCTCGATCCTCGTCAAGCAGCGCGGCACCAAGTTCCACCCGGGGAAGAACGTCTTCCTCGCCAAGGACGATTCGCTGCACAGCTACATCGATGGTGTGGTGAAGTTCGAGCGCAAGGACAAGAAGCGGCTCAAGGTGTCGGTGTATCCAGCAGAGGCGCAGTCCTAGGTCGGGAGTCAGTAGTCAGAAGTCGGAATGGAGGGGCCAGTATCCGTTTGGGATGCCGGCCCCTACGCGTTTCCGACGTCCGACGTCCGATTTCCGATGCCTTCCAACCGCTCCGGCCAGTTCCCGCACAACCCCGCCACCCCCATCCCGACCAACTCGACCGCCCGCTCCGCATCGTTCACCGTCCAGGCGATCACTTCGATCCCCGCCGCGCGACATCGGGCGACCAGGGCCTCGTCAATCAGCGATTCCTCCTGCCAGAGCACGCTGGCGCCAGCGGCCACCACCGGCGCCACCTGGTCGAGCGGATAGCTGCTCGAGAGGACGCCGGTGGTGAGCTCCGGCGCCTGTGCGCCAAGCCTGGCCACGACCCGATGATCGAAGCCGTGAATCTGGCAGAGCTCAGGGTGGGGTGCTCCTCGGATCGCTGAAAGCAGCACCTCATCGTAGCGAGCCTCGACACCTTTCACCTCGATATGGACCGTCAGGCGCCCGGAAATCGCCAGAACGTCAGCCAAGGTGGGTATCCGGCTTCCGTCTGCGAGCAGTTCTTGGCGAACCTCGAGCGAAGTTGATGTGGATATCTTGCGTCCGGATGCCAGGGTCGGGTCGTGATGGACCACTATTTCCCCATCCTCCGTCGTGTGGACGTCCAACTCGATCGCATCACAGCGCCCCCACGGGTTTTCCACAGCCAATTCGAAGGCGCGAATCGAGTTCTCGATCGCCCGCGACGAGACACCGCGATGCGCGATGATGGCCGGACGGTGCTGTGGAAAAACCTTGTTCATCGGGTGTGCACTCGCTGTTGGCATTGTAGAAGTTGCTTGATGTGTTAATTCGTAAGCGCCGTGTTGACAATTATTTGTGGAAACTGTTCACATGGCGATTCAAGGGCATGCTCCGGTGGCGACCGACGTGGCCTCGACTGATCAACGGTGACGCATGAACGGTATGACGCAGCCATATCCCGTGTGGATTGTCGTTGCGCTTAACATTCCCGGGCTTCTGGCGTCCTCCCACCGTGAATGAATTGGCCACCATGCATCCGACCGACGAGGAATATGTCGCCCTTTGGCGTCGCGGTGACGAAGGGGCCGCTCTGGAGCTGGTGCGGCGGCACACGCCGGCACTCGGGAGGTACCTCCGGTCTCGCTGCGCGGATGACGCCGATCTCGATGATTTGTTGCAGGAGGTCTTTTTCCGCGCCTTTCAGGGGCTGGATGGTTGGCGAGGTGATGCGCCGCTCAGGGGGTGGCTCTTCCGGATCGCCGTGAACCACTTGCGAGATCAGCATCGTCGGCGCGGTGGTCGTGTGATGCTGACCCTGCTCGACGATGATCGGGCGGACCCGGGGGACCCGGCGCTCGAGCTGGAGGCGCGGGAGTCACTCCATCTGCTGCAAGCCGGAATGGCGGCACTCTCGCCGATGCAGCGCGAGGTGTTCCGGCTGCGGGTCGAAGACGGACTGGATTACGCCGAAGTGGCCGCGGCGCTGGAGACGACCACCGGGGCAGCGAGGGTTCACTATCACCATGCGGTCAAGCGGCTGAAGGAGCACCTGAGGTGACCACACCACATCTGATCGATCAAATGCCGGAGGTAGCTCGATCCGAGCGCGAGTGGACCTCTGCCGATGTCGAGCACTTCGACGCCTGTGAGCAGTGCCGGGCCGAATGGCAGGTGGTCGAGCTCGCCTTGGCGAACCGGTCGCCGCTTCCCGAGGTCGATGCCGACGGGATCGCCCAAGCGGTCCTCCGTCGGCTCTCCCTGCCATCGGGTGCAACGGTTCCGATCGAGACTGGAAGGCATCGTTGGTGGCGCCCGATCCTCGGGCTCGCCGCCGCGGCCGCCGTGGTGGTGGTGGCCATGACGCAATTCCGGTCGCGAACCGACGAATCTGCGGTGGCCGCGAGTCCGGTCCGTGAGGCGACGATGCTGCCCGAACTGGACGGACTGTTGCAGGGGGAGATGGAGGTGCTTCTGGCGTCCATGGAGACGGATCGGGCGGCCGAGGAACCGATCGGGCCGCTTCCGCGGCTCGGAGACCTGACGGATACAGAGCTGGAGTTGCTACTCAAGGAGGTTGAGGGATGAAATACGTGATTCGCGGAGTGACGCTGGCACTCGGGACCGTCCTCCTCGCCACCCCTGGCGCGAGCGCCCAGGTCGGGCGCAACGCCGATCGGGTCGAGGGCCGACCGGTGCGGGAACAGCTGGAGGCGGTATTCATGGCTCGCGTGCAGTCAGCGCTCGGCCTGAGTGAGGCGGAATCACTCAAGTTCGCCGGTGTCCTGCGGGAGTCCGCGGCCGATCGCCGCCGGATCGAACAGGCGGAGCGGGAGCTCAAGGTCCAGCTTCAGGCCCAGTTGCGCCCTGGCGTCGCGGCCAACACCGCGGTGGTCAGTGAGCTGCTGGACAAGCTCCTCGCCAACCGGGTCGAGTTCGCCGAGAGCTCCCGATCGGAAATGCGGCAACTCCGGGAATTCCTGACCCCGGTCCAGCAGGGACAGTACTTCCTGATGCGCGATCAGCTCCTGCGGCGAGCCCAGGAATTGATCGAGAGCCGGCAGGGCACTCCCGTGCGGGGGCGGCCAGTCGGGAACTGACCAGGCCGCCGTGGCCCATGCCGCTAGATTCAGGGGATGACTCGCTTGCGCCCCGGGACCCTGCTGCCGCCGCTCGCGGCGCTCCTGCTCGGGGCGCTGTGCCTCGTGGGGACGACGAGTGCGCAGCGCCCCCTGGTCTATCAGGTCCCGGTCACCGGGACAATCGAAAACGGGCTCGCACCTTTCATCGCGCGGGCGATCGTCGAGGCCACTGAGGCCGGCGCCGTGCTCGTCGTGCTCGATATTGACACGCCGGGCGGTCGCATCGATGCCGCCGAGCGCATCGTCGATGCCATTCGCGGCTCGGCGGTCCCCGTCGTCGCCTGGGTCCACCCCAGGGCGTGGAGCGCGGGCGCGATGATCGCACTGGCGGCCGAACAGATCTACGTCACCCCGGGTGGGGCGCTCGGCGCTGCGACACCAGTCGACGGCAGTGGCACGAAGGCGAGTGAGAAGATGGTGAGTGCGATGCGCGCCGAGTTCCGGTCGCTCGCTGAAGCGCGAGGGCGGGATCCGGCCCTCGCCGAGGCGATGGTGGATGAATCGATCGACATCCCCGGGCTGGCACCTGTTGGCAAGCTGCTCAGCGTCACGTCGCAGCAGGCGCTCACGGTTGGCCTTGCCGATGCCGAAGCCAACTCGCTTGACGCAGTGCTGGCCGCGCGCGGAGTTGTCGGCGCGACCGTCATGCAGATCAGCCCCAACTGGGCCGAGCTGGTGGTGCGGTTCGTCACCAACCCGATCGTCGCACCGCTGTTGCTCTCGCTGGGCCTCCTCGGCCTGATGGTCGAGGTGAAGGCGGGAGCGTTCGGCGTCGGCGGTCTGGTGTCGCTCGCCTCGCTCGGCCTCTTCTTCGGTTCATCGTTCGTGCTTGGTCTCGCCGGGTGGGAGGAGATCATCTTTCTCGCCCTCGGCCTCATCGCCATCGGCGTCGAGGTGTTCGTGATCCCGGGATTCGGATTTGCGGGCGTGCTCGGGATCGGCTTGATCGGCGGCGCCATGGTCATGGCGATGCTCGGTGCAGCCCCGACCGGAGGAGATGTGATAAGTGCATTGGCGGTGCTCGGCACCGCGATCGTGATCACCGCTGCGGTCTTCATCGCGTGGATCAGGCACCTGCCGAACTCGAGTCGCTGGCGCGGGTTGCTGTTGCATGACAGCGTGCCGCGTGGTGAGGGCTACCTCTCCGCGCCGATGCGCGGTGACCTGGTCGGCAAGCAGGCCCTCACACTCACCGATCTCCGGCCATCGGGCACGGCCGAGATCGATGGCGAACGGATCGACGTGGTGAGTGAGGGGGGCTACATCAAGTCCGGCGCAGAGGTCACCATCCTCCGCGCCGATGGATATCGACACGTGGTGCGCGCCGTGCCCCCCGTGCCACAGTTACCGTCCTAAGGGAGTTACCGGCTCATGGATCAGAATACCGCAGGCCTGGCGACACTGTTCGTCCTCTTCATCTTTGCGCTGCTCGTCCTGGTGGTCTTTTTCCGGTTCATCCCGATCGGGCTCTGGATCCGGGCCGCGGCGAGCGGTGTGCGGGTCCCGTTCATGACGCTCTTCGGCATGGGATTCCGGAAGGTCAATCCGGCGCGCATTGTCGACCCACTCATCACGGCGACCAAGGCCGGCCTCCACCTCAACATCAACGAACTCGAGGCGCACTATCTCTCCGGTGGCAACGTTGCCCGGGTGGTGAACGCATTGATCTCGGCCGACAAGGCCGGCATCACGCTCAGCTTCAAGCAGGCCACGGCGATCGACCTCGCCGGACGCGATGTGCTCGAGGCGGTGCAGGTGAGCGTGAACCCGAAGGTGATCACCACGCCGAAGGTTGCGGCGATGGCGCGCGATGGCATCCAGCTCCTGACCCTCGCGCGCGTCACCGTCCGCGCGAACGTCGATCGCCTGGTCGGTGGTGCCGGTGAGGAGACGATCCTTGCACGTGTCGGCGAGGGGATTGTCAGCACGATCGGGTCGGCCACCTCGCACAAGGCCGTGCTCGAGAACCCGGACATGATCTCGAAGACGGTGCTCGCCAAGGGCCTCGATGCCGGGACGGCGTTCGAGATCCTCTCGATCGACATCGCCGATATAGACGTTGGCAAGAACATCGGCGCCGAATTGCAGACCGACCAGGCCGAGGCGGACAAGCGAATCGCGCAGGCGAAGGCCGAGGAGCGGCGCGCCCTCGCGGTGGCGATGGAGCAGGAGTTCAAGGCCGAGGCCCAGAACCAGCGCGCCAAGCTGATTGCCGCCGAGGCGGCCATCCCGCTCGCGATGGCGGATGCATTCCGGAGTGGCAACCTGGGCGTGATGGATTATCAGAAGTTCCGCAACGTCGAGGCCGACACGGACATGCGCCGCTCGCTGGCATCGGGTGAGGGCCCGGCGGCCCCGGAGAGCTGATCGATGGGCGACTTCGGGGTCGTCATCGCGCTGGGCGTGCTCTACGCGATCCTGTCGGTCCTCGGCAGGTTCGCGAAGCGCGGAGAGGCGCCGAGCCCGACGGCGCCGCCGCGCCAGCGTGTGCCGGGTCAACCCCAGACGCTTGAGGATCTGCTCGCGGAGATGCGCGGGCAGATCGAGCAGGAGCAACCGGTCGAGCTGCTGCCACCCGAGCCGGAGGTGGTCCCACCCCGATTGCCGGCCCGGGTCACGGGCCGTGAGGTCATCAATTACGATGACAGGGCGGCAGCGGTGGTCGCTGGCCGAATCACGGAGGCCGCGGCGCGGGATGGCGCCTTGAACGCGGCCGACCACGCCCGATTCGATCGCAAGATCCGCGCTGTCGAGCCGGAGGTCGTGGTGGACACGCGTCGCCGGGATGCGCTGCGGAAGGCCGTGGTCTGGAGCGAGATCCTGGGGAAGCCGGTGGCCTTGCGTGACGAGGACCCGTGAGCGAACCTCCGTCGCGTCGCTACCTCCCCCAACTCTCCCTCGGTGCCCTCGGCGTCGTCTATGGTGACATCGGCACCAGTCCGCTCTACGCCCTTCGGGAGTCCTTTCGCCCCGAGCACGGCCTGCCACTCACCACAGGCAACGTGCTCGGGGTGTTGTCGTTGATTCTCTGGTCGCTCCTGCTGGTGATCTCGGTCAAGTATCTCGTCTTCGTGCTGCGCGCCGATCATGAAGACGAGGGCGGCATTCTCGCCCTGGCGAGCCTTGCCACGCCTATGGCCGTGCGCGGTCCCACGGGCCGCCGGGCCCTCGTGGTCCTTGGCTTGATCGGCACGGCGCTCCTGTTCGGCGACGGTGCCATCACCCCCGCCATCTCTGTCCTGAGTGCGGTCGAGGGACTCCAGATCGTCACGCCGATTTTTGCGCCCTATGTGGGTGCGATCACCATCGGGATCCTGGTCGGTCTCTTCGCGGTCCAACGCTTCGGCACAGGAGGAGTCGGCCGGGTCTTCGGGCCGATCATCTTCCTCTGGTTCGTGACACTCGCGGTGCTTGGGGTCAGCCAGATCGTGCGGGTTCCCGCCGTCCTCGCGGCCCTCGATCCGCGCCATGCCCTCGCGTTCTTCGAGGCCAATGGCTGGCACGGCTTCGTCGTGCTCGGCTCGATCTTCCTGGTGGTCACAGGCGGCGAGGCGCTCTATGCCGACCTGGGGCACTTCGGGCGCCAACCGATCCGCCGAGCCTGGTTCGTGGTGGTCCTGCCGGCGTTGGTACTCAACTACTTCGGACAGGGTGCCCTCGTGCTCGGTGATCCGAGATCGGTGAGCAATCCGTTCTATCTCATGACGCCGCGATGGGCGCTGTTGCCGGTCGTGATTCTCGCCACCGTGGCGACCGTGATCGCCTCCCAGGCGCTGATCTCGGGCGCCTTCTCGCTCACGATGCAGGCGGTTCGTCTCGGGGCGTTGCCGCGACTCACCATTCGCCATACCTCGGCCGCGGAGTCGGGGCAGATCTACGCGCCCGCCGTGAACTGGACCTTGCTGATCGCCTGCATCGCGTTGGTGCTCGGTTTCGGGACTTCCTCGCGCCTGGCTGGTGCCTATGGGGTGGCCGTCACCACCACGATGGTCATCACCACGGTACTCTTCTACGTGGTGGCCCGCGAGCGCTGGCGGTGGTCGGCATGGATTGCCGCCCCGCTGTGCCTGGGCTTCCTCGTGATCGACCTGGCCTTCTGGGACGCCAATCTGCTCAAGATTCCCGACGGCGGCTGGTTCCCGCTGGTGGTGGGTGGCGGTCTGCTGCTGCTGCTGCTGACGTGGCGTCGGGGTCGACAGCTGCTCACGACCCAGGTCCGGCGGGGTGCGATGCCGGCTGGCGAGTTCGCCGCGATGATCGAGCGCCAGCACCTGCGGCGCGTCCCGGGTACCGCGGTCTTCATGATCGGGGAGCGCGGGGTCACCCCGCCAGCCCTGCTGCACAACCTCAAGCACAATCGGGTGCTGCACGAGCTGGTCCTGCTGCTCACCGTCGAGACCGACCCCCGGCCGCACCTGCCGGACGTCCGCCGCCTCGCAACGGTCGACCTCGGCAGCGGCGTGCATGAAGTGACGGTGCGATTCGGCTTCCTCGATGACCCTGATGTGCCGTCCGCACTCGTCCGTTGGGAGGGGGGGGGAGACCGACCGCCGCTCGGCCGGATGACCTTCTTCCTCGCCCGCGAGACGGTGGTGCGGTCAAAACGGCGTGGTGGCCTTGGCTGGCGGGTCGGGCTGTTCGAGTTCCTCAACCGGAACGCACTCCCGGCGAGTTCCTTCTTTCATCTCCCGCCGAACCGGGTGGTGGAGCTCGGCGCCCAGGTGGAACTCTGAGCCGTCCCCTCAGGCTCGATCCGTGAATGCCTGCTCGTAGTTCCTGATGGCCTGGAGGATCAGGGCCTCCGCTGCCCGGCGGTCCTCGAACCCCTGGCTCTCGGTCCGCGTCCCCTCGAGATCCTTGTAGACCTGGAAGAAATGCTCGATCTCGCGCAGGGCATGCGGGCGCAGGTCGCCCAGATCCCGGATCGAGCCGGCGAACGGGTCCTTCGTGGGAACCGCAATGATCTTCTCGTCGTTCTCGCCCCGGTCAATCAGCTTGAACACTCCCACCGGCCGGACATCGACCAGGCAGCCGGTGAAGACCGGCTCGCTCATCAGGACCACGATGTCCAATGGGTCGCCATCGTCCCCGAGGGTCCGCGGAATGAAACCGTAGTCGCCAGGGTAGTGGACGGCGCTGTGCATCACCCGATCGAGCTTGAAGACGCCAAGATCCTTGTCGAGTTCGTACTTGTTGCGGCCATGAGACGGGATTTCGATCACGGCGGTGACCACCGTGGGCACGTCCAGGCCGGCCGGGATATCGTGCCATGGGTGAAACGGGCGGGGCGAGAGCATGGGGAGAAGTCGGTAGTCGGAGGTCGAAAGTCGGAGGTCACAGCTCGGGTCATCGGCGCTGTCCCGTGGGACTGGACGATAGTGGGCCACACGGCTGATTCCCAGTGGCCCGCGACGCTCGGGGCCCGGACCTCCACCTGCTCCCGCTCGACGTCCAACTTCCGACGACTCACTTGCCCACTCCAGTGGGTTCCGCCAAACTTCCCCCCGGACGGCCCGAGTGGCGGAATGGCAGACGCAGCGGACTCAAAATCCGCAGCCGGCAACGGCGTGTGGGTTCGACTCCCACCTTGGGCACTCAGAGCACCGAATTCCAGCAGCAGGTCCCGAAGCAGGCTCGTGCCAGTCGCTGTTTCTCCCACCCGACCGGAGCGTCATGTCCCTCCCAGTCTCCATCCGCGTTGCTGATGCGGTCGATCTTGCCACTCCCGCGCTGTTCGTCCCGGTGTTCCAGGCCAGCGAGTTCCCGTCGCACCTCGCCGCTCTCGACCGTGCCATCGGCGGTGGGCTGGCCGCGGCCTGGGCCTCGGGTGACTTCACGGGCAAGACCGATGAGACGGTGCTCGTGCATGGTCGCGGCACGCTGACGCGTATCGTGCTCCTGGGGATGGGCGAGGTCGGGAAGACGACGGCGAGTACCATCCGTCGCGCCGCAATGAGCGCCGGCAAGCGTGCGCGCACGCTCGGCGTTCCGACCGCCGCCTTCCTGGTCCCGGACGCGCCGCTCGCCGCCCGCGACCTCGGCCGGGCCATCGGGGAGGGGCTGCCCTACGGGGCGTGGTACTACGGCGCGCTCAAGCGGCCTGCCAAGGAGCCGAAGCCCGAACTCTCCGCGCTCGAAGTGGTTCGTGCATCGGCCGACTCCGAATTCGCAGCAGGGGTCGAGGTCGGCCTCGCGATCTCCGAGGGGCAGGCCTTCACCCGGGGGCTCCAGGTGCTCCCATCGGATGTCTGTACCCCGGCCTACCTGGCCGAGCAGGCGGAAGGCATCGCCTCGCGGCACGGCATGCAGGTGACCGTGCTCGACAAGGCTGGGCTCGAGCGCGAGGGGATGGGTGCCATTCTCGCGGTCGGGAAGGGGAGCGTCCATGATCCCCGCTTCATCGTGCTCGAGTACACCGGAGGCGAGGGCGCACCGATCGTACTCATCGGCAAGGGCGTGACCTTCGATGCCGGCGGCATCTCGATCAAGCCTGCGGCCGGAATGGAGGAGATGAAGTACGACATGTCCGGCGCCGCTGCCGTGCTCGGCACGATGGAGGTGATCGGTCGCCTCCAGCCGAAGGTGAACGTGGTGGCGCTGGTGCCAAGCGCCGAGAACATGGTCTCCGGGTCGGCCTACCGTCCGGGTGATGTGGTGCATACGCATCTCGGCAAGACGATCGAGGTGCTCAACACCGATGCCGAGGGACGTCTGTTGCTGGCCGATGCGCTGAGCTGGGCGCACCGATACGAGCCTGCGGCGGTGATCGATTGTGCGACGCTGACTGGCGCGGTGGTCATCGCGCTGGGCCATGCGGCGTCGGCGGTGGTCGGGACCGATGCCGACCTCGTGCGGGACCTGATCTCCGCGGGTGAGTCCACCGGCGAACGGCTCTGGGAACTCCCGCTCTGGGACGACTACTTCGAGCACATCAAGTCGGACATCGCGGACATGAAGAATACCGGCGGCCGGCCGGCCGGCACACTCACGGCGGCGATGCTGCTGCGGGAGTTTGCCGAGGGGATGCCGTGGGCGCACATCGACATCGCCGGGACGGCCTACACGGATCGTGATCGACCGACGCATGTGAAGGGGCCGACCGGTGTGCTGGTGCGCCTCTTCAGTGAATTCGTTCTCGCCCGCGCGTGAGCTGATGCGCGGGGTCGCACTCCTGGTCCTGCTCGCGTGCGGCCTCCCGGCCGCACTGCGGGCGCAGGACCCGGTCCCCCCCCCGCGGGATGCGGCCGCCGTGGCGGCCGACTCCCTGGCACGGCCCCACGACTCGACCACGACCGAACGATTGCTCGCGGTCGAGGGGACCGTGCGCACCCGGTTGGCGACCACACCGCGAACGAGCTACGGAGAGCTGGGGCCCGCCGGGAGCCGGATCGTGCTGACCCGTGATTCGATCGAGTGGGCGCCGGCGCGGACCGTGTCGGACCTGCTGGCCAACCATGCACCGGTGTTCCTCTGGCGTGGTGGCTGGCTCGGTCGGCCGGAGCTGCCGAACCTGCTCGCTCACGGGGCGACGAGCGTCGTCTACCTGATCGACGGCGTGCCCTTCATCCCCATCGGCCCCGACTCGGTCGCCGTCAACCCGGCGACGTGGGCGCTCGAGCTCTTCGACCGGATCGAGATCGAGCGAGCACCGGCAGCATTGCGCGTGTTCCTGTTCACCCGGCAGCACGACCGGGTGGCACCGCGCACCAGCATCGGCGTCTCGACCGGTGACCGGGCGCACTCCAAGTACACCGGCACCTTCGAGAAGCGCTATGCCAGCGGGTTCGGCCTCTCGATCCTCGGGGACTTCACCGGGGTCAATGCCCCCACTGGTGGCAGCGGCGCATCGAATGTGACCAATGCGTGGCTGCAGCTCTCGTGGCGCCGGACTGCGCGATTCGGAGCCGAGGTGCAGTACCTCGTACAGGCGGTTGATCGTGCGGCGTTGCTCGGCGCGGGCGAGGCGGGGGCCGACACGCTCGATCCCGGACTCACCGGAACCCGCAGTGACCTGAAGGGGCGCGTCGCGTGGCGAGCGCAGGACGACGGCCTGGGATTCCGTGCCGACCTGATCCTGGCGCAGACGGCCTGGCGGAGCGATTCACTCGACGCGACGATCGGCCAACTCGGCGTGATCGGTGGCTACCGCCGTCCGACCTGGTCCGCCGACCTGCAAGCGATCCACCGCACCGAGTGGACGCCGCTCGACAGTCGGTTGGCGCTCGCGTGGTCGCCGAGCCGGCTGGTCACCGGATCGATCGAGGGGGTCTACCAGCAGCACAGCGAGCACCGGACGGCGCAGTATGCGACCGCACGTGTCGGCCTGGATGTCGGCCGGTTCCCGGCGGTCCCGCTGCTCGGGCTCCGGCTGCCGGGACGGCTGCGGGTTGGTGGCATGGTCCGGCATGGAACGATCGTGCAGGCACCGTCGATCGTGAGCGACACCGGACAGTCGGTCACCGACTATGAATTGCTCGCAGCGGTTGAGGGTCGGACACTGGGGGTCGAGGCGCGCTGGTCGAGTCTCGATGCGTGGCAGGCGCTCCCATACCGCCAGTTCCAGGCGGTGCCCGGATTCATCCCCCAGCCGCGAACCGAATGGGTGCAAGTGGCTGCTCGATTCGCTGCGAACAGCTGGCTGTCCCTCGCGTCGCATTACGAACACCCGCTTGGCGGGTTCCTGCCCGACGGCGTGCCGCCCCATCATGCGTGGACCACGCTCACGGTCAATTCGCGGTTCCTCCGGAACTTCCCGAGCGGGATCTTCCGACTCAAGGTGCAGGGGATCCTCGAGACCTGGAGCCCCGGCGTGATCGGACGGAACATCGATGGTGATCCGATCGCGCAGCCGGGGCTCACGTTCCTCCGGAGCAATGTCCAGTTCAAGATCGGGCCGTTCACGGCCTACTGGGACCGGGTCAACTTCCAGGCGGTCCGGAAGGGGCAGGTGCCCGGCTACCCGATCATGTCGCTCGGCTCGAGCTACGGGATCCGCTGGTCGTACGACAACTGAGTCCCCACCAGTCCCCATCGGGCCCCAATCCGGCTATCTTTCCGAGCTACCCTCAGGTGGGAGCGACGCCGGTGGTTGCAAGCATGACGGGATTCGGGACCGCAGAGCGCGCTGTCGGGACCAGGCGTGCGCGGGTCGAGATCCGGACCGTCAATCACCGCTTCTTCAACCTGGCGGCCCGGCTGCCCTCCGAATTGTCGGCTCACGAGGCCGCCGTTCGGGAGCTGCTCCGGGCACGATTCGACCGAGGGCACATCGCGGTCTCGGTGCAGTGGATCGATGAATCCGCCGCCCCGATGGCCGCGATTAACGTCGAACGCGCCGAGGCGGTCAAGACGGCGTTGGGCGAGCTGGCCGAACGGTTGGGGATACCGGGTGAGGTGTCGCTCGAGCAGGTGCTCCGGTTCCCGGATGTGGTGAGCACGCGCCGCGACGAGGGGCCGGGACCGGTCGAATGGCGTGAGATCGCCCCCGCGTTCGAGGCGGCCGTCGATCTCTGCCACGAGGCCCGCACAACCGAGGGCGCAGTGCTGGCGAGGGAGATCGAAGTCAGGCTGGCTGCGATCGAGCGCGGAGCCGGGGAGGTGGCAGCGCTCCTGCCGGCACGACTCGACCGTGAACTCACTCGGCTCCGCCAGTCGGTGACCGACCTGTTGGCCGGTGCCCCGGCGCCCGAGGAGCGTCTGGCGCAGGAAATCGCTCTGATGGCCGATCGGGCCGACGTGACCGAGGAGCTGGTCCGGCTCCGGGCTCACGTCGACGCCGCGCGCGCGGCGCTCCGTGACGGCGGGCCGGTCGGCAAGCAGCTCGGCTTCCTGGCGCAGGAGCTGGGTCGCGAGGTGAACACGATCGGCAGCAAGGCCAACGATGCTGCGATCGCCCATCTGGTGGTCGCGATGAAGGGTGAGCTGGAGAAGGTGCGCGAGCAGCTGGAGAACCTGGAATGACGCCGCTCGTCGTGGTGCTGTCGTCCCCCTCGGGGGGCGGGAAGTCGACGATCGCTCGGCGCTTGCTCGCCGAACGGCGTGACATCGGCTACTCGGTGAGCGCCACGACCCGGGCACCACGGCCGGGCGAGGTCGACGGTCAAGCGTATCATTTCCTGGACGGTGATCGGTTCGAGGCGATGGTGGCGGCCGGAGCGTTCCTCGAGCATGCGGTCTACAACGGGCACCGCTATGGCACGCTCGAACAGGAAGTGCGACGCGTGACGCAGGGGGGGAAGCACGTCCTCCTCGACATCGAGATCATCGGGGCACGGCGGGTGCGCGAGCGCTTCGCCGAGCCGGTGCTGATCTTCGTGGTGCCGCCCTCGGGACAGGTGCTCGCGGAGCGGCTCCGCAGCCGGGGCACGGAGGACGACGCAGTGGTGGCGGATCGCCTGGCGCGAGCCCGCGATGAGATCGCCGCGGCGGTGGAGTACGATTACGTGGTCGTCAACGACGACCTCGAGGAGGCGGTGCGCGCCGTGCATGCCATCCTCGATGCCGAATCACGGCGCACGGATCGGCACCATGGTGTGCAGATCCTGCTCGACCGATTGCGTGCGGAAGTGGCAGCGGAACTCGCCCGTCTGCCCGTCCCGCGCTGACCTACAGGAGGCACCCGTTGGAAGTCTTCACCCCGCAGGAAGTGGCCGCCAATACCGGCTCGAAGTATCGTGGTGTGCTGGTCGCCGCGAGGTTCGCGCGTTACCTCAACGAGTTCCCACGCGAGACCATCCAGCACTTCGCACGCATCGAAGGCGTCAAGAAGCTGACCACGCTGTCGCTCAAGAAGCTGACCACGGGCGAGCTCACCTTCCGCGAGCTGCGTCGGCGCCGCACCGAGGCCTGAGATGTGGCGGGGCCGCCACGTCGTCCTCGGCGTCACCGGGGGCATTGCGGCCTACAAGAGCGTCCACCTCGCACGTGACCTCACGGTTCGCGGTGCGACGGTGGACGTCGTACTCTCGCACGGCGCCACCCGATTCGTCGGAGTCCCGACCTTCGAGGCGGTGACCCGTCGACGGGTCCACAGCTCGCTCTGGGAACCGGGCCGCGCGCTCGAGCACATCGCGCTCCCCGATCGGGCCGATCTGATCATCGTCGCTCCCGCCACGGCCCAGCTGATCGCGCGCGCAGCCCAGGGCATCGCCGACGATCTGCTCTCGACGCTCCTCCTCGCCGCGCCCGGGCGTGTTCTTCTGGCACCGGCGATGAATGACGAGATGTATGCCAACCCCGCAACCCAGGCCAATCTCGCGCGCCTGCAGGATCGTGGCTGGCACGCCGTCGGCCCCGTGGTCGGTGCACTCGCTGAGGGGCCCTCGGATCGCCCCGGCCGGATGGCAGAGCCCGAGGCGATCATTGCGCACGCGGAGCGGGTGCTCGCGGGCGAGGGACCGCTCCAGCGGGCCAAGGTGCTGGTGACCGCCGGGCCGACGCGCGAGGGGATCGACCCCGTGCGCGTCGTGACCAATCGGTCGAGCGGCCGGATGGGGTACAAGCTCGCCGAAGCCGCGTGGCGGCGTGGCGCGGAGGTGGTGCTGGTGTCCGGGCCGAGCCACGAACCGGTACCCCACGGCGTCACGGTGTTGCGAGTCGAGACCACGGCCGAGATGCGCGATGCCGTGCGCCGACACCTGCCGTCGAGCGATGTGCTGATCATGGCGGCCGCACCGGCCGATTACCGACCGGTGACCACTCGCGACAGCAAGTTGCCGCGCTCCGATGGTGGCTTCACCCTCGCATTCGAGTCGACCGAGGATATCCTCCTTGCCACGATGCCCGAGCGGCATGCCCGACTCACCACGGTCGGCTTCGCGCTCGAGACCGGTGACGCGGTCCGCAAGGGCCGCCAGAAGCTCGACCGGAAACAACTCGACATGATCGTGGTGAACGATGCCCTCGAGCCCGGTGCCGGATTCGAGATCGACACGAACGCAGTGACCATCCTCGACGTGCACGGCACCGAGACGCGTGTTTCGCTGCGCGACAAGGCCCTGGTTGCCGAGGCAATCCTCGATGCGATCGAGCACTACCGTGGCTGATCCGCGCCGTGCGTGGCTGGCGCTGCAACGCGACCTCGGCGGCGACGAGGTGATCTTCGACGTGCCGTTTGTCCCGTCGGTCGATCAGTCGACGCCCGCCACGAGAGAATCCGCGTCGACGAGGACAGCGCCCGCCAGGGCCAACGCGGCGAAGCGCGATCCGGCACCCGACCCGGGACCCGTCGTCAGGGAGTGGCGCGTGAAGGAGTACCCCGCCGGTGCGGCACCGACGTGGGCGGTCGATGCGCCGAAGATTCCCGGACCCGGGATCGACGTGATCCTGCCCGTCAACGCTGTCGCGACCGCATGGGCGACCCTCGACGACGTGGCCGCGACCATTGCCACCTGTACCGCCTGCCCACTCTGCGAGGGACGCACCAACACGGTGCCCGGCGAGGGCAATCCCGTGGCCGACCTCATGGTGGTCGGCGAGGGCCCGGGTGAGCAGGAAGACCTGTCGGGTCGGCCATTTGTCGGTCGTGCGGGGGGATTGCTCGACAAGATGCTCGAGAGCATCGAGATTCCACGCGCTCAGGTCTTCATCGCCAACGTGGTCAAGTGCCGACCGCCGCGGAATCGGGCGCCACTGCCCGACGAGCGGCAGGCCTGCTTGCCGTATCTGCAGCGGCAGATTGCGCTGGTCAGGCCGCGGGTGATCCTTGCGCTCGGTGGGACGGCAGCCGAGGCGCTGCTCGGGGTCAAGCAGACTCTCGGCTCACTCCGCCTCAAGGTGCATACATTGGACTCGACGCCGCTGGTGGTGACCTACCATCCCGCGGCACTGCTCCGAAACCCGAACTGGAAACGGCCGGCGTGGGATGACCTCCGAATCGCCAGACAACTCGTCGACGCCCGAAGCTGATCCGTTCCGGGGTCGGGCCGTCCCGTGGAGCGCCGAAGCGGAGCAGGCGGTCCTTGGCGCGATGCTGCTCGATCCGGAGGCATCGCTCCGGGCGGCCGAGCTCGTCGACGACACGATGTTCTATCGGGAGTCGCATCGGCGGCTCTGGCGCGCCCTGCGCGCGCTCATCGAGCAGCGCATGGTGGTCGACCACATCACGATTCGCGAGGAACTGGAGCGGCGCGGTGACCTCGCCGCCGCCGGGGGCATCGAGTACCTCGATGAGCTCGTCAACGCCGTGCCCACCGCGGCCAATCTCGAGTACCACGCCCGGATCCTGCGTGACAAGGCCATCCAGCGTCGCCTGATCGAGGCGGCGACCCAGATCATCACCGAGACCTACGAGCAGAAGAGCGCGGCCAGCGAGCTCCTGGACATGGCGGAGGCGCGGATCTTCAAGATTGCGGAGACCCGTCGCGACGACGGCTTCACCCGGATCAAGGAAATGCTCTGGCCGACGATGGAGCGGATCGAGACGCTCCAGGGTCGCGACAACGCCCTGACCGGTGTGCCCAGCGGGTTTGCCGACCTCGACGAACTCACCACGGGATTCCAGGCGTCCGAACTCGTGATCGTGGCGGCCCGGCCCTCGATGGGCAAGACGGCCTTCTGCCTGAACCTCGCGACGCATGCCGCGATCGAGGGCTTCGGCGTCGCCGTGTTCTCGCTGGAAATGTCGAAGGACTCCCTGGTCCAGCGGATGCTCTGCGCCGAGGCGCGCGTCGACTCGCAGGCGGTGCGTCGCGGGACGCTGCGCGACACCGACTTCACGCGGCTGGCGCGCGCTGCGGGCATCCTGCAGAACAGTCCCGTCTGGATCGACGACACGCCGGCGCTCACGCTGCTCGAGATGCGCTCCAAGGCCCGGCGGCTGCGCGCCGAGAATGACGTGAAGCTGGTCATCGTCGACTACCTCCAGCTCATGCGGAGCCCGGAATACTCGGAGAACCGGGTGCAGGAGATCTCGGACATCTCGCGCTCGCTCAAGGCGCTCGCCCGCGAGCTCGAGGTGCCGGTGATCGCGCTGTCGCAGCTCTCGCGGGCCAGCGAACAGCGGGGGGGGGACAGACTGCCGCTGCTTTCCGACCTCCGCGATTCCGGGGCCATCGAGCAGGATGCCGACCTCGTCCTGTTCATCCACCGGCCGGAGATGTACAAGGACCTGCGCGACAAGGCGGAGCAGGCCGGGGAATCGCTCGAGGGCCGGGCCGACGTCATCCTGGCCAAGCACCGCAACGGGCCGACGGGGATGATCGACCTGTTCTTCCACAAGAACTTCACGCGGTTCGACGACCGCACCAATCGCGAGGCCTGAGATGGCCAAGCCGCGATCCGTCTGGCGTTGCACCGAGTGTGGCCATGGCCACGCGCGGTGGGCCGGGAAGTGCGAGAGTTGTGCCGCCTGGAACACCGTGGTCGAGGAACCGGTGGTCGCGTCCGGGGCCGGGCGGCGGGCCACGGCGGCACCCCCGACGATGCCGGTGCGCCGACTTCGTGAGGTCGAGGCGAGTCGCCTGGCGCGCTGGAGCACGGGGCTCCCGGAATTCGACTTCGTCCTGGGAGGCGGGATCGTGCCGGGCTCCATGACGCTGATCGGTGGCGAACCCGGCATCGGGAAGTCGACGCTCCTGCTGCAGGCCGCCGCCGCGCTCGAGGACGCCGGCCGACCGGTGCTCTATGCCAGCGGGGAGGAATCCGCCGAGCAGCTCCGCCTGCGCGCCGACCGGATCGGTGGCCAGACCGGGGCGGTGCATGTCCTCGGCGAGACGCGCCTCGAGGCCGTGCTGCACGCGGCGGCGAGCACCGGTGCCGACGTGCTGATCCTCGACTCGATCCAGACCGTCTACACCGACGCACTCGAGAGCGCACCCGGGAACGTCGGCCAGGTGCGCGAATGTGCCGGCCTGCTGATGCGCTATGCCAAGGAGAGCGGCACGGCGGTGATCGTCGTGGGTCATGTGACGAAGGGGGGGGGGATCGCCGGTCCCAAGACCCTCGAGCACATCGTCGATACCGTGCTCTATTTCGAGGGGGAGGCCACGCTCGATTACCGGCTCCTCCGGGCCACCAAGAACCGATTCGGATCGGTCGACGAGCTGGGCGTGTTCGAGATGACCGGCACCGGCTTGATGGCTGTGGCGAACCCCTCGGCCCTCTTCCTGGCGGCCCGCGCGACCGGGACCTCCGGGAGTGCGGTGACGGCGCTGATGGAAGGCAGTCGCCCGCTGCTCGTCGAGGTCCAGGCCCTGGCCGCCCCGAGCGGGTACGGCACGCCCCAACGGGTGGCGACCGGACTCGACCAGAAGCGCCTGGCCGTGCTGCTGGCGATCCTGGAGCGCCGGGCGGGACTCTCCTTCGCCACGGTCGATGTCTTCGTGCAGGTCACCGCGGGTGTCAAGCTGACGGAACCCGGCGCGGATCTCGCAGTGGCCGCGGCCCTGATCAGCTCGATGAACAACCGCCCGACACCCGCCGACGCACTCTATCTCGGTGAGCTCGGGCTCGGCGGTGAGGTCCGGCCGTTGGCCAGCGCCGAACGGCGCCTGGTCGAGGCCTCCCGGATGGGATTCCATCAGGCCTTCGGGTCAGCACGGGCGAAGATCAGTGTGGCCGGCCTGCGGCATCACGGCCTCGACCATGTCGATGAACTGGTGCGCGTCCTTGCCGCGTGACGTGGGGGTGATCATCGTGGCGGCAGGGGAGGGGCGCCGCGTCGGGGGTGACGTCCCCAAGCAGTACCGGATCATCGCCGGCGTGCCGCTCCTGCTCAGGGCCATCCGACCCTTCCGCTCGCATCCCGAGGTCCGTCACATCATCGTCGTGGTCCCCGGGGCGGACCTCGAGGCCCCCCCGGGATGGTTGGTCGAGGCGACCGGCGATCGGTTGCAACTCGTCGCCGGCGGCGCCACGCGCCGGGCCTCGGTTGCCGCGGGACTGGCCGCCCTGCCAGCGGAGTGCACCGTGGTGCTGGTCCACGATGGCGCCAGGCCGTTCCCCCCCCCAGATGTGATCGATGGCGGGATGGCCGTGGCGAGGAACGGGCATTCCGCCGTCCCGGCCGTGCCGCTCGCCGACACGCTCAAGCGCGCCGATGCGTGCGGCCTCGTGCTGGGAACCGTGCCGCGCGCGGGACTCTGGCGAATCCAGACACCGCAGGCGTTCCCGCGCGATGTCCTGGAGCGCGCGCACGCACAGATCCAACTCGAGGGGCTTGAGGCGACCGACGATGCGATGCTGGTCGAACTCGATGGGGGACGGGTCGAGCTGCTCCCCAGTACGGTCCGGAACCTGAAGGTCACGACCCCGGAGGACCTGGTGTTTGCCACGTGGTTGGCCACTGCGCCATGATCCTGCCACTCGGGACCGAGGCGGAGGCGGTCGCGGCGGCCCAGCGGGTCGCGGCCCACCTTGCGGGGGGGGGGGTGCTGGGTTATCCGACCGAGACGGTCTACGGGCTTGGCTCGCTCGCGACCGATCCCGGCCTCGATGCCCTGGCGCGACTCAAGCGGCGGCCACCCAGCAAGCCGTTTCTCCTCCTGGTCGCGAGTCACGAGATGCTCGAGCGGACCGGCCTGGTGCTGACGCCAGGCGCGCGGCGACTTGCGGAGGAGTTCTGGCCCGGCCCCCTGACGCTCGCCCTTGCGGGCGGGGAGGGTCGCCTGCCCGATCGGCTGCGTGGGGCGGAGGGAGGCATCGCGGTCCGCTGGACCTCCCATCGCGCCCTGGGCCGGTTGATCCGGGCCATCGATCAGCCGATCACCTCGACGAGCGCGAACCGACCCGGGAACGCTCCCGCACCGGGCGCCCCCGGACTCGTGGCGCTCTTTCCCGAGGCGGTGGCCTCAGGAGATCTCCTGGTCCTCGATGGCGGCGTGATCGGAAACGTGCCACCCTCGACGCTGGTGGACTGCACGACCCGGATTCCACGGCTCATTCGCGAGGGCGCCATCTCCCGCGAGGAACTTCGTCGACGCGTCGGACGCGCGGCCCCGTGAACGCTTCCCGTCATGTGCTGTTCGTGTGCTCGGGCAACACCTGCCGATCACCGCTCGCGGCGGCCTTGCTCCGCGCCCACGTCGGTGCGGTTCCCGATCGCGCCCTCACCGTGAGCTCGGCTGGCACGTCCGCCTGGGATGGTTCGCCCGCCTCCGAGGGTGCCTATCTCGTGGCCCTCGAACGTGGCATGGATCTGGGACCTCACCGCGCCCGCGTCCTCACGACCGAGGTCATCCGGTCCGCTGATCTGGTCCTGACGATGACCGCCGCGCAGGCGGTCCGGGCACATGAACTGGGTGCTGCGGCTCGCGTTCATACGCTGGCGGCGTACGCGATGGGTACCGAACGCGGCCCCGATGTGAGCGATCCCTTCGGGGGTCCGCTCGAAGGCTACCGCGCCACCCTCGAGGAACTCGAGCCGTTGATCGCGGCCACCTGGGAGCGGATCCAGGGCCGGTTGCGGTGACGGGATCCTCGCCGCGCCGGATCGCCCTGCTCGGTGATCCGGTCGCCCACTCCCTCTCGCCGCGGATGCACAATGCGGGCTTCCGGGCGATGGGACTGGATGCCGTCTACGTCGCGACACGGTGCAGTTCCGAGGACCTGGGTCGCGTGATGCGGAGCCTCGCGGCCGCGGGTGGAGGGGGCAACATCACGGTGCCGCACAAGCTCGCCGCGACCGGATACGGTCGGGGTGACGCCCGGGTGGATCGGCTCGGCATCGCGAACCTCTTCGTCGGCACGGAGGATGGGGTGTGCCTCGGGAACAGCGACGTCGACGGGGTGCTGGCATTGGTGGGGAGCCTCCACGCGGTCCCCTCGGGCTGGGCAATCGTCGGCACGGGTGGCAGCGCCCGGGCGGTGGCGGCCGCCGCACACGAGCGCGGGGCCGCCGTCGCGTCGATCTCGAGGAGCCCCGAACGGGCGGCGGCGTTCGAGACATGGTGCCGCCAGATCGGCTGTACGGTCACGGAGCGCGATGCATGCGAAATGCTTGTCAATGCCAGCCCGCTGGGGCTGCACGCGGACGATCCGCTGGTCGTCGATCTGGCCGCATGGCCACGCCTGACTGCCGTGCTCGACCTCACCTACCGCCAGCACGGGACCACGGCGCTGGTCGCCCTGGCTCGGGAACGGGGGCTCGAAGCTGCCGATGGCCTCGAAATGCTGCTCGCGCAAGG
This sequence comes from Gemmatimonadales bacterium, assembly GCA_035703525.1. Taxonomy (GTDB): domain Bacteria; phylum Gemmatimonadota; class Gemmatimonadetes; order Gemmatimonadales; family GWC2-71-9; genus Palsa-1233. Next base: position 129,002 of record DASSYA010000023.1, on the reverse strand, counting down.
CGTGGCCTGCTGGACCTGGTGGTTCCCCGGTGTCGAGCCGCCGGTCGGGGTGATGCGTGACGCCCTCCTGGGGATCGACCCCTGACCGATGGGGTCGGTTTCGCGAGTGGTTGTTGCCGCAGGAGTGTCTCGAGTGTCAACGGCGGATTTCCGGGCATGCGCCCGCGCTGATCTGCGCACTCTGTCGCGCCAGGTGGCGCCCGATGCCGCACCCGCACTGCCGGCGATGCCAGCATCCCCGCGTTCAGGGGGTCGACTGCCGCCTGTGCCGCGACTGGCCGGCCGAGTTCGGCCCGGTCCGAAGCGCGGTGTGGCTCGATGAGCCGGTCCGACGGGCCATGCATGCCTTCAAGTATCGGGGATGGTGGCGACTGGCTGCGCCCTTTGCAGAGGCGATGACCAGGTCGCTCGGCGAGGTCGGACTCGGCCCACTCGTGCCGATCCCGACCGATGCACGGCGGAGACGACGGCGCGGCTACGATCAGGCCGAAGTGCTGGCGGTCGCGCTGGGCCAGTTGACCGGTCGTGCGGTGATCACCAACGGGCTGCAGCGGGCGCGCCATGCCGGCTCACAGGTCCGCCTGACCCCCGAAGCCCGGCTGGCGAATCTCGCCGGTGTCTTCGAGGCGAGGGAGCTGCCGCGCGAGGTGGTGCTGGTCGATGACGTCTTCACGACCGGGGCTACCTTACTCTCGGCGGCGCTGGTCCTGCGGGGTGCCGGGGTCGCCACGATCGGTGGGGTCACTTTCGCCCGTGCCGAGCCACCGCTTGCGGCGGCCGCACGACATGGGCTGGATCAAACATTCTTCGGGAGCGAGAGGTTCTGATGAGCAAGATTCGCGTGGGTATCAACGGATTCGGTCGGATCGGCCGCAATGTGGTCCGGGCCGCCAAGGCTGCCGGGATCACCGATATCGATTTCGTCGCGGTCAACGACCTGACCGACACGGCAACCCTCGCGCACCTGCTGACCTACGACTCGATCCATGGGCGCTTCCCCGAGAAGGTCTCGGCCGGCGAAGGGCGCCTCGATGTCGGCGGCGACCTGATCCGCGTGCTCTCGGAGCGGGATCCTGCCAAGTTGCCCTGGGGCGGACTCGGTGTCGATATCGTCCTCGAATCGACCGGTCGATTCACCAAGCGGGAAGACGCCGCCAAGCACCTGGCGGGTGGCGCGAAGAAGGTCGTCATTTCCGCGCCCGGCAAGGGCGAGGACAAGACCTTCGTCTACGGCGTGAACCACCTCGAGTACGACCCGGCGACACACCACGTCGTCTCGAACGCCTCGTGCACCACCAACTGCCTGGTGCCGGTGGTCAAGGTCATTCGCGACACCTTCGGATTCCAGCGTGGCTACATGACGACCGTGCACAGCTACACCAACGACCAGGCAATCCTCGACCAGCCCCACTCGGACCTGCGTCGGGCCCGGGCCGCCGCGCTGTCGATCATCCCGACCTCGACGGGCGCCGCGAAGGCCACAGCGCTGGTGATCCCGGAGGTGAAGGGGAAGATCGATGGCGTCGCCCTCCGGGTGCCGACCGCCGACGTCTCGCTGGTCGACCTCACCTGCATCGTCGACCGCGCCACCACCGTCGATGAAGTCAATGCCGCCTTCCGCGCCGCGGCGGTCGGGGCACTCGCCGGCGTCATCGCCGTGAGTGATGAGCCGCTCGTCTCGGTCGACTACATCGGCAACCAGATGTCGAGCACGGTGGACGCGCTCTCGACCCAGGTGCTCGACGGGACGATGGTCCATGTCTCCTCCTGGTATGACAACGAGATGGGCTATTCGGCGCGCTGCGTCGACCTGATCCGTCACATGGGCGCGTCGCTGTGAGTCGGATGCGCCTCACCGATCTCGAGGCGCACGACCTGGACGGCCAGCGCGCGGTCGTCCGGGCGGACCTGAACGTGCCGCAGAAGGACGGGGAGGTGGCCGACGACACCCGGATCCGGGCCTCCCTCCCGACCATTCGCTATCTCCGGGACCACGGCGCGCGTGTCGTGCTGCTCTCCCACCTTGGTCGCCCGAAGGGGACGCCGGACCCGGCGTTCACCCTGCGCCCCGTGGGGCGGGTGCTCGAACGCGAGCTGGGGGCTCCGGTCCTGTTCCTCGATGACCCCACCAGCGATGCGGCGGTCCGCGCCGTGCGTCACATGCCCAGGGGGGGGGTGGCGCTCGCCGAGAACACGCGCTTCCATCCCGGCGAGGAAACGAACGACCCGGCACTCGCGGATCGGTTCGCCGCCCTCGGCGACCTGTTCGTGAACGACGCCTTCGGGACGGCCCACCGGGCCCACGCCTCGACCGAGGCGATCGCGCACCGCCTCAAGCCGGCCGTCTCCGGCTTCCTGCTCGAGAAGGAATTGCAGTTCCTCGGTGAGGCCGTCGATCATCCCCAGCGCCCGTTCGTCGCGATCCTCGGCGGGGCCAAGATTTCCGGCAAGATCGATCTGGTCGAGGCGCTGCTGCCCAAGGTCGATCGGATCCTCATCGGGGGGGCGATGGCCTGTACCTTCTTCAAGGCGATGGGGCTCGAGGTGGGCAAGTCGCTGGTCGAGGACGACCGACTCGACATGGCGCGTGCCCTGATCGCCTCGGCCGGCGACAAGCTGGTGTTGCCCGTCGGGGCGGTGGTGGCTGATCGCCTCGCGGGCGATGCGACCACCCGGGAAGTGCCGCGGGATGCCATCCCCGCCGACATGGCGATGTTCGATATCGATGCGACGAGCATCGCGCAGTTCGCGGCGCTGATCACCTCGGCCCGGACTGTCATCTGGAACGGGCCGATGGGCGTGTTCGAGACCCCGCCATTCGACCGCGGAACGCTCGGGGTCGCTCACGCCCTCGCCGCCGCCACGCGCGCGGGGGCGATCACGATTGTCGGGGGGGGGGACAGTGCCGCGGCGGTGACCGCCGCCGGCCTCGACGACGCCGTCACCCACGTCAGCACTGGCGGCGGGGCGTCACTGGAATTCCTCGAGGGCAAGCCGCTCCCCGGCGTCCAGGCCCTCGACCCACGACCGGAGCGCTGATGCTGTTCGCGGCCAACTGGAAGATGCACACCACGCCGGGCGAAGCCCGGACCTTTCTCGAACGATTCCTCGCGATCGACACGCCGCGTTCCGGCCGAACGGTGATCTTCTTCCCGTCCGCCGTCGCGATCGAGGCAGTGGCCGGTGCGCTCACGGACCAGGACCATCTCGGGGTCGGCGTGCAGGATGTGTACTGGGAACCGAAGGGCGCCTTCACCGGCGCCACCTCCGTGGCGCTGGCGCGCGGGGCCGGGGCCGGCGCTGCGCTGATCGGTCACTCGGAGCGACGCCACGTCTTCGGCGAGACCGACGCCGAGACCGCCCGGAAGGTGCGCGCCGTGCTCGACGGCGGCCTGATGGCGATGCTCTGTGTCGGCGAAACCCTCGAGCAGCGGGAGGCGGGTCAGACCGAGGCCGTGGTGCGTCGGCAGCTTCGGGCGGCGTTGGAGGGTGTCGACCCGCACGCGGACCTGGTGATCGCCTACGAGCCGGTCTGGGCGATTGGCACGGGGCGGAACGCCACCCCGGAGGACGCCAACGCGGTCCATGCCGCCATCCGGGGGATCCTCGCTGACCTCGGCCTGCCGCAGGCGACCAGGATCCTGTATGGCGGCTCGGTCAAGCCCGAGAACGCCGAGGCGCTGGTCGGCCAGCCGGAGGTCGATGGCGTGTTGGTCGGGGGGGCGTCGCTCGACCCGGAGTCGTGGGCGGCCATCTGCGCGGTGGGTGCGGTCAAATAGCGAGGCTCTTGAGGATGCCGGCGGTGCAAGCTATCGTGGAAACTCACCCGCTATCCGGAGGTAGGCCATGTTGAGATTCTCCGCCCCCCCCCAGTTCGTGTTGTAGCACTCCTCTTCGGGCTGCTCATCTCCACCTCGTTCCTCTCCCCGAATACCGCGAAGGCAGGGCCTGAGGTTACCTGCGCTTGGTGCGTCACGGTTCAGGACATGCTCGGGAACGCGGTTCACGGCCTCCCCAACCCCACCGACCTCTGCGGCTATACGAATCCAGGGGGTGGGGTGTGCATGCGATGCGGAGGCACCGCTCCCTGCCACGCGATAGGAGCCCCAACCCACGGAGAGGGTGCCTGCAATCACCTCGCATGCGGCGGGGAGGGTCTCGCCGCTCTCCAAGTTCGAATCCGCTCCGCAATCGAGACAGGAGACGCGGTTGCACTCGCGCAGCTCATGGCAGAGGATCATGAAGGCGTCAGGATTCATGATCGGGCTGACGCCGGCCGCGTGGAGGTCATCGCTGACTGTGCTCCCGGAGTCGTCGCCGTGACGTACGCGGTACCGCCAGGTCTCCGAAGCAAGATGAACGGGTTGGCAGCTGCATCGTGAACCTCGCTCCAGCGGGTCCGTACCGATTGGTCCCTTCTCGCTCCCAATACTCGGGAGCGGGTAGGGGCCGCGGCGTGATAGGTTCCAGACCCCGCGGACTACCAGGCCCCTGGCACCTCCCCCGGGTCCTTGCCATCCAGCATTCGCTATTTCTGGCGGTCGTGGTTGCAGTATCTGCCTGTTCCCACTCAGAACCGGTCCGCGCCCCAGAACTATCAATGGAATCAGACTCCATGGGTGTCGCGATCGTGATGAATCACGCACCCGACCGCTCGGTTCATGTTGTAGTCGATCCCGAGCCGAGGACTCGCGTCTCAGGAAACGAACAGATGGCCCTCATCGGGCAGCTCGTTGGGGTCGGCCGTCTTGGTGACGGGCGAATCGTGACGATGGACGGTGACCCGGTGCAGATTCGCGTGCACGGCCGCTCCGGAGAGTTGGAGTACTCTTTTTCGCGGCAGGGACAGGGCCCCTTCGAGTTTCGTGCTCCTGTCCACTTCGCCGTTCTGCCGGGGGATACTCTGGTGGGGTGGGATGCGATGTTCGGTTCTGCCTACGGTTTCTTGCCGGATGGGTCGAAGGTGCTCGAGCGGCACACTGACTTAGGTCGCATGCACGAAGCGGTGAGGCGCTATGGGACTGCCGAAGACGGCACCCCACTGCCCAGGGCTGGACACTACCTCGTGAAGGTCGGCGTCGAACGGTCCGGTGCTCCAGCCCCGGGATGAGAGAGCCCGGGATGGCAGCGAATCCTCAAGCGCATTCAGTACCTGTCAGTAACCGATGACTACCATGTGACCGAGCTGGGAGCCTACGATCATTCGCTCACCGCATTCCAGTTCGGAGGAGCCGGGTGGATTGGACCCATGTACTTCTACCTCAGCCATTCGGCCCAATCTGTGGACCATCAGCGATTCTACCTTTCGGATGCCTTGGAGTATCGTATCGATGTCTGGGCGGCCGACGGCAAGCTCATGCGCAGTATCCGGAGACCATCGGCACAGCAACAACTTGAGGACTCGGTTTTCCAGGCGACTTACGTCAAGTGGCGAGCGCGGTATCAAGCCATTCCGGAGGCCGAGTTTGCCAAGGCTGTTGCCCACCTGCCGTCCCTGAGAGACCTCCCACCGATCCTGGGGCTCCTGACCGACACCCGCGGGTGGCTCTGGGTGTGGGATGGGCTTGACCGGTGGAGCGTCTTCGACACCGGAGGGAAGTGGCTCACGACGGTTCATGTGCCACTCTACCGTGTGTACGAGTTTGGGGCCGACTACGTGCTGGGAGTAGTCCGCGACGCGGATGACGTCGAATCGATTGTGGAGCTTCCGCTCAGGGTCGAGCGTCGGAAGTCGCTCCGGCCGGCCGATTCGTGATTCATTGGATGCGGTAGCCCACCGGTTGAACACCCACTTCCTTGAGGCTACCTTTGAAGGCTGGTGCCTCTTTTCCCAAGGACGGATGGATGTTCGGGTTTCTACTCACGCTGCTCATCATCGATGCCCTGATTCTCTCGACCGTGGTCCTGCTGCAAGCCGGTCAGGGCGGGGGGCTCGCCTCACTCGGTGGCGGCACGACTGCCTCCGTGCTCGGAGGGCGTCAGGCGTCGAACCTCCTCACCAAGGCGACCTGGTGGACCGGTGGCCTCTTCATGGCGATCTCCCTGGTCCTTGGTGTTGTCTCCAGCGGCAGCCGGACCGGGATGACCGACGTGCAGCGCACCCTGCAGCAGCAGCAGCAACAGGCGCCGGCAGGACTGCCGACCGCCCCGATCGAGCCAACCACCGCGCCGCCTCCCATCACGGAGGGTGGCACCACGCCACCGACGCAGGGGACCCCGGAGTGAGTCAGGTCGGACCGGAAGGCGGGACTCCAAGTCCCGCCTTTGTTTTGCTCGAGGATGGCACGTGGTACGCCGGTGAAATGCCCAGCGGCTCGCCGACCAGCTTCGGGGAGGTGGTGTTCACCACCAACATGACCGGGTACCAGGAGACGTTCACCGATCCGAGCTATCGTGGCCAGATCGTGGTGATGACGTCGCCGATGATCGGCAACTATGGGGTCAGCGACCTGGACGACGAGTCGGACGGCCCACAGGTCGCCGGCGTCGTCGTCCGCGAGCTCGCAACGCGATGGTCCAGCTGGCGTGGCACCAGGAGTGTCACCCAGTGGTTGGGCCGCGCTGGCGTTCCGATCCTGACCGGTGTCGACACCCGGCGACTGACCCGTCACCTCCGGGAACGCGGTGCCATGCGGGGGGTGATCGCCCCGGGAACCGAGCCCGGCGACGATCTCATCGCCCAGCTCGCCGCCTCGCCTTCGATGAGCGGACTCGATCTCGCCTCGGCGGCCGGATCGCCGAACGCATACGCCGGTGGCAACGGGCCGCTGGTGATTGCGGTGGATTATGGCATGAAGCGAAACATCATCCGCATGCTCGAGGCCACGGGGCTTCGGGTTGAGGTCGTTCCGGCCAGGACCTCCGCCGCGGAGATCCTGGCGCGAAAGCCGGCTGGCGTCTTCCTCTCGAACGGCCCGGGCGATCCGGCCGCGGTGGACTACGCACCCTCGACCATCCGCGAGATTGCCGCGAGCGGCACCCCGATCTTCGGCATCTGCCTCGGGCACCAGCTGATCTCGCTTGCCTTCGGTGGGCAGACCACGAAGCTCGGCTATGGGCATCGGGGCGGGAACCACCCGGTGAAGGAGCTGAGGTCCGGCAAGGTGTTGATCACGACCCAGAATCACGGGTTCGCGGTGCAGGGAGGCCCGGATGGGGTTCCAGGTGCGGAATCACTTGAGGTCACCCACGTCAACCTCAATGATGGCACCGTCGAAGGAGTCCGCCACCGGGAATTCCCGGTCTTTGCAGTCCAGTACCATCCCGAAGCGGCACCAGGTCCCCACGACGCCTTCCCGCACTTTGGCGAGTTCCTCGACGCGATCCGGGCCCGAAACGACGCAACCTCTTGACAGGCAACGGTTAACGGTCATACTTATCGGCCCGATGGCGGGGCCGTTCCGGGTCCCGAGTCGTCTCCCTGGGGGGTCGATGACCAAGGCAGATCTCGTCGAAAACGTCACCGCAGCAATCGCCCGGACGTCCGGGCCGATGATCTCGAAGAAGGACTGCGCCCGCGTCGTGGATGCGTTTCTTGATGCCATCAAGGACGCGCTCAAGGACCAGCAGAACATCGAGGTCCGTGGCTTCGGCACGTTCAAGATTCGGCGACGCAAGACCCGGATGGCGCGAAACCCAAGGACCGGGGAGCCGGTCGAGGTGGCGGCGCGTCCCGTGCCGGTCTTCAAGCCCAGCAAGGAACTCCGGACCCTCGTGGCCGAGGACGAAGTCGACCCGGGGTCTGCCGTCGAGTCCTGACGATGGCCATCCTTCGCCTCCGCACATTCGCCCGCTACGCCGAGATTCTCGGGGACCCGGTCGAACTCGATGTCGAGCTTCCCATCTCGCTGTCCGATCTCACCGCCGCACTCCAGCGATTGCCGCACGGCAACCTGTTGCCGGCGCGACCCCTGATCGCCGTCGATCAACGTCTTGCCCTGCCGGATCAACGGATCGCTGGATCCGAGGAGATTGCTGTCCTCCCGCCGTTGGCCGGTGGTTGATGGCCGACCGCTATCTCACAACCTCGCCCCTCTCGCATGACACCCTGCTCCGTGCGGTCGAATCCCCCGCGCACGGCGCGGTGGTCAGTTTTGTCGGCACGGTGCGTGACCATCACGAAGGACGATCGGTGGTTGGCCTGAGCTACTCGGCCTACGTCGAGATGGCGGAACGGGAGTGCCAGGCCATTGTGGAGGCGACAGAGGGACGGCTCGGGGTTCGCATCGCGCTCAACCATCGGATCGGTGACCTGGCCGTGGGCGACGCCGCCGTCGTGGTGGTCGCGGCGGCACCGCATCGGGACGTGGCCTTCGAGGCGTGTCGCCTCGTGATCGATGAGGTCAAGCGCCGCGTGCCGATCTGGAAGCATGAGCACCATGCGGACGGGACCGCGATCTGGGTGGATCCTGCCGGTGGAAGTCCGGCGTGACCACCACCGATCAATTCGGGCGGCCCCTCGGCGCGCTCCGGATCTCGGTGACGGATCGCTGCAACCTGCGGTGTCGGTATTGCATGCCCGCCGCGAGCTACCGCTGGCTGCCTGGTGAATCGTTGCTCTCCTTCAACGAGATCGAGCGGGTGGCTCGGGCGTTTGCCGAACTCGGCGTTCGGAAGTTCCGCCTCACCGGCGGCGAACCGCTCCTCCGGCCTGAACTGGCCAGCCTGATCGCCCGGCTCGCCGCGATCGAGGGCATCACCGATCTCGCCCTCACCACCAACGGGACACGACTGGCACCGTTGGCTGGGGAACTCAAGCGCGCCGGGCTGCACCGCCTGACGGTGAGTCTCGACACGCTCGAGCCCGATGCCATGCGTGCGCTCACCCGGCACGGGCGACCAGCTGACGTCTTCGCCGGGCTCGATGCGGCAGCGGCGGCAGGGTTCACCGGCACCAAGCTCAACACGGTCGTGATGCGCGGCGTGAACGACCGCCTGCTGGTGGATATCATGCGCGTGGCGAGCGACCGGCACATCGAGCCACGCTTCATCGAGTACATGGACGTCGGTGGCGCGACCGACTGGCGCGCGGATCTGGTGGTCTCCTCACGCGAGATTGTCGGGATCCTGGCTGCGGCGTTCGGTGGTGCCCGTCCCGTCACGGCCGGCTGCGATCCGCACGCACCGGCGACTCGCTGGCGGCTCGGCAACGGCATGCGCTTCGGGATCGTGGCGAGCACGACGACGCCGTTCTGCCGCGACTGCGATCGGGCCCGGCTGACCGCCGACGGGACATGGTTCACCTGCTTGTACGCGCCTGCGGGAGTCGATCTGCGTCAGGTGCTGCGGTCCGATGCCGACCATGCCGAGTTGGTCCGGCGGATCAGGACGGGTTGGCAACAGCGACGGGACCGGGGGGCGGAAGATCGACTCACGGCGCCCGGTCGTGGTGCGTTGGTCACGCTGGGGCGCCTTCGGGAGGATCCGCATCTGGAGATGCACGTGCGGGGTGGGTGAGCGCAACCAATCGGGCGGGTCGCTCGTATGAGGAGGCGGTCCCCCAGCCACTGCCACCTCTTTCCCGAAGCGAGACATGATCCGTCCAGCCACCTTCCATCGAGTTCTCGGCCTCGTCGCACTGAGCTGTGCGCTCCCGGCTCTTTCCCTTGCGGCGCAAACCACCCAGCGCTGCCCGGCCACCACCGGCACCCCGATGCCGCTCAAGTACGTTGGCGGGACGACCGTTGCCGCGATCACCCCGTGTGATCTCATGACCCGCCTGTACATCTTCGCGGACGATTCGATGATGGGTCGTCAGGTCGGCACCAAGTACAACGACATGGGTACCGACTACATCGAGCACGAGGTGCGGCGCCTGGGCCTGGTCCCCGGTGGCCAGGACGGTGGGTATTTCCAGAAGGTCCCGGTCTTCGAGCGCGAATTCGACCCGACGTCGACGCTCACGGTCGCTGGCCAGACGTTCAAGGGCGGCACTGATTTCACTGCGACCATCAACGGCACCTCGGCGAGCCTGAAGGACTTGCCGGTGGTGTTCGGCGGGACGGCACTCGACACCACGCACATCCTCCCGAAGGACGCGGTGGCTGGCAAGGTGCTCGTGCTGGTCACGGGAGCGCAGGCACCCAGGTTCCGGAGCCTCACGCCCGGTCTGCGTGCCTATCTGGACTCGCAGGCGGAGGCAGCGGCCGTCGTGACCATTGTCGGGGATGCGTTGCCGACCCGACGGGGCTTCGGTGGGCGCCCGTCGTATCTCGACCCGGAATCGCCGGAGCCAGCCACGGCATCGGGCGGGCCCCGTGTCACGGTGACCACTGCCGTTGGCGCCGCCTTGCTCGGTGTCGCACCGGCGTCGGCGGCGCTCGGGGCCGCAGGGAAGCCGGTGTCGATGGACCTCCGGTTCACCCAAGCGCCACTGCCTGGCCGGAATGTCGTCGCGATCCTCCGCGGGAGTGATCCGAAGCTCAAGGGCGAGTACATCCTGATTGGTGCCCACAACGATCATGTCGGCTTCCGGCAGGGCGGCCTGCCGCACGATTCGGTGAAGGCGTTCAACATGGTCTTCCGCCAGCAGGGTGCGGACTCCCGCGGCATGGGGACGCCGTCCGAGGCACAGTGGGCGGAGATCAACGGCAAGATCGACTCGATGCGCAAGATCCATCCGATGCGGATCGACTCCATCTCGAATGGCGCCGATGACGACGGGTCCGGCTCCGTGACCCTGCTCGAACTGGCCGAGGCGTTTGCCAAGGCGCCGACGGCCCCGAAGCGCTCGATGATCTTCATCTGGCATGCAGGCGAGGAAGCCGGCCTCTGGGGCTCCAAGTACTTCAGCGATCATCCCTCGGTGCCTCGCGACTCGATCGTGGGCGCCATCAACATCGACATGGTGGGCCGTGGGGCCGCGACCGATGTCACCGGGACCACGTCCGATGGTACCCTGATTCACGGCGGGCCTGGCTACGTCCAGTCCGTCGGGGCACGCCGACTCTCCACGGAACTTGGCGATCTCTCCGAGGCCGTGAACCTCCGCGGCAAGCACGGCCTCACGATCGACTACGCCCTGGATGCCGATGGCCATCCGCAGAACATCTACTGCCGCAGCGATCACTACGAGTATGCGCGGTATTCCATTCCTGTCGTGTTCTTCACCACGGGCGGCCACGCCGACTATCACCAGGTGACCGACGAACCGCAGTACATCCAGTACGGACACATGGCGCAGATCGGCAACTACCTGTTCGACCTTGGCCAGACGATGGCGAACCTCGATCATCGGCTCGTGGTCGACAAGGCCCGCCCGGATCCGTTTGGCAGCTGCAAGCAGTAGGCTCGCCTGATCCCCAGCCATCAAGTGGCCGCCCCGCGCAAAAGTTCGCGTTGGGCGGCCGCTTGACGTATCCATTGGGGGTTGTCGATTCCCGCCAATCCCGAGGAGACTACCGGATGTCGCTGCATGTCGCCCTGCTTGAACCCCCCAGTGTCCCCGTGCTCGGCGCGGTCGCGAGTCAGTGCGCCAGTGCCGACGCGTCCCTGCATCTGATCGGCGAACTCCCGGTGGCACGGACAGATCCGTCGCTCCTCAGCGCGGGGCCGGACGATTGGGACGCCCTCGACTGGTGGGTGCATCCGGGCTGGCGTGACTTTCGGGACGCCATGTCGCGTGAGCGGTGCATCTATTTCGCGGTTGGCGCGGAGCGCGACACCTCCGAAGCCCCCTTTCGCGGCAACAGTGTCCTGGTGGTCGGGACGGAGGACGGGGCACTCCCGGACCGGATCCTGGAGAAGTATCCCACCCGGATCTTCCGGTTGCCGATGCCGCCGCGGAAGCGGAAGGTCGACCTTGGGCAATCCGTCAGCCTCCTCCTCGAGGTCGCGGCCGAGCGCCTGGCGGCGCGCGCGAGTGAGCAGCCGGTCCTGATCGACCCGATGGCGAAACCGATGCGCTATGGGCGTGGGCGCGCCCGTCGTTGACGCTTGGGAGCGCCCACGGCTCCCATTACGTTAGGAGCTGACCATCATGCCCCATCCGGGCGCCTGTGGGCGCCCTCACCATCAGGAGCGACGCACACGATGTTCGAGAAGATCACAGTGGTTGGGGCCGGAAACGTTGGCGCCACGGCAGCGCAGCGCATCGCCGAGAAGCATCTCGCGCGCACCGTGGTCATGATCGACATTGCCGAAGGGGTGCCACAGGGCAAGGCGCTCGACCAGTGGCAGTCCGGCCCGGTCGAGGGATTCGACGCCCGCGTGATCGGCAGCAATGACTACGAAGCGGCGCGCGACTCCGAACTCTTCGTCGTCACGGCCGGCATCGCCCGCAAGCCGGGCATGAGTCGTGACGATCTGGTGAAGACCAACGCCGGGATCGTCCAGTCTGTTGGCGAGCAGATCCGCCGAGTGGCCCCCGACGCCATCGTGATCGTGGTGTCGAACCCGCTTGATGTCATGTGTTTCGTGATGCGCCGCGCGACCGGGTTCCCGGCCGAGCGGGTGCTCGGCATGGCAGGGGTGCTCGACACCGCACGCTACCGGATGTTCCTCTCGGAGGCCATGGGGATCTCGGTCACCGATATCCAGGCGATGGTGCTCGGGGGACATGGCGACACGATGGTGCCGCTCGTGTCCTACACCACGGTGTCAGGCATCCCGGTCGAGCAACTCCTCGGTCGGGATGCGATCGATGCGATCGTGACGCGTGCGAGGAACGGTGGTGCGGAGATCGTGGCCCACCTCAAGACCGGATCGGCCTACTACGCGCCGAGTGCGGCCGCGGTCCAGATGGTCGAGGCAATCGTCCTCGATCGGAAGCGTCTCCTGCCGGCGTCGGCGTGGCTCACCGGACAGTTCGGGTTGCACGAGGTCTACTGCGGCGTGCCCTGCCTCATCGGGCGAGGCGGCCTCGAACGGATTGTCGAGATCACGCTGACCGAGGCGGAGCGGACCGCACTGCACGCGTCAGCCGAGGCGGTCCGGTCGGTCCAGGCCGTCGTCTGAGGCGGCGATGAATCGACTCGTGGCACTCTGGCATTCGGCGATCGGCAAGAAGGTCGTCATGGCATTGACCGGCCTGATCGGGTTGCTCTTCCTGATCTCGCACGTGATCTCGAACCTGCTGGTGTTCACGGATCCGCACCACCTTGATGAATGGGGCGCCTGGCTTCGCTCCCTCGGCCCCGCGCTGTGGCTGGCTCGGTTCGGTCTCGTGGCGGCGGTGGTTCTCCACGTCGTGGCCGCCGTGCAACTCACCCGCATGTCGCAGGCGGCGCGTCCCGTCAGCTACCATCGACACGAACGCCAGGTCGCGACCTACGCCGCACGGACGATGCGGTGGGGGGGAGTCCTCCTCCTGGTGTTCATCGTCTTCCACATCCTGCACCTGACCTGGGGGCAGTTCCACCCCGATTTTCGTGAAGGCCAGGTCGGCCGGAACCTGATCACGGGCCTGGCCGTCAAGCCGGTCGCCGTCTTCTACGCGCTCGCCATGGTGGCACTCGGTCTCCACTTCGCCCACGGCATCTGGTCCGTCTTCCAGACCCTCGGCCTCAATCATCCTGCCTGGAATCGGTCGCGCATGGTCGTCAGCATCACGCTTGCGGTCCTGATTGCGGGCGGCTTCCTCGCCATCCCGCTCGCTGCGCTCTTCGGCGTCCTGCGCTGAGGGGGGGAAACCACATGGAATTCAACGCCAAGTCACCGGATGGCCCGATCGAGACCCGCTGGACCCGGCATCAAGCGGCGCTCAAGCTGGTGTCACCCGCCAACAAGCGGAAATTCGACATCATCGTGGTCGGTTCCGGCCTGGCCGGGGCATCGGCGGCGGCCTCTCTCGCCGAGCTCGGTTACCACGTCTCGTGCTTCTGCTTCCAGGATTCGCCGCGTCGCGCCCATTCGATTGCGGCGCAGGGTGGCATCAACGCCGCGAAGAACTACCAGAACGACGGGGACTCCGTCTGGCGGCTGTTCTACGACACGGTGAAGGGCGGCGATTTCCGCTCGCGCGAATCGAACGTCTACCGACTCTCCGAAGTGTCGGCGAACATCATCGACCAGTGCGTGGCGCAGGGTGTGCCGTTCGCCCGGGAGTATGGTGGCGTGCTGGCCAACCGCTCCTTCGGGGGGGCGCAAGTCTCGCGGACCTTCTATGCCCGCGGGCAGACCGGGCAGCAATTGCTGATCGGCGCCTATCAGGCCCTCGAGCGCATGATCGGGCTTGGCCGCGTCCGGATGTACAGCCGCCACGAGATGCTGGAGCTGGTCACCGTGGAGGGACGTGCGCGCGGCATCGTCACCCGGGACCTGGTAAGCGGTGCCATCGAGTCGCATGCGGCCCACGCGGTGGTCCTGGCGACCGGCGGATACGGCAATGTCTTCTACCTCTCGACCAATGCGAAGGGGTGCAATGTCACGGCGGCGTTCCGGGCGTGGAAGAAGGGCGCCGGTTTCGCGAACCCGTGCTTCACACAGATCCACCCGACCTGCATCCCGCAGAGTGGCGACTACCAGAGCAAGCTGACGCTGATGTCGGAATCGCTCCGGAATGACGGACGATGCTGGGTCCCGCTGGCGCACGGTGACCAACGCGCGCCGGGTGAGATCCCCGATGCCGAACGCGACTATTACCTCGAGCGCAAGTACCCGTCGTTCGGCAACCTCGCGCCACGGGACATTGCCTCGCGGGCCGCCAAGGAGGTCTGTGACGATGGACGCGGCGTCGGCCCCGGGGGCCGCGGGGTGTATCTCGACTTCCGCTCCGCGATCGAGCGGCTCGGCGAGGAGGTCATCCGCGAGCGGTATGGCAACCTCTTCGAGATGTACGAACGGATCACTGGCGAGAACCCGTACAAGGTCCCGATGCGGATCTATCCCGCGGTGCACTACACCATGGGTGGGCTGTGGGTCGACTACAACCTGATGAGCACGCTGCCCGGGTTGCATGTCCTGGGGGAGGCCAACTTCTCCGACCACGGTGCCAACCGCCTCGGGGCATCTGCCCTGATGCAGGGTCTGGCCGATGGCTACTTCGTGATTCCCTACACGATCGGGGACTATCTGGCGCGCGGCGGACTCGGTGTCGTCGACACCTCGCATGCGGCGTTCCGGACGGCGGAGGCGGCCGCGCACGATCGCATCCGGCAACTGCTGGCCGTCAACGGCACGCGGAGCGTCGACTCCTTCCACCGGGAGCTGGGACACTTGCTGTGGGAGAAGTGCGGGATGGCTCGCGATCGGGCCGGTTTGGAGGAGGCCCTGGTCCGGATCCCGGAGCTGCGGCGCGAGTTCTGGCGTGACGTGCGGGTCCTCGGGTCCGGAGAATCGCTCAACCAGTCGCTCGAGAAGGCCGGGCGCGTGGCAGACTTCATGGAGTTCGCCGAGTTGATGTGCCGTGATGCGTTGTTGCGCGAGGAATCGTGTGGCGGACACTTCCGGACCGAGTACCAGACGCCGGATGGCGAGGCGCTCCGGAACGATGCCGCCTTCGCCCATGCCGCCGTCTGGGAATACATGGGGGAGGGGCAGCCCCCGGTCCGTCACACGGAGCCACTCACGTTCGAGTTCGTCGAGCTGGCCACGAGGTCATACAAGTGAGCGGCGCGGCCAGTCTGTGTCGTGGTCGTGCCACCTTCGGCGCCGCTCATCCCGAGCGCAGCGAGGAACCTTCATGAAACTCACCGTCAAGGTCTGGCGCCAGGCCGGCCCCGATGATGCGGGGCATCTCGAGCAGTATGCCACCGAGGCCAACGAGCACATGTCGTTCCTCGAGATGCTCGACGAGGTCAACGAAGCCCTGATCGCCAGGGGCGAGGAACCGATCGCCTTCGATCATGACTGCCGCGAGGGGATCTGCGGCGCCTGTTCGCTCATGATCAACGGGCAGGCACACGGTCCGCGGGAGGCCACCACGACATGCCAGTTGCACATGCGCGAGTTCCGCGACGGCGACACAATCGTGGTCGAACCCTGGCGAGCCCACGCGTTCCCGGTCCTGCGTGATCTCGTGGTGGATCGATCCGCCTTCGATCGGATCATCGCGGCCGGGGGCTACATCACGGCGCCGACCGGGAGCTCGCCGGACGGCAACGCGATCCCGGTCCCCAAGGATGATGCCGAGCTCGCGATGGATTCGGCGGCGTGCATCGGCTGTGGGGCCTGTGTCGCGGCCTGCCCGAACGCCTCGGCCATGCTGTTCACCGGCGCCAAGGTGAGCCATCTCGCCCGACTGCCGCAGGGACAGGCCGAGCGCGCCCGACGCGTGCAGGCCATGGTCCAGCAGATGGATGCCGAGGGATTCGGGGCCTGCACCAACTTCGGTGAATGCGAGGCCGCGTGCCCGAAGGAGATCACCCTCGCGAACATCGCGCAGCTCAATCGCGAACTGATCGGGGCCACGCTGGTCGAACGGCATGGTGCACCTCGGTCCTCGGGCGTCATGTAGCCGCAGCGCACGATCCCACCCGGTTGCGACGCGGTCCCGCGATGCGTCGCCGTACCGATCCCGTCCCGTCCCGCAGCCCCTGGAGTAGCGTCGTGCGACAATTCCTGCTTTGCGTTGTGTTGGCGGTGCCGGCTCTCGTGTCGGGACAGCTCAGTCACCCCGGCTTCCGGGCGCCATCGGTTGCCGGCCAGGCGGCACTCGAGACACGGCTGATGGCGGTCATGGACGCCGACACGATGCGCAGCCAGATGCACGTCCTGGCCGCACGGGCGCACGTGGCCGGCACTCCGGCCCAGCGCGAGACCGCCGCCCATGTATTGCGCGCGATGGCCGGATGGGGGCTCGATACCTCCCGGGCCGCGTACCGTGTCTTTCTGCCATACCATGACTCCACCATCGTCGAAGTCGTCGGGACGACGCGGCAGCGGCTCTCCCTCACCGAACCCGAGTTGGCGGAGGACCCCACGACAGGCACGCCCCAGTGGCCCGCGATGAACGGGTATTCGGGGGCCGGCGATGTCACGGCACCCGTGGTATATGTCAACTACGGGTTGCCGGCGGATTACGACCAGCTGACGGAGATGGGTGTGGAGGTGCGTGGCCGCGTGGTGATCGCTCGGTACGGCCGATCCTATCGCGGCATCAAGGCACGCGAGGCCGAGGCACACGGTGCCGTGGCCCTGCTGCTGTATAGCGACCCGAAGGATGACGGGTACGTGGTTGACGAGGTCTATCCCGCCGGGCCGATGCGGAGCGAAGCCGGCGTGCAGCGCGGCTCGCTCTTCAATGGGCAGGGTGATCCGTCGACGCCGGGCCGCCCATCCCTCCCGGGGGTCGATCGGATCGGTCCCGAGGCCATGGCCATCCCGCACATCCCGGTGGTCCCGATCGGGTATGGCAATGCCGATCGTTTCCTCGCGGCCATGCATGGGCCTTCGGTCCCCGAGGGATGGCAAGGCGGGCTGGGCCATCGGTACCACCTCGGCGACGGGACGGTGCAGGCGCGGGTGGCCGTCTGGCCCGAGCGGGGCGAGCGTGCGATGAAGGAGGTCATCAACACCTTCGGGATCATCAAGGGCTCGACCTATCCGGACGAGCTGGTGATCGTGGGAGCACATCGGGACGCGTGGGGGCCAGGCGCCCTCGACGATGTCTCCGGCACGATCAGCGTGCTCGAGGCGGCGCGTGCCTGGGGCACCATGCTGCGCCAGGGCGTTCGACCGAAGCGCACCATGATCTTTGCCACCTGGGATGCCGAGGAATGGGGCCTCGTGGGCTCGACGGAATGGGTCGAGGAGCACGACGACATGCTGGACCGCCAGGCCGTCGCGTACATCAACATGGACGTGGTCGCCGCAGGCCCGCGATTCGGGGCGGGTGGCACCATGTCACTCAAGCAATTGGTGCATGACGTCACCCGGGAAGTGCCCCAACCGCGTGATTCCGTGTCGATCCTCACCGCGTGGACCGCCCAGGCGGGGCAGGGCAGCGAGCCGCCGATGCTGGGTGATCTCGGGGGGGGGTCGGACTTCACCGGCTTCTACAATCACCTCGGGATTCCCTCGATCGAGTTCGGCTTCGGTGGCCGGGGTGGGTCCTACCACTCGGCGTACGACACCTGGTCGTTTGTGGAGCGCTTTGCGGACCCGGGGTACCGCGAGCATGTCGCCGCCGCCCAGGTGGCAGCGGTGCTGCTCGCGCGCTTCGCCAATGCCGACATTGTGCCGTTCGAATACGGTGACCTGGGGACCTACCTCGCCTCGCTCGTGACCCGATCACGGAAGGCGCCGGGGGCCGACGCAATCGGGCCGGCGCTCGACGATCTCGAGAGCGCGGCGCAACTCTTCGCCACCCTCGGCGCTCGATTTTCGATGACCAGGAATCGGGCGCTGCAGGACACCACCATCGACGAGGCGACGACCGTCCGCATCAACGCGATCCTGCGTCAGGTGGAACGCACGCTCCGGCGTCCGGAGGGGCTCGCGGATCGTCCCTACCTCCGGAACCTCGTCTTCGCGGCCGACCGCGACAACGGATATGCCAACGTCCAGCTGCCGACCATCATCGAGGCGCTCCAGGATGACGATCCGGTGGCGGCACGGCACGCGGCGGAGGAGCTTGCCGGACGTGTCCGGATGGCGGCCGAGTTGCTCGATCGTGCACGCGCCGCGGTGCCGGGTGCCGGTGACTGACGTCCGGTCCGCGCTGCAGCGACCCCCCCCGCTGGTGCGAACGGCCCGACGCTGGTACGATCCATGCGCAGTCAAGTCTCCAACTCACACCGGAGTAAATCGATGGCGACGTCCCGCAAGACCGTGAAGAAGGCCGTCAAGAAGGCGGCGAAGAAGACCAGCACGCGTGTCACGAAGGCCGCGAAGCAGACAGGCAAGCGTGTCACCAAGGCGGCCAAGAGCGCCGCCAAGTCCACGCGCAAGAGCGCGAAGAAGACC
The DNA here is from genome assembly GCA_035703525.1 of Gemmatimonadales bacterium. Lineage (GTDB taxonomy): Bacteria > Gemmatimonadota > Gemmatimonadetes > Gemmatimonadales > GWC2-71-9 > Palsa-1233. The sequence goes on along the minus strand of DASSYA010000023.1, from coordinate 110,159 downwards.
GCCAGCAGCATGGCGAAGCGGACGAAGAAGGCCGTGAAGTCGGCGAAGAAGTCCGCATCGTCCGCTGCGTCGACCGCCAGGAAGCGGGTCGCCAAGGCGGCCAAGTCGGTCAAGTCAGAGGTGGCCAACGCCGACAAGAAGACGGTGGCGAAGACCGCAGCGGCGGTCGGAGCGGTGGCGGTGGTCGCGGCCGGCGTCGCCGCGGCGCGTCGGGGTCGCAAGAAGCGGTAGCCGACGCGTTGTGCTGTGCAGGGTGAGACTCCCTCGGCGCCGCGATCGCGACGCCGGGGGAGTTTTCAGTTGATCCGGAACCCCACCTGCCCCAGCGTCACGACGCCATCATCACACGCCACGAGGTAGTCTCCCGGCGCCCAGGTACCCGGGCGAGGTGCACCCCAGCCGGTGGATGCCCATCGCCAGGTTTCGCCCGGTCCGATCTCGAATCGCAAGGTCATCCGGGCCACCTCCGACGCCTTGCCACGCAGGATACGACAGTGCAGATCACTGACCGTGCGCTGGGCGGCACGCCTGAATCCGAGCACCACCTCGACCGAGACGTACCGCGTCGCCGTCGCGTCGAACTCCGTGGCATAGAGTCGATCATCACGCGGGACGGGATCCGCACCACTTTCGTAGGTGCGGATCGCCAGGATACGTGCGTCGAGGCCGTCGAGCGCGGTAGCCTGGGCCACGGGCGCATCGGCTGGTGGCTGGAATCCACCCGGTTCGACGGTGAACCAGTCACGAGCCACCAGTGCATCGCCATACCGGCATTCCACGCGATAGCGTCCTGGATTCCAGGAGCCGGGAGCGCCGCGCCCCCATGCCGCCGTGTGGAACGAGGTGTCCCAGGTCGGCTGGACGGTGGCCGTCAGGGCGATGGTCCCCACCACGGCACCCCCCTCCTGTGACACCGGGCAGGCGAACGGGAATCGAACCGTCCGCCCGGGTGGGTCGTACGTCAGTTTCAGCTCGACGTTGATGAAGCGGGTGATGTCCTGGGCGAAGCTACCTCGGTACTCGCGCTGCGCGAGGGACGCCGTCGTTGCGGGACCCTCGAAGAACCGCAGGCCGTGGGCCTGCACCTCGAACGTCGTCTGGTTGGCACCGCTGCGAGAGACTTCGTGCACGGTGAACGTGTGATCGTTCACCCGGTGTGCGCGATTCAGCCATCCGACCAAGACCAGCAGGGCGATCCCCGCCACCGCCAAGCCGGCACCACGGCGCCATCGGCGTGAGATGTGCTGATTGTTCGCGGCCGGCCGCCTCCTGCGCATGGGGAGGTCGTCGGGCATCGGCCGGGGAGGCGGGGTGGGTGGATCCGGGCGAGGACCGCGGAGGATCTGGTCGAGCTGGTCGGCCAGGCTGGCAACATGTCGGCTGAGATCGGGAGTCAGGGCGTCGAGCCAGTGTCGCGACCTGAGATGATACTCCAGTGCCCCATCAGGGGTGACATCCTCGATCCGGAACGGGATGACAATCGCCCCCTTGCGAACCGCCGCATCGACCTCGTTGAGCACGTGCGCGGAACGATTGGCACTCGTCGAGAAGACCACGACGAGCGCGCGGCAGCCGGCGATGCCGTCCATGATCGCCTGAGCCCAGATCGCGCCTGGAGGAATGTCCCTGGGTGCGATCCAGCAGCGGATACCACGGGCCTCGAGTCCGTGAAGGACCGCGAGCGCCGCCTGCTGGTCATTGCTCGAATACGACACAAAGACGTCGTGGGCCATGCGTCCTCCCCAATGTCCGCATGATCATACGTCGCCCGATCTGAGGTGCAAGGTAGTCCTTGCGGGGGCGGTCCATTGGTGCGATATCCTCCCATGCCTGCCGTTGGACCGCCGAGGCCTCATCTGGCGCTTCGGGTCGCCGTGACCGGCCACCGACCGGATCGCCTGCCCCGCGGATGCGAGGCCGATCTGCACGCGAGCATCGTGGCGATCCTGCACGAGATCACCCGACTCGCGGGTGACCATCTCGACCGTCATCGCGGACTGTATCGCATCGAGGCGCCCCACCTGACCTTGGCAACCGGACTGGCGGAGGGTGGAGATCGCCTCGCCGCCCGCGCGGCCCTGACGCTGCCCGGGTGGCGGCTGCACGCCGTCCTGCCATTCGCTCGCCAGCCGTTCGAGGAGGATTTCGGGAGTCAGGCGTCACGCGAGGAGTTCCGGGACCTGATCCGCCTGTCATCCGCGATCACGGAACTTGACGGGGTACCACGGCGCTACGACGCCTACGAGGGACTCGCCACCGGGTTGGTGGAAATGGGCGACGTGCTGATCGCGATCTGGGACGGTGCCTCGGCCCGAGGTCCGGGTGGGACGGCGAATGTTGTTCGGCTGGCGCGCGAGGCGGGCATGCCGGTGATTCGGCTCGACCCTGCCGATCCGGCCAGGCCGTGGCCGGAGGACGTGGGACGGTCGGATGAAGGGCGGGAGCGAGGCATGCACGGCGTCACGGCAACCCTTCGTGCCCTGCTGCTGGCACCCGACATGCCCGAACCGGCAGATCGCTTCTTCGACGAGCGTGTCAGCCATCATCGCCCCTCGCGGCTCTTCGAGCGAGTTGTCGGACTCCTCGAGGGCGGGCGTTCCTTGCGCGAGCGACTCCAACCCGGTGCATCGGCCCCGTTGCCGATCGATCCAGCCAGCGATCGGAGCGCGCTGCTCGCCGCCGGCTGGCCTGATCTGCCTCGGCCCCTCGCGAAGTCCGGGGCGGCCGCGTTCGGTCCGTTGCTGGGATGGGCCGACGAGCTGGCACGTTGGTACGCCGCGCTCCATCGTCGATCCTTCACGGTGGTATTCCTGATGGCATGGTGCGCGGTCGCCCTCAGCGTGATCTCGCGCCTCCCTGAACCGCTCCTCTCGACACCGGTTGCCAGACTGGCCGAAGCCGGTGAGGTCGCCTGCCTGCTCGTCATGTTGGGAACCGTTCGCCGGAGTCGAACCCAGGGGTGGCAAGAGCGCTGGCTGGACTATCGCGCGCTTGCGGAACGCTTGCGTCACCTCTGGGTGCTCTGGCCGCTCATGCGCTCGACAGAACATGTCCGGGTGCCCAGGGAATGGATCGAGGGAGATCCACGCCACGGGTGGGTGGCATGGCTTGTTCGTGCGACGGCTCGGGATGGGGGGATGCCGATCGGTGCGCTAGGGGGTGACTACCCCCACCGCGCGCGCCGGAGTGTCGTCCTGGTCGAGGCCGAGGAGCAGCGACAGTTCCATCAGGCGCGTCACCGGCGCAGTGGCGGGCTGGAGGATCCGCTGGCGGGTGCCGTGGAACGGCTCGTCACGCTCGCCGTGGCCATCGCGGCGGTCCGGGTCGGGCTCGGCTTCCTCGTTCCCGAGGCCGCCCTGCCGCTCTGGTGGCTCGCGGTCGCTGCGATCGCCGCGGGGCTTCCCGCGCTCGCCGCCGGCGTGCATGCCTTCACGGGGCTGGCGGATTTCGACGGGATGGCGCTCCGCAGCGGCGTGATCGTCGGTCGGCTCACCGAAGCGGTTCGGCGCCTGGAGTCGCATGAGTCGATGTCCCTCCTCCAGCTTGGCGCGTTGGCTGTCCGGATGACCCGGGAGATGGAGGGCGAGCTCGGTGCCTGGCATGCCACCAGTGCCACCCATCGGCCGCATCCAGGGTGAGCGACCTGTCCGGCACGGTGGTTGCCCCATGGAAGGGAGAACCCGCCGTCCCCTTGGGGTGGTGGACCCTCAGGCCGACAATTCGGTGGTGCTTCCCGGTCGAACTGCCGGGAGTCCTGCAAGGTGCAGGAGGCCACCAGACCCCTATGGAGTCCGCGCATGACGACAGCCGAATCGTTTGACGCCATTCTGCGCAAGGCGCTTGAGATCGGGGCCTCGGACGTGCACGTCTGTGCCGGGGGACCGTTCCGGATGCGGATCAGGGGCCAGATGGCCCCGGTCGCCGGGCTGCCGAACCTCACACCCGATGACACGGTGGCCATCGGAGGCATGATTCTCCGGCAGTCCCGGAAGGTGGCCGAGCATGAGCTGGCCGACGCCCTCTCGACCCTCCAGGACTTCGATTGCTCCTATTCCGTGCCCGGAGTCGGCCGGTTCCGCGTCAATCTCTGCAGTCAGCGCGGCTCGATCTCGGCGGTGCTCCGGAGTATCGCCGCCGATATCCCGACCTTCGAGGCACTCGGACTCCCACCGGTGCTCAACGAGATCAGCGTCGAGGAGCGCGGTCTGGTCCTGCTCACGGGGACGACGGGGAGCGGGAAATCCTCGACGCTCGCCGCGATGGTGGGCTACCTCAACAATCGTCGCGCCGGCAAGATCGTCACGATCGAGGACCCGATCGAGTTCCTCCACCGGGACATCAAGTGCAACGTGATCCAGCGCGAGATCGGGAGCGACACGGCCTCGTTCGAGGCGGCGCTTCGGGCTGCCTTGCGCCAGGATCCGGACATCATCCTGGTCGGCGAGATGCGCGATCGCTCGACGATCGACATCGCGCTCAAGGCGGCCGAGACCGGTCACATGGTCTTCAGCACGGTCCACACGACGGATGCGACCCGGACGATCAATCGGTTGGTGTCGGTGTTCGATGCCTCCGAACAGCAGAACGTCCGGATGCGCCTTGCGGAGTCGTTGAAGGCCATCATCTCCCAGCGGTTGTTGCCGCGGAAGGACGAGCAGGGTCGGGTGGTGGCGGTCGAGGTGATGCGGAACACGGCCACGATCGCCGAGTGCATCGCGGACCCCAACAAGACCGGCGAGATCCGGGATCACGTCTCGGAAGGCAAGGTCCAGTACGGGATGCAGACCTTCGACCAGCACCTGATGGCGCTCTACACGCAAGGCGCGATCACCCTCGAGGTGGCCAAGGGTGCTGCCACGAGCCCCGCCGACTTCGAGCGCAACCTGCAGTTCCAGTAGGCGTGAGTCCTGAGTCCTGGGTCCCGCGGAGTCGGTGTCCCCGGTCCCGGGAACGGATCCGCGAGCTCACGGCCTCACGACTCGGGACGCACCCCTCACAGCTTCGGTAGTGTCACGCCCCGCTGCGCCTGGTACTTCCCCTTCCGATCGGCATAGCTCGTCTGGCACACGTCGTCGGCATCCGCCTCGAAGAACAGCACCTGACAGATGCCCTCGTTGGCATAGATCCGGGCCGGCAGCGGCGTGGTATTGCTGATCTCCAGGGTGACGTGGCCCTCCCATTCCGGTTCGAACGGGGTCACGTTGGTGATGATCCCGCAGCGAGCGTACGTCGACTTCCCCACGCAGATCGTCAGGACGTTCCGGGGGATCCGGAAGTACTCGACCGACCGTGCCAGGGCGAACGAATTGGGTGGGACGATGCAGACATCACCCTTGAACTCGACGAACGAGCGATCGTCGAACGCCTTGGGATCGACGACCGCAGAGAGTGCGTTCGTGAAGATCCGGAACTCGTCGGCGACCCGCATGTCGTAGCCGTAGGAGGAGACGCCGTAGGAGATCGCGCCGGCGCGGACCTGACCCTCCGTGAAGGGTTCGATCATGCGGTGCTCGGTGGCCTGGCGGCGGATCCATCGGTCTGACTTGATCGACATCGGACTTCCTCGGGATCGGGGTCGGGAGCGGCAGGGCGACCGGCCCCAATGTAACCGACCGCGGTCCGACTGGCAGCCCGTTGTCCGGCGCGCGCGCGTGCGGTTCCCATCGCGCCGGATCAGTTGAATTCGCCACCCCGGGCGGATAGCTTACGTCCGTTGTGAAAAGTTTCACGAGCGCGCATTCACGAGCGGGGGTGTCACCTGCTACAGTCCTATATCCCGATCCTGCTCCTCCTCATTTTCGTCGTCGTGAATGCGGTCCTGATCATCGGGGCTTCGCACCTGTTGCAGACATCCCGGCCGACCGCCGTGAAGGAGGCGCCGTATGAATCCGGCATGCCGGTCATCGGCAATGCCCGGGAGCGCTTCTCGGTCAAGTTCTATCTGGTCGCGATGCTCTTCATCATCTTCGATATCGAGACGGTGTTCATGATCCCGTGGGCGGTCGCGTTTCAGCAGCTGCGTGGCTTTGGCGGCGTCCTGCTGCTCGAGATGCTGACCTTCGTCGGCGTGCTCGGTGTGGGCTACGTCTACCTCTGGAAGCGTGGAGCGATGGAATGGAACTGACGCCACCCCCGACCACGGAGACGCTCGACGCCATCTCGCCGAACTTCGTCACCACCCGCCTGGACTTCCTCGCGAACTGGGCCCGCTCCAATTCGCTCTGGCCGATGCCGTTCGGGACCGCCTGCTGTGCGATCGAGTTCATGGCGACGGCGGCTTCCCGATTCGACATCGCCCGGTTCGGGATGGAACGGATGAGCTTCTCGCCGCGGCAGGCCGACGTGCTGATCTGCGCGGGTCGGCTCCCATTCAAGCTCGCCCCGGTGATCCGGCGGATCTGGGACCAGATGCCCCAGCCGAAGTGGGCGATCAGCATGGGGGCCTGTGCCTCGACGGGCGGTATTTTCGACACCTACACGATGGTGCAGGGGATCGACACGATCATCCCCGTCGACGTCTACGTACCCGGCTGTCCGCCGCGTCCGGAGGGGCTGCTGTACGGCATCATGTTGCTCCAGAAGAAGATCCAGGGCGAGACGATGGTCGACCCGCTGATCCGGACCGAACACCTGGTCGGTCCCGATGGCCTCTTCCGTCGTCCCGAGGCCATCGACGAGGTCTCGGAGCCGTTCGGCAATTCGGTGTCCCAGACGAGGTCCGGGTGAGCGAGGGTCTCCTCACCGCGGAGGCGATGCGCACCTGGGCCCTGGCGGGAGCGCAGGATTCCGTGACCGCGCTGCGTGACCGGCATCCCGGGGCCGTGCTCTGGAGCGGTGCCTCGTGCGGCCAGGTGATCGTGCATCTCCGGGCCGAGTCGGCCAAGGCGATGCTTGCCTGGCTGCAGGGAGACCCGGATCAGGCGTTCGACTATCTCACCGATGTCACGGCCGTCGAGCATCGGGATCCCGAACGGCAGCTCGAGGTGGTCTATCAGCTGCGGTCGCTGGCGCGTCGCGTCGATCTTCGGGCCAAGATCCTCCTCGATCCGGAGGGGCCGCTCGCGGTGGAGACGGTGACGGATCTCTGGGCTGGTGCCGATTGGCTCGAGCGCGAGGTCTGGGACATGTTCGGGGTACACTTCCGCGGCCACCCGGATCTCCGGCGGATCCTGATGTGGCAGACCTACGATGAGGGCCATCCGCTCCGGAAGTCGTTCCCGCTCCGCGGCCACCGCTCCCGCAGCGAGCAGACCCGTCGTGCGCTCGATGCCAACCCCGAGGCGCACTACACCCTCGAGGAGCTCTCGATCCAGTCGGCGTACCACGAGTTGCCGGCCGACATGCAGGCGCGCCTGCGAGCCGCCGGACGAGTGGGGGGGGGAGCATGAGTCGCCGTACCATCGAGCTCGATGTCCGCACGCCGGTCCTCGATCCCTCGGGGCGCATCGTGCAGGCCCCGCTGGGGATCCCGCGTCGCCCGAGCGAGCATGTGGCCGACGATTTCGGGGCGGAGCACATGCTGGTCAACATCGGGCCGCAGCATCCCGCCACCCATGGGGTGCTGCGCCTCGTGGTCGAGCTCGAGGGCGAGACGGTCCGCCGGGTGATCCCGCATATCGGCTACCTCCATTCCGGCTTCGAGAAACTCGGGGAGTACCGCCAGTACAACCAGATCATCCCGCTCACCGACCGGACGGATTATCTGGCGCCGATGGCCAACAACATCGCCCTGGCGATGGCGGTCGAGGCATTGATGGGCATCGAGATCACCGAGCGATGCCGCCTGCTCCGCGTCATCGCGATGGAACTGTCCCGGATCATCTCGCACCTGGTCTGGGCCGGGACGACCGGGATCGATCTCGGGGCGTTCACCCCGTTCCTCTGGATGTTCCAGGAACGGGAACGCGTGTACAACCTGCAGGAGGCCTGGACGGGGGCCCGCCTGACGACGAGCGTCTCGCGGGTCGGCGGCATGATGGCCGACATCCCGGACGGCTGGGAGCAGGGGCTCGCCGAGTTCCTGCGCACCTTCCCTCGGACGCTCAGCGAAGTCGACACGATGTTCACCCGGAACGCGATCTGGATCGGCCGCACCCAGGGCGTCGGCGTGATCTCCGCGGACGAGGCCATCAACTGGTCGCTGTCGGGACCGATGCTGCGCGCCAGCGGGGTCGCCTACGACGTGCGCAAGGATCGACCGTATCTGGGTTACGAGACGTTCGACTTCGATGTCCCGGTCGGTGTCCACGGCGACATCTACGACCGATACCGTGTCCGGCTGGAGGAGATGACCCAGTCGGTCCGCATTCTCGAACAGGCGCTGGCACAGCTCCGGCCCGGCCCGATCAATGTGAGCGATCCACGCGTGATCCTGCCGCCGAAGTCTCGTGCCATGAGTGACATGGAGGCGATGATCTTTCACTTCAAGCAGGTCATGGAGGGCATCCGCCCACCGGCCGGCGAGGTGTACATGGGCGTCGAGAACCCCAAGGGGGAGCTCGGGTACTACATGGTCTCCGATGGCACCGCCAAGCCGGTCCGCTGGCGCATCCGACCGCCATCGTTCCTCAACCTTGCGGCCCTGCCGCGCCTCTGCGAGGGCGCCCAGTTGTCCGATGTGATCGCCATCAACGCGAGTGTGGACATCGTCATGGGCGAGATCGATCGATGAGTGCAGACGCGACCGTGCAGGAGCCCGTGTTCACCCCGGCGCGTCGTGCGCAACTGGACCGTCTCGCGACCCGGTACCCGAACCGGCAGGCATTGCTGCTCCCCGCACTCTGGATCGCCCAACGGGCCCACGGCTGGGTGACACCCGCCGCCATCGAGGAGATCGCCGCCGAACTCGGCGTCACCACGGCACACGTGCAGGGTGTCGTCAGCTTCTACACGATGTATCACACCCACCCGGTGGGTCGCCACTTCATCCAGGTGTGCACCACCTCGCCCTGCCACATGTGCGGCTCGACCGAGGTCGTCAAGGCGCTGCTGGAGCACACCGGGTGCATCGACCTCGGCGCCCAGTCGCCCGACGGGCGCTTCACCGTGATCGAGGTCGAATGTCTGGGGGCGTGCGGATTCGTGACGCCGATGCTGATCGATGACGACTTCATCGAGTCGGTCACGCCCGCCGGGGTCCCCGACCTGCTCGCGAGGTACCCCTGATGGGATGGCCCCATCCGATCCACCCGCGCGAAACCCCGGTGTTGTCGACCCACTTCGGGGAGGTCGAGGCCCGGACGCACGCCGGCTGGGTGGCCCGCGGCGGCTACGAGGGGCTTCGGCAGGCCCTGACCATGTCGCCCGAGGCGATCACCGAGGTGGTCAAGGCGAGCGGGCTCCGCGGACGGGGGGGGGCAGGGTTCCCCACCGGAATGAAGTGGTCGTTCATGCCGAAGGAGGACGGCCAGCCGCACTATCTCTGCTGCAACGCCGATGAATCCGAGCCCGGGACCTTCAAGGATCGGGAGATCCTGCGCTGGACGCCGCATGCCCTGATCGAGGGCTGTGCCATCGCGTGCCTCGGCATCCGCGCGGAGGTCTGCTACATCTTCATCCGCGGGGAGTACACCGAGCCGGGCCGGATCCTCGAGGCCGCCCTGGCCGAGGCCTATGCCGCCGGCACCCTCGGCGCGGATGCAATGGGCTCCGGGAAGCGCCTGGATGTGTTCGTGCACTGGGGTGCCGGCGCCTACATCTGCGGCGAAGAGACGGCCCTGATGAACGCGATCGAAGGGAAGCGCGGCAATCCACGCGTCAAGCCGCCGTTCCCGGCCGTCGCCGGACTCTTCGGCAAGCCGACGACGATCAACAATGTGGAGACGCTCGCGGCGGTCCCGCAGATCATCACGCGAGGCGCAGCATGGTATGCCGGGCTGTCCCTGTCGAGCCCGAAGAGCACCGGCACCAAGCTGATCTCCGTGTGCGGGCACGTGCGCCGACCCGGCACCTACGAGATCACGATGGGACTCCCGATGCAGGATCTCATCTTCGACCTCGCCGGCGGGATGCACGAGGGACGGACGCTCAAGGCCGTGATCCCGGGCGGGTCCTCGGTGCCGATCCTCACCGCGGCCGAGGTGGCGACCTGCATCACCGACTACGAGGGGATTGCCGCCGCCGGCTCCCTGCTCGGCTCGGGCGGCATGATCGTGATGGACGACACGACGGACATGGTGTTCCAGATCATGCGACTCGCCCGCTTCTATGCGCACGAGAGTTGTGCCCAGTGCACCAATTGTCGCGAGGGCACGGCGTGGAGCACGCGGGTGCTCGAGCGGATCCTGCGCGGCGAGGGGCAGCCATCGGACCTCGACTTGCTGCTCGACCTGGCCGAGAACATGACCGGACGCACCATCTGTGTGCTGTCGGATTCGTGTGCGACGCCGATTGTCTCGGGAATCACCAAGTTCCGTTCCGAATTCGATGCCTATCTCTCGGGTGCCAGGGCGCCCGCGCTCCAGGAGGCCTGACCGATGGCCGACCAGATGGTGACGCTCACGATCGACGGCCAGGTCGTGGAAGTCCCCAAGGGGACCATGCTGATCGAGGCGGCCAAGCAGGCCGGCATCCTCGTGCCGCATTACTGCTACCATCCGTCGCTGCCCTCCCCGGCGGTCTGCCGGATGTGCCTGGTCCAGGTCGAGAAGCTGCCCAAGATGGTGCCCTCCTGCGTGACGGCGGCCGGTGAGGGTCAGGTGGTGCACGTGCATTCGCCCGAGGCCGTGAAGGCGCGGGCCGGGGTGCTCGAGTTCCTGCTGATCAATCATCCGCTCGATTGCCCGATCTGTGACCAGTCCGGCGAATGCGAGCTGCAGGACTTCGTGTTCCAGGAGGGGAACGCCGCGGGCCGGTATGCGGACTACCCGAAGCGCTACAACCCGGTCGAGAATTTCGGTCCGGACATCCTCTACATCGTGAATCGCTGCATCCTGTGCACGCGTTGTGTGCGGTTCATGGAGAGCGTGGCCCTGGAACCGGTCCTCACGATCTCGGAACGCGGCGACCGGGCGTTTGTCGACATCGACCATGATCGCCTGCTGGATCATGCATGGTCCGGCAATGTCGTCGACCTCTGCCCGGTCGGGTCACTGGTGTCGAAGGACTTCCTGCACAAGGCGCGCGCCTGGGACCTCGACAAGACGGCGTCGATCTGTTCGGGGTGCTCGCAGGGCTGCAACATCTCGATCGACACCCGCGACGAGGTCGTCGTCCGGCTCCGTCCCCGACCGAACCTGGCGGTCAATCACCACTTCATGTGCGATACCGGCCGCGCGGACTATCGGTGGATGAACCGTGGGGACCGGGTCGAGCGATGCACCGTCGCACCGGCGGCGCAGCCCGTCGCGTGGGACACGGCGCTGGACACGATGCGCGGGATCCTCGATGCGACCGATGGCCCGATCACCGTGCTCTTCGGTCGACGCGTCTCGGTCGAAGGGCTTGGCTGGGTCATGCGCCTAGTCGAGGGCAAGGGAGCGGTCTCGGCGATGCAGCTCCCGCTCGGGACAACCGCACCGCTGGCGGGGATTCCCGATCTGGCCCTCCGGGCCGAGCGGGGCCCGAATGCGGCCGGTGCGGCACTCTTCGGCGTCGGCACCGACTGGGAGCGCACGGTGAGCGGACTTGGCCCGGACCATCTGGTGCTGCTGGTCGACGTCGAACTGTCCGATGCCGACGTCGCCGCGATTGCCTCCGTGGCGCGCGTCCTCGACCTGGCCACCGTCGCAGACCCGCGGGTGACCACGGTCTGTCGGGTCCCGGTGACCAACATGACCGAGGAGACCGGCGTGTTCGTGAATCGGGATGGTCGGGCCCAGCGTTTCCTGCCGGCGCGAACTCCTCCCGGGGATGCGCGCCCGACCTGGTGGGTGGCGGCAAGTACCTGGGCTCGGCAGGATGCCGAGCGGCTCGTGCCTGCCACGGCTGCCGAGGCCTTCGCGTTGCTCCCCGAGACCGACGGACTCACCCACCGGGATCTCGGCTTCGGTGGGGCCCTGCTCGATCACCCTGTCGCGGCAGTCGGCGCATGACGCCGGAATTCAAGGGCTTCCTGTTCTTCAGTGTCCTGAAGCTGCTCGTGGTCTTCACCATGGTGATGGTCGGCGTCGCCCTGCTGACGCTGATGGAACGGAAGTTGGCGGGGTGGATCCAGAACCGACCCGGGCCGAACCGGGTCGGGCCCTGGGGCATCCTCCAACCCGCCGCCGATGGCATCAAGAACTTCATCAAGGAAGAAACCCTGCCGGCGGGCGCCAACCGAACCCTGTTCCTGCTCGCGCCCGCGATGAGCTTCATCCCCGCCGTGACGCTGATGGCCGTGATCCCGCTGGCGGCACCCTTGCCGATCCAGGTCGACTGGACCCTGCCGATCATCGGGCGCATCGTGTTCGATGGCCCGCTGTCGATGACCGTCGCCGATCTGCCGATGGGGTTCCTGTTCATCCTCGCACTCTCCTCGATGGGAGTGTACGGGCTCGCGATCGCCGGGTGGGCCTCGAACAGCAAGTATTCGCTGATCGGAGGGCTTCGCGCGGCGGCGCAGATGGTCTCCTACGAGGTCGCGCTGGGCCTGTCGCTGATCCCCGTCCTGCTCCTGGTCGGCAATGTGACGTTCAGCGAGGTGATCGCCCGCCAGCAGGAGGGGCTCTGGTTCGTCGGCCCGCTCTTCCTGTCCTTCTTCCTGTTCCTGATCTCCGGATTTGCCGAGACCAACCGGTTGCCGTTCGACCTGCCCGAGGCCGAGGCGGAGCTGGTGGCTGGCTATCACGCGGAATACAGCGCGATGAAGTTCTCGCTCTTCATGATCGGCGAGTACGCGCATATCGTGACGATCGCGGCGATGGTGGCGACATTGTTCTTCGGCGGGTGGGACATTCCGTTCACGACGTGGGATCAGCAGGGTGGGCTGGCCCAGACTCTCGCGACGCACGTCGCGTTCTTCCTCAAGATGTTCTTCTGGATCTTCTTCGTGATGTGGATCCGCTGGACGTTGCCACGGTTCCGGTACGACCAGCTCATGTCGCTCGGCTGGAAGGTGATGCTGCCGCTGGCGCTGGTCTACATCATGGTGACGGCCAGCGCCATCTTCGTGATCGAGCGCATCCTGCCCGGGGCCTCGCCCAGGGTGCAGGGCAGTCTGCTCTTCGGCATGAACGTGGTGATCGGCTGGGCCGTCTTCTTCGTGCTTGACCGCGGACGCGTGGTACGCGGAGTCCACTCCCGCACGGCGGCGCGTGCCGCCTGGAGAGGTTGAGATGGCAATCGGTGTCAAGGTGATGGAGCGACCGGATTCGGGGGTGTCCTATGTGCGCGCGACCCTCAAGGGCATGGCGCTGACCTTCAAGCACATGCTGCAGCCGCGGGTGACGATGGAGTACCCCGAGGTGCGCAGCGACGACGAATGGCGGATCGCCACGCGCTGGCGGGGTACGCACCGGATGCTGACCGACGAGACCGGACGATCGAAGTGTGTCGCGTGCGGGCTCTGTCCGCAGATCTGCCCGGCCAACTGCATCAAGCTGGTCCCGGGCGAGGATGAGGCTGGCAACCGGTTTCCGCTGATCTACGAGATCGACGAATTCCGGTGCGTCTTCTGTGGCTACTGCCAGGAAGTGTGCCCCGAGGAGGCCATCCATGTGGGCGTGCATTTCGAGAACGCCGAGTATCGTCGGGACCGGTTCGTCTACGACCACGAACGCCTCACGTCGCAGACTCATGCCGTCTCGACACTCTGGGATCCGACCGATCCCAAGGGTGAATAGGTGGACATGACACTCGCGGTCTTCTGGTTCTTTGCCGCCTGGACGATCGTCTCGGCGCTGTTCTGCATCACCCGGCGCAACCCGGTGGCGTCGGCCCTGTGGCTTGTCTCGGCCATGTTCGCGCTCGCGGCGATCTTCGTCCTCCTGAACGCGCAGTTCATCGCCGCGGTTCAGGTGATCGTGTACGCCGGTGCGGTGATGGTCCTGTTCCTCTTCGTGATCATGTTGCTCAATCTCGAGGCGCGACCCAAGCACTGGCGCCGCTGGTGGCTCGCCATCCCGGCCGGCGCCCTGGCCCTCGTGATGCTCGTCCAGCTTCTCCCGCTCGGCCAGTATTCGGTGTCCCGGATGGCCAACGAGTTCTCCTCGATGCCCGCCCCGGATCCTGCCCATGTCTTCCCGGAAGGCGACCTGGCTGTCCAGGCGGTCGCGACGCGCGGCGTGGTCGGTGCGGTCGCCGAACCCTTGTTCCAGGGCTACCTCGTCCCCTTCGAGATCACCTCCGTCCTGCTGCTCGTCGCGGTCATCGGTTCCGTCGTGCTCGCAAAGAAGAGGCTCTGATGCTGCTCGGCCCCTCGCTCCTCGTCTCGGCCATCCTGTTCACGATCGGTGTGGGCGGCGTCCTGGCGCGTCGGAATGCCATCGTCGTCTTCATGTGTGTCGAGCTCATGCTCAACGCGGTCAACCTCACGTTCGTGGCACTCAGTACGGTGCATGGACTGGGCGGGCAGATCATGGTGTTCTTCGTGATGACCGTCGCAGCTGCCGAGGCAGCGGTCGGCCTGGCCATCATCCTGGCGGTCTTCCGGCATACGCAATCCGTCGACTTGCGGACCCTCAACCTCCTGAAGGGCTGAGCGTGGCACACCTGGCCTGGCTGGTCATCGCCTTCCCGTTGCTCGGTGCGGGCGTCAACGCGGCGCTGGCATTCCGGCGTCCCACGGCACGCACGCTGATCTCGGTCGTGGGTGCCGGGGTCCTGCTCGCGGCCTTCGCGGTTGCGGTGGCGGTGTTCCTGGAGGTGCGCGGGCACGAGGCCGGCTTTCGCGTGCTGCTCTGGGAATGGATGCCGGTCACCGACCGACTGCACATCAACCTGACCCTCCAGTTCGATCGGCTCTCCACGACCTTGATGCTCGTCATCACCGGCGTCGGCTCGCTCATCCATCTGTACTCGATCGGCTACATGCGCGAGGACCCGGGGTACGCCCGGTATTTCTCGTACCTCAACCTGTTCGTGGCGTTCATGCTCGTGCTGGTGCTCGGGGCCTCCTTGCCAGTCTCGTTCATCGGCTGGGAGGGCGTCGGGCTCTGCTCGTATCTCCTGATCGGCTTCTGGTTCGAGGTCAACGCAAACAGCAGTGCGGGGAACAAGGCGTTTCTCGCGAACCGGGTGGGGGATGTCGGGGTGCTGATCGCCATGTTCCTCATCTGGTGGTCCGTGGGCACCCTCGATTTCGACGGCATCGCCGCCGCCGCGCCGACGGCACTCGTCCCCGGTGGCAGCACGGTGGTGCTCATCACGATGCTGCTCTTCCTCGGGTGCACCGGCAAGAGCGCGCAGATCCCGCTCTTCACCTGGTTGCCCGATGCGATGGCCGGTCCGACGCCGGTCTCGGCGTTGATCCATGCCGCGACGATGGTCACGGCCGGTGTCTTCCTCGTGGTCCGGACCGGAGTGCTGTTCGCGATGGCTCCCCTCACCATGGAAGTGGTTGCCTTGATCGGGGCGCTGACGGCCTTCTTTGCCGCGACCGTGGCCCTCAAGCAGAATGACATCAAGAAGGTGCTGGCCTACTCGACGGTATCACAGCTTGGCTACATGTTTCTCGCCGTGGGCTCGGGGGCATGGACGGCCGGGATGTTCCACCTGGTCACGCATGCCTTCTTCAAGGCCTTGCTCTTCCTCGGCGCCGGGAGCGTCATCCACGCCATGCACGGCGCCTTTCACGCGACGCATCAGCGTGACGACCCCCAGGACATGCGGAACATGGGCGGGCTGCGGCGTCGGATGCCGTGGACGTTCGCCTTGATGCTGATCGCCACGCTGGCTCTGGCCGGGGTACCGCCGCTCGCGGGCTTCTTCTCGAAGGACGAGATTCTCGCGGCCGTCTTTGCGCGGGGCGGCACCAACCCGATCTATCTCGTCTCGTGGGTGCTGGGGTTGCTCGCGGCGTTCTGCACCGCGTTCTACATGGCCCGCCTGATGACGATGACCTTCCTGCGCGAGTTCCGAGGCGGGGCCCAGGCCGAGGCCCATCTGCACGAGGCACCACCGATCATGACCGGTCCGCTCGCCGTGCTGGGCGCGCTCACGGTGCTGGGCGGATGGCTCAACCTGCCCGCATTCATCGGCGGACATGGCCGCCTCGCCCAGTGGCTCGAACCGGTGGTGGCACCGGCCAACGCCCTGCTCGCGGCGGTCCATCACCCGGAAGGGCGGACGGAGTTGCTGCTCGTGGCCGGCGCGATCGCGATCGCACTCGGGGGGCTGGCGCTCGGCTACCGGGCGTCGGTGCGCGCGGTGATCCCGCGGCCGGCCGAGGCGACGCCCGAGCGGGGTCTCGGGCGGTTGCTCGCCGGCAAGTACTTTGTCGACGAGTTCTACCAGCGGGCGATTGTCGGGCCGACGGTCTGGTTCTCCGAGACGGTCCTCTGGAAGGGATTCGATCAGTTCCTGGTGGACCGGCTGGGCGTCGGGGGCACGGTGCGGATCTCCGAGGGGCTCGGGTGGCTCGGGTCTCGGTTGCAGAACGGTCAGGTGACGCTCTATGTCAGCCTGTTCGCTGTCGGCGCCATCCTGATCATCCGCGCACTGGTCGGGGGCTGAATGATGCAGGCATTCCTCGCCGCCGTCGGATACGAGCACTGGATCCTGCATGTCCTGCTGCTCCTGCCGCTCCTCTCCATCCCGCTGATCCTCGTCTTCCCCGTGCGGCACGCACGCTGGATCACCCTGATCGTCGCGCTGGTGGAGACCGTTCTCGGGCTCGGGCTCTGGTGGAGCTTCGATCCGGGGAACCCCGGCCTCCAGTTCGTCACCGATCTGCCCTGGCTGGCTCCCTTCGGGATCGGCTACCGGGTGGGCATCGACGGGATCTCGGTGATGATGGTGCTGCTCTCCGTGATCATGATGCCCCTGGTGGTCTGGGGGAGCTGGCGGGGGGTCGACACGAAGCAGCGCGGATTCTATGCGCTGCTGCTCGGCCTCAGCGCCGGCATGCTGGGTGTCTTCATCGCCCTCGACATGTTCCTGTTCTACATGTTCTGGGAACTGCTCCTGATCCCGATGTATTTCATGATCGGTATCTGGGGAAGCAGCAATCGCCTGTATGCGGCCACGAAGTTCGTGGTCTATACCTTCGTCGGCTCGCTCCTGATGTTCGTCTCGATCCTCTGGATGGTGAAGATCGTGGGGGACGCCTCGGGGACCTATTCGTTCTCGTACCTGCACCTGCTCGCGCACGCCGATGCGCTGCGGCCGTATGGCGGATGGCTGTTCACGGCCTTTGCCCTCGCATTCGCGGTCAAGGTGCCGCTCTTCCCGTTCCATACCTGGTTGCCGGATGCGCACACCGAGGCGCCCACCGCGGGATCGGTGGACCTCGCCGTGATCCTGCTGAAGATGGGGACGTACGGCTTCCTGCGATTCGCCATCCCGTTCTTCCCGGTCTTCGCCCTGTCGGAACGGACCGGTCACGTGATGGCGACCCTGGCGGTGATCGGGATCGTCTACGCCGCGCTCGTTTCGATGGTCCAGCCCGACCTCAAGCGCCTGGTGGCGTACTCGTCGGTCAGCCACCTCGGATTCGTGATCCTCGGGATCTGGGGCAGCACGGTCGAGAGCGTGCAGGGCGCCATGGTCGTGATGATCTCGCATGGACTCTCCACCGGCGCGCTCTTCTTCATCATCGGGATGATGTACGAGCGGCGGCATACCCGGAAGATCGCCGACTATGGCGGATTGGCTCGCGTGGCCCCGATGATGGCCACGGCCTTCGTCATCACGGCCTTTGCGTCGATCGGTTTGCCCGGGTTGAACGGCTTCGTGGGGGAGTTCCTGGTCCTGCTCGGGTCCTTCGGTCGCTATCCGTGGTTGGTCGGCATCGCCACGACGGTCGTGATCTTTGCCGCGGCCTACCTGCTCTGGGCGACGCAGCGCGTCTTCTTCAATCGGCTGACGAACCCCGCCAACGAATCCTTCCCTGACTTGTCCCGGCGCGAGATCGCGGTGTTGGCGCCACTGATCGCCGCCATGATCTGGATCGGTCTCTATCCCGGACCGATCCTCCGACGGACGGACGGTGCGGTCCGTCGGTACGTCGAGATGATCCAGCCCCACTTGCCGCCGACCAGGACGATCCGTCCCACCTCGCTCACGGGGAGGATGCCCTGATGCCGATCGATCCAGGAACTCCCGGCGGCGCCCTGCTGGCCCTCCTCCCGGAAGTCACGCTCACGGTCTGGGCGCTGGTGGTGCTCCTGGTGATCGCATGGCGTCACCGCACCGGGGCCGACTCGCGGCTCGCGGGCACATTGTCCCTGATCGGGTACGGTGCAGCGCTCCTTGCGACCGGCTGGATGGCGAAGTCCGGCGCCCATGCGGACGGGCTGGCGCAGGTCATCGCGCTCGACGGGTTCCGGTTCAGCAGCGACGCCCTCCTGCTCTCGATCGCCTTTGGCGTCACGGTGCTCTCCGTGCGCTGGCTGGAACGACAGGGCATCCTGGCCCCGGAGTACTACGTCCTCCTGATGCTCGCCACCGTCGGCATGATGCTGCTGGCCGGCGCCGCCGACATGATCACCCTGTTCCTCGGGCTCGAGGTCATGTCGATCGCGGTCTACGTGCTCTCCGGGTATGACCGCACCCGTCGCTCCTCGGCAGAGGCAGCGCTCAAGTACTTCCTGATCGGCGCATTCGCGTCGGGATTCCTGCTGTACGGCATCGCGCTGCTCTACGGTGCCACGGGGCAGTTCAACCTTGCCCTGATCGGCGCCCAGCTCTCGGCCGCGGAACCGACGCTCATGGCCAAGGCTGGCGTGGCATTGCTGTTGATCGGCCTCGCGTTCAAGATCGGTGCCGTCCCGTTCCATACCTGGGTGCCCGATGTCTATGAGGGCGCGCCCACGCCGGTCACCGCCTTCATGATGAGTGGAGTGAAGGCGGCCGCGTTCTTCGCGCTCGCCCGCCTCCTCGCCGAGGCACTGCCGGCGTACGTGGACCTCTGGCGACCGGTGCTGGGCGGGCTGGCGGTGGCCACGATGCTGGTCGGCAATCTGGTGGCGTTGGCCCAGCAGTCGATCAAGCGGATGCTGGCCTACAGCGCCATCGCGCACGCCGGTTACCTCTTGCTGGCTCTCTGGAGCCAATCGGACGCCGGGACGGCCGCCGTGCTGGTCTACCTGCTCGCCTACTCGGTGACGATCGTGGCCACGTTCGGCATCCTGGCCTCGATCGAGCGCGCCGGTGCGCGCACTGTCCTGATTTCCGACCTCGAGGGACTCTATGCGGTGCGTCCGTTCGCGTCGCTTGGCCTGACGGTCTGCATGCTCTCCCTGCTCGGATTCCCCGGCACGTTCGGGTTCATCGGCAAGTGGTATGTGATTGCCGCACCACTCGGCCAGGGTGAGGTGGTCCTCCCAGTGATCGCGATGCTGGCCAGCGGGATCTCGATCGGCTATTACCTCCCGGTCGTGCTGGCCCTGACGCTGAAGCCGACCCGCACCCGTTCGGCACACCAGACGATTCGCTTCCCGACACCCGCGAAGATCCTGGTGGCGCTTGGCGTGATCGCGATCCTCGTCCTCGGTGTCTGGCCTCGGACGGTCCTCGATTTCGCCGGGCAGGAGGCGGTACGACTTCGGCACGTCGTCACGCCGATCCTCACGCGCTAGCCCGGGAGGCCCCACTGCAGGTCCCGCTTGCGATCTTCCGCGAGTACGATATTCGCGGGGTCATCGATACCCAGCTGACCGCGGAGTTCGCGGAGCACCTGGGCCGCGCGATCGCCACCGCGGCGCACGCTCGGCTCGGACGACCGGCGGTGCTCGTGGTGGGTCGCGACAATCGCCCCTCGGGCGAACGCCTCGCATCCGGCCTGCAGCGCGGCGTGGTCGCGAGCGGCGGCACCGTCATCGAGATCGGCGAGGTGCCCACGCCGGCGCTCTACTTCGCGATCCACGATCTCGCCGCGGACGGAGGCGTGCAGGTCACCGGATCGCACAACCCTCCCGAGTACAACGGGTTCAAGATGGTGCTCGACGGCGAGGGCATCCATGGTGCGGCGATCCAGGCGCTCTACGAACGCATCCTGCGCGAGGAGTATCGCACGGACGCCGGTACGCGTCGTGTCGCGGGGGGCATCCTCCGTCGCTATCGCGAGGCCATCGTGGGGCTCCATCGGCTGGAGCGGCCGGTCCGGGTCGCGGTGGATTGCGGCAACGGGGTCGCGTCCCTGGTCGCGATCGAAGCGCTTCGCATGCTCGGGGCCGAGGTGATTCCCCTCTTTGCTGAAAGCGATGGCACGTTTCCGAACCACCACCCGGATCCCACGGTTCTCGAGAATCTGGTCGATCTTCAGGTCTCCGTGCGTGCCACCGAGGCGGAGCTGGGGATTGCCTTCGATGGCGATGCCGACCGGATCGGGGTGGTCGACGAGACTGGTCGACCGATCTTCGGCGATCAGTTGCTGGTGGTCTTCGGACGCGATGCGGTTCGCCGGTTCGGACGCGGGATTCCGGTCATCTTCGATGTCAAGTGTTCGGATGTGTTGCCGCAGGCGCTGGAACAGGCGGGGGCGCGCCCCGTGATGTGGAAGACCGGTCACTCGCTGATCAAGGCGAAGATGCAGGAAGAAGCCTCGCCACTGGCTGGCGAGATGAGTGGCCACATGTTCTTTGGTGGGGACTGGCTCGGATTCGATGATGCGTTGTTCGCTGCCGCACGCCTGCTCGAGATCGTTTCGCGTGGCCCGTTCGGGGTGGCCCGGCTGCTCGCCGACCTGCCGGTCACTCACGTGACTCCGGAGATCCGGGTCCCGTGTCCGGACGACCGGAAGTTCGAGGTGGTGCGGCGTGCGGCGGAACACTTCGGGCGTCACTACCCGGTCGACACGCTCGACGGCGTCCGCATCTCCTGGCCGGAGGGATGGGGGCTCTGTCGCGCCTCGAATACGCAGGCGGTGCTGGTGCTCCGATTCGAGGCCCGGACCATCGCGCACCGGGACGCTTACCATGCCGAGGTTCGCGACTGGCTTCGCGAGCACGGTGTGCCCGGCTGAGGCGATGAACCCGCGCGGGCGGCGCCTCATCCTGATCACGTCGATCGCGACCGTGCTGCTCTTCGCGGGCCGTGATCTCGTGGGGTTCCTCGCGGACCGCTGGTGGGCGGCCTCCGTCTCCCCGGAAGTGGCGGCGACGTCGTCGCACCTGTGGTGGATGCGTCTGCTCCTCCAGTTCGGAAGTGGCCTCATCGGCGCGGCCTGGCTCGGGATGCATGCCGTCATCGTGGCCCGCTCGATCGCCACGGTGCAGGTGCAGCACCAGGTCGGCGGCGTGGCCGTGCGCGAATTGGTGCCCCAACGCTCGTTGGTCCTCTCGTCCGGTGGAATGGGCGCCTTCTTCGGTGGCGTAATCGGGTGGAGCGTCGCCATCCGTCGCGATGCTGCCGCTCTGGCCTGGCACGGGGTGCACTACGGAGTGACTGACCCGGTCCTCGGTGTCGATCTCGGGGTGTATGTGGCCCAGTTGCCGGCCTGGGAGCAGGCGCTCCAGTTCACTGCAGTCCTCATCGGATTGGCCCTCGTGGTCGTGGGTCTCAGCTACTGGACCATCGGGGCGTTCGCACGCGAGGGCCGTCGGGTCACGATCCATCCCTATGCCCGGCGACACATCGGGAGTCTGATGGCCTCGGTGGGTCTCGTGCTCGGCTGGGGCTACCTGCTCGCCCCGTATCACCTCGCCATCGATCAGGCGAGGTGGTTGAGTCCACCGGCGCTCGAGACGCGGATCGTCGCTGCGCACGTGGTGGTGGGGGTGGCGATCGCCGTCAGCGCGCTCACCCTTCGGTGGGCCTTCGTCGGGCGGCACACCCTGGTGCTGGCAAGTTGGGGCGTGATGCTGGCCACCGTGGTAGTGGAGCGCTTCCTCGTCCCGGCCTTCGTCGCCGGTGAGGTTGTGACGGCGAGCCACACCGGGTACGCCCGCGACCTGGCCGACCGCCTGTACGGCATCGTCCGGGTCACGCCAGTCGGGGGGGGGGGCACGCGGAGCGGGCCGGGCATTCCCGACCGGTGGGATCGCGAGGCCCTCATCCGACAGTCGCGAAGGAGAGGGGAGCATCCGCTCCTGGTGGTGCCGGGACCGGCGCACTCCGCCGCCTGGCTGGTCGTCGGCCAGCCATCGGACACCGCGGGGACCCTCACGGTCAGTCGCTTCGTCGCGGATTCCGTCAGTCCGGATGGTGCCGCGGTCCCGGGTGCCCCCCCGGAGGCCTTCCCGGGCGTGACGATCCTGCCGATGGCCGAGGGATGGAGTCGCGCCCCCGCTGGCATCCGGGCGGGGCACGTCCTGCGCCGCGCCGCGCTGGCGTGGGCACGGCAGGCGCCGGGGATGCTGGCGCTGGACGATTCCGCGACCGTCGACTGGCATCTCGATCCGGTTGAACGGGTGACCTCGATCATGCCGACCGTCGAGTGGCGTCTCACCGGTTTCACGGTGCACGGGAGTCAACCGACCTGGGTCCTGAACGGGTTCGCCGTCGTGCGGGGCGTGCCACATGGGACACGGAGTCGCTTCGGTGGTCAGGCCGTGGATGGCGTCGCGCCGGCAATTGTAGCGGCCATCGGGGCCAGGAGCGGGACGGTCGAGGCATGGCTCGATCCAGCCGCCGACTCGTTGGGTCGTGCCCTGGGGAGCCTGCATCGACCGTTCGTGCGTCTTGACGAGCCCCCGCCGGGGGAGGTCCTCGATGCCCTCGGCTATTCGGTCGGGTGGTTCGACGCACAACTGGTCGCCTTACAGTCCGCGACCGGTGATCGCCTGCTCGCCGACGAGGGTGTTCCGATGGGCGCCGACGCTCTGGTCTCTGCAGAGGGGCCAGCGGTGCAGGTCCTGCTCGAGCGTCCGGAACCCGACGGCGGGGTGACCATGCTGACGGGGGTGCGGCATGCCCACCTGCCCCGGGTGGAGGTCGTCCGCCTCGATCCCGCGCTCCCCACGGCGCTTGGCAGCGTCAGCGCAGCGTGGCGCTCCTCGGCCGGCTTCACGCAGGTTGACGATTCGCTTCGCGCCTCGGGGGACACCTTGATTGCCGGCCCACTCAGGTGGGCGGTGGAGGACGGGCACCTCACCGTGTGGCGGAGCTACGGATCGTTGGGTCGGCGAGGCCCGGCCCGTTTGCTCTGGACCGGAGTCGCCTCGTCGCTCGGGATCGATGGCGGACGCCCGGGTGCCGTGCGATGGGGCGGGGAGCACCCCACCGAGGGTCTGCTCGAGACCACACCGGAATTCGAGGAATTCGGGCGGCTCGAGTCGGCACGGAGCTGGTTGATGCGGGCCGACTCCGCGCTGGTTCGCGGCGACCTGACGGCCTTCGGTCGTGCCTGGGAAGCCCTCCGGGGTATCCTGCGGGACACCACTCGCGAGTAGCGATGGGTCGTCTGTTCGGCTAGTTTGCCGGGCTGTGCCAACCGTGGAACCGGTCGATGCGCGGCATCGCCGGATTGTCCGATTGATTGAAGGTTCCTACCTGTGAGGATCGCGTGGATCTGCACGAGTATCAGGCCCGAGACCTGCTGAAGGCCGTCGGTGTCCCCATGTTCGATGGCGACGTCGCCTCCACACCGAGTGAGGCGGAGGCAATCGCCCGTCGCCTCGGTGGGACGGTCGTCGTCAAGGCGCAGGTTCACGCGGGCGGCCGTGGCAAGGCGGGCGGGGTCAAGCTTGCCGGCAATCCTGGCGAGGCGAAGGAGTACGCCTCCCAGATCCTCGGCATGACGATCAAGGGACTTGTCGTCAACAAGGTGCTCGTGGTGCCGGCCGCAGAGATCGCGACCGAGAGCTACGTCGGGCTGATCCTGGATCGGGCCACCCAACTCCCGGTGTTCATGGTGTCCGCTGCTGGTGGCGTCGACATCGAGGAGGTCGCGGCAAAGACACCGGAGAAGATCACCCGGCTCGCCGTCGACCCGCGATACGGGCTCCTGCCACATCAGGCCCTGCAACTGGCGCTCGCGCTCTACTCGGAGTGGGGTCAGGTCAAGGCCGCCGTCAAGATCATGCATCAGCTGTATGCAGTGTTCATGGCCAATGGCGCCTCGCTGGCCGAGATCAACCCGCTGGTGACGACGCCGGAGGGGCAGGTGCTCGCGCTCGACGCAAAGATCAGCATCGACGAGAACGAGCTTGATCGGCGTCCCGACCTCGCCGTCCTCCGCGACGAGTCGGCAGAGGAACCGAGCGAGGTGGCGGCGCGGCGCGCCAACCTGACCTTCATCAAGCTGGATGGCAATGTCGGTTGTGTGGTCAACGGAGCGGGACTCGCGATGGCCACGATGGATCTCGTCAAGTTCTACGGCGGCGAGCCAGCGAACTTCCTGGACATCGGAGGTTCCTCGAACCCCGAGAAAGTGGTCAACGCCCTCAAGATCATCACGGCCGATCCCGCGGTGAAGGTGATTCTCTTCAACATCTTCGGCGGGATCACCCGGACCGATGATGTGGCCAACGGGATTCTCGAGGCCACGAAGCAGTTCAAGGTCGAGGTCCCGATCGTGATCCGCCTGACCGGCACCAATGAGAAGGAAGCATTCAGGATTCTCGAGAGTGTCGGCATGACCGCAATGAACGACATGGACGCCGCGGTCGAGAAGGCCGTGGCGCTGGCCAAGGAGGCCGCGTGAGCATCTGGGTTGACAAGAGCACCCGCCTGATCGTCCAGGGACTCACCGGTCGCGAGGGGTCGTTCCATGCCCGCCAGATGATCGAGTACGGGACCAACGTGGTGGCCGGGGTGACACCGGGGAAGGGTGGACAGCAGTTCGACGGCTCGGTGCCGGTCTTCAATACCGTGGCGGAAGCCGTGGCTGCGACCGGCGGCAATTGCTCGGTGATCTACGTGCCACCGGCGATGGCGGCCGGCGCCATCAAGGAAGCGTCGGACGCTGGTGTCGAATTGGTGGTCTGCATCACCGAAGGCGTGCCGGTGCTCGACATGACGACGGTCATGCCGTTCCTGCGCGAGCGGGGCACCCGGCTGATCGGACCGAACTGCCCTGGGCTCATCACCCCGGGGGCAGCCAAGGTCGGGATCATCCCGGGCAACATCGTGACGCCAGGCCCGATCGGACTTGTCTCGCGCTCCGGGACGCTCACCTACGAGGTGGTCCATCACCTGACCCACAACCAGCTCGGTCAGAGTACCTGTGTCGGCATCGGTGGCGACCCGATCGTCGGGACCAACTTCATCGATGTCCTGACCGCTTTCGAGGCGGATCCGGCGACCGAGGCGATCGTGATGATCGGGGAGATTGGCGGAACGGCGGAACAGGATGCCGCCGCCTACATCACCCAGCATGTCACGAAGCCCGTGGTCGGTTTCATTGCCGGCCAGACCGCCCCCAAGGGGCGTCGGATGGGGCACGCCGGTGCCATCATCTCCGGATCAAGCGGCACTGCAGAGGAGAAGTTTCAGGCCTTCGAGGCCGCCGGGATCGGCATCATGCGTCGGCCGGTCGACGTGATCAATCTCCTCAAGGGCAAGCTCAAGTAAGTTCTCACATGGCGAGTCGCAAGCCCTGAATCATGAGATAGTTACCTTGTCTCGCGATCCAGGAATCATGGCTCCCTTCACCAGTCCCGAGTACGTTCGAGGTCATGCATGGCGGGAAGTGTCACGTTCGCGATGGTCAAGCCCGACGCGGTGGCGTCCGGGAACAGCGGCAAGATCCTGGCGCATCTCGAGGCCGCAGGCTTCGCGATCGCCGCCATGCGGCTGGTGCGGCTCAGCCGGGTGGAGGCGGAGGCGTTCTATGCCGTCCATCGGGGTCGCCCGTTTTTCGATGAGTTGGTCGAGTTCATGTCATCCGGTTCGGCTATCGCGCTGATGCTGACTGCGCCCGAAGCCGTCTCGGCGTGGCGGACGGCCATCGGGGCGACCGACCCGGCCGAGGCTGATCCGGGTACCATCCGGCAGCGCTTTGCCGAGTCGAAGGGTCGAAACGCCGTGCATGGCAGCGACAGCGATGAGAACGCCCTTCGCGAGATCGCCTTTTTCTTCACTGAGCGGGAACTGGCCGGCCTCGGGATCCTGATCCCGGCTTGACCCGTCAGGGGCTGGCCTAATATTTTTGATGGCTATGCTGAGTATTGACGTTCGCCAGATCGGCAGTGCGGGGGTGGCCACGGACGGGACACTCGACCCGGCGGATCCGGCGTTCGATGGGCTGCTGGCGCCATTCATGGCACCGGTCGAGGTCGCGGGGACGTTGCGGTTGACGGAGGGGGGCGACTATCTCTGGCGGGCACATGTGCGTGCCACGCTCGGCGGAGAGTGTCGTCGGTGTCTGGCTCCGGTCGAGCAGGTGGTCGAGGACGATTTCGACGTGATATTCTCCGCCGATCCCGATTTGCAGGAAGATCCGAGTGTCTATCCCGTCCCCGCCCATGCCACATCGATCGATGTCGCGTGGGCCGTTCGGGAGGAAGTGACCCTGCGTGCATCGGCGTTCCTGCTCTGTCAGGACGCGTGCCAGGGGCTCTGCCCGCAGTGTGGGGCGGACTTGAACGCCGGGCCGTGCCGATGCGCGGCGCCCGGCTTGACCAATTGAGGCAGCAATGGCCGTACCGAAGCGAAAGCTCTCCAAGTCCCGCAAGCGGCTCCGCCGTGGCCACCACACGGCCAAGGGCATCCCGACGCAGGCCTGTGCTCGTTGCAGCTCGCCGCGGTTGCCGCATCGGGTCTGCCCGTCCTGCGGGTACTACGCAGGCAAGAAGCGCCTCGAGGTCGAGGACAACTAGGCCGTGATCCGCGTCGCGATCGACGCGATGGGCGGCGACAACGCCCCGGCCGTCGAGGTCGACGGCGTGGCGCTCGCGCTGTCGGAATTGGCACCAGGTTTCCGCATCGTCCTGGTCGGCCGTCCGGACGTGATCACCCCGCATCTCGACCGGCATCCGGGGCTCGACCGCTCCCGGATTGATATCGTGCCCGCCACCGAGGTGGTCGCCATGACGGATCGGCCGCTTCAGGCCGTCCGCCAGAAGCGCGACTCATCCCTCGTGGTCGGGATCGGTGTGCATGCCAAGGGTGGAGCGGAGGCCTTCGTCTCGGCGGGCAACACCGGTGCCGTGCTGGCCGCCTCGACGGTCCTGCTCGGGCTGCATGAGGGGGTCGATCGGGCCACGGTGGCCTCGCACTTCCCGACCCCCACCGGCCCCGTGCTCGTGCTTGATGCCGGTGCCAACGTCGAGTGTTCGGCGCGCGAGCTGGTGAACTTCGCCCATCTCGGATCGATCTACATGCGCGACGTGCTCCACCGACCGAATCCGAAGGTCGGCCTCCTCAACGTCGGCGAGGAGGAGGAGAAGGGTACCGCCATCATCCGTGAAGCGCATCAGGCCCTCAAGCTCGCCAGCCGCCTCAACTATGTCGGCAACATTGAAGGCCGCGACATCGTGGTGCCGCATCCCGTGCACGGCAAGCTCGACGTCGTCGTCTGCGATGGCTTCACCGGGAACGTGGTGCTCAAGTTCTACGAGTCAATGGGTCGGCTCGTGCAGGACCTGCTCGAACGGGAATCACCCGGCCTGCTCAAGTCCGCGGAACTCCGTCCGCTGACCCGCTTTCTGGATTATGGTGAATACGGTGGCGCGCCACTCCTCGGGGTGCGCGGCGTCCCGATCATCTGCCACGGGAGCTCCACGCCGCTCGCGATCCAGAATGCGATCCGGACGGCCATCGAGTCAGTCGAGGGCAAATTGACGGAGCATATCGCCGCCGAGATGGCGGCCTTGGCATGAGCATCACGCGCCCGATCGCGTGGATGGCCGGCATCGGCGCCGCGGCACCCGAAGGCCGCCTCACCAACGCCGATCTCGAACGCTATCTCGATACCAGTGACGAGTGGATCGTCGAGCGGACCGGGATCCGTGAGCGTCGGATTGCCCGGCCCGACGAATCGCTCACCTCGTATGCGCTGGTTGCCGCTCGTCAGGCGATGGAGCAGGCTGGGGTGTCGGCCGCCGACATCGACGGCATCGTGTTCGCCACGGTGACACCGGATCGGCGCCTGCCCTCGGCGGCTTGCGACCTCCAGGCCTTGCTCGGCGCCAAGCATGCCTGGGCCTTCGATCTGGTCGCGGCCTGTCCAGGGTGGGTCTACGGTGTCACCGTCGCCGAAGGGTTGATGGCCGCGGGTCAGGGCGACACCGTTCTGGTGGTCGGCGCCGAGAAATTGTCGACGATTACCGACGCGAACGACCGGTCGACGGCGATCCTGTTTGGCGATGGCGCGGGAGCCTG
The DNA here is from genome assembly GCA_035703525.1 of Gemmatimonadales bacterium. Taxonomy (GTDB): domain Bacteria; phylum Gemmatimonadota; class Gemmatimonadetes; order Gemmatimonadales; family GWC2-71-9; genus Palsa-1233. The sequence goes on along the minus strand of DASSYA010000023.1, from coordinate 81,875 downwards.
TGTGCTCCGCCGCAGCCAGCCCGGGGACGAGCGCGGCATCCTCGCGACCTATCTCGGCGCTGATGGCGATCTCGCGGAGTTGCTCTATATCCCGGCGGGCGGTTCGTCGGAGCCGCTCACGGCGGAGGCCATCGCCGAGAATCGGCACATGATGAAGATGGCGGGCCGTGAGGTCTTCAAGGCCGCGGTCCTCGCGATGAGTCGCAGCACCGACGAGGCCATCCGGCGCGCCGGGCTGTCCGCGGAGTCGATCGACCTGCTGGTACCGCACCAGGCCAACCTCCGCATCATCGACGCCACGGCCCGGTATGCCGGTATCCCGATGGACAAGGTGATGGTGAACCTCGAGCGGTACGGCAACACCTCGTCGGCGAGCATCCCCCTCGCGATGGTTCAGGCCCAGGACGAGGGACGGCTGACCCCAGGCTCGATTGTCATGCTGGTCTCGTTTGGTGCCGGCTTCACCTGGGGAAGTGTTGTGCTCCGGTGGTAGCGACGATCCTCCTCTTCCCGGGTCAGGGCGCGCAGAAGATCGGCATGGGGAAGGATCTGGCCGACCGTTTCCCTGTCGCGGCGGATCTCCTCGCGGTCGTGGATGCCGCGCTTGATAGTCCGATCACGCAGGTGATGTGGGATGGGACCGAGGAAGAGCTCGTCGCGACCCACAACGCCCAGCCGGCCATCCTGGCCCACAGTGCCGCCGTGCACGCGGTGCTCGCCCCGCGACTCGCTGGTCGCGTGGTCGCTGCGGCCGGACATTCGCTCGGCGAATACAGCGCCTGGATGGCCGCCGGTGCCTTGGCCCCTGCACAGGCTGCCCGCCTGGTGCGTCGCCGCGGCGCCCTCATGTTCGAGGCGGGGCAGGCGCGGCCCGGCGCCATGTCCGCCGTGCTCGGGCTTGCCTCGTCCGAGGTCGAACGCATCTGCCAGGAGTCGACCAGTGCCCACGGGACGGTGGTCGCGGCCAACCTGAACGCCCCCGATCAGACGGTGATCTCGGGCGACCCGGCTGCGGTCGAGGCCGCCGGGACAAGCTGCACCGCCGCAGGGGCCAAGCGGGTGCTGCCCCTCAAGGTGAGTGGCGCCTTCCACTCACCGCTGATGGCGCCGGCGGTGCCCGGGCTCACCGAAGCGCTTCGCATCACGCCCTTCGGGAGCGCGACGTTCCCGGTCGTGGCGAATGCCACGGCCGAGCTCGTGCCGGACGCGAGCGACGCAGCCCAGCTGCTCGCCGAGCAGCTGACGGCCCCGGTCCGCTGGGTTGAGTCGATGCGACGGCTCGCGACCGAATGGCCCGACGCCGAGTGGCTCGAACTCGGCCCCGGGGCGGTGCTCGGTGGACTCCTCAAGCGGATCGTCCCGGGGACCAATTATGTGGCCCTCGGGACGGCCGATCAGATCGACGCGTACCTGGAGCGGACGGCATGAAGCTCGATCTCACTGGCAGGATCGCCTTCGTCACGGGCGGAACTCGTGGTATCGGGCGAGCCATCGTCGAGTCGCTGCATGCGGCCGGTGCCTCGGTCGCCCTCACCGGCCGCTCGGAAGCCGCTGCCGAGGCGGTGGCTCAGGAGATCGGCGAGGGTGTGCGGGGGTTCGGATGCGACCTGCTGCAGCCCGAGACAGTACGGGCGGCGGTGGCGGCTGCCGAGGCGGCGCTGGGCCCGATCGAGATCCTCGTCAACAACGCCGGGCTCACGCGAGACACCCTCATGCTGCGCATGTCCAGCGACGACTGGAACGACGTCATCGCCGCGAACCTGAGTGGGGCGTTTCATGCCACCCAGCCGCTCCTGAAGGGGATGATGAAGCGTCGGAGCGGTCGAATCATCAACATCACGAGCGTGGTCGGCCTCACCGGCAATGGGGGCCAGGCCAACTACGCCGCCTCGAAGGCAGGGCTCATCGGGTTCACGAAGTCGTTGGCGAAGGAGTACGGTGGGCGCGGTATCCTCGTGAACTGCATCGCGCCGGGCTTCATCGAGACCGACATGACGGCCGCCTTGCCCGATGGCGCTCGCACGGCATTATTGGAGTCCATCCCGCTGGCCCGACTCGGTCGGCCGGAGGATGTTGCAGGAGCGGTCCTGTATCTCGCCTCGGATCTCGGAGCCTACGTCACGGGCCAGGTGCTTGTGGTCGATGGCGGCATGACGGGATGAACGAGGCCCGAATTCACACCTGGCGCAATGAGGCATCTGATGAGTGACGTGGAGGAGAAGGTCAAGAGCATCATCGTTGAGGAACTTGGTGTCGAGCGCGAGAAGCTCGCCCCCGAGGCATCCTTCATGGAAGATCTCGGTGCCGACTCGCTCGATACGGTCGAGCTGGTGATGGCGTTCGAGAAGGAGTTCGACATCGACATCCCCGACGAGGAGGCCGAAAAGCTCCGGACGGTGGGCGATGCCCTGAAGTATCTCCACGACAAGCTGGGCGCGTGACATGAGGCGCCGCGTCGTCGTCACCGGCCTCGGGCTGGTGACTCCGGTGGGGCTCACGGTCGAGGAGACCTGGGCGAACCTGCTGGCCGGAACCAGCGGCGCGGCGCCGATCACGAAGTTCGATGCCTCGCGGCACCGGGTGCAGTTCGCCTGCGAGGTCAAGCAGTTCGATCCGCTGCCCTATATCGATCGGAAGGAAGCGCGTCGATTCGACTTGTTCGCACAGTACGCGATCGCCGCTGCACATCAGGCCGTTGCCCAGTCTGGCCTCGATGCCGCGCAGGGCGATGCGAACCGGATCGGCGTGGTGATGGGGAGCGGGATCGGCGGGATGCAGACCTTCGAGGACAACTGCAGGTTGTTCATCGAAGAGGGGCCGGATCGTGTCTCGCCATTCTTCGTGCCGATGTTCATCCCCAACATGTCCGCGGGCCTCGTCTCGATGCGGTACGGGTTCAAGGGGCCCAACTTTGCGCCCGTCTCGGCCTGCGCCTCGTCGGCCCACGCGATCGGCGAGGGCTACCGGATGATCCGGGACGGGGACGCGGATGCGATGATCACCGGGGGCAGCGAGGCCGCCATCACCGGCCTGACCGTCGCGGCCTTCTCCAACATGAAGGCGATGTCGACACGCAACGACGAACCCACGACTGCCAGTCGACCCTTCGACCGTGGCCGTGATGGCTTCGTGCTGGGCGATGGCGGCGCCGCGGTGGTGCTCGAATCCCTCGAGCACGCCGAACGACGCGGTGCCACGATTCTCGGCGAGGTGGTCGGTTACGGGCTCTCCGGCGATGCCTACCACATGAGTGCCCCGGCGCCCGAGGGTGAGGGAGCCCAGCGCGCCATGCGCATGTGCCTCGCCGACGGCGGCATCGATCCGTCACGCGTCGGCTATGTCAATGCGCACGGCACGTCGACCCCCCTCGGCGACATCGCCGAAACCCAGGCGGTCAAGGCGGTGTTCGGGGCGCATGCGCGGGAGCTCGTGTTCGGCTCGACCAAATCGATGACCGGGCATCTCCTCGGCGGTGCCGGAGCCCTGGAATTCGTCGTGACACTGCTGGCCACGCGAGAGGGTCGCATTCCCCCGACGATCAACGTCACGGAGCAGGATCCCGAGTGTGACCTGGATTGCGCCCCGAACCACAGTGTCGCACGTGCCATCGATGTCGGCCTGTCGAACGCGTTCGGATTCGGTGGCCATAACGCTGCGCTGGCTGTCCGGGCGTTGTGACCCCGACCCTGATCACCGAGACCCTCCCCGGCTCCCGCCGTGGGAGGGTCTCGGCGTTTCAGCCCCGCACCGTGGCGATGGGGCTGGCCCTCGGCATCGCGATCTTCGCCTTCATGTTCGATCGATGGGACCAACGCACGGCGGTGGAGTTCGCGCGGGGGGCCGCCGTCGGTCGGCTGTCACCCAGGAGAGTCGCACTGCAGAATCGGACCGCAGAGGGGTTCTCGCTCCTGCCTGGTCTGGCCGCGCTGCTCGCCGTCAATTGGGGCGAAGCCGACATGGACGCCCGATTCGATCACTATGCCGCGCAGCTCAGGCTCGGTGACGCGTCGATGGTCCGCAGTCTGCAGTCTCTCCAGGACGGAGTGATCACCCACGTCTGGCCGATGACCGGGAACGCCGCGGCATTGGGCAGGGACCTGCACGCCGACCCCACCCCCGGCATCTGGAGCGATTACCTGCGGGCGGCGGACCATCTCGGTCCGCCAGTGGCCCTCTCCGGCCCGGTGTCGCTGTACCAGGGGGGGACGGGATTGATCGGTCGCCTTCGAGCGGATGTGTCCGAATCGGGGACCGTGGTGGTTGTGGCGGCGGTGCTCGACCTCGAGGCGGTGATCCGGGCGAGTGGCTTGACCGACACAACGAGCGTGCGCTGGTTGTTGCGCGATCAGGACGGCCGTCGCATTGCCGGGGAATCGGACCGCGCCTTGTCGGGACTCGACCCAGTGACCCTCCCGGTCCTCCTGCCCGATCGCATCTGGCGGCTGGACGCCGTCCCGGTGGAAGGGTGGGCCGCGATGACCGCTGACCGAGCGCTCACGCGTCGCCTGGCACTCGTGCTGATCGTCGGGCTCGCCGGTCTCTCCGGCTATCTGTTCCAGTCCCGTCTCCGGACCCGGATCGAAACGGAGAGTCTCCGGGATCTGCGTGCCGTAGAGGAGCAGTTCGCGCTCCTGTTCCAGCTCGTCCCCGATGGGGTGGCATTGATCCGCATCTCGGACGATCGATACCTGCAGGTCAATGATGCCTATTGTGCCGTGAGCGGCCGGTCGCGCGACGATTTTGTGGGGCATGATGTGCGGAGCACGGGTGTCTGGGCAGCACTCGACGATCGCGCGCGAGCCGTCGAACTGGTCCGCGAGACCGGTGCGCTGGTCGACTACCCGTTCCGCATCCGTCGTCCCGACGGATCCGAGCGTGAGACACTGGTCTCCTGCCGCGTGATCGAGCTCGATGGGGTCCCGCACTATCTCAGTGTCGTTCGGGATGTGCACGAGCGGGTGGCGTTGGAACGGCGGCTCGTCGCCAGTCAGCGGCTCGAGGCGATCGGACGCCTGGCGGGGGGGGTCGCGCACGACTTCAACAACCTGGTCACGGCGATCGGCGGCTACGCGGGGCTGGCGCTCGATGATCTGCCCGAGGGCGACCCCCGCCGCAATGACATCCTGGAGATCAAGCGCGCCAGCAGCCGGGCGGCTGACCTGACCCGCCAGCTCCTCACCTTTGCGCGACGCCAGGTGGTGCTGCCGCAACGCGTCGATCTCGGGGAGCTGGTGATGCGGCTGGTCCCGTTCCTCGAACGAATCGTCGGCGAGGGTGTCTCGATCGAGGTGGACCGAGCCGATGCGGTCATCCCGGTACTGGTCGATCCGTCACAACTCGAACATGCCCTGGTCAACCTGATCGTGAACGCGCGCGATGCGATGGGCGGCGTCGGCACCGTGACGATCCGTACCGGTCTCCGGGAACTGCACCCGGTGCTCGAGGTCCACGACACCGGGGTGGGGATTCCGGCGACGGCGTTGCCGCACATCTTCGAACCGTTCTACACCACGAAGCCACTCGGACAGGGCACCGGACTGGGGCTGGCGACGGTGTACGGCATCATCGAACAGGCCGGAGGAACGATCGAGGTCGAGAGCGATCCCGGGCATGGCACCACCCTTCGATTCGTTCTCCCGCCGGCGGGCGACGGCGCCATGGCACGCGCGGACGTCGGCGGGGGAGAGCTTCCCGCGGGCGACGAGCACATCCTCGTCGTCGATGACGAACCCCAGATCCGCGATATCTGCAGCCGGGTGCTCGGCCGGCTGGGCTATGCGGTGAGTGCCGCGGCGGAGGGGATGGAAGCACTCGGTTTCCTCGAGAGCGCTCCGACGACCCCGATCGCCCTGGTGCTCTCGGATCTCGTGATGCCCGGCATGGGTGGCATCGCGCTTCGCGATGCCCTGGCCGTCGCGCACCCCGAGCTGCCGGTCGTGCTCATGTCCGGGTACAGCGAGGACACGATGGTCCTTGCGATCGGTGAAGTCCCGTTCCTGCCGAAGCCCTTCACCGCTGGGGAGCTCGCGGCCATCGTCCGGAAGGTGCTCGATGCGCGAGGTGAGGGACGGCGGTACCCCGCAGACGCCGGTCCCGATAGATTCCGGGATGACCGTTCCCCTCGATCGACTCCGTGATCCCGCGCTGGTCCCGATCCGTGACCGGGTGCTTGCCGGTGAGCGTCTCACCCGCGAGGATGGGCTGGCGCTGTTCGCGACAGACGACCTGATCGGCCTCGGGAGCCTGGCCGATCACGCCAACCAGCGACGGAACGGGAACCGCGTCTGGTTCTCGGCCAATCAGCACATCAACCCCACGAATGTCTGCATCCTGCGGAACACGTGCACGTTCTGCTCCTTCGCGCGGATGCCACGGGAGGATGGCGCCTATGCGCGCTCGCTCGAGGAGGTCTATCACGAGGCGGAACAGGCCCGCGGCGCGCCCACCCGGGAGTTCCACATTGTCGGCGGGCTCCATCCCAAGCTGGGTCTGGCGTACTACGCGGAGATGATCCGCGGCCTCAAGGCGCGGCACCCCGAGGTCCACATCAAGGCGCTGACCGCGGTCGAGATCGCCCATATCGCGCGCATCGAGAAGTGCAGCACGATTGCGGTGCTCACCGCGCTCCGTGAGGCCGGCCTGACCTCGATGCCGGGGGGGGGAGCCGAGGTGTTCAGCACCGCCGTGCGCGCGACCATCGCGGAACGGAAGCTGACCGGCGAGGAATACCTGCGGGTGCACGGCGAGGCCCACGCGCTCGGGATCCCGACCAATTGCACCATGCTCTACGGGCACGTGGAGCGCGCGGCCGACCGGATCGAGCACCTGGACATGCTGCGCCAACAGCAGGACCGGAGTGGCGGATTCCTCACCTACATCCCGCTGGCCTATCACACCGAGCACAATGAATTGGGGGAGGAACTCGGTCGGGTCGGGACGGCGACCACCGGGTACGAGGACCTCAAGAACATCGCGGTGGGGCGCCTGTTCCTCGACAACATTCCGCACGTCAAGACGCACTGGCCCATGGTGACGCCATTCATGAGTCAGGTGGCGCTGGCGTTCGGCTGTGATGATGTCGAGGGCACCGTGGTCTTCGAGCGCATCTATCATGATGCCGGGGCCACGACCGACATGGGGATGTCCTACGGCGCCCTGGTCGGGCTGATCCGCGGGGCAGGGAAGATTCCGGTGGAGCGGGATTCGCTCTATCAGGTGGTTCGCAGCGACTTCGATGCGCTCGAGGTCCCCGAAGGCGGTCGCGTGCGTGCGGGGCTGCCGGTGGTGCACGCCGCATGAGGCTCGGCCGGATTCCGTGGATCAATGCCCTGCCGGTCAATGCGGCGATGGACCGCGGCCTCGTCGAGGCGCCGGCCACGGTCGTGTCGGCCACGGCCGCCGAGCTCAATGACCTGCTCGCCGCAGGCGAACTGGATGTCAGCGTGATCTCGGCCGTCGAATATGCGCGGGATGCCTCGATGTACCAGTTGCTGCCCGACCTCGCGATTTCCGCCGATGGGCCGGTTCACTCGGTCATGCTGTTCTCCATGATCCCGGTCGACGCGCTCGATGGCCGTACCGTGCTCCGCACCGCGTCGAGCCGCACATCGGTCCTCTTGCTCGAGCTGCTCTGCCGACACGTGTGGCAGGTGTCCCCCCGGTTCGCGACCGTCCGCGCGGAGGCGACCGATCTCGATGCCCTGCCCGGGCTGCCGCACGATGCCGTGCTCGTGATCGGAGACGCGGCGCTGCACCTGCAGCGTCGCGGGACCTACCCCGTGCAGGTCGATCTCGGGGCCGCATGGAAGGAATGGACCGGTTTGCCATTCGTCTTCGCGGTCTGGGCGGCGCGACGCGATGTGGATCGCGTCGAGGCGATGGCCCTCCACGATCGGTTGCTCGCCTCGCGGGCCTGGGGGATCGAGCATCTGGACCTGCTCGCCGCGGAGGCCGCCGCGCAGACCGACATGCCGGTGCAGATGGTGCGCGAGTATCTCGGGCAGCTCGACTACCGACTGACCCCCGCACACCAGCTCGGGCTCACCTCGTTCTTCCGGCACCTCCACCACGATGGGCTCGCGCCGGATGGCACCTTCTCCTTCCTGACGGCGGCGTGAGATGAGCACGATTGACCGGGACAGTTCGACCTTCAAGGCGCATCTCGAGCTCTACGAACGGGCGCCGCTCCTCGAGCTGGGGGCGCTCGCCGACGCGGCGCGATGGCAGCACCATCCGGACCCGGTGGTCTCCTACATCATCGATCGGAACATCAACTACACGAATGTCTGTGTGGCCGATTGCGCCTTCTGCGCCTTCTACCGACGACCGAAGGATGCCGAGGGCTACGTGCTCTCGTTCGAGGAGATCGGGGCCAAGATCGACGAGTGCAAGGCGATTGGAGGGGTCCAGATCCTGCTGCAGGGCGGGCACAACCCCTACATCCCCTTCGAGTGGTATCTGGAATTGATGCGGTACATCAAGGCCCATCATCCGATCCACATCCACGGGTTCTCGCCGTCCGAGGTCATCTTCTTCTCCGAACGCTACCGGATCCCGATGCCGGACGTGGTGCGCCAGCTCCGGGAGGCCGGCCTGGATTCGATTCCGGGTGGCGGTGGCGAGATCCTGGTCGATGCGATCCGGGAGCGTGTCGCGCGCAAGAAGGCGCAGACCGAAGAGTGGCTCGGGGTGCAGGAGGAGGCCCACCGACAGGGGATGAAGACCTCGGTCACGATGATGTACGGCCTCGGAGAATCCCTCGCGGACCGCATCGAGCACCTCCACCGTGTCCGCGAGGTGCAGGAGCGCACTGGCGGCTTCACGGCCTTCATCTGCTGGCCCCTCCAGCCCGAGGGTACCGGGATGTCCGATCGGGTCAAGACCGACGCCGTGACGTACCTCCGCACACTTGCCATGGCGCGCATCATTCTCGACAACGTGCCGAACCTCCAGGCGAGCTGGGTCACGATGGGCCTGAAGATCGGCCAGGTCGCGCTCCGCTTCGGCGCCAACGATTTCGGGTCCCTGATGATGGAAGAGAATGTGGTGTCGGCTGCCGGCACGACGCACCGCGCCACGATCGTCGAGATGGAGCGCGCGATCGTCGATGCCGGGTTCCGCCCCAACCGCCGTCGCCAGGACTATTCGCTCCTCACGATGGCGTCCGCCGCGGCATGATCCGGGTCGGGATCGGCTACGATTCCCATCGGTTCGCGCCCGATCGACCGCTGCGACTCGGTGGTGTCCTGATCCCGCATGGCCACGGCCTGGTCGGGCACAGTGATGCCGATGCCATCTCGCACGCGTTGACCGACGCCATGCTCGGTGCGGCCGCGCTCGGCGACATCGGGCACCATTTCCCGGATACCGATCCGGCGTTCGCGGGTGCGGATTCGATCGCCCTGCTCGTCGAGGCCCACCGGCGCGTCGGCCTGGCGGGCTGGACGCTGAGGCAAGCCGACATCACCGTCGTGCTCGAGGCGCCGAAACTCGCGCCCCATGTGGCTGCGATTCGTGCCACGCTCGCGCAGGCGACGGGGATCGCCGTTGCGGACCTGTCGGTGAAGGCGAAGACCAATGAAGGGATGGGGTGGATCGGACGCGGTGAGGGTATTGCCGTCATCGCGGTCGCCACGTTGCGTGCGCTCCGGATCGACGAGGCACCGGCTGGCCCGCACGCGCGGGCCACGCACCTCGCCTGAGCGGGCCATGCCATGATCGAATCCCTGCTGGCGTGGCTTGGCTCCGTGCCACCGGTCACCGTCTATGGCGTCATCGCGCTGCTCGCGATCGTCGAGAACATCTTCCCGCCCTTTCCGGCCGACTCCGGCATCGCCATCGGCGCGTTCCTCTCCCACCGAGGCATCACCAACCCCTGGCTGGTGCTCGTCGTCACCTTGCTGGCCAATGGCGGGGGCGCGATGGCGATCTATTTCCTGGCGTCGCGCCATTCCGCCAGCCTCTTCCGGAGCCGACTGGCCCGTCGCTTCATCTCGGAGCATGCAATGATCAAGGTCCGGCACGAGTACGATCGGTTCGGCACACCGGGATTGTTCGTCGTGCGCCTTCTCCCCGGGGTCCGTGCGGTCGTGCCGCCGTTCGCAGGGCTGATCCATGTCGGAGCCGTTCGGGTAGCAGTCACCGTCTTCCTGGCCGGTGCCATCTGGTATGGGGCCATCGTGTACTTTGCCGCGAAGCTCGGAGCCAACCTCGACCGGGTGATCGCGCTGGTGGGAGGCGCCAATCAGATCGCCGGCGGTGTGGCGCTGGTTGGGGTCGCGGTGCTGCTGTGGTGGGTCGTGCGTCGCACGCGAGGCGGGCCGGCCTGATGGAGGCGCATCGCGCGGACCTCCGCCGCCGATTCCAGCTGGACAGCTTCCGCGACTACCTCTCGCTCGAGGCTGGCCACAGCCCCCACACCCTCGAGGCGTACGGTCGGGACCTGGAGCGCCTCGCCGAATTCGCAACCAGCCGGGGCATCGCCGACCCGAGCGGTATCGACGCCGACCTGCTGCACGACTTCGTCTTCCTGCTCAAGGACCTCGGCCTCGCGCCGGCGAGCATCCGTCGCAGCATCTCGGCGGTGCGCAGCTGGTTCGCATTTCAGGCGGGCGAGGGGCTCCTCGCGACAGACCCGAGTGATCGACTTGAATCCCCGAGCCGGGGTCGCAGTCTTCCCGACACGCTCTCGGTGGCAGAGATCGATCAGTTGCTGGCTGCGCCCGGTCTGGACCAGCGAATGGCCTGGCGCGACCGCGCGCTGCTCGAACTCGGCTATGGGGCGGGGATGCGGGTGAGCGAACTCTGCCAGATCGAACTCGCCGATCTCTTCCTCGGGGAGGGATTGGTCCGGGCGTTCGGCAAGGGCCGCAAGGAACGCCTGATTCCGATCGGGAGGCCGGTCGTCTCGACGATCTCCACCTATCTGCATACGCTGCGCCCTGAACTCGACCGGGGCGAGGCCGGCCAGCGTCTCCTGCTCAACGCCCGTGGCACGCCGTTGTCACGGGTGGGAGCCTGGGGCATCGTCAAGCAGGCGGCGGCGGACGCCGGCATCGAGAAGCGTGTGACGCCCCACACGCTGCGACACTCGTTCGCGACCCACCTGCTCGAGGGTGGGGCGGACCTTCGGGCCGTGCAGGAAATGCTGGGGCATGCCGACCTCGCCACCACCCAGATCTACACCCATGTCGATCGCGACTACCTGCGCAGCGTGCACAAGAGCTTCCACCCGCGGGGGTAGGGCCACGCCGATCGTCGACGATATACTTCGACATGCTCCTCCTTCTCGACAACTACGATTCCTTCACCTGGAACCTCGCGCAGGCCTTCGGGACGATGGGCGCCGAGCCCGTCGTGGTCCGGAATGACCGGACCACCGTCGAGGCGGCGATGGCCCGGCGTCCCGATGCGATCGTCATCTCACCGGGGCCCGGGACCCCGACGGACGCCGGAATCTCGATCCCGCTCATTCGCGCTGCCGCAGGCGAGGGAATCCCCCTGCTCGGGGTCTGTCTTGGCCACCAGGCGATCGGGGAAGCCTTCGGCGGGAGGGTGGTCCGAGCTGATCGACAGATGCACGGCAAGACCACCAGGCTCGCCACGATCGGCGGCGGTCTCTTCGAGGGTATCGAGGACGAGCTCGTGGTGATGCGCTATCACTCCCTGGTGGTGGCGCCGGCGAGTCTCCCTCCGGTACTCGAGGTCACCGCCTGGTCCGCCGATCGGCCGGTTGGTGCGGAGATCATGGCAGTGCGCCACCGAGTCGCTCCGGTATGGGGGGTCCAATTCCACCCGGAATCGGTCGGCACTCCGATGGGGAACCGACTGTTGTCGAACTTCCTTGCGCTCGCATCGCCATACGTCTAAAGGGTTCATTCTCAACCAGTTAAGGCCAGCCACACTGGTGCGGCACGCATTTTGACAGCGGGGTCGCGACCGGATAGCTTGTATCGTGCCTGTCCTGATCGTGATTCCCGCGCGCCTGGGCTCGACACGCCTGGCCAGAAAGCCCCTCCAGCTCCTCGCCGGGGAACCCCTCATTGTCCGTGTCATCGAACGGGCCCGAGAGGTGCCCGGGGTCGATCACATCGTCGTCGCGACAGATGCTGCCGAGGTGGCTGAGGCGGTGCGAGGGACCGGGGTGGATGTCGCGATGACCCGGACCGACCTCTCCAGCGGCACCGACCGCGCCGCGGCGGTTGCGATCCGAAGCGACTATCACCGGTTCGACATCATCGTGAACATGCAGGGCGACGAGCCATTCCTGCCGATCGCGGCCGTGACGGGGGCGATCGATCGGGTGCGTGGTGGCGATGCGATCGGCACCGCTGCCGCCCCGATGGATCCGGCGCTTCGCGACGACCCGTCCCGCGTCAAGGTGGTCTGCAATGACCTCTCGCGGGCGATCTATTTCTCGCGCCTCGCCATTCCAGCCGTCCGGGACGCTGCGGACCTTCCGGACGCGCACTGGTGGCAGCATCTGGGGGTGTATGCCTACCGGCGGGAGGCGCTCCTCCGCGTGGCATCCCTGCCGCCATCCCGGCTGGAACGGATGGAACGCCTGGAGCAGCTGCGCGCACTCGAAGCGGGGTTGCCCATCGGCGTGGCGCTGCTCGATCGACCGGCGCCACCCGGGATCGACACACCGGAAGACCTTGCCATTGCCGTCGCGCAGTGGCCCGACCACGTAGGGGCAATGCGATGACCGAACGACAGCGCACGACCAAGTACATCTTCGTCACCGGCGGCGTGGTCTCGTCACTGGGGAAGGGGATCGCCGCGGCATCGCTCGGCCGCCTTCTGGTCGAACGCGGCCTGTCGGTCACCATGATGAAGTTCGATCCCTACATCAATGTCGACCCGGGGACGATGTCGCCGTACCAGCACGGCGAGGTCTACGTGACGGACGACGGCGCGGAGACGGATCTCGATCTCGGGCACTACGAGCGATTCATCGATCGGTCGCTGTCCCAGCAGAACAATGTGACGACGGGCCGGATCTACCAGACCGTGATCAGCAAGGAGCGTCGGGGCGAGTACAATGGTGGCACGGTGCAGGTCATCCCGCACATCACCGATGAGATCAAGCAGGCCCTCCGTCGGGGCGCGATGGGCGAGGACGTGGTGCTGGTCGAGATCGGGGGAACCGTCGGTGACATCGAGTCACTGCCGTTTCTCGAGGCGATCCGGCAGTTCCGCCAGGATGTGGGACGGGAGCACGCGCTCTTCGTGCACCTCACCCTGGTACCCTGGATCGCGGCGGCGGGCGAACTCAAGACGAAGCCCACCCAGCATTCCGTTCGCGATCTCATGCAAGTGGGGATCCAGCCGGACTTCCTGATCTGTCGGAGTGAGCGACCGCTCGGCTCGGAGATCAAGCGGAAGATCGCCCAGTTCTGCAACGTGGACTTCTCGGCCGTGATCGAGAGTCCCGACGTGGCGAGCATCTACGAGCTGCCGCTCCGGTTCTCGGAGCAGGGATTTGATCGCGAGGTCTGTGCCCGGCTCGGGATCGAGACGTCCGATCCCGATCTCGGGGCCTGGCGCACCATGGTCGATCGCATCCTGAAGCCCTCGATTCGTGTTCGCATCGCGGTGGTCGGCAAGTACACCGCGCTCCACGATGCGTACAAGTCCGTGAGCGAAGCGCTCCTGCATGGTGGCATCCCGCATCACGCCGGTGTGGACATCACCTGGATCGATTCGGATGAGTTCACTTCGGCCGATGCCGCCGCGCGCCTCCTCTCGGGGTTCGATGGCCTGCTGGTCCCGGGCGGGTTCGGCGATCGTGGCATCGAGGGGATGATCACGGCCATCGAGCATGCCCGGACGCATGACCTGCCATTCTTCGGCATCTGCCTCGGCCTCCAGGTGGCGATCATCGAATTCGCCCGCCATGTGGCCGGGATGACGAACACCACGTCGACCGAATTCGAACCGCACTGTCCTGACCCGGTGATCGCCCTGATGGCGTCCCAGCGCGACGTCAAGGATCTCGGGGGTACCATGCGACTCGGTACCTATGCCGCACGCCTCCGCGAGGGCAGCAAGGTCGCGGACGCGTATGGAACCACCGAGATCACGGAACGGCATCGCCATCGCTGGGAGGTCAACAACGCCTACCGTCATGTGCTGGACGAGTTCGGGATGCGACTGTCCGGGCTCTCGCCCGATGGCTCCCTCGTCGAGATGATCGAACTGCCCGATCATCCGTACTTCGTTGGCTGCCAGTTCCATCCCGAGTTGAAGTCGCGACCGATGCGCCCCCACCCGTTGTTTGCCGCATTCATCGGTGCGGCGGTCAGCCGCGCGCATCCTGATCGGGTCCGGGTCGAGTCGTCTCGCGTCACGAGCGCGAGTCCGGCGTGAGTCCATTCGCGTTCTCGGGATCACCGTTCCTGATCGCCGGGCCATGCGTCGTGGAGTCCGACGCAACGATGGACCGCATCGCGGACACGCTCGCCGAGATCGCCGTGCGCCTGGACCTCCGGGTCTGCTTCAAGGCCTCGTTCGACAAGGCCAATCGTGCCAGCGTGACCTCGGCGCGCGGGCCGGGTCTCGCCGCGGGGCTTGCGGCCCTCGACCGGCAACGCGAACGCACCGGCCTACCCATCCTCACCGACGTGCACGAAGCCGGACAGGTCGCCACCGTGGCCGACGTGGTGAATGCCCTGCAGATTCCGGCGTTCCTGTCTCGGCAGACGGATCTGCTCGTCGCAGCGGGACAGAGCCGGCTTCCGGTCAACATCAAGAAAGGGCAGTGGATGGCTCCGGACGCGATGGCCGGTGCCGTCGAGAAGGTGCGCAGCGGCGGCAGCACCGAAATCGCGGTGACGGAGCGCGGGACCTTCCTCGGCTATGGCGATCTCGTGGTCGACTTCCGGAACCTGCCGGCCATGCGCGAGGCCACAGGCGTTCCGGTGATCTACGATGCCACCCACTCGGTGCAGCAACCAGGACGCGCCACGGGCGGGGCGAGCGGTGGACTGCGGGAGTACATCCCGACCCTGGTGCTCGCCGCTGCCGCAGCGGGCGCCGATGGCTTCTTCATCGAGACGCATCCGGATCCCGTCAGGGCGCTCTCGGACGCCGCCACCCAGTGGCCGCTGGACCAGCTGGAGGCCCTCCTTCGCCGCACCCTCGCCGTGCGCGAGGCGGCACGGGAGCGCCAGCATGCCACTTGACCCCGTGCGGTGTGCCCGCATCAAGGTCCTTGGCCTCGACGTCGATGGTGTCTTGACCGACAACGCGGTCTACATCGGGGGCGAGGGCATCGAATCCAAGCGCTTCGATATCCAGGATGGTCTCGGGCACGCCCTCATGCGCGAGGCTGGTATCGAGATCGTGTGGGTGAGCGGTCGGCACTCCGACGCCACCCTCGCGCGCGGCCGGGAGCTCAAGGTCCGAACGGTCCTGCAGATCGCCCCGGATGGCAAGGTACCGGCGATCGACGCGCTGCTTGCGAAGCGAGGACTCGATTGGTCCGAGTTCGCCTTCGTCGGGGATGACCTCGCCGATCTCCCGGTGCTCGCCCGCGCCGGCCTGGCGATCGCCGTCGCCAACGCGACCGACCTGGTCAAGGCGAGGGCACATCACGTCACCACCCGGCACGGCGGGCATGGCGCGGTCCGCGAGGTGATTGATGCCCTCCTGCATGCCACCGGAAAGTTCGAACAGGGCGCCGCGCGCTACCTCCGCCAGGCCGTCGTCCCGTGATCGACCTCCTCGCGA
The DNA here is from genome assembly GCA_035703525.1 of Gemmatimonadales bacterium. GTDB lineage: Bacteria > Gemmatimonadota > Gemmatimonadetes > Gemmatimonadales > GWC2-71-9 > Palsa-1233. The sequence continues at coordinate 66,143 of DASSYA010000023.1, read as the reverse complement.
GTGCCCGACGGACGCTGGCGCTCGAGGGTGAGGCGATCCAGGCAGCCTCGGATCGGCTGGACGACCGGTTCGCGGACGCCGTCGCGATCCTCGCGTCTGCCGAGCGAGTGGTGGTCAGTGGCATCGGCAAGAGCGGCGCGATCGCACAGAAGATCGCGGGGACGCTCACCTCGACCGGCACGTTCGCGACATGGCTCCACCCGGTCGAATCGCTCCATGGTGACCTCGGGATCGTGACACACTCGAGTGCGGCGATCATCCTGAGCAAGAGTGGCGAGACCGATGAGTTGTTCGGCATGCTCGCAGCGCTGACGCGCCTGGAAGTCCCGATCATTGCACTCACCGGCGTGCCGGATTCGACACTGGGGCGCGCGGCATCCGTCGTGCTTGACGCCTCGGTGCGCGAGGAGGCCTGTCCGCACGGACTCGCCCCGACCAGCAGCACCACGGTCGCGCTGGCCCTCGGCGATGCGTTGGCGGTCGCTCTCCTGCAGCAGAAGGGATTCGGACCGGAGGACTTCGCCGCGCTGCATCCGGGAGGTCGTCTCGGGCGTCGGCTGCTGCTGCGCGTCGCGGATGTGATGGTCGCACCGGACTACCTGTTGCCCACGACGGCGTCCATGCGCCAGGTGGTTGTCAGCCTCGCGCATGGCCGGGGGCTCGCGGTCCTGGTCGACGAGGGCCAGTTGGCCGGCGTGATCACCGCCGGCGACCTGACCCGGCTGATCGACACGACCGACGCCTATCTCCAACTCCCGGCTGCCGACGTCATGACGCGCCAGCCCCACGTCCTCCGCATCGATGACCTCGGGGCCACGGCCGTCGGGCGGATGGAACGTGCAGGGATCGTGGCTGCCCCGGTGCTCGATGCCACCGACCAGGTGGTCGGCGTGGTCCACCTGCACGATCTCCTGCGGGCCGGTGTGGCGTGAGGCAAACCGCGATCGCCCTCCTTGCGCTCGCCACCGCCGCCTGCGCCGATCGGCCTCCGGCGCCGAGTACACCCCGGGCCGCCGCCGACAGCGCCAGTCAGGTGATCCAGGGCATGACTCGATCGATCACCCGCGATGGTCTCCGCCTGACGGACATCTCCGCCGACTCGGCGTGGGTCTTCAGCGCCAGTCAAGTGATCGCGCTGAAGACGGTCCGCATGACGTTCTTCGACGACCGCGGGGCAGTCCGCTCGACGGTCACCGCGGATAGCGGGGAACAGCACGAAGTCTCCGGGCTGCTCGAACTGCGAGGAAACGTCGTGGCCATCACTCCGGGCACGGATGCCAAGATCCTCAAGACCGAGCACCTGATCTTCGACAAGTCGGCCAACCTGATCCGGTCGGATACCGCCTATTCGTTCACGTCGCCTTCCGGCAATGGCAGCGGCCAGAGTTTCGAGACCGACCCGGATTTCCGGCGCTTCAGGAGTTGGCAACCGAAGGGGTACCAGAAGGGCCAGGGATTCCCCTTGCCCGGCGGTCCCAAGGGCACGCCATGAGGAACGGCATGGTGTGCCTGCTCGGTGCGGTGATCCTCCCGGTCGCCGCACTCGCCGCCCAGAAGGCCCCGGCGCGACGGTGCCAGCTCGATGTGCTCTCGGTCGATCGCGAGGGCTACTACGAGGACTTCCAGGCCGGCGTGAACTACTTCGCCGGTGGCAATGTGCGCATGCGATGCCGCAACCAACCCGTCTTTCTCGACGGCGATTCCCTGGCCTCGTACAATCAGGAGGTGATCTGGCTGATCACGAAGGCGCGCTATCGCGATGAGACGATCGACCTGTCGGCTGACACGCTCATCTATCGGAAGAACGATGAGCGCCTCGAGATGCGTGGCAACGTGGTCGCGCGGAATCTCGAGAACGGTTCCACGCTCGAGGGCCCCTGGGTCGACTACCTGCGGGCAGTGCAGGGCATTCGGGACAGCGCCGAGGTCGTGGCGCAGCAGCGACCCACCGTCACGTATCGCGTCTTGCGGGCACCCGGGGACTCGACCGACCCGGCGCCCTACGTGGTCACCACGGACGGACTCCGGAGCCGCGGCTCGTCCTGGATGCAGGGGTGGGGGAATGTGGAGATCGATCGCGACGCACTCCACGGTCGTGGTGACTCCGTGCTGTACGTGCGGTCGGAGGAGGACCTCGTCACGCTGGCTGGCATGCCGGCCACCCTGAAGCAGTCCGGGACCGACTCCTTCGATGTCTCCGGAACGCACGTGCGCCTGGGCCTGGACGGGGAGGTGCTGCGCCAGGTTGATGCCTTCGGCAGTGGCCGAGTGAATCGGGGCACCGTTGCGGTCGTGGCGGACTCCGTCGTGCTCGGCTTCGCGGACGGTGATCTCGTGAGCACCCGGGCCTGGGACCACGCGACACCAGCCAGGGTCCTGGCCGATGGGTTCGATGTGCGAGGCGACTCGATCGCCATCGACACCCCCGGCGAACGACTCCGTGAGCTGCGAGTGTTCCGGCGCGGCGTCCTGATGCAGCCCCTCGACGCCACCGAGCTGGTGCCGCTCCCGGATTCGACCGGAACCGACTCGCTCCCACCGATCCGGAACACCATGACCGGCTCGGCAATCGTCGCGACATTCGCCGATCATGATTCGGCCGGCACGGTGGTCTCGCGTCTCACCAGGATCCTCGCCACCGGGAGCGCCACCGCGCTGTTCGCGCGCTCCGTGATCCGCGAGGGTGCACCGTCGCCGACGATCAACTACACGCGGGGTGACACCATCATCGTGGAGATGCACGTGGGGGACAGCACCGGCGTGCGGGAGGTGCGGGCGTATCGTGGCAGCCAGCCCGTCGATGGCGTGCAACTCGAGCGGGCCTCACTGCGGCCTCACGGCACGGCCTTGCCGGCACGGGGCACGGCCGAGCGTGAGCGCCGACCATGAGTGTGCTCCGTGCCGAAGGTCTCCGGAAGAGCTATCGACGACGCGCCGTCGTCGATGATGTCGCGATCACGCTGGACCAGGGCGAGATCGTCGGGCTCCTCGGCCCCAATGGTGCCGGCAAGACCACGACCTTCTACCTGATCACCGGGTTGATCCGGCCCGACAGCGGACGGATCCTGCTCGATGACCTCGACATCACCGGGCGCCCGATGTACAAGCGCGCCCGGATGGGCATCGGCTACCTCGCACAGGAACCGTCAATCTTCCGTCGGATGACGGTGGCGGAGAACGTCCTGGCGATCCTCGAGACCCTGCCGATCGGCAAGACCGACCGGCTGGAACGCCTGGATGTGATGCTGGAGGAACTCGGCCTCACCGCACTCCGGGATGCCCCGGCCTATACCCTGAGCGGGGGGGAACGGCGCCGTCTCGAGATCACCCGTGCGCTGGCCACCAATCCCCGATTCATGCTGCTGGATGAGCCGTTCGCCGGGGTGGACCCGATCGCGACCCATGACATCCAGAGCATCGTTGCATCGCTCAAGGGCCGGGGGATCGGGGTCCTGATCACCGACCACAATGTCGAGCAGACTCTCGATATCGTGGACCGTGCGTATATCATGCATTCAGGGAGCGTTCAGGCCGCGGGCTCGGTCCGCGAGCTGGTCTGGAACGATCGAGTGGCCGAGCTGTATCTCGGGCCCTCACTCACTGCACGGCTTCGCCAGCGCATGGAGCAGAACGCATGAAGACGGGCCTGCATCAGCACACCGGACTCCGGCAGGAGTTGCGCATCAATCCTCGCCTCTATCAGGCGATGGACATGCTCTACATGCCGATGCTGGACTTGCAGCAGCACTTGCAGCAGGAACTGCTCAGCAATCCGTTCCTCGAGCTCGAGGAAGCGGAAGATGAGGAGACCCCCGAGAAGACCACGGCAGAGGAGCAGGAGGAGACCAAGAAGGACGACGAGGTGGATTGGGAAGAGATCCTCCTCCACGGCTTCGAGGTGGGTGGCACTCGCGAACAGTTCGAGGCGCAGGAGTACACGGAACCGCAGTCGGTGGCGGTCACTGATCTCGCCGATCACCTGCGGGAACAGCTGCAGATGCTCGACCTGGCGCCTCGACTCCGGCTGCTCGCCGAGGAGATCGTCGGGAATATCGGTGACGACGGGTACCTGAGCTGCCCGTTGTCCGAGGTGCGCACCTCCGTGAATCAGTGGGTGCTGAGCAGCCTCGGCCTCGGTGGGCGCGCCGATGATGACGAGGACGAGGACGATCCGTTCGCGCTGCCGGACCCGATCGGCGCGCAACCCGAACCGCCTCCCTCGGATCGACCCGGCGCACTCGAGGAGGTCGATCCCGAGATCCAGCTCCCCGACGGGGTCGAATTGTTCCGGGACGCCGAGGTCGAGCAGGCGCTGACGGTGGTACAGCGACTCGACCCGGCCGGGATCGGGGCCCGCGATCTCCGTGAGTGCCTCCTCCTGCAGCTCCGCGACGCGAAACTGACCGAAACCATCGCCTGGCGGATGGTCGATGAGGCCTTCGATGACCTGCTGGCTCATCGCTGGAATGATCTGGCCAGGAAGTTCGGCATCACCCCCCGCGAGGCGCAGGAGGCGGCCGACGGCCTGTCGCGCTTCGACCCGAAGCCGGGACTCAAGTACGGCGACCGGGGTGACGGCTACATCACTCCTGACCTGATCGTCGATCGGATCGAGGATCGATACCACGTCTTCCTGAACGATACCGGTGTCCCTCGGCTCCGCCTCTCGCGCAGTTACCAGGAGATCGCCCGCGACCGGTCGAAGATGACCACCGAGAACAAGGACTTCATCGCGTCACGGATGAACTCCGCGACCTGGATGATCCAGGCCATCGAGCAACGGCGCCAGACGATGCTCAAGGTCATGAACTTCATCGTCGACCGGCAGCGCGAGTTCTTCGAGAAGGGCATCGAATACTTGAAGCCGCTCACGCTGCGCGAGGTGGCCGAAGTGATCTCGATGCACGAGTCGACGGTGAGTCGCGTGACCAACGAGAAGTACGTCCAGACCCCGCGCGGGGTACTGCCGCTCAAGTTCTTCTTCTCGAGCGCCCTGTCGACCGCGACGGGAGAGGATGCCTCGGCGCGATCGATCCGCGCGAAGCTGGAGAAGCTCGTCGCCGAGGAGGACACGGCCAAGCCCCTGACGGATCAGCAGATCGTCACGATGTTCGAGGAGCAGGGGATCCAGATCGCCAGGCGCACGGTGGCCAAGTATCGTGACCAGCTCGGCATCCTGCCCGCCCGGATGCGCAAGCGCGTATGAGTGCACCGGCCCGCGTCTCGCTCCTCGTCCCGGCGAAGGACGAGGCGGAGAATCTCCCGGAGTTCCTCCGGCTCTGCGCGGCGCACCTGCCGGCCATTGGCGAGCCGTTCGAGGTGGTCGTGGTCGACGACGGGTCCCGCGATGCCACGCCGACCGTCCTGGCCGATCTCCGGGCAACCTACCCCTGGCTCCGGACGGTGACGCATCGACGCCAGCGCGGGATCGCCGATGCCCTCCGCTCGGCCACCGAGGAGGCCACGGGGGACATCCTCGTCTTCTATCCGGCAGACCTGCAGTACCATCCCGAGGACGTGGCACGCCTGGTCGAACCGATTCTCGCCGATCGTGCCGACATCGTGACCGGCACCAAGCAGGGGAAGTACGAGAAGGCGTTCGTCTCGAGCATCTACAACGGGCTCTGCCGCTGGCTCTTCGGCGTGCGCGTGACCGATCTCAACTCGGTGAAGGCCTATCGCCGCGATGTCATGGCCGCCGTGCCGATGCGGCCCGACTGGCACCGCTTCATGGTGGCCATCGCGGCCGCCGAAGGACATCGGTTGACGTCGGTCCCGGTGCCCCTCTATCCGCGAACCGCAGGGACCTCGAAGTTCACCTGGACTCGCATCCCGGTCGGGGTGCTCGATCTCCTGTCCGTCTGGTTCCAGCTCCGTTTCGGCCGGAAGCCGATGCTCTTCTTCGGGCTCGCGGGGGCGCTCCTGTTCTGCATCGGCATCCTCGCGGGCGTGGTCGCGGTGGTGCTCCGGTATGGCTACGGCATCGGGTTCCGACCGCTCCTCAACCTGGTCGAGACGATGGTCATCTCGGGCATCGTGCTCTTCGGCTTCGGGTTCGTCGGTGAGCTGGTCGCCGGCATGCGCGAGGAACAGCGCGAACTGGGTCGACGGCTCGTGGACCGACGCGACTGATCGATGCGGGTCCTCTTCGTCACCCACAATTACCCCCGTTTCGAGGGCGACCTCTCCGGCAACTTCCTGCATCCGCTCGCCCGTGCGCTGCAGGGACGCGGGCATGAGGTCCGGGTGATTGCACCGAGTGATGCGGGGCAGGGTGGCACGGACCTCGTGGAGGGCGTCCCGGTGCGGCGAGTGCGCTATGCCGACGCGGCGCACGAGACGCTCGCGTACCGTGGCACCATGGCCTCGGCACTGGGGAGCCCGCGCGGCATGCATGCGCTCGCGGGCATGGTCCGGGCCTTCACCAACGCGACGCGCGAGGAGATCGCCGGCGGGACGGACACGGTGGTGCATGCGCATTGGTGGTTCCCGGCGGCGCTGGCGATCCCCCGAGGGACGCCGGCAGTGGTCACCTGTCACGGCACCGACCTCCGCCTGCTCGACACCAGTCGGCTGGCGCGGTTCGTGGGGCGTCGGGTGCTCCGGCGGATGACGATCGTCACGACGGTATCGCGCTTCCTGGCCGACATCGTCACGCGCCGGACCGGTCGTCCCGTGGCCGCAGACGAGGTCCATCCGATGCCGATCCTGCAGGTGGCGCGGCCGCTCTCCGAAGGTGGGGGGGGGATTGTGATCCTGGGACGACTGACACCGCAGAAGCGGCTCGGACTGGCGTTCGAGGGCATCGCCGACGCACGCGCCCGCGGTGTGGATGTCCCGGTGACGGTGGTCGGGGACGGGCCGGAGCGAGCCCGCCTCCAGATGTTGGTCGGCGCGCTCGGACTGCGGGCACAGGTCACCTTTGCGGGCAATGTCCCGGCCCGGGAGGTGCCCGGGTTTCTGGCCCACGCCGATGCGTGTGTCATGACCGCGCGACATGAGGGCCTTGGCCTCGCCGCGGCCGAGGCAATGATCCAGGGGGTGCCGACGATCGCATGCACCGACGGGGGGGGGCTCCTCGATGTGGTCCCGCGGGCGGGCGGCGGGCGCGTGGTGGCGCCAACGCGCGAGGCGGTCGCCACCGCCCTGGTCGAGATCACCGGCAACGCGGGTGACCGGGACGCTGCGCGGCTCGTCGGCCAGCGATGGGCGGCCCGGCTTGCCCCGGGGCAGGTCGCCGCGGCCTGCGAGGGCTGGTACCGTCGGGTGGCCGATGCGTAAGCCATCCTGGCGCACAATCCAGCTCGTGCTCCTCGGCGTGGCCGCCCTGGCGCTGGCCTGGAAGATCCAGCGGGAATGGGATACCGTCCGCGCGAGCCCGGCGGCGTTCGAACTCCATGCCGACTGGTTGGTGGTGTCCCTCCTGGCCACGTGGCTGATGTACGCCGCGCTGGTCGAGGGCTGGCGTCGGTTGGTGATCGGCTGGGGGCATCGGCTGCCCTGGCTCCGGGCGGCCAGGATCTGGATCCTTTCGAGCATCGCTGCGTTCATCCCCGGACGCATCTGGGGATTCGCCGGCATGGCGATCATGAGCGAGCGGGCCGGTGTCCGCGGGACGGCCGCGGTGGCCGCCGCCGTGGTGATGCAGGTGCTCGCGATCGGGACTGGCGTCGGGGTCGCGGCGATCGCCATGGGGCCGGAAATCGGTGCCTACCGCGCCGGGGCCAGTCTTGCCCTGACCGTCCTCGGTGTCATTGCCATCGGCTCAACGGTCGCCCTCGGCAACCAGCGATTCCTCGACTGGCTCTGGCGACTGGCCCGCCGGGAGAGCGCGGCCCCGTCGGCCCCCCGCTGGCCGGCGCTGCTGGAGTCAGCGCTGATCAATCTGCTTGCCTGGCTCGGCTACGGGGTCGCCTTCTGGGCGCTGGCACGCGGGATCCTCCCCGATGCCCAGCTGCCCCTCCGGGTGGCCGTCGGCACGTATGCAGTGTCGTACATTGCAGGGTATCTCGCCGTCTTCACGCCGGGTGGGTTGGGGGTCCGGGAGCTCTTTCTGGTGGGGCTCCTCACCCCGTCGCTCGGCGCCGAGGCGGCTATCGCGTTGAGTCTTGGGTCGAGGCTCGTCATCATGCTCAATCAGGCCGGGGCCGCTGCCCCGTTCTTCATCCTTCGGGAGTCCGCCAGTGACGGCACCTGACACCACTCCATGGACACCGCGTCGCGGCAACTGGATCGCATGGGCGGTCTTCCTGCTTGCGGCGCTGTCGATCTTCCATCCGATGCTCACCGGTCAGTTCCTCGCCGGTGACGATCAGGTCATCGCGGGGTACGGCTTCCGGGAATTCGGCGCGAGCTTCTTCAAGACCTACGGCCACATCCCGCAGTGGAATCCGTTCCTCTTCGGCGGCCTGCCATTCTTCGGGGTGATCGGTCACGGCGACATCTTCTATCCGACCGCGTGGCTCCGGTGGGTCGTGCCGACCGGCTTCGGGATGACGCTCGGGTTCTTCGTGCATGTGGTGCTCGCCGGCGGGACAATGTACGGCCTGCTCCGCACGCTCCGGCTGGCGTGGATCCCCGCGGTCGTGGGCGGGCTGGCCTACGAGATGTCGGGCATCGTGCTCTCGCAGATCTCTCCCGGGCACGACGGCAAGCTCTTCGTCTCCGCGCTCGCACCGCTGGCGTTGATGGCACTCGTCCGGGCGATTCGTCACCAACGGATCGCATGGCATGGCATCCTCGCCATCACTATCGGGCTCGCGATCTTGTCGCCCCAGGTACAGATGGCGTATTACCTCCTCGTGGCGTGCGGCCTCTGGACGCTCTGGCTGGTCTTCCTCGATCCGGAACGCGATCGAACCCGTCCTTCCATCACGCCACTCGCCCTCGCGGCGCTCGCGGTGGTCCTGGGGCTCGGCATCGCCAGCATCCAACTGCTACCGATCTTCTCGCACATTCCTTTCACCCCACGGGCCGAGGGTGGGGACAGCGTGGGGTGGGCGTACGCGACGTCGTACTCGTTCCATCTCAAGGAATTTCTCACCGTCATCCTGCCGCAATTCAACGGCGTGCTCGAACACTACTGGGGACAGAACGCGATCAAGTCGCACACGGAGTATCTCGGTGCGATCGTCGTGGTGCTGGCGATCGTCGGGATCGGTGGCGCTCGGCGTCGTGGACTCTTCGCTGGACTGGGGGCGATCGCGCTCCTCTTCCTGCTGGTGTCGCTCGCGGCCGACACGCCCTTCTACAAGCTGTGGTACGAGCTCATGCCGAACATGAAGAATGTGCGCGCCGCCGGCATGGCGTTCTACCTCGTGGCCTTGCCGGTCTGTGTCTGGGCGGCGTGTGGTGTCGAGTCACTGCTGAAGGGCGAACTCACCCGGAACAAGCTGATCTGGCCCTTGGGTGTCATCGGTGGCATCGCGCTGCTCGGTGTGATCGGCGTCTTGCAGGGCGTCGCCGAGACCCTGGCAGCTCCCGAGGCCCGGCAGGTGGTGTTGGCCAATGCCGACGCACTCCGGATGGGGAGCATGCGATTGCTGGTGATCGTGCTGGTCGGAGCAGGGGTGTTGCTTGCGACCCAGCGCGGGCGACTCCGCGGTGCCGCAGCAGCCGGAGCGCTCTTCGCCCTGGTCTTCGCGGATCAATGGAGCGTGCTGCAGCAGTTCGCCAAGTGGCTGCCGCCCACCAACGTGACGTATGCGGACGACGAGATCATCCGCACGATGCAGCAGACGGCCCTGCCATTCCGGGTCCTCGATCCTGCAGGTGCGGTGGGGCAGGCGGGTCTCTATCAGGGATCGATCCTGATGGCACATGCCGTCCCGGCGGTGTTTGGCTACCATGGCATGGAGAGTCGCTTCTACGATGACCTCTTCGGCGGCAAGGGCGCCTGGGTGCACCAGCTCTCGCCGTCGTTGCAGGCGCTCTGGGCGGTCAAGTACGTCACGCTCAATCAGCCGGTCGATTCCTTGCCTGGCTACCACCAGATCAAGGGACCGGTCTCGTTCCCGAACTTGATGGGACGGAGAGCCGCCGCAGGGTTCCTGTGGGAGCGTGACGCACCGGCCGAGTGGGTGCGGGTCGTCCCGGGGGCGGTGACGGTCGCGGATTCCCTGATCGCCTCGACGGTAGCCGATCCGGGATATCCGATCGATCGGGTCGCGCTCTATCCCGATACCGCGGTGATTGCGGGTGCCTCCTCGACCCCAACGGTGCCCGCCGAGCCGTCGCCGATCACCGCGACGCTGGCGCATTGGGAGCCGGGGGCGATGTCGATCGACTTGACCGGCGTCGCGAGTGCACCGGCGTACCTGTTGGTGGCCGAGAACTGGTATCCGGACTGGAAGGTCACGATCGACGGGGTGGCTGGCGTGCCGGAGCGGGCCAATGGTGCCATGCTCAGTGTCGTGCTGCCACCGGGGGCCAAGCATGTCGAACTCCGGTTTGCCATGGACAGCTACCGGACGGGGCAGTGGCTCATGTTGCTCTCGTTGGTCGGGGCAGTGGTCCTGATCGGGATCGGCGTCGCCGGGCGGGCGAGGCGTGCTGATGGCTGAGCCACGTGCCCTCGTCTGCGTTCCGACGTACAACGAGCGGGAGAATTTGCCGCAGATCGTGCCGAGGATTCTGGCGACCGATCCGAGGCTCGACGTGCTCGTGATCGACGATGGCTCGCCGGATGGCACCGGGGAGATCGCCGACGCCATGGCGAAGGAGAATGCCCGGATTCACGTCCTGCATCGGGCGGAGAAGCAGGGCCTCGGCCGAGCCTATCTGGCCGGCTTCGGGTGGGCGCTGGAACGAGACTATGCCTGGGTGATGGAGATGGACGCCGACTTCTCCCACGACCCGAAGTTCCTGCTCGATCTGCTCCGCGCGGTGGAGGAGGCCGATCTGGTGCTCGGGTCGCGGTATGCGCGCGGGGTCAACGTCATCAACTGGCCGATGAGTCGGCTCCTGCTGAGCTGGTTCGCCAACAAGTACGTCCGCTGGATCACCGGATTGCCACTCACCGACGCGACTGGTGGATTCAAGTGCTTCCGGCGCGCCGTCCTCGAAGCGATTCCGCTGGATCGGGTCCGGTCCAACGGGTACGCCTTCCAGATCGAGATGAGCTACCGGGCCTGGAAAAAGGGATTCACACTGGTCGAGATCCCGATTGTCTTCGTGGACCGGGTTGAGGGGCAGAGCAAGATGAACAAGAAGATCGTCCGCGAGGCAGTCTGGATGGTCTGGTGGCTCCGGCTGCAGGCACTCTTCAGGAGGCTGGGATGAGTTCGGCCGTCTTTCACAAGCTGAGCGGATCGGGGAATGACTTCGTGATGCTGGATGGTCGGACCACTCGGCTCGAGGACTGGCCCAGGGAGCGGATCGCGGCCATCTGTGACCGCCGGCATGGGGTGGGGGGCGACGGGTTGGTGATCATCGACCCGGCTGGTCCGGATGCCGTTCGGATGACCTACTTCAATTCGGATGGGTCCGAGGCACCGATGTGCGGCAATGCGGCACTGTGCTCGACGCGACTGGCCGTGACCCTCGAGATGGCCGATCCTGCGGGGATGACGCTGGTGACCGGGGCGGGATCGTTCCGGACTCGATGCGTTGGCGAAGGGGAGTTCGCCGAGCTGAATCTCCCCGATACCGACATCCCGGTGCTGGTCGATATCCCGCTCGAAGCCGGGGAGCACTCGATATCGCTCGCGACAGTGGGAGTCCCCCACGTCGCGTGTCTCGTCGAGGACGTCGCCACGGTGAACCTCCCGATCCGTGGGCGGGTCATCCGGTTCCATGACAAGCTGCCGCCGGGAGGGGCGAACGCCAACTTCGTGAGCCGGATCGCTCGGGAAGCGACCTCAGGTTCCACTGGAACTGGAGGTCCGGAGGCCCCGGAGTGGACCGTCAGGACCTACGAGCGTGGCATCGAGGGTGAGACGCTGGCGTGCGGCACCGGGACCGTGGCATCGGCTCTGGCGCTCGCCGTGGCCGGCCTGGCCGAGTTGCCGCTCCGATTCCTGACGGCGAGTGGCCGAGTGCTCTCGGTGAGTGCCACGATCGAACGGACCAGGGCGACCAACATCTGGCTGGCTGGCGAGGGTCGTCGGGTGGCGATGGGGGTGTGGTTGGGGTAGGAAGTGAGAGGTCAGAAGTGAGAAGTGAGGGGTGAGAAGCGCGGGTTGGGGGTCGGATGGTCGGTCTGCCGGAATCTCTGTTCTGGCGACTGGAGTGGGAAGCTGGGGAGAACTCTCGGTTTCCCACACTTTTCCACGGCATAACTTAACATAATATATCTTATACGTCTTCAAGAAGTCGGCGCAGGGCGCTCCCATTGATCTCGCTCTAACTCGTTGACAGGTATTGTGTTGCCGGTTTAGTCAACATGAATCAACGCCGCTACATCAGCCCGCCACGCCCGATTCGATCACGATCGTCGTCGAGGGCCATCCCCTCCACGAATCCCGCAGGAGCCCTCCTCCAACCGAGCCCCAACCCTGTGGGCGTCCAGCGGGCGTTCGGGCTGGAGAGGCGAGCGCGGAGCGATGGTCCTGGACATGATGCGTCGGCTGGCAGCAAGAAGGGCCAGCACCTCGCGGTACCGGCCCTCATCCAGTTGCGTGGCGATGGACCGGGAGGAGATCCCGGCCTGCCCCGGTTCAGGCGGGCTTCGCCGTCAGTTCGGCCAGACGGACCTCCGCCTCGCTCCGGGCCGGTGTATCCCCGTAATCGGCGATGATCTTCTCGTAGATGCCGCGGGCCGCGTCGGACTTGCCTGCCAGCATCGCCGAGCGTCCGGCATCGAGCAGCAGGGTCGCCTTCAGGTAGCTGATGTCCGCCTCCTCGGCGGCCCGCTGGTAGGCGGCCATGGCATCGTCGTAGCGCCCGACGTTCTCGTAGCCGGTGCCCAGGAGTCCGTTGGCCGGTGAGGCATAGCTCGCCGGCGGGTTCGCCTTGAGGAACTCCTCCAGCGTGCTGATGGCCAGCTCGTTCTGTCCGGCGACGAGCCGAGCCTGCGCCATGCCGAGCGTTGCCTCGTGCGCCGCCGACGTACCACCGTACAACTCGACGACCTTCTCGAACTGCTGGACCGCGTCGGCAATATTCCCCTGCTCGGCGGTGCCACGTGCCTGCTCGAGGGCCTGGGCGGCGAAGGCTTCCTTTCGCTGGCCCGAGGTGATCACGAACCAGACCACGACGGCCGCCACCGCGACGATGGCGGCACCGATTCCGAGCATCTTCAGCCGAGCCGGGGTGAGGAAGGACGGCGCATCGCCGATCGGGCTGTCGGAGGCGGCAGGAGCCGGGGTTGCGGTGTCCACTGAGTTAGCCATCGGTTCCGGGACTTGAAGGTGACGCCGACGGGTCGGCGGTTGGATGCAAGCCCTGAAAGATGGCTCGATGGACCGATGAACGCCAGCTCTTCGGCAGAGATCAGCCTCGGCTTGTCAGGACGGCGCGGGTGGGCGCAGATTGCGCGATGCCTCCCCACCACACCGGACACCTCATGCGACCTGTCATCCTCGTCCTCGCCGCCCTGCTCCTCCCGGCTGGACCCCTGCTGGCGCAGTCGACACCGGCCACCCGGCTGACCCTCGGGGAGGCACGAGCCGACCTGGTCCGGCGTGATGGCTTCGTTCCGCTGCTGGTCGGCCCCAATCGGGACAAGCTGAGGCTTGAATTGCCGGCCGCCGGGCTTCGGGCACTGTTCCTTGTGTCACTGGCGACCGGTGCAGGATCGAATCCGCTCGGGCTCGACCGAGGAGCGGATGGTCGAGCCGACGTCGTGCGCTTCGACCGGGTCGGCACCCGGATGCTGATGATTTTCGAGAACACCGCCTACCGGAGCTCTGGTGACTCCCTGCACCAGCGCACCGTCGATGAATCGTTCGCCTCCTCCACCGTCGCCTCCCTGCCGATCGTCGCCGAGGAGGATGGTCAGGTGGTGGTCGATGCGACGGAACTCGCGTTTCGGGACTGGAACGACGTCACCGGCACCCTCCGCGGCAGCGGCGAGGGGAGCTATGCCGTGTCGCGTGATCGGTCCCGGATTCTCCTGGAGCGAACCAATGCCTATCCGGAGAATTCGGAGATCGACGTCGAGCTCGCCTTCGTCACCACCGGCGCTCCCGGTCGGATTCTCCGGCAGGTGAGCCCCGACGGCGGCGCCATTGCCCTTCAGCAGCACTTCACCTTCCTCCGGCTCCCGGATGACGGGTATCAACCTCGAGGCTGGGATCCCCGGACCGGCTACTTCGCCACCCGCAACCGCGACTATTTCCAACCGCTGCAGGGGCGGCTGGAGCAGCATGCCATCGCGCGCCACCGGTTGATCCGGCAGGATCCGTCTGATCCGGGTTCGCCGTTCGTCCAGCCGATTGTCTATTACATCGATCCCGGCATTCCGGAGCCGGTCCGGTCGGCAACCATGGAAGGTGCCAGATGGTGGGCGGAGGCCTTCGATCGAGCCGGTCTGCGCGGTGGGTTCCGGGTCGAGTGGCTCCCGGTCGATGTCGACCCAATGGATGCACGCTACAACGTCGTGCAGTGGGAGAACCGGAACGAGCGGGGCTGGTCGATCGGTGGTTCGCTGTCCGACCCGCGGACCGGGGAGATCCTCAAGGGGATGGCCCGCCTCGATTCGCACCGTGCCCGCACAGACTACAACCTGTTCGCGGCCTTGATGGGTGCGGCACCGACGAGCGCCGATACGGCCTTCATCCTGGGTCGGATCCGTCAGGTCACCGCGCACGAGATCGGTCACACCCTCGGATTGGCCCACAACTACATCGCCTCGACCTATGATCGGGGCTCGGTGATGGACTACCCTGCCCCGCGCGTCCGGGTCGTCGATGGTGTCATCGATCTGAGCGAGGCGTATGCCGTTGGCCCCGGAGTGTTCGACGTCTGGGCGATCCGGTGGGGCTACGGGATCTTCCCGGCGGCGACCGAGGCCGATTCACTTCGTGCCATCGCGCAGGAAGGTGTCGATCGCGGCTGGCTCTTCCTGAGCGACAATGATGCCCGCCCGGCGTCCGCGGCCGATCCTCGGGCCGTGCTCTGGGATGATGCCGGAAGCGCCGCGGAGTTCCTCGATCGACAGCTCGCGGTCCGTGCACTCGCGATCGCCCGCTTCGGGCTCGGCAACATTCGTCCTGGGGAACCGGTGGCGCTCCTGCAGGAGCGATTCGCGCCGCTGTACTTCTGGCATCGATTTGCGCTGGAGGCGCTCGCGAGGAATATCGGTGGGCTCAACTACACCTTCGCGGTGTCCGGCGACGGCGAGGACGCCGTTCGGACGATTCCGGCGAGTGTCCAGCGTGCGGCGCTGGCCAGACTCATGACGACGCTCGCACCGCGAACACTGGCAATCCCGGATACGGTCCTCGCCGTGATGTCGCCCCGTCCTTCGGCATGGTCCGATGGCACTGAACTGTTCCGGAGTGGCACGCAGCCGATGTTCGATGAACTCGGTGCCGCCGAGACTCTTGCGCGCGTGGTGATCGATGCGGTCCTGCAGCGCGAACGGGCGGGGCGCCTGGTCACCATGGCCGCGCGGGATGCAGGGGCCCTGACCCTGGGCGAGACGATCGACTCGTTGCTCGCGGTGGCGCGGGCCCGGCGCACCGATTCCAGGCACGATGCCGCACTCCGGCGTGTCGTGGAGCGCGGTGTCGTGGATCGACTCCTGGAGCTTGCGGCCGATCCACGCGCACTGGTACAGGTCCGGGACATCGTCGACATGCGCCTCGCGGCGCTGGACGAGACGGCACGGGTGCGCATGACCACCGGCGACGAGATCGCGCGCGCGCACTGGCGCGGCATTGATCGGGACATCGGTCGCTGGCGCACCGAGCACGTCATCCCCGAGGACACCTCCCCGCTCGCCGCGCCGCCGTTCGATCCGTTCGGCGATGACGGCGGGCTCAACTGAGGTGACTTCACTGGGGCGGCAGGATTCGAACCTGCAACATCCGGAGTAACAGTCCGGCGGTCTGCCAATTGACCTACACCCCATCGTGCAACACAACGCCCCCCGAACCGTGCGGTCCGGGGGGCGTTGGTTGGTCTGGGTGACCCGTGTGACAACTCGCTCCGGACGTCCTAGGACAGGTTCCGATTCGGGTTGTTGCGCGAGGTCACGGTGACGATCATCATGGCGGAGCATACCCCCGGCATGACGGAGCTGTCAAGCGCGCTCGTCCCTACTGCAACGACTTCCGCGGCAGCTTCTCGTCCCGCTGTGCCGCCTGCCAGGCAAACGAGGCCAGCACGGCCGCATTCCACTTCATGTCGTCTTCCTGGACCCGCTCGTAGGTGTCCATGTTCGAGTGGTGGGTGCGGGTACTGTACTCGACCGGATCCTGGATGAACTGGAAGCCCGGGAGGCCGACCGCATCGAACGCCTGGTGGTCGGTGCCGCCGGTGTTCGTGATCGTGGTGGTCTTCATGCCGCCGGCATTGAACGGTGCCATCCACGCCTCGAAGATCGCCCCGACGTCCGGGTTGGACTGCTGATAGATCCCGCGGATCTTGCCGGTCCCGTTATCCACGTTGAAGTAGGCCGCGAACTTCCCCCACGCATCGGTCGGATGCACCCCGGTCGAGTCGCGCGTCGCCAGATGCTTCGAGACGAACTCGCGGGATCCGATCAGTCCCTGTTCCTCGCCGGTCCAGAGGCCGATCCGGATGGTACGGCGGGGCTTGAGATCAAGCTTCTTGAGGATCCGCATCGCTTCCATCATGACAGCGCTGCCCGCCGCGTTGTCGGTCGCACCGGTCCCGGACTGCCACGAATCGAAGTGGGCGCCGATCATGACCACTTCATCCTTCAGCTTCGGATCGGTCCCCGGAATCTCCGCGAAGATGTTGAACGAGTTCAGGTTGTCATCGTAGAACCGCACCTTGCTCTCGATCTCGACAGTGACCGGGACCTTGCGCTCCAGCATCCGCCAGATCCGCCCGTAATGCTCGGCCGCGAGAATGATCGTCGGCACCGACGCCGGTGCATCGACGGCCCGGGAGCCGGTCGCCGACACGAACACCGTGCCGCCATCACCACGGCCCGGTCGCAGTTCACCCAAGGCACCTTCTTCGACCAGGAACTTCCGCCGTTCGTCGGTCATGTTGGGGCCGGTCCGCGCCCCACCGAAATTCCGCGCCCCGCGGCGGGCCTGCTGCGCCTGGGTCGGCGGGACCACCGCCGCCATGCCGGCAAGCTGGTCGTCGGTGTACCGGGCGGCGAGCGGCTCGAACTTCGGCTTCAGTTCGGCTGGCGGCTGCACGATGACCCACTTGCCGCGCACCGTACCGCGGGCCGCCGCGAGGTCGGACATCGAGTCCATGCTGATCCGGATCACCTGACCGGACTCGGAACCGTTGGTGCCGGTCGACCACGCGCCAGGGTAGGCGATGAGCGGGGCCGGGACCGGAGCGATGATCTGGGCGCTGAAGCGCTCGGACGACCAGCCGCGACCGAACGGTCCCCACCATTCCATGTGCGGATTGGTCAGGCCCCAGCCCTTCATCGTGGCGACAGCCCACTCACCGGCCGCCTTCGCTGACGGTGATCCGGTCAGGCGGGGACCATGGACGTCGGTCAGCCAGCTGGTGATGTCCATGATCTGGGAATGGTCCATCGCCTCGGCCTTGATTCGCTCGATGGTCGGGACGTCGACGCGCTCCTGGGCGACGATCGCCGGAGCCGAGAGGAGGAGCACGGCGGCAAGCACGTGCGTGGGCCGTGTGAGCAGCATGGGGATCTCCACTGGAAGGTTTGGGGACGTATCTGCCCTACGCAGTGGACCGCCGGAAGGTTGATCCGGACGGACCCGGACCTCCCCGCCTCGAACTGGTCAGGCCGAGGCGAGGACTTCCTTCGGCACCGGCACGGTCACCGATCGACCAGCGCCGAACGCCTTGAGCGTCCGGAGGTGCGAGGCGACGGCGCTCCGGAATGTGGGCTGCACATGGTACGGCAACCCATGCTTGGCTGCGAGCCGGGCGACGATCGGGCTCAACGCCGGATAGTGCCGGCTGCAGATCTTGGGGAAGAGGTGGTGCTCGACCTGGAAGTTCAGCCCGCCGACGTACCAGCTCAGCAACACGTTGGTGGGGGCGAAATTCGCGGTGGTGTCGAGCTCGTGGACCACCCAGCTCTGGGGCATCGCCATCGCATCATCGGGCACGGGATGCGCGGTCTGCTCGACGACATGCGCCAGCTGGAACACGATGCCGAGCGTGATTCCCGCGACCACATGGGCCGTGAGCATGCCGAGCGCGATCTGCCACCAGGCATAGTCGAGGATCAGGAACGGGATGACCAGCGACCAGGTGTAGTACACCGCCTTGCCGGCGAAGAGCCCCGCCACATCCTTGAACGCGTGCTTCTTGTCTTCGTACGGGCCGAGATCCTTCGCGGCAAGGTACTTGAAGTCCTTCACGAACACCCAGAACATCGAGGTCATGCCATAGAGCACGAAGGCATACCAGTGCTGGAATCGCTGGAACCACATCCGTGGCGCATGCGGGGAGAGCCGGAGCAAGGGCGACACGGCGAGGTCCTCGTCGGTGCCATGGATGTTGGTGTAGGTGTGGTGGATCACGTTGTGGGTGATCTTCCACATGTAGCAACTGCCACCGATCAGGTCCATCGAGCAACCGATGAGGGTGTTGATCCGGTTGTCGTCACTGTAGGCGCCGTGAATGGCATCGTGAGCCACGGCGAACCCGATCCCGGCCATCCCGATCCCGACGAGGGCGGCCAGCAGGAACATCACCACCGGCGGGAAGGCCTGGGTCAGGATCAGGCCGTAGGGCACGAAGGTCATGAGGAGGAGCACGCCGGTCTTCGCGAGCATCGGGAGGCCACCCTTGGTGGACAGCCCCCGCTCCTTGAAGTACGCGTCGACTTCGCCCTTCAATTCGGCGTGAAAGGCCTTGCCATCTCGGGCTGGGAAAGTCGGATTCCTGGACGCCATCGGGTGCCTCCGTCCTCAGAGAGTCAGGCCTCGAGAGTCCGGAGCCTCCCGCAAGATACCCATTCGGCCTCAACCACGCTGATCCGAGATGTCGAGGGCCACTCCCTCGGACTTCGCCACGAACAGCGCGGTCAGCTGGTCGCCCATCACGTTCGGGACCGTCCGGGACATGTCGAGGATTCGATCCACGCCGAGAATCAGGGCGATGCCCTCTGCCGGGATGTGCACCGTGGTGAGGATGAGCGCGAGCAGCGGGATCGACCCGCCCGGGACGCCGGCGGCCCCGACGGCGGTGATGATGCACAGCACCACGACCGCGATCTGGCTCGGGATGCTGAGGCCGAGCTGGAAGACCTGGGCCAGGAAGAGCACGGTCATCCCCTCGAACAGCGCCGTGCCATTCATGTTCATGGTGGCACCGAGCGGCAGCACGAACGAGGCGATCTCCTTGGGGACGCCGAACTCCTCCTCGGCGGTCCTGATGTTTTCCGGCAGGGTGGCGTTCGAACTGGAGGTCGAGAACGCCGTCACCATCAAGGTGCGGCACTTCCGGAAGAAAGTCCGGTAGGGAATCCCGACCACCACCTTGGCGACCACTCCGATGACGCCGGTGAGATGCAGGATCAGGCCGAGCATCACGGTGAGCACGTAGAGCGCGAGGGACTGAAGGACCTCGGTCCCGAAGCTCGCGGTCACGTTGAAGATCAGGCCGGCGACGCCGTACGGGGCCAGGTTCATCGCGAAGTCGATGATCTTGGCCACCGCCTCGACGAGGCCATCGAGGATGTCCATGATCGGCTTCGACTTCTCCGGCGGGATCATCGTGAGGGCGATCCCGAACACGATCGAGAAGAAGATCAGCCCCAGCATGTCCATCCGCGCCATCGTGTCGACGATGTTGCGCGGCACGATGTTGACGAAGGTGTCGATCCCGAAGTCGACGCCCCCCCCCACACGCTCGGCGGCGGCGCCGCCATACTTCTCCAGCAGGCCGGCGCGCGTGGCCGGGTCCATCTGCCTGCCGGGCGCCAGCACGTTCATGAGCGTGAGGCCGATGGTCGCGGCCGCGGCGGTCGTCACGAAGAAGAAGGCGAACGCCTTGCCCCCGACCCGCCCGATCTTCTTGAGGTCACCGAGCGAGGCGACGCCGAGGGTGACCGAGCCGAAGATCAGCGGGATCACGATCATGAACAGCATCCGCAGGAACACCTGTCCCACGGGATTCGCGACGTTGTCGGCGATCCAGGCCAGCCAGGCGGCGTCGCCGAAGAATTGACGGCCGAGAATGCCGGCGATGGCGCCGATGGCGAGTCCGAGGAGGATCTTGGTATGGAGCTTCACGGGATCAGAACCTCAATCCGCCGCTGAGCGAGAGCCAGCGACCGCCGGAGAAGAAGGTGTAGCCTGCACCCGCCTCGAGCGGGCCCAGGGCGAGTGACAGGTTCGGGGTGTAGCCGGTGCGGTCGATCTCGGAATAGCGACCGACATCAAAGCCGAACTTCACCGGTCCGGCGCCGAGGCGCGGGCCGACCCGGGCGCCGAAGACCGTCATCGATTGTGCCCCGCCAAAGCGCGTCACGTCAAGGGTGGCAGCGGCACCGATCACGACGGCGTTGAGCCTCGCGGCGAGGTACGCCCCGTAGCCGGTGTCGGTTGCGTCGCCAAAAGCGCCCGATGGGCTCACCACCTGGCCGCCCGCGCTCAGGCCGAACCCCACGCCGGGGAGCTGGGCACTGAGCGTGGCGGTACCGAGAAGGCAGGCACCTGACAGGATGGCGGCGCGCAGGCCACGAGTGGCGTTCGGCATGGGGACTCCGGGATCGGACAGGAAGGACACGAAACGATGGGAGCAAGGCGGAATGGATGCCCCCGGCAGGACTCGAACCTGCTACCTCTCATTTAGGAAACGAGCGCTCTATCCTGATGAGCTACGGAGGCGGCCACCAAAAGTAGGCGCGGTGGGCAGACCGTGGAAGTTCCTCGCCCCGCCCGACTCAGCTCCGCTCCATCACCAGGTCGTGCTGGAGGTCCCGGCCCAGCAGGAAGTCCTGCCGACCCACCGCCCGAAAGCCATGTCGTTCGTAGAATCGCCGTGCCCTGGGATTGTGCTCCCACACCGCAAGCCAGATCGCATCGTGCCCCACTCGCTCGGCATGGGCAATGATGGCGGCCATGAGGATGCCCCCGACCCCCTGCCCGATGAGCGGCACATCGGCATAGAACCGCTGGAGCTCGAGCGGGTTCGCGGCGCGTATCCCGTCACCTGAGCGACCTGACCTCAGCTTGGCATAGCCGACCGGAATCTCGCCTTGCATCGCGATGAGGAACGTGACAGTGGGATCGGCGAGTTCAGCCGCCTGGGGCGCTGGCGAATAGGTCGCCGTCATGTAGGCCGCAAGGTCCGCCGGATCGTTCGGTGGCCCAAAGGTGTGGAGAAAGGTCCGATGTCCCATCGCATACAGCAGTTCGGCATCGGCGGCGGTCCCGAGCCGAACGGTGATACCAGCCGTCATCAGGCCGGCGCGGGCTGCTGGTCGAGATCGGAGTCGCCCGACCTGCGTCGCCACGCGGCAAGTGCCGCCTTCGCCGCGTGCACGAACGCCGCGGGATCTTCCGGACTGAACAGGACTCGCTTGGCCAACCCGGTGTTGCGATCGAGCGCCACGTGCTCGGTGATATCAGCCATGTCGAGCTTGACGCCGAACGGGAAGTGGGTGAGATCGAGTCGGCCGTTCACGAGTGCCTGCAGCATCGCCTCGTGCACCTCGATCTGGTCGACCTCGCTGAACGGGATCGTCCAGTTCCCGAACAGTGTCCCGAACTCGAGACGATCGGCGTAGACGCGGTAATCCTGCCAGAGCGTCTTGAGCGAGCTGGGGGACTCATACACCGGGGTGTCGGACATCAGTGGCTCCCTTCCTGAAGCTCGGCCTGTATCGGCCAGAAGACCGAATGGTACGGTATCGAGCGGAGGTGGACAACCGAATAATGCCTCTACGGTCGATCTGGCGCCGCTTCCAATCGGTAGCGCACGACCGAGAGGAGGCCATCCGTGTCCTCGTCGGTGCCCCAGATGTGGGCGCTGTCGGCGGCCATGAGCGTCACGGAAGCCGGCAGATCGACGGAGAAGCGTGGTTGACCGGTCGGGTCGAGGTACCGCCAGTGGTGTCCCGGCAGCCGGGTCTCTTCCTCGACCCAGACGCCTTCGTCGCGACCCAGGACGAGACGCCTGACGGGCGGGAAGGTCGGGTCCGGTTCGAGCGTCGGCATCGCATCGCGGATCGCCGGGGGAAGGTCTCCACGGGCCTTGGCGATCGCGGCAAGAACACTGTCAGTCGCTTCGGATGTCACTGGAATTGGTGTGAACGCGATGGCGCGCTCGAACACCGTCTCGCCTTCGCTATCGACCAGCTTGACCTGATAGTACGAGCCTGAATCGGCATGTACCGTACTCGAGTAGGCGACCGCGGCGCCGCCGTCCCACCCCGTTGAGAGGGGTTGATCACAGATCGGGCGGCGGGCAGATCCCATGCCTTTCGGGAAGGTGTACGAGACAAAGCAGGAATTTCGTGGGGCCTCGCCGAGCACCTCTTCGAACTGCCCTGCCTGGTCTGTCCGCACATAGAGGGAGACGCCGGAATCGACGGGTGGACTCCAGGCCGGGAGGCGGAGACCGAACCGGAAGCTGACGAGGATCCGCATTCCCCCCCCGGGAAGCAGGGCCTGGGGGTAGACCTCGAAGCTCGACGAGTCGGACCCGGACCCATCGGCACCCTGGGAAACGGTATGCGGCTCAGGGAAGCTCCGGACCATGTCGAAGTCGGGCCCGAAGATGGTGACTCGCTTGAGGCTCGGGTCGAGCGTCCAGATCGAGTCGCCGATCCAGCCGATTCGTGTCAGGCGACTGAACTCCCCTGGCCCCTCCCCGG
Source organism: Gemmatimonadales bacterium (assembly GCA_035703525.1). Lineage (GTDB taxonomy): Bacteria > Gemmatimonadota > Gemmatimonadetes > Gemmatimonadales > GWC2-71-9 > Palsa-1233. The sequence continues at coordinate 43,237 of DASSYA010000023.1, read as the reverse complement.
ATCTCCCGATTGTGGAGACCGTGGTGTCGGGGGCAATCACCTTGATCAGGTTGTCCTTCGATTGCGGGATGAAGATGGAGCCGTCGTCCCGGACCAGCATCCACGAAGCCCCGGTCAGATCGACGGCGTCTGCGCCGATCCGGAAGTCCTCGGTGGCCACCAGATGGTCAGCCAGAGCAGACGCTCCCGGTGATCGGTCCGAGCCACAGCCGACGAGGAGCAGCGGGAGCAGGAATCGTCGCATGGAACCCTCCATCCGGTGGGAGGCAGGAATCGAAAACTGATTGAGAATGACCGACACCCGGACCTGCCATACCACATCATGTCAACGCTGTATCATGTTGTCTGACAACACGTTAGCGAGACTGAGAAAGACTTCATGTAGTTTCTCCAGACTCCCGCCGCATCCCCCGCATCAGCTCGATCGCCATCGGCACCACGCTCACGAAGATGATCCCGAGGATCACCAGCGAGAAGCGCTCCTTGACCGCGGGGATGTTGCCAAACAAGTACCCGATGGTCACGAAACCTGACACCCAGGCCACCGCGCCAACCACGTTGTAGGCCAGGAATTTCGGGTAGGTCATCGTCCCTACCCCGGCGACGAATGGGGCGAAGGTCCGGACGATCGGGACGAACCGGGCCAGGATGATGGTCTTGCCGCCGTGGCGCTCGTAGAACTGCTGGGTCCGCTCGAGGTAGGACTGCTTGAGGAACCGGATATTCCCCGAGAAGGCGCGGGCACCGATCCGCTTGCCGATCCAGTAGTTGACGGTATCGCCCAGGATCGCGGCCGTGACGAGCAGCGCGATCAGCAGGAGCGGGTTGAGGCTCCCGAGCGCGGCAAAGGTCCCCGCCGCAAAGAGGAGCGAATCCCCGGGCAGGAGCGGCATGATCACCAGCCCCGTCTCGACGAAGATGATCAGGAAGAGGATGGCGTACGTCCACGTCCCGTAGTCGGCGATGATCTCCGCCAGGTGGGTATCGAGGTGCAGGAAGAAATCGACGAATTGGCGGAGCAGCTCCATTCAGGACTCCCGGGGCGAGTAGCCGAACTCGCCGAGCAAGGGGACAAATCGGACATCGGAGATCGGGGTAATCTGGTATCCCGGTCCCTCCGCGTCCCGGCGCACGAGGGTCAAGGTCTGGGCGTCCTCGCCCTCCTTGGCGACAGGAATCACAAGCCGCCCACCGGGCACCAGCTGCTCGACCAGCGTCCTGGGGATGTTGGGCGCGGCGGCCGCGACCACGATCCCGTGGTACGGTGCGCTGGGCTTGAAGCCAAGCGTGCCGTCGCCGTGCATCACCGACACATTGGTGATGCCGACCGCCTTGAGCGCGTCGTGTCCCCGCCTGGCCAACTCCGCGATGCGCTCGATCCCGAAGACCATCTCGGCGAGCATGGCGAGGAGGGCGGTCTGGTAGCCGGAGCCGGTGCCGATCTCGAGCACTCGTTCCCGGCCGGTGAGCTCCAGGAGCTCGCAGGAGCGGGCCTGCACGTACGGCTGGGAGATGGTCTGCCCCGCCCCGATCGGGAGTGCGGCATCATCGTACGCGCGGCCGGCGAGTTCCGGCGGAACGAACCGATGTCGCGGCACCGTGGCGATGGCACGGAGCACCGCCATGTCGCGGATGCCCTTGAGCTGCAGCGCCTCGACCAGCGCGGAGCGATAGCCGGCGTAGCCGTCGGACATCAGGCCTCGAGCGCCAAGGCCCAGCCCCGAACCGTTTCGAGCTGCGAGAAGTTGGTGAGGTCGAGGTGGAGCGGCGTCACCGAGACATAGCCCTCCCGGACCACGGCATGGTCGGTATCGACCTCGCCGGTCCAGGTGATCGTCCCGCCACCGATCCAGTAGACATCCCGGCCCCAGGGGTCCTGCTGCCTGGTGACGGAGTTCTGGAAGAACCGGGAGCCCAATGGCACCACGCGAATCCCCTTCACTTCGTCTGCCGGGATGCCCGGGAGGTTGATGTTGAGGAGGGTGTTCGGTGGCATGTCGGCGAGCCGGACGATCCGCTGGACCAGTTGCGAGACGAGTGGCAGGTAGTCGGGGAGCAGGTCGTCGCGGCGCCCCGCGAACGAGACCGCGATCCCCGGGATGCCACAAACGACCGCTTCCATGGCGGCCGACACGGTACCGGAATAGAGCGTATCCTCGCCCATGTTCGGGCCGTGATTGATGCCGCTGAACACGAAGTCGGGTCGCGAGGCAACCAGCGGTGCCTCGAGTGCCAGCATGACGCAATCGGTTGGCGTGCCGTCGACTTGCCAGCTGCCGTCGGGGCGACGGATCGGGCGGAGCGGTCTGGTCATCGTGAGCGCGTGGGACTGGGCGCTTTGCTCGCGATCCGGGGCGACCACCGTCACGCTGGCGACGGTCCGGCACGCCTCGGCGAGGACCTGGATGCCGGGCGAGAGGATACCGTCGTCATTGGCTACGAGAATGTGCATCGTGGGAAGATAGCCGAGCGGCTACCCGGAGCGGTCCGCGTCATCCTCACGTATCGCCGGGGTCCGGCCATCGAGCACCGCGAGGATGTCGTCGATCTCCAGCGCGACCTCACGCACCGCCTGCGCCCGGGTCGCCGCCGACGAGTGACTGCGCAATTCGCCGGTGCGGCGGAACTGGTCGAGCCGGATCCGCGCCCCCTCGATGGTGTACTTCTCGATATAGAGCAGGTTCTTGACGAGCATGATCAGCTCGACCTCGCGCGCCTTGTAGACTCGGTTGCCCGATCGATTCTTCGCGGGGTTGAGAAACTTGAACTGCGATTCCCAGTAGCGGAGCACGTGCGGCTTGAGATCGGTGAGCTGACAGACGTCGCCGATCGAGAAGAATTCCTGCACCGGATTCGGGAGGCTCATGTCCAGATCTCCGACTTGAGATCGCGCTCCATCAACTCACTGATGCTGTCCCGCGGATTGGCGCCGTCGAAGAGCACCGACTTGACCTGGGCCGTGATCGGCATCTCGACCCGGTGCTTCTCGGCAAGACGGAAGGCGCCGAGCGCCGTATTGACCCCCTCGGCCACGGTCCGCACCTTGGCGCGGTGCTGCTCGAGGGTGACCCCGTGAGCGAGCTCGATCCCGAGCTGCCGATTCCGCGACAGGCCGCCGGTACAGGTGAGGATCAGGTCGCCCATCCCGGCGAGCCCGGCGAAGGTCAGCGGGTCCGCCCCGAGCGCCTGGCCGAGTCGGGAGATTTCGGCGAGGCCACGCGTCAGGAGTGCGGCGCGCGGATTGTGTCCGAGCCCCAATCCCTCGAGCACGCCGGCTGCGATCGCCATCACGTTCTTGAGCGAGCCGGCGAGCTCGACACCGACGACATCGTGTTGTGTGTAGACGCGGAATGATGGCCAACTGAAGAGGGCCTGCGTGCGTGCGGCGGCCTCGTCGTGGTCGGATGCGGCAACGACGGCGGTGGGCTGTCCTTCATGGACTTCCGCGGCGAAGCTCGGTCCGGAGAACGCGACGAAGTGCGCGTGCGGGATCTCGTCCTTCGCCACGTCGTGCATCAACTCGAGCGTGTCGGGTTCAATGCCCTTGGTGGCGCAGACCAGGGGCGTGCCAGCTGGAACAAGCGGGGCCGCCTCGCGCCAGACCCGCCGGGCCACATGACTCGGCGTGACACTGCAGATCAGGTCGGCGCCCGAGAGGGCGTGCGGGAGATCGGAGGTGCCCCGGAGTGAGGGCGCGAGTGCCCGCCCCTCGAAGTAGAGCGGATTCTCGTGACGACGGTTGATCGCCTCGCTCACCTCCCGCTCGAAGGCCCAGAGGGTCGTGTCGACGTCGTGGCGCGCGAGCAGGTCGGCGAGTGCCGTCCCCCAGGCGCCGGCCCCGATGACCGCCACTCGCGTCATGCTGCACCGCCTTTCGGGGTGGCGCGCCTGCCGAAGCGATTCTCGGTCCCGGCCGCCAATCGCCGGATGTTGGCACGGTGAAACCAGATCACCAGCAGCGACAAGGCGGCGATCGGCAGGACCGCAATCCGGTCCGCAGGGTTGAGCAACCAGACCAGGATGGGGAGGACCAGGGCCGACACCATGGACCCCAGCGAGACATAGCCGGTGAACTTGACCACCACGATCCAGGCCAGCAGTGCCCCGACAAACGCGAGTGGTGCCACCCCGAGCACGATCCCCCCCCCCGTTGCCACGCCCTTGCCGCCTCGGAACCCGACGAACACGCTCCAGACGTGCCCGACCACGGCCAGCACCCCGAGTCCGATCGAGGCGAGGGTGTCGAGTCCGGCCCAGGGGCCGAACACCGCGACGGGGACTGCGCCCTTGAGGGCATCGAAGAGCCCGACCGGGATGGCGAATTTCCATCCCAGCTGTCGATAGAGGTTGGTGGCGCCGAGGTTGCCCGATCCCATGGTACGGAGATCCTGTCCGCGAGCCACGCGCACGACCCAATAGGCGGTGGGGATCGCCCCGAGCAGATAGGAGCCGAGCATGGCGACCATGACCGGGGCGCTCATGACCGGCTGCCCCGCCGATTCAGCTTGAGGCGGATCGGCACCCCGGTGAAGTTCCAGACCTTCCGGAACCCGCGGATGAGAAACCGTCGGTACGATTCCGGGATGTCGTCGGGGCGATTGGTCACGATGGCAAAGGTCGGTGGCCTGGTGTTGATCTGGGTGCCGTAGAGCAGCTTCACAGCCTCGCCAGCCTGCTGCGGCGGTGCGTTCCGCGTGATCAATTCCTGCAGTACGTCGTTCACTTCGGACGTCCCGACCCGGCGCTCGCGGGCCGCGTGCACCTCGACGATCACGTCGAGCACGTTGCGGGCGCGCTGCCCGGTCAGTGCCGAGGCGTAGACAAACGGGACGAACTCGAGGAAGGGGGCCTTCTCGATCAGCAGCTTCTGGCCGCGGATCGCGGTGTTGGCATCCTTCTCCTCGATCAGGTCCCACTTGTTGACCACGATCACCAGCCCGGCGCCCCGTTCCCACGCGCGGGTCGCGATGCGAAGGTCCTGGTTGTGCAGCCCGCGCGGGGCATCGACCACGAGCACGCAGACGTCGGCACGATCGATGGCGCGCTCGGTCCGGATGGTCGAGTAGAACTCGAGCGAGCCGTCGACCTTGGCCTTCCGCCGGAGGCCGGCGGTGTCGACGAAGGTCATCATGCGACCGTGGTAGTTGAAGTTCGTGTCGATGGCATCGCGCGTCGTGCCGGCGATCGGGGTGACGACGAGGCGCTCCTCACCGAGGAGACGATTCACGAGCGAGGACTTGCCGGCGTTCGGTCGACCGATCACGGCGACACGGATCGAGTCGGCCTCCTCCTCCTCCTCGAGCACCGGCAGCTGCTTGACCATCTCGTCGAGCAGGTCCCCGGTCCCCTTCCCGCTCGTGGCGCTCACCGGCCAGGGCTCGCCGATCCCCAGCTCGTGGAACATGTGCCGAGCATCATGGTCGCGCAGGTCATCGAGCTTGTTGACCGCGAGCAGGACGGGCCGTCCCGACTGGCGGAGTCGTCGTGCGATTTCCGCGTCGATCGGGTTCACGCCGTCCTTGCCATCGACCAGCAGCAGGACCAGCTGCGCCTCGTCGACGGCGATATCGACCTGGGCCCGGATCGCCTTGTCCATCGTCTCTTCGGAGTCGGGAACGAGTCCGCCGGTATCGACCAGCCAGAAGTCACGACCGTTCCAGACACCGTCCCCAAAGTGCCGATCGCGGGTCGTGCCGGCCTGATCGGAGACAATCGCGTCGCGTCCGCCGATCAGGCGGTTGAAGAGGGTGGACTTGCCGACATTCGGCCGCCCCACAATGGCAATGGTCGGCTTGTTCATGCGGCGAGGGGATCCTTGAGCGCGTCAATGAAGGTCTTGGATGGGCGGATCGGCATGGTCGTGGAGGCCCGCACGTCGGCGAGCGGCACCGAGTCGATGAAGAGGCCATCGTCGTTGATGCACTCGCCAGGGATCAGCACCAGGTCGGCCGGGGCCATCGATTCGATCGCGACCCGGATGGCCTCGCTCGTGAGCAGTCCCGCGGTGGTCACGCGTGGCCCGAAGAGGTCGTTCTCGATCGCAATGAGGTCGAAGGTGGCGCCGGTGGCCGCCTGCAGCGGTTCGAGCACCTGGGGCATCAGGGAGGCCATGCTCATGCCGGTGAGGACACCGATGCGCTTGCCGGCCCACGACGGCAGCTGGGGTGCTCCCTCCCGGACCTGCATCTGCAGCCACCGGACCGACCCGACGCCGTTCTCGACCTGATCGAACGCATCATAGCGCTCCTCGGGCGGGAGCTCGACGCCGGCACGCAGGTAGAGCTCGTCGGCGCCGAAGGCCCAGGTGATGCCCCGCTCGCGTTGGGCGCGCGCAATCGCGGCCTCGACCCGCCGCACGGCGTCGCGGCATTGGTCGTCGTCGGGCTCGCTCACCAGGTGGTGCTTGCTGAACTCGGTCAGCCCGATCGGGACGACCGAGACGGTGAGAACCTTCTCCCCGAAGGCCCACAGGTCATCGAGGGTCCGGGTCAGGACCTCGCCGTCGTTCTTGCCGGGCGACATCACGATCTGGGTATGCATCTCGATGCCGTGGTCGGCGAACTCGTGCATCAGGGCGAGCAGATCCCCGGCCTGCGGGTTCCGGAGCACCCAGCGGCGAATCTGCGGATCGGTCGCATGCACGGAGATGTACAGCGGGGACAACCGGTACTCGATGATCCGGTCGATGTCGTGCTGCTTGAGGTTGGTCAGCGTCGCGAAGTTGCCGTAGCGGAACGAGAGGCGGTAATCGTCATCGCGGATCTGGAGGACCTCGCGGACGCCTTCGGGGTTGCCGTCGACAAAGCAGAAGTCGCAGCGATTGGCACAGCGCCGGATCCGGGGAGGCTCGACGGCAACGCCGAGGTGCTCCTCGATTGGCCGCTCGACCTCGACCTCGTGTTCGGTCTCGTCGCCGGGGAGGCGGTAGAGGAGGGTGAATTCCTCGTCGGCGGTCAGGAATTCCCAGTCGAGGAAATCGTCGAGCTTCCGGCCATCAACCGTCAGCAGCTCGGCCCCGGGAACGAGCCCGATGCCTTCGCCGATGGAGTCTGGAGCCACCTGGGTCACACGGATCACGCCACACCTCGAGTATTCACCGGGGGAATATGCCCGTATGTAGTGCTGGCAACAAGGGTTACGACGTGCCACCTCATGCGGATTCCGGGTAGCGGAACCGGATACAGCGACGCCCCGATGAGCCAGGCTCATCGGGGCGTCGTGGTGGATCAGAGCGGGAGACGGGGCTCGAACCCGCGACCCTCAGCTTGGGAAGCTGATGCTCTACCAACTGAGCTACTCCCGCGTCGGGCCGAATCTAGCCGACCCCCGGACGCCCGGCAACGCCGAGCGTCCGGAGCTGCGTCCTACTTCACGTGGTAGCGCCAGCCGGTGATCCCCTCGCCGGTGGCATCGGCCTTCCACTCGAAGGTCTGCGCCTCCATCAGCGCCGGGATCTCGACTTCCTTCGCCTCCACGACCTTGCCATCCTTGTCGAGGAACTCGACGACCAGCGTCTTCGGAGCCGCCGGCACCGCTTCCGCATCCCGTTCGGCCTTCTTGCCGATGGCCGTACCCGTGATCAGTGCGCCGCTGGCCCGCGGCTGGAACGCCGTGACGGTGACGTTGGTCGGCAGGGCCATCAGTTCGGTCACGACCGCGATCAGCGAGTCCTGCATCTTCTGCAGGTTGTAGCCCTGCGCCAGCAGTCGGCGGTTGTCGTCGCTCAACGGCTCCTGCTCCACCAGGCGCTTGGCGACACTGGTGAGCTTCGCGCCATTCTCGAGCGCGAGATAGCTGTTGGCGAGATTGTACATCGCATCGTGATTGTTCGGGTCGGTCTGCAGCACCTTCTCGAACGACGCGGCGGCCTCCGCGAACTTCTTGTCATTGAAGAGGTTGATCCCCATCGCCATCACGTCCCCGCTGCTGAGTGTCCCGGACGCCTCGGCGCTGGCCACCAGCTCCTTCTCGACCTTCGCTGCATCGTCGTTCCGACCGACGGAGCGCAGCGACGACGCAAGCGCCCGCCGGGCATCCTGGTCGTCCGGAACCCAGCCGATGTACTGCTGGAGCTCGGCGATCGCCTTCTCATGCTGGCCGTTGCGCTGGTACATCGCCGCCAGGTTGAAGGTGGCCGAATTCCGATCCGGCGTGAAGCGCTTCAGGTCGGCCTCGGCAACCTGCTTGGCCTTCTCGAAATAGGTGATCGCGCTGTCGGTCTGGGCCGCGTTTGCGAAGATGACACCCATGTTGTAGAAACCGATCGGCACGGATCGCGAGATGATCCCGGCCTCCCGAAAGAGCGCAAGGGCCGAATCGGGGTTGCCCTTCTTGACGAACTCGGTGGCCGGGGTCGCCATGCTCATCCATGCTCGCTGGCGCCAGGCCTTCATGTCCTCGGCGCACTCAGGGATCAGGGCAGCCGCCCGCGTGAACGCCGAATCGGCCATCGTGATGTCACCGAGCTGCAGCGCGTTCCGGCCAAGGAAGTACCAGGCCGCCCCATTGGTGCCCTGGTCACTCTCGGTGATGGCACGGAGCGCCACCTCCACACCCTTCTCGAGCATGTCGGTCCGCTTGACGACATCCTTCGCCTCGCCGGCACTCTTGAGGTACGTCGCGGAACTGGAGACCAGGAAGTGGCCGTTCTTGATGTCGCAGGTGGCCTGCACGTAGGTCGAGGGCAATGCCTTCGCGACGCGCGCCACACGATTGTCCTGCGCCACGATGATCTGCGGCAGGGCGAGTACGCTCACCAGCGCGAACAAACCTGACTTCCTCATTGCTGCTCCTCGTTCGGTTTCGCACCGGCCACAGCCCGTGCAAGATCATGAGCCTGCTGCGCCACCGCCAACGCAGACAACTGGGATCGACGTGCGACTGCGGTGACGTCGTCGAACTCCGGCTTGTATCGCGGTCCCTCCGGCCCGTCAAGCACCTTGACCCGGATGGACTGTCCCCCAATCTCTACCAGCAGCTCGCGGCGCGGAAGCACCACCCGATCGGCCGGAAAGTGCCGGACCCCGGCGGTCGTTCCGTGCCTGAAGAACGCATCGGAGACGGTCCCGAGTTCCGGCAATGCACATTGTGCCTCGATCCGGATGCCGGTGCGACCCTTCTTCATCTGGGTCGCCCAAACTTGGACATCGACCGCTCCGGCCGCGAAGAGCGCGTCCCGGAGGGGATCAAGGTACTCGAGCGGCACGTCATCCATGTCGGCCAGGACAATCTGCACCTCTCTGGCCTCGGACGCCGACTCGGCGAGCCAGATCCGGAGGGCGTTGGCGTATCCACCGGGATTCCGGGCCCCGGCACCCCAGCCCTGCCCTACCGGGCGCCACCGTGCTGGGGGGGGACCGGCGGAGAGCGCCTTGAGCAGTGCCGCACCAGTCGGGGTGATGGCCTCTCCCTCGACCGGTCCGCCACTGGCCAGCTCAAGCCCCTCCAGCAAGATCCCGGTGGCCGGCGCGGGTACCGCCATCGCCCCGTGCGCGGCCTCCACCCAGCCGCGTCCCACGGCGATCGGCGTGTGATGGATCTCCGTCACACCGAGGCGCTCGAATCCTTCGACGGTGCCGACAATATCGATGAGTGCGTCCCACGCACCAACTTCATGCAAGGAGACGGTCTCCGGTGCCTTGCCATGCACGCGCCCCTCGGCCTCCGCCAGGAGTCGGAAGACCCGACTCGCCGTCGCCTTGACCGTGGGCGAGAGTTCCCCAGCCTCGATCCGCGCCACGATCTCGCGGACATGCCGGTGTGGACCATGTCCGTGATGGGAATGGTGTGCGTGGGGGCCCGGACGCTCCTCCTCACCGCCCACGGTGACCGTGACCTTTGTTGCCGCCAGGGAGGCACGCTGGACGGGCTGGATGTCCACCACGACGCGCTCGGCGAGGTCGAGGCGACGCGGCAGGTCTCGAAGCCAGTCCTCGCCTGCCCCGGCGGCGACCAGCGCCCCGAGGAACATGTCCCCCGAGGCACCAGCCGACGGGTCGATCACGGCGCGGCGATGCGGTGTCGTCATCTCGCGAAACTCCGGGGATCGATGTGGACCGAGACTTCACCCGGCTCTCGATAGAGCCACCCTGCACCGGTGTTGAAGAGCACCACCCGCTCCCCGGCCCCGATCAGTCCCCGCCGTGACAGCTCCAGCGCGGCCATGATCGTGGCCCCACCCTCAGGTGACCAGTCCATGCCCTCCTGAGCCGTCGCAACCCGGGCAACATCGAGCAACGCCTGCTCACCGACCGCGAGCGCTGCGCCCCCACTCTCGCGCAGCGCGCGCAGGATCAACGCGTCGCCCAGGGCGCCGGGCACCCGGAGGCCGGCCGCGGCGGTCACGGGGTGCGCCCAGGGCGTGGCCGTCTCGGCCCCCGCCTCCCATGCTCGCACGATCGGGGCGCACCCCTCCGCCTGCACCGCATACATACGCGGCAGTGTGCCGACCACCCAGCCGGCCTCGCGCAACTCCTGGAAGGCCTTCCACATGCCGATCAGGCCAGTCCCCCCCCCCGTGGGGTAGATGATCGCCTCGGGCAACTCCCAATTGAGTTGCATGGCGATTTCCAGGCCGAGCGTCTTCTTCCCCTCGATCCGGTACGGCTCGCGCAGAGTGCTCAGGTCGACCGCGCCGTGCTCCGCGGCATAGGTGCGCGAGAGCATGCCGCAGTCGCCGATGTGTCCGTCCACCAGCTGCAGGTCGCCGCCGAATGCGCGAATCTGCTGCTGGATGATCGAGGGCGTCGATCCCGGCGCGTAGACGCGCACGGGACACCCCGCCCGGGCCCCATAGGCCGACGCGGCCACGCCGGCGTTGCCGGCGGTGGGAAGCGTGAATCGGGTCGCGCCGGCGTGCACGGCGCGAGTCACGGCCGCACTCAGTCCGCGCGCCTTGAAGGAACCGGTCGGGTTGGTGGATTCGTCCTTGACCCAGAGATTGCCAAGGTTGAGCGCCGAAGCCAGTCGCGGCACGGCAAGGAGTGGTGTATCGCCTTCGCCCAGCGAGACCGGCTGCTCCTCGCCGGTCAGTGGCAGGAACGAACGGTAGCGCCACATCCCCCAGCGTCGGCGTACCTCGGCTCGCTCGAGCACGCCGTGATCGCGATCGGGGTAGCGGACCAGATAGGGTCGGCCGCAGCCCGGACAGACACTCTTCAAGCCTTCGGGGGACTCGGTGGTGCCGCACCCGGAACATTCGAGATGCCAATCCATGTCAACCACCCTTCCGTACATGTTCGAGGACCCGCGTGGCCAGCGTCTCGGAGAATCCCGGGAGCGCCGCAATGTCGGCCACCGAGGCAGCCCTCACCCCGGCGAGTGAACCGAACGCGGTGAGCAAGGCCGTGCGACGCGATGGCCCGACCCCGGGAATGTCAAGCAGGGCCGAGGTGATGGTTCGCTTGCTCCGCCTCCCCCGGCTGTACGTGACCCCATATCGGTGTGCCTCGTCGCGTGCCCGTTGCAGCAATCGCAGCGCCGGATTTCGTCGCGGCAATCGAAGCGGCGTCTCGCGGCCGGGAAGGTAGATCTCCTCGTCGCGCTTTGCGAGGGAGACGACCGGCAGCGCTCCCACTCCCGCCTCATGGAGCGCGGTGCGCGCGGCAGCCAGTTGTCCCTTGCCCCCATCGATCACGACCAGGTCGGGAAGCGGCTTCTCCTCGCCGAGCCGCCGGGTCACGTAGCGCGTGATGACCTCATGGATCGCCGCGTAGTCATCCTGCTGGCCCGGTCCCTTGATCCTGAACTTCCGGTATTCCGACTTCCGCGGTCGCCCGGCCTCGAAGGTGACCAGCGACCCGACGGTGTCACGCCCCTGATTGGTGGATATGTCGACACAGATGAAGGTCCGCGGCACGACGGTCAGTCCGAGCTCGCGGCCGAGGGCATAGACGGGATCCTCGGCGCGCTCCTCGGTCTCGAACGTCTCGAGGAGGAGCGATTCAAGGAGATGCCGCGCGTTCTGCTCCGCCAGTTCCACCCAGCGGGCCGCGGTCCCCCGACTCGGCACTGCGAATCGCGCCTCCCCGAGAACGGCCTCGATGGTCTCGAGGTCCGGAATGGGAAACGGCAGGACGACCCGGCGGGTGCGACCCTCGAGGAGTCGGTACGCCCCCATGATCCAGGTTTCCAGGACCTCGGCATCGGTCGCGTCGGGTTGGCATTCGAGGAAGCGATGATCCCGACCGACGACGCGGCCGTCGCGTACCCGGAGGAGCACCGCAACTGCATCCTCGTCATCGCGCGCGTACCCGATCACATCAGCATCGCCTGTCCCGATCACCTCCACCGAGGCCGGCCGTTCGACCTGGTCAAGCCACTTGAGTGTGTCTCGCAGGTCGCGGGCGCGCTCGAAGTCCTCACGCGCGCTGGCCAGTTGCATCATCGCCCGGATCCGGCTCTTGAGGTCGACGGTGCGCCCGCCCAGGAATTCCACGACTTCCTCGATCATCGCCCGATACGCCGCCTCGTCCTGACGCCCGACGCAGGGCGCGAGGCAGCGCCCGATATGGAAGTCGAGGCAGGGCCGTTCGCGTCGCTCACGCGGGAGGTCATCGACGCAGGAGCGGACCGTGAACATCCGGCGGATGAGGCCAAGCGTCCGACGCATGTCGGCGACGTCGGTATACGGGCCGAAGTAGCGCCCACCCGCATGGTCGCGTCGCCGCGTGGCGAACACGCGCGGGAACGGTTCGCCGAGCGTCACGACGATCGAGGGATAGCTCTTGTCGTCCTTGAGCCGGACATTGTACCTGGGCAGGAATTCCTTGATGAGATTGTTCTCGAGCAGCAAGGACTGCTTCTCGTCGGGTACGACGATCGTCTCGACATCGACCGCGCGTCGCATCATCTCGTCGATGTTGTACGCCGCGGGACGATCCGTGGCGAAGTAGGAGCGTACCCGGGTTCGAAGGTTCTTTGCCTTGCCGACGTAGAGCACCGTGCCGTCGCGGTCCTTCCAGAGATACACTCCCGGGCCGTCGGGCAGGGTCTCGAGCTTGCGTGCCAGTTCGGGGGTCACGGGCGTCGTCGCAGCCTGGCGATCACCCGGCCACCGAGAACCGCCGCTTCGGGAATATCCAGCCAGCTCGTGATGACGAGGTAGGTCACGCCGAACGCCGGCACCACCAGCAACGCCTGGGCGATTGGCGCGAGGTCGAGGGTGCCGAACCGCACCGCCGTGGCGACCGCCGCGGCGACACCGGCTGCCCCCCAGAGCTTGAGCAGCTCGACAGTGGGCAGCGCGAACTGGCCGAGCCGCCGGATCAGGGCCCGCCGGAGCAGCATGAACTCCACCCAGCCGGCCATCCCTGCGCTCATCGTGAGTCCGGCGGCACCAGCCCGGGCCGGCAACCCCAGGAGCGGCGGCAGGACGAGACCGGCCAGGACACCGAGGATGGCGGTGAGGGAAACGCGGACGAGTCCGGTCCGGAGCGGCGTGGTCGCGTCACGCAGGGCGTAGAACGCGGAGGAGTAGAGGCGTCCAAGGGTCGATGCGAGCAGGCCGATCGCGGCACCGGCGAGCACCAGCCACACATAGGAGGTGTCGTCGGCGGTGAAGCGTCCGGTCTGGTACACGGCACCGGCCAGCACCCCTCCGATGGCCACGAAGGCCATCGCACTCGGCACGATATAGAAGGCGAGTCGTTGCGTGGCAGCATCGAGCCGAATCCGGAGTGCCATCGCCACGGTGGCGTCGTCGCCTCGCTCCCGCGACATCTCCGGGAGTTCGGCGGCAGTAATGGCCATGCCGAAGAGCGACACCGGCAGCGTATAGAGTGTCTGTGCTGCGCCGATTGCCGCCATGGCCCCGGTGGGCAAGTAGGCGGCGATCCCGACATCGATGAAGGCCGACAGTTGGTTGGCCCCGCGCGAGATCATGGTCGGGATGAAGGTGCGAATGACGACAGAGGCCTCACGAACGCCACGCCAACTCCGGAGCACGATGCGCCCGCCGACCTGTCGGACCACCGGCCATTGGACCGCGATCTGCAGGAACGATCCGATCACCGACCCGATCGAGGCCGCGATGGTGACCCGAGCCGGCGTCTCGCCGCGACCCATGGTGAGGATGGCCACGATCATCGCCGCATTCCAGACCACCGGCGCCGCATACGAGAGCAGGAAGCGGCGGTGCGAATTGAGGACGCCGAGGCACCACGCCGAGATCACCAGGAGTCCCGCGCCCGGAAAGAGGATGCGGACGAGCTGCTCGGTCAGGGCGCGCTTCTCTCCGACCCAGTCGCCGACCAGCACGTTGAGCAGGAGGGGGGTAGCCAGCTCGCCGATCAGGACCAGGATGGCCACCGTGGTGGTGAGCAGGGCGAGCACCGCGCCGGCAAGCCGTCGCGCTTCCTCCTCGCGCCCCTCCTCGACCAATCGGGAATAGCTTGGGATGAACGACGCGGAGAGGGCGCCCTCGCCGAAGAGATTCTGGAGGAGGTTCGGGATCCGGAACGCGGCGGTGAACGCATCGGCCGCATCCCCCAGGCCGACATAGTGTGCCAGAATCCGCTGGCGAACGAGCCCCGCGATCCGGCTGAGCAGGATCCCGGCGCCGACCAGATACGAGTTGCGCCGACTCACCCACCATCCGATGGCAGGGCCGGCCGCTGGCGCGATTCCTCGAGGAGCTGTTGCAGGAACTGGTTCTCCTCTCGCAACTCCTGAACCGCATGCTGGAGCACTTCGACATCGCCCTCGAGCAGGTCGAAGCGGCGCTGCAGGTCCTGGTCGCCGGACGAGGGGGTCGGTGTGCCCCGCTCCAGTCGCTGCGCGACGGCCCGGGCGATCGGTGAATCGAGCAGCAATCCGATGATCGGGATGCACAGGGCCACGAGCAGGGCGATGCCGAGGAGGCTCATCCCTGAATCCTAGGCGCCATGCGAGGATGCCTCAAGGACGACGCGAGCCCACTGCTCGGTGGCCCGAGCGACGGCTTCCATCCAGTCCTGTCCCCACACACCGAGGGCCGCCGCGACCGTGATGACGCGTTCCTGGGGGGCATCGTCCGGCACGAGGCGGTGGCGGAGTCGCTGATACTGCGACCACGCGATGTCCTCACGCCGCTTGAGGTGACGCCGAAGCAGGTCTCCGAGGTCACGGGTGATGCCCAGCATCCGGCCGGTCCGGCCCTGAATGGCGCGATCGAGCACCGCATCGATGCTGGTCCCGGCCCGGACGAGCGTCCTGCCGGTCTCCTCGATGGTTCGTTCGAGTGTCGCGAGGGCGCTGACGGCCTCCAGGGGCATGTCCCGCATGAGCAGCTCCCGCTCGAGCTCTCTCCCCCCCCCGATGATCTGGTCGGCCGGGCAGCCCAGGCGTCGCAACAGGCGGTCCGTGGTCGCGTCCACGATCGTGCCCTGCCATCGGGGAATGACCCGCTGCGGGGTGACCTCGAGGAGCGGGTAGACGGCATGCGCCTGGTGCGTGAGATAGCGGGCCTCCCCCGGCCCGGCCACATAGGCCACGGTGGGCAGCAGCGCCGCCTCCACCACCGGCCGGAGCAGCACATTCGCGGAGAAGCGCTCGGGCGCCGTGTCGAGCAGCGCGAGAAGGTCGGCCCGCGCGAACGATTCCCCGCTGCGGCGGGTGGCGAAGCGTCCCGAAGCGTCACGCACCAACCGATCCCGGCCATCGGCCGACTCGAGGAAGACCAGCGTGGCCCCATCACCGGCCGTGATCCCGGTGCCCGCATCGGGGAGGCTCGCGAGGGCGCGGTCGATCTCGTCACTGCGCTCGAGCGCCAGGCGAAGAGGCGATTGCTGGGCGCGCTTGAAGACGGCATGTGTTGGATCGAGCACCGCGATCCCGAGTGGGTCGAGCAATTCCTGGATGCCCCCCAGGAACGCACTCGCCATGGTGGCTGGTGCCCGCCAATGCCGATCGATCCAGTCCAGGGCGCGCTCGCGACCGGGACCGGCAGCCAGGTCACCCGCGAGCGCGTCCCGGATCCGGACCAACGCCGCCTCGGGCACCGGGGTCCGCGACATCGGCAGTTGCGGGGCACCGTCGGGTCGTGCCTCGAGTTGCCCGTGCCGGACCTCATCCCGAGCGGTCCACCAGGTTGCCGAACTGGCCTCGGCCCAGTCATGATCGTCGCCGGCGACCCAGAACACGGGCACGACGGGACGATGCCACCGCGCTTCGAGCTCGCGCGCCAGCGCGCGTGCCGCGAGGGCCTTGTGCACGGTGTACAGGGGGCCCCCGAACAGCCCCGGTTGCTGGCCGGTGGTCACCACCACGGCCTCAGGTCGGAACAGCCGATCGCGAGCTGCGCCCGGCGCGAAAGCGGCCCGGAGTTCCGTGGCGAGGCCGGCGAAGCGGATCGGCGGCTCGGGCACCTGGAGCACAGGGGCGCGCTCGATGCGCAATGACGACGTCATGCGTCGCCTCGATGATACGGCGTGCCTTGCAGGATGGTCGTGCCCCGATAGAGTTGCTCGAGCACAACCACACGGGCCAGTTCGTGCGGCAGGGTGATCGGGCCCAGGCTCCATCGCTCGTCGGCTCGGTGGTGGAGCGCCGCTCCCACACCGTTCGCCCCGCCGATCACGATGGCACGATCCTGTGCCGCGAGTCGCCATGCCGCGATTCGGGCAGCGACCTCCTCACTCGTCAGAGGCGTGCCACCCGGATCCAGCAGCGTCACCGGCATGCCTGCGGGGATCAGGCGGAGGATGCGCCGGTCTTCCTCGTCCTGCCGCTGGACGCCGGCCGGCTGGCGTCCAGCTTCACGCACTTCCCGTTCGTCGAGGGCCAGGCTCCGCGTGACTCTCCGGAGGTAGTCATCAGCTACCTCGCGGAGCGCCGGTCGAAGCTTCCCCACCGCGACCAGGAGAATGCGCATCAGGCATAGAGCCCGCGCAGGCGGTGGACGGCAGCGACGCGCTCGATCGCGAGCATGTAGGCACCGATCCGCATGCTGACCCCGTGCTTCTCCACCATCGTTGCCACTTCATCGAAGGCCTTCGACATGATCTTTTCGAGCCGTTCGTTGACCGTCTCCTCGTCCCAGAAATAGCCTCCACGGTCCTGGACCCATTCGAAGTAGGAGACCGTGACGCCGCCGGCGTTCGCGAGGATGTCGGGGACGACGAAGATGCCCTTCTTGTCGAGGATCGCATCGGCCCGTGCCGTGGTGGGTCCGTTGGCACCCTCGCAGATGATCTTGGCCTTGATCTGGGTGGCGTTCTTGCTGGTGATCACGTTCTCGAGGGCGGCGGGGACCAGGACATCACACTTGAGGGTGAGGAGCTCCTCGTTGGTGATCGACTTCGCACCCGGGAATCCCTCGAGGAACCGATGCTCCAGGATCCATTCGCGGGCCGCGACGACGTCGATGCCGTCCGGATTGTAGATGCCGCCCTTCTTGTCGCTGACCGCCACGATCCGCATGCCATCGGCGGCCATGAGACGGGCAGCCGTCGAGCCGACATTGCCGAACCCCTGCACGGCGACTGTCGCCTTCTCGATGGGGATGCCGAGCCGGGCGAGCGCCCGCTTGGTGACCACGAGACAGCCGCGACCCGTGGCGTCCCGCCGACCGAGCGATCCGCCCATCTCGACCGGCTTGCCGGTCACGACCGCCGTGACGGTGTGCCCCATCCGCATCGAGTAGGTGTCCATGATCCATGCCATCACCCGCTCGTTGGTGTTCACGTCGGGTGCCGGGACATCGCTGTCGGGGCCGAGTGTCTCGATCAGCTCCGCTGTGTACCGCCGGGTGAGCCGCTCGAGTTCCCCGACCGACATCGTGGTGGGGTCACAGATCACGCCACCCTTGCCCCCGCCGAACGGGAGGTTCACGACCGCACACTTCCACGTCATCCAGGCCGCGAGCGCCTTGACCTCGTCGAGGGTCACGGCCATGTCGAACCGGATGCCGCCCTTGGCGGGCCCCCGTGAGGTGTTGTGGAGCACCCGGATTCCGGTGAATACCTCGATCTCCCCGCTATCCCGGACGATCGGCACGGAGACGATGATCTGCTTCTCGGGTGAGCGCAGCACCTTGTACAGCCCAGGCTCGAGGTTGAGGCGGCGGGCCGCATCATCGAACCGGAACATCATCGCCTCGTAGGGATTGTCCTCGGTCACGAATCGGCGATCCCGATCCGGCTTGATGATGGTCTGTGCCCGACGCGTCTTGGGATTCGACATGCTTGAGAGTCTCCGGTCCGGCGGCGGACCTAGGGAAGTGAGAAGGAGGCGGATATCGGTGCCACCAGGGCATCGAGTGCCTCGACAATGGCGGCCTCCCCGGACTCGAACGTCACGGAGAGGACTGCCACCAGGGGTTCCGGCACGTGGGCCGGCCATCGATCGCGCAACTTGACGGCATCCTTGGCCGTGATCACGACATGGTCGGCCCGGATCGCGGCATGAGCGAGCCAGGCGACGTCCGCATCCTGATAGATGTGGTGATCCTTCCACGTCGCCACCTGCACCTGGGCACCAGCACGCTTGATCTGTGCCACGAAGGCCGCGGGGTCGGCAATCGCCGACGCCACCACCACGCGCCGGCCGTCGAGCATCGTGAATGGCCACTCTCGTCCGGAGACCAGTCCGACCAGGCCTCGGATCTCCAGTCGTGCGATCGCCACGGGGCCGGGCACCTTCGAGGCCACGCGCGCGGCGAGCCGCTCGGCGGTCGCAAGATCGGCACGCTTCCGGGTGACGATCACCGCATCGGCCCGATCGAGGGCGTCCCACCCCTCGCGCCATGGCCCCGCCGGCAACGACCAGCGCACGGCCCGCGAGGTCTCCGCGCTCATGACGCAGATATTGAGGTCACGCTCGACATCGAGTCGCTGGAAGGCATCATCGAGGACCAGCACATCCGCGCCGAGGGACGCCGCTTCGATCGCACCGGCGCGACGATCAGGATCGGCCACGATCACCGCGCGCGGCACGGCTTCCTCATGCACCAGTGCCTCATCCCCGCCAACGCCACGCAAGAGGATCCCGGGCCGAAGCCCGTGGTCCGCATAGCGCGAGGCGATCCATCCGGCGAGCGGAGTCTTGCCCGAGCCGCCGACCGTGAGATTGCCGATCGCCACGGCAGGAAGCGGCAACGCGTGCTGTTGCAGCCATCCGCGGCGGTAGACCATGGCGCGGATGCGCATCACGATCCGGTACAGGATAGCGGAGGGCACGAAGATGGCCCGTACCACTCGCGCGTCGAAGCGGCGACTCGTCCAGAGCCATCGGACAAATCGATGGCCGTCGTTGCGGCGACGGACGGTCATGCCGCCGTCATCTCCGATTCGAGGTGATGCATTGCGGCCACGGCGTGGGCCTGTGCCTCGGCGATGGCGGCGGACCCTGCGCCGACACGAAATGGGGCGCCGTAGCCCACCGTGATGCGGGCCCCGGGGCGTGGAATGCAAAGTCGGTCCCACGAGCGAAGGTACCAGGCGCTCGTGGCGGATGCGTGGAGCGGAACGATCCATGCTCCACCGCGTTGGGCGGCCTGGAGAATCCCCACCTTCAGCTCGCGTCGCGGTCCCCTCGGACCGTCCGGCGTGATCGCCACAGGATTGCCTTCCCTGAGGGCGCGTACCGCGCCCAGCAGTGCCCGTGGGCCACCACGGGAGGATGAACCGGCCAGGATCCGGTACCCGAGACCGGACGCGTAGTCGCTCAAATATCGCCCTTCACGCCCACGACTGACAATGATGGCGATCTGTCGATGGCGATGATGCCAGAGCAACGGTACCAGTGCCTCGTGCCACAGCAGGAATATGTAGGGAACGCGACGCGAAAGCACCTCCTGCCAGCGTGACTCACCGACCGATTGATAGCGCCAGGAGCGGGCAAGTGCATTGACGAGCGGCGTGCCGAGGCCCCGGACCACCGCCGGTGGAACGGAGAGCTTCATCCGGCGAGCAGATCGACGGCGAGATCCGCGACACGGTGCGATGCTCCGGCCTCTCCGAGCCGCGCGCGAACCTCGGCGAGGCCCCTGCGCTGCTCGCACGCCGCGGGATGCCCGGCTTCGAGGAGGGGGGCGGTGGCGGCGGCAAGCGCGTGGGCGGTGACTTCGGACTGCACCAGCTCGGGGACGATCTCGCGTTCGCCGACCAGGTTGACGAGGGAGACCCAGGGCACGGTGATGAGATGGCGCGCAAGCTGGTACGTGAGGGGATGTGTCCGATAGGCGACCACCATGGGGACGTCTGCGAGCGCCGCCTGCAGCGTCGTGGTTCCCGACTTCACGAGCGCAGCATCCGCGGCGGCCAGGACGAGTTCCGTGTGATCACGAACGATGAGCATCCCCTCGGCGCCCGGATAGCTGGCCTCCCCGGTTCCGGCAATCACCACGTGCTGCGCGCGGCCTGTCGCCACCAGGGCACGGGCCGCATCGCGGTACACCGGCCAGAGCCGCCGGATCTCACCATCGCGCGATCCGGGGAACAGGGCCAGCACGCGTGCGTCTGCCGGGATACCGAGCGCCTGTCGGGCCTGCTGGGGCTCGACCCGATCGTGTTCGTGCTCATCGAGCAACGGATGTCCGACGTAGGTCGCGTCGATGCCGTGGGTCCGGAAGAATTCGGTCTCGAACGGAAGGATCACTGCCAGGCGATCGACGGCACGGGCCCACTTGTCGGCGCGACCCGGATGCCAAGCCCACAGCTGAGGTGCGACGTAGCCCAGCACCGGGATGCCTGCCGACTGGGCGGCCTGGGCCACGCGCAGATGGAAGCCGGGATAGTCGACCACGATCACCAAGTCGTACCGGCCGGCGCGGAACTGCTGCGTGAGCTCCCGAAGCAGCCGCCAGTGGGCTGGCAACTTGTGGAGAATCTCGACAAACCCCATTGCGGAGAGACCATCAATCGAGCGACGAATGGTGGCGCCTGCGCGTGCCATGCGGGGACCTCCGACGGCCTCGATCTCGAGATCCGGCATCCGTTCGGCGAGCGCGCTCACGACGCGGGCGGCATGCAGGTCGCCCGACGGTTCACCCGCGAGCACCAGGACCCGTTGGGTCATCGTCCCAGCGCGGGCACCGGTGTGCGCTGCACTGCAGCGGTCACCTCGAGCGCCAGCGCGAGCGCGGCACGCCCCTCGGCTGCGGTCACGATGGCGGCCGGATTGCCAGCGACCGCCGCGAGGAATGCCGCCAGTTCAAGCCCCATCGCATCGGCATCCGGTGCGCGCAACGGAATCGTCTCGACGATCTCCTCGATCGACGTGCCGTTGCCCGGGCGCCACCCCTCCTGCAATCGCATGAAGGTGCCATTGCCCTCGGCAAGATCGAGTGAGAAGTAGCCCGACGGCTGGAACAGCCGGAGTCGCCTGACGCGCTGCCGAGCCACGCGCGAGGCCGTCACCGAGACCACTGTCCCCCCCTCGAACTCGACCCGCGCGTTCACCATGTCAAGGTGCGGGGAGAGGACCGAGACCCCGCTGGCCCGGACGTCCGAGGTGGCGGCCCCGCGGACCAGGTGGTTGGCCAGGTCGAGATCGTGGATCATCAGGTCGAGCACGACGGCGACATCGGTGCCCCGCGGCTGGAACGGGGCAAGCCGGATCCCTTCGACGAAGATCGGTCGATCCAGGTACTGTTGCGCGGCGCGGACCGCCCGATTGAATCGTTCGATGTGACCGACGGCGAACACGAGGTCGTGCCGTGCGGCTTCGGCGAGGAGCTCATCCGCTTCGGCGAGCGACGAGGCGATCGGTTTCTCCATCAGCACCGAGACCCCACGGCCGAGACACTCGAGCCCCACCGCGTGATGCGCACTGGTCGGGACCGCCACCACCACGGCACGGACAGCGCCGAGCAGATCAGGGAGCGAGGCGAAGGCACGCGACCCAGTGGCTGCCGCGACCCGTGACGCGGCGGCGGGATCGGCATCGTACACCCCGACCAGTTCCGCAGCATGCTGGTCCGCGAGATGCCGGGCATGATGCCGGCCCAGCGCCCCCACGCCGACGACGCCAACGGGAACGGTGGTCACGTCGGGACGCCCCGCTCCGATGCCGAGACGAAGGCCACGAAGTGGGCAACTTCGGGCAGATCGGGCATCTCGGACCGGGCGCGTTCGAGCGCCTGGCCAATGTTGAGGTCGGAGTTGAAGAAGAGGCGATACGCACGCTTGAGTGCGGCAACCGTGCTTGGGGCGACGCCGTGGCGCGACATGCCGATCGAGTTGAGCCCGTACAATTCCACGGGATTGCCGACCGCCTTCACGAACGGCGGCACATCCTGGTTCACGCGGGTGGCGCCCCCGATGAACGCATGGGCGCCGATCTTCACGAACTGATGCACCGCGACGAGTCCGCTCAGAATGGCCCGGTCCTCGATGGTCACGTGACCGGCCAACTGGGTGCCGTTGGCGATGATCACCCCGTCACCGATCCGGCAGTCGTGTGCGATGTGGACGTAGGTCATGATGAATCCATCGGCACCGACCGTGGTCGCCCCGGTGGCGCGCGTGCCCCGATTGATCGTGGCATACTCGCGGACCACCGTCCGGGGGCCGATGTCCACCCAGGTCTCTTCCCCGCCGAACTTGAGGTCTTGCGGCGCGCCGCCCAGGATCGAGCCGGTGCCGATGCGCACCTCGGCTGCGAGGCGCACATTGCACTCGAGCGTGGCTCGCGCCGCGATGCTGACACCATCGCCCAGGATGCATCGGGGACCGATGATGGCGAACGGACCGATCTCGACCCCCTGGCCGAGTTCGGCCGAGGGATCGACGAGGGCGGTGGCGTGGACCTGGCGGTTCACCGATCCACCACGCTCGCCATCATCTCCGCTTCGCAGACGATCTGCCCATCGACGAACGCCTCGCCGCGCATGCGGCACCGTCGACCGCGGAACTGCAGCATCGTCAACTCGAACTTCAATTGATCCCCCGGGACCACGGGCTTGCGGAACTTGACGCCATCAATCGACATGAAGTAGACCACCTTGGATTCCGGGTCCTCGAAGTGATCCATCATCAGCATGCCGCCGGCCTGGGCCATGGCCTCGACGATGAGGACACCCGGCATGATCGGGTGTCCGGGAAAATGGCCCTGGAAGAACGGCTCGTTGATGGTGACATTCTTCAGGGCCGTCAGCCGGGTCCCGGCGTCGAGCTCGAGAATGCGGTCCACCAGCAGGAACGGATAGCGGTGCGGCATGACCTGCATGATCCGGGTGACGTCGAGCATGCTCGGGTCGATCCGGTCCGCCTGCCGCGAGATCGCAGTTGCGAGTGCCACGTTGCCTTGATGACTTGGTCGTTCGGCCATGATATGTCCCTCCACCCTGGCGCCGAGGAGGGCGAGGTCGCCCACCACATCGCCGATCTTGTGACGCACGAATTCATCGGGCCACCGAAGCGCTCCAGACTCGATGCCCGTACTCGACAGCACGACGGCCATGTCTTCCGTGGCCCCGCGCAGCAACCCGCGGGCCCGGAGTGCATCGACCTCATGGACAAACCCGAAGGTCCGCGCAGCAGCGATGTCGTCCCGAAACGCGTCCTCCGTGATGGACAGCTGCCGTGACTGACGACCGATCAGCGGGTGCGCCCATTCGATCGTCGCCGTGATGCGAAGCCCGTCTCCGGGGACCACGGTGTACTGTGCGTCACCCGCCCGGACGGTGAACGGGCGACGCACCACGATGCGGGCGGGCGTCCCTTCCTGCTCGGTGACCCCTGCCGCGGCGAGTGCATCGACCCATGGGGTGAACGAGCCATTCCCGATCGGGAGTTCCGGAGCATCGCTCTCCACCAGCACGTCATCGATGCCGGCTGCATAGAGGGCGGCCATCAGGTGCTCGATGGTCTGGACCTCCGCCCCGTCGGGCCCGATCGCCGTCCGGCGTTCGGTCGCACTCACCGCATGGGTCCGGGCCCGGATCGGCTCGGCCCCCGGCAAGTCGGTCCGCACGAACCGGATCCCTGTGTTCGTGGCCGCTGAGACAAGCCGCACCGTGGCCGGCTGTCCGGTGTGCAGGCCGGGACCGGTCACGGTCACGGCGCGGGAGATCGTTCGCCTAGGCATCGGCGTCCCGGCTGAGCCGCTCGAGCGTGGCCAGATGCGGCGTGAGCCGGTAGAGCGTGGCCTGGGCACGGAGGAATTCGCGATGCGACCGGGCCGGGTAGCCCGACACGGCAGCTCCGGGTGGTACCGAGGCGATGACGCCGGCTTGCGCCCCAATCCGGGCATCGTCGCCGATCTCGATGTGGCCCACGAGTCCGGCTTGACCGGCAATGACCACTCGATCACCGACGTGGGTGCTGCCCGAGATTCCCACCCCGGAGAGGATGAGGCAGTGCTCACCGATCCGAACGTTGTGGCCGATCTGGACCAGGTTGTCGATCTTGGTCCCGCGACCGATCACGGTGTCCTCGAGGGAGCCACGATCGATACAGGTGCCGGCGCCGACCTCGACATCATCCGCGAGCACGCACCCGCCAACCTGGGGGACGCGTTCATGGCCGCGCTCGGACGAGAGGAATCCGAATCCCGGACTGCCCACGATCGCGCCCGACTGACAGTACACCCGATCACCGAGCACCGACCCCTCATGCACGACGACCCGCGGGTCCAGTCGGACCTGCGCGCCGAGGATGACCCCGCGCTCGAGCACCACGTGCGGGCCGATCCGGCACCCATCGCCGATCACGACATCACGGCCGACCACCGCATAGGCCTCGATCCGGACGCCACGGCCGAGCCGCACGCCCTGCCCGAGCCGAGCGGAATGGTCGAGATGCGAGGTCGACTCGCCCGTGTCCTGCAGCGCCCCAGCGAGGATCGCGATCGCGCGCATCGGATCCGGGACGATGATGCGCGTGGGCGGACCCGCCGCGTGCTCGAGGTCGGCTGGCACGAGCACGGCGCCGGCCGTCGAGGTCGCCATCGCGTCGGCCCATCGCGCGGACGAACACGCCGCGACGTCGGTCGGTCCGGCAAGGGCCAGCGACCGCGCCCGGGAGAGTGCAATCTCCCCCGGACCAGACAGGCGGCCACCGACGAGGTCGGCAGCCGCCTGCGCGGTGAGCATCGACACGGTCACGGGCTTCAATCGTTCCCGGAGGATCCAGCGCTCGCCGTCAATCGATCGATCGCCTTCCGGGTGAGATCCAGGGACTTGTCGGCCGTGACCACATTGGACCCCGGGGCACTCACATCGAAGACGATTGCGTAGTTGCCTTCGACTCGCAGGCTCTCGATCACGGCCACGACACGCTGCTCGATCGGGTCGAGCAGCTCACGCTGGCGCTCGCCGGCCTTCTGGTTGAGGTCGGCGACCTGCTGCTGCATCACGCCGGCCTGCTCCTCCAGCTGCTTTCGCTCGGCGGCGCGGTTGCTCGGCGAGAGCATCGCCGACTTCTGCTCGAACGCCGTGTTCGCGGAATCGAGGCGGGCCTGCAATTCCGTCATCTGACGCTTGTATCCCTCGACCTCGGTGGCCCAGGTGGCCTCGGCCTCGGTATAACCCG
Organism: Gemmatimonadales bacterium; assembly: GCA_035703525.1. Classification (GTDB taxonomy): domain Bacteria; phylum Gemmatimonadota; class Gemmatimonadetes; order Gemmatimonadales; family GWC2-71-9; genus Palsa-1233. The sequence continues at coordinate 17,786 of DASSYA010000023.1, read as the reverse complement.
GCGTCTTCTGGAGGACCGCCTGGACCGCGACGTAGGCGACGCCCTTCGACTGCGCCGTACCGGTGGCGGGCATGATGGTGATCCCCATCGCCACGGCGGCGAGGATGGCAAGGCTGGAACGAACTCGGGTCATGCGAAGATTCCTCTGCATCAGGTACGGTGAATCCCGGGACTCAGAAGAAATTCCCGAGTCGGAAGTGCAACTTCCAGCCCGGAGCGGGCCGACCTTGCAGGTCGGTCTTGTCGAAGCCGTAGGCGACATCGAGCCCCAGGGGACCAAGCGGTGAAATTAACGCGGCGCCCACTCCTGCGCCCCGGAAGAGACGAGTGGGGTCCCAGGCACGTGCACTCCGGTAGACATTGCCGGCATCGAAGAACGTGTTGAGGTAGAGGGACTGCGAGAGGCGGGCCCCCGCCTCGACGGTGAAAGCGGCGTACGACTTGCCGAAGGCGAAGGCACTGGCGGTGTTCGAGGCGGCATTCGGGTCATAGCCGGCCGGCGTCACGGAGAACTCGCCATAGCCGCGCAGCGGGATGCCGTACTGGACCCCGCCGAGCGAGTAGAGCTCGGTGAAGAAGCCACCGGGGTTCCCGGTGATGAATCCGGACTTGGCCGTGATCCCGAGGGTGAAGGTCACCCCCCCACCGAACTGGTTGTCGCCACCCAATTGCCCGATCGGGGTGTACCAGCGACTCTCGAGATCGAGCTTCTGGTAGTCGCCGGTCCCGCCGAGGATGCCGCCGTTCTGCTCGACGCCGACCGACACAAAGGAGCCGTTCACCGGGAACGGGAGCCCGATCCGGCTGTCCCGGATGAAGGTGAGTCCGATCGTGGATCGGGAGCAGGGCGCACAATTGAAGCGCTGTTGCAGGGCCGCCGATCCCTCCGAGTAGTTGATCCGCTGGAAGCCGTAGGAGGCAAAGACCCTGGAGTAGCGCGAACCCAGCCACGGGAGGCCGATCTGGAGTGACCCGCCCTGCTGCTGGCGACGGCCCAGGTCACCGACGATGAACCGCTGGCGTGACGAGAAGATCGAGACGGTACCCGAGATCCGGCTGCCCTGGATCGCCGGGTCGGAATAGCTCAGCTGGAAGTCGTTGATGTTGCTGCCGAACTGCCATTGCAGCCGACCGCGCTTGCCGCGCCCGAAGAGGTTCGGTTCCTCGAGCCCGAGGAATCCGCCGAGCCCGGTCCCCTGCCCGATCGACGCGCCGAAGTTGATGTTGCCGGTGCGCTTCTCCTGGACCCGGAATGTGATGTCCACGTCGCCGCTCGGCGTGAAGTCGAGATCAGGGATCGCGAGCGGTTGTTCGAAGAAGTTCAGGTTCGAGATGTTGTTGTAGGATCGCAGCAGCCGTTCGCGATTGAACAGCTCGCCCGGCGTGATGACGATCGCCTCACGAATCACGCGCTCGTGCGTGACATCATTGCCGACGATCGAGACGGTATTGACGTAGGCCGGTGGGCCCTCCTGGATGCTGACCCGGAGGTCGAGCAACGGCAGCGAGTCGGCCACGTCGGTCCGCCGCGACTCCTCCGCCACGATCTGGGCGGTGACATAGCCGCTGTTGGAATAGAGGGTCTCGATCCGCGTGCGGGCCTCCTGCCACTCGCCGCGATTGAAGACCCGCTTGAGATCCTGGCCACTGTTCAATTCACCGGGAAGCAGGAACCGGAACAACCCCTCGATCTCCTCGGTGGAGTATCGGGAATTGCCGACCACCTCGACCTTGCCGATGCGATACTGGCGCCCCTCGTCGACGGTCAGGCGGAGGAGGGCCTTGCCGTTCACCGGATCCGGGATGAGGGTGTCGTCGGTGACCTGGAAGTCGACGTAGCCCCGGTCGCCATACCAGTTGGGCAGCCGCTCACGCACATCGTTCGCGACCCGATCATCCTCGTACTTCCCAGGGCGGAACCACCAGAAGCTCTCCGGCTTCGAGGCCATCGCCCCGACGATCTGGTCGTCGGTGAAGGTCGTGTTCCCCGCGATGTCGACCTGGGCGATCGCCACACGATTGCCCTCGTCCACCGTGATGGCGACCCGGACTCCGCCATCGTCGGTGGGGTCGGTACGGGTCGTGACCCGGGCCCCGTAGTAGCCATCGTGTCGGTACATCGAGTCGATGGCAAAGGCCGATCGCGTGAGGGCGGCCCGATCGAGCGGACGCCCCTCCACGAGACCGACCCGGTCGCGCACATCGCGAATCGAGAGCTTCTCCGGGCCGGTCAGCGTCCAGCCTCGAAGCACCGGGCGCTCGACCACGACGATCACGAGGATGACACGGCTCGCCTCGGCGCGTTGCTCGATCCGGACATCATCGAACTGCCCGGTGGCGAAGAGTGTCTTGATCGCCCGCTGCACGTCGCGGAAGGTGACCTCGGTCCCGAGGACGATGCCGGCGAACGAGGCGATCTGTTCACTCGACAGGCGGGCGTTCCCCTCGACGGCGATGCTGTCGACGCGCGGGAACGTGGGGGCGGCTTCCTGGTCCTGGGCAGCGAGTGGCGCGACCGCGACCCCCCCCCCCGTAAGCCCGAGGACGAGCACCAGGAAGAGGATCGGACGCCAGCGGCGCGAGCAGAGCAACGTCAGGTGGCACTCCTCGACAGGGCCCGGAAATCGAGCTTGTCTCCCTCGGGGGCCACATCGACCTCGATCTCGTCCCCCACGGTCAGGTCGCCGGAGAGGATCCGCTCGCTGAGCGGGTCCTCGATCCAGCGCTGGATCGCCCGCTTGAGCGGACGAGCCCCGAACGCCTGGTCGAACCCCTGTTCGACGAGGAAATCGATCGCCCCGGGCGTGAGCTGCACATGATCCCCGATCCGTCGTCCCATGTCGCGGAGCAGCACGGTGACGATCTGGGCGATGTGTTCCTTCTCGAGGGGATGGAAGACGATCACCTCGTCGAGTCGATTGAGGAACTCGGGGTTGAAGACCTTGTTGATCTCCTCCTTGACCGTCTCGCTCATCCGTTCGAACCGTCGCGAACCATCCTCGGAATGGAAGCCGAGCGAGCGGCCCTGCATCAGTTCGCGGGCCCCGACGTTGGACGTCATGATCACGACGGTGTTCTTGAAGTCGATCACCCGACCGTAGTTGTCGGTGAGGTGGCCCTCGTCGAGCACCTGGAGCAGCAGGTTGAAGACATCGGGATGCGCCTTCTCGATCTCGTCGAGCAGGACCACACTGTAGGGCTTGCGGCGAATGGCCTTCGTCAGCGTCCCGCTGTCCTCGTACCCGACATATCCCGGTGGGGCACCGATCAGGCGCGAGACCGAGAATTTCTCCATGTACTCCGACATGTCGACGCGCACCAGGGCGCTCGGGTCACTGAAGAGGAACTTCGCGAGCGCACGGGCCAGTTCGGTCTTGCCGACCCCGGTCGGGCCGGAGAAGATGAACGAGCCGATGGGACGGGCGGGATCCTTCAGGCCGGCTCTCGAGCGACGAATCGCACGCGAGACGGCGCGGATCGCCTCGTCCTGCCCGATGACCTGCTCGTGGAGTTCGGCTTCCATGCGCAGCAGGCGTGACGCCTCGGCCTCCTGCAGCTGGGTGACCGGGATGCCGGTCCAGCGGCCGACGATGAAGGCGATCGCCTCGATGTCGATCACCGGCCGCCTGGTCTGGCGCTCCTTTTCCCACTCGACCTGGATGCTGCGAATCTGGACCTGCAACTCACGCTCGCGGTCCCGCAGCGCGGCGGCCTTCTCGAAATTCTGGTCCCGAACCGCCTCCTCCTTCTCGGCCGTGACCGCTTCCAGTTCCGCCTTTCGCTCCCCGACCTCGGCCGGCGGGTGCTGCGAGGCGAGGCGCGCACGGGCGCCCGCTTCGTCGATCACGTCGATCGCCTTGTCCGGCAGGAACCGGTCGGTGATGTATCGCTCCGACAGTTCCGCCGCGGCATGGAGCGTCTCATCGGGAAAGCTCACCCGATGATGCTCCTCGTACTTCGGACGCAACCCCTTCAGGATCTGGACCGTCTCCTCGATGCTTGGTGGCTCGACCACCACCGTCTGGAATCGACGCTCGAGTGCCCCGTCCTTCTCGATGTACTTGCGGTACTCGTTGAGGGTCGATGCGCCGACGCACTGCAGCTCGCCGCGCGCGAGTGCCGGCTTGAGCATGTTCGAGGCATCGATCGCACCTTCGGCGGCACCGGCCCCGACCAGGGTGTGCAGTTCGTCGATGAACAGGATCACGTTCTTCGCCTGGGCGATCTCGTTCATGACGGCCTTGAGGCGTTCCTCGAATTGCCCGCGGTACTTCGTCCCGGCGATCACGGCGGCCATGTCGAGCGACAGCACGCGGTGCTCGTGGAGCACATCGGGGCACTGCCCGTTGGCGATCAACATGGCGAGGCCCTCGACAATGGCGGTCTTCCCCACCCCCGGCTCCCCGATCAGGACCGGATTGTTCTTCTTGCGGCGGGCCAGGATCTCCATGACCCGCTCGATCTCCTCGGCCCGCCCGATGGTGGGATCGAGGGCACCGTCGGCGGCCAGCGTGGTGAGGTCCCGGCAGAAATGATCGAGGGCCGGGGTCTTGGACTTCTTTTCCGCCTTCGGCGGAACGGACTGCGGGCCGGAGGTGCTGGTGACCGGGCTCACCCCCGGTGTGGCAGGATTGACGTCGCTGCCAAGCAGCCGCAGGGTCTCGGCGCGTGCCTGCTCGAGGGTGACTCCGGCATCGGTGAGCACCTGGGCCGCGATCCCCTTCTCCTCGCGCAGCAACCCGAGCAGGAGGTGCTCGGTCCCGACGTATGAATGGCTCAGTTCGCGGGCCTCCATCATTGCCAGCTCGAGCACCTTCTTGGCGCGGGAAGTGTAGGGCAACTCCGGGCCGGTCGCTGCCGCGGTCTTCCCCTTCTTCACGGTCTCCTCGATCTTCTGCTGCACATCATCGAGGTCGACGCCGAGGTTGGTCAGGACGGCCGCAGCCACCCCTTCACCCTCGCGGATCAGGCCGAGCAGGATGTGTTCGGTGCCGACGTATTCATGATGGAGACGTGCCGCCTCCTCACGGGCCATCTGCAGCACCTTCCGGACGCGATCGGTGAAGTTGTATCCGTTCATGCCAGGTCCCTCTCATCCAGCAACTGGTGGACGATGCGCGCTCGGCGCACCGGCAAGTCATCCGCTTCACTCCCCTGACCACCCGAACGCGCCAGATGCGCATCCTGCCCCAGGACCAGCAAGCGATTCAACGTGTGCATCGGAACGGCGGGAAGGACGTCGAGCCCCACCCCGAGACGCACGCTCCCGAGCAGGTCGACCATCTCACCGACCTGAAGCATCCGCGCGTGGCGGAGCACTCCCCAGGCGCGACCGACGCGATCCTCGATCGTCGGGACGCCACGCACTACCATTCGCGCCCGCCGTTCGTGCAGGATCACCTCGTGCACGACGCGCCCGAGATGGTCCATCAAGTCGGACTCGCTTCGGCCCAGTGTCGTCTGGTTGGAGAGCTGGAAGAGATGGCCCTCGGCCTGGCTCCCCTCTCCCCACAACCCCCGATGCGTCAGCCCCATCTGGCCGATACCCTGCAGCACCTTGCCGATTTCCCCGGTCGCCACCAGTGCGGGGAGATGGATCAGGACTGACGCCCGGAGCCCGGTCCCGACGTTGGTCGGACAGCCGGTAAGATAGCCGAAGTCCGGGTCGAAGGCGAAGGAAATCCGCTCGCCGAGGTCGCGATTGACGGCGGCGGCGGCGGCACCAGCGCGGCCCAGATCGAATCCTGACGTCATCGCCTGGATCCGGAGGTGATCCTCCTCATTCACCATGATGGCCTTCGGCCCAGCCACCAGCAGCGCCGCTGCCGATCGGGGATGGTCCACCTGGTCGAGGGCCGCATGCTCACGCGAGACCAACTGGCGCTCGTGGAGCCAGCGCCGCGAACCCGGCGCGAGGCGATCCATTCGATGCCAGCGGCCACCACTGAGCTGCGGGATCGCGGTGACCGCCCCCTGGACCGCAGCCAGGATCGCCTCGCGCTCGTCGGTGCCGTTCCGCCCCCAGAACCGGTGCCCGGCCAGATTTCGCGCCAACCGTACCCTGGTGGAGACGACCAGATCGGCCTCCGGTCCGGAGGCATCCAGCCATTCCGGGGCCTCGATGCTCATGGTGCGTCCTCCAGGGCCTTGAGGCGATCCCGGAGGACCGCGGCTTCCTCGAATTCCTCGTGTTCGATCGCTGCCGCCAGCGCTCGGCGCAGGGCATCCAGCGCACGCTGCCGACGACGCCCGGGTGCATCGGGATGGGCGGCCGGATCCTCGTACCGATCCCCGACGTGCCGAGTGGCCCCGTGCAGGCGACGAGCCAAGTCCCGAAGTGGCCGGCCGAATGCAACCCAGCAGGTCGGGCAGCCCACACGTCCCGATGCGCGGATGCTGGCGAGCGTTGCATCGCATTCCGGGCAGGCCAGGGTTTCCCCGTGCGGCGCCTCGGGCATCCCAGCGGTCGGCGAGATGGTCGCCAGGAAGGCGCCGAGGGGACCCGCCGTGCCGTCCGCCGCGATCCCGCGGGCGGAGGCACACTGGCCGCAGAGATGAACGGTGTTCACCGACGCCCCCACGACCTCCGTCAGGTGGACCACGGCCTCGCGTTGGTGGCAGTCGTGACAGCTGGTCACAGGATCTCCCCGACGGCCGCAGGCCGCAGTCGTCCCTCCTCGAGCGTCAGGATCCGATCGGCACGTGCCGCGAGGTCCCGATTGTGGGTGACGACCACCGTCGCCGCACCGCGGGTGCGGGCCAGCCTGGCGAGCAGGTCATGGAGCATGGTGGCCGTCGGTGGATCGAGGTTGCCGGTCGGCTCGTCGGCGAGCAGCACGGCGGGTTCCGTGGCGAGGGCGCGGCCGAGGGCCACGCGCTGCTGCTCGCCGCCGGAGAGGAGGGGCGTGCGGGAATGGGCGCGCGGCGTGAGCCCCAGGATCTCCAGCAACTCGTCGGCGCGCCGTCCCGCCCCAGCGTGTGTCCCCCCCCCAATGAGCAGCGGCATCATGATGTTCTCGCGCGCCGTGAAGTCCCGGAGGAGGTGATGGAACTGGAAGACGAACCCGAGCCGGGCGTTCCGGAGCGCCGCCCGTTCCGACGGCGGGAGCGTGCCCAGATCCTGCGCCTCGACCAGGACCTGTCCGTCGTCGGGACGGTCGAGGCCGCCGAGCAGGTGCAGCAGCGTGCTCTTGCCGGAGCCGCTGGCCCCGACGATCGCGACGAACTCGCCGCTGGCCACGTCGAGATCCAGCGCATCCAGGATGGTGAAGCTCCGGCCATCCCCCCCCGTGAATCGACGCGTGAGTCCGCGGGCCTGCAGGACGGGACTCATTCGGCCCGGACCGCATCGACGGGAGCAAGCTGGGCGGCGCGTCGTGCCGGATGCATCCCGGCGACCACCGCGAGACCGATGGCCGCGAGCGCGATGACCGTGACGTCCCGCGCTTCCACACGAATCGGCAAGTGGTCGATGAAGTAGACCGACGGATCCAGCGAGATGAACCCGGAGCCGACGTATGCGATCAGCAAGCCGAGGATCAGACCGAGGGTGGTGCCGACGATCCCGACGAAGGCACCCTGGGCGAGGAAGATGCGCGCGATGCTCCGACCCGACATCCCCATCGTCTGGAGGATGCCGATCTCGCGCGTCTTGAAGGTGACGACCATCGTCAGCGTCCCGACGATGTTGAACGCGGCGACGACCATGATGAAGAAGATGACCAACCCCATGCCGAGCTTCTCGAGCTTGAGCGCCTTGAAGAGCGATTCATTCTGGGCCTGCCACGTCTCGACCCGGTACGGATAGCCGAGGTCGGCCATGATCGCCTCCGCCACGACGGGGGCCTGGTCGGGGTCCTTGACCCGGACGGCGATCGCGGAGACATCATTGCCGATTCCCGCGAAGCGCTGGGCGCTGGCACGGTCCATCACCATGAACTCGTCGTCGTAGATGAACATCCCGGTGCGAAAGGTCCCGGTCACCCGGGCACTCCAGTACTGGGGCGCATACCCGCCAGTGATGCGTGAGCGTTGCGCCGAGCGGGGCGAGACCAGGAGCAGTTCGTCACCGACCTGCACACTCAGCTTCGTGGCGAGTCGATCCCCGAGCACGACATTGCCATCGACCGAATCCCCGGGGGCGATCTCGGCGGTGAGGGTACCGACGACCATGGCACTGTCGAGCCCGGTGATGTCGTGGGTGCCGACACCGACCTCGAGACCGGCGACCTTGGCGAGTTCGGGGTAGCCGGCCGCGTTGGTGGCGACGGTCCCCGTGATGACCTCGGGCGCCGCCGCCACGACGCCGGGAATGTGCCGGACACGTGCGAGCGCCTCCTCCCAGTCGGGGATGCGGAGGTCGTCACCGAAGGTGAGCACCCGGATATGGGGGGACGCCACGAGGATCCGATCGCGCAGGTCATCGCGCAGGCCGTTCATCACGCCAAGCACCACGATCAGCGCGGCCACGCCGACCATGATCCCGGCAATGGCGACGATGGTCTGCAGGGAGGCGGTCCGCGTGCCCCGCTGGCCGCGGAGGTACCGCATCGCGATCCGGCGCTCGAGCGGGTCGGGCCACCAGGTCACGTCACGCCCCGCTGGCCGGCCGGCCCTGGGCTTCCGGGCGCATCGCAGGGAACAGCAGCACATCGCGGATCGCCTCGTGCCCGGCCAGGAGCATCACCAGCCGGTCGATGCCCACCCCGATGCCGCCGGTGGGCGGCATGCCGTATTCGAGGGCGCGCACATAATCGGCATCGAACTGCTGGGCCTCCTCGTCGCCCGCCTGGCGCTGGCGCACCTGATCGAGGAACCGTTCGTGCTGGTCATCGGCGTCGTTCAGCTCGCTGAACGCGTTGGCGAGCTCCCGGCCCTGGACAAAGAACTCGAATCGTTCGGTGAGGCGCGGATCATCCCGGTGCGGTCGCGCGAGGGGTGACAGCGCGCGCGGATAGTCCAGCACAAAGGTCGGCTGTCGCAGGGTCGGCTCGACCGACTGGCAGAACAGTTCATCGAGCAACCGTCCCCCGCTCATCGTGGCCACCTCGGCCGGGTCCCCCCCCTGTTCGATCAGCCACTGCCGCATCGCCGGCTCGCCGGCATCACGGACGTCGAGTCCCGTGAGGTCCTGCACCGCCTCGACAAATGACACGCGAGGGAACGGGCGCGCGAAGGACAGCTCCTCCTCCCCGCGAGTCAGCGTGCTCCCGCCGGTGAGCGAGTGCACGAGGCCGCTCATCAGTTCCTCGAATGCGTCGCGGATGTCATGGTAGTCGGCGTACGCCTCGTACCATTCGAGCATCGTGAACTCGGGGTTGTGCGTCCGGTCCATCCCTTCGTTCCGGAAATCGTGCCCGATCTCGTAGACGCGCTCGAACCCGCCGACGATCAGCCGCTTCAGGTACAGCTCGTCGGCGATCCGGAGGTAGAGCGGCATGTCGAGTGCGTGATGATGCGTCACGAACGGCCGCGCCGCGGCACCGCCGTAGAGGGGTTGCAGGATCGGGGTCTCGACCTCGAGGAAGCCTCGGGAATCCAGGAAGTCGCGAATGTACCGGATCACCCGGGCCCGAAGGTGGAAGGTCTCGCGCAGTTCGGGATGCACCGCGAAGTCCGCATAGCGCTGACGGTAGCGCACTTCCGGGTCGACCAGGCCGCCGTGCAGCACGACGGTGCCGTCCTCGAGGGTCTCCGACTTCCCGCGGGGCAACGGGCGCAGGGACTTCGAGAGCAGCGTGATCGTCTGGACCCGGATGGTGACCTCGCCGGTGCGGGTCCGGAAGAGCGGACCACTCACGCCGATGTGGTCGTCGAGGTCGAGCAAGCGGACCAGTGGCCACGACGACTCCAGCGCGTCACGACGGAGGTAGAGCTGCACCCGTCCGTCCGCATCCTCGAGGTGGGCGAAGACGGTCTTGCCCTGGCCACGCCAGGCCACGACCCGGCCCGCAACGGAGACGAGTTCGCCGTCGGCCTCGGTCACCCACGGCTCCAGGTCTCGCACCCCCTTGCTCGTGTGGGAGCGATCGAAGCGATAGGCCGACGTCGGGATGCCGAGTGCCGCGATGGCGTCCCGACGTTCGCGGCGCCCTTCCTCCAGGTAACCGCGCTCGAGCAGTGGATCGAGACTCATGAGGCCTGCGCTCCGTACTGGCGCAAGTAGGCGCCGATCAGGTCATCCAGGTCCCCATCCATGACCGCCTGCACGTCGGTCACCTTCCGCTCGGTACGATGATCGTTGACCATCGTGTACGGCTGGAACACGTACGATCGGATCTGGCTCCCGAACGAATTGTCGGTCTTGGTGGCCTCGAGGGCATCCTTCGCCGCATTCTGCTCGTCGAGCATCTGCTGGTAGATCGCGGCACGGAGCATCTTCATGGCGACGTCGCGATTCTTGAACTGGGATCGCTCCTGCTGGCAGGAGACCACCAGGCCCGTCGGGATGTGCCGGAGTCGCACGGCCGACGAGGTCTTGTTGATGTGTTGCCCGCCGGCCCCCGAGGCGCGGAACACGTCCATCTCGATGTCCTCCTCCCGCAGGTCGACCTCGATGGTATCGTCGATGTCCGGATACACGAATACCGATGCGAACGAGGTATGCCGCCGCTTCTGGGCATCATAGGGCGAGATGCGGACGAGCCGGTGGACACCCTTCTCGGCCTTGAGGAATCCGAAGGCATATTCGCCCTTGATCTCGATCGTGGCCGACTTGATCCCCGCCTCCTCGCCCTCCATGAGGTCCAGCACGGTCACCGTGAAGCCCTTTCGCTCGGCCCAGCGCGCATACATCCGCATCAGCATCTCGGCCCAGTCCTGCGACTCGGTCCCGCCAGCGCCGGGATGGATCGTGAGGATCGCATCACGGGCGTCATCATCCCCCTGGAGCATCGTCTGCAGCTCGAGCCGGGCGACGAGCGCGGTGGCTTCGGTCATTTCCGTCTCGAGCTCGGTCGCCAGCTCCTCGTCGGGTTCCGCCTCGAGCAACTCGACCATGCCGGCGGCGTCCGCGAGGCGGGACTCGAGCGTGAGGTAGGGCGTGATCCATCCCTTGAGTGTCTTGATCTCCTGGACCTGCACGCGGGCACGCTCGCTGTCCGCCCAGAAGGCCGGGTCGCCCTGGCGCGCCTCCAGATCCTTCAGTCGTGCCTGCTTGCGTTCCAGGTCAAAGGAACCTCCGGAGCTCCACGAGACGCTCCCGCAGGGTGGACACGGTATCGGCCAGACTGGTGCTCATCGCTTCCCCATCGAATGAAGCTGCGGGCCGCCTGCCGAGTCGCCGGTGTGGCGATGGCAAACGGCCCGTCTACAGTCGAGGAAAGATAACCTCGCCCTCCTGCCTCCCCCGGATCAGCCGAAGAGCGTGCGTCCCTCGGCGAGGATCTCGTTGAGGGCCTCGGTGAAGTACGGCGTGGTGCGAGCGATCTCCTCGCCGACCTGGTCGGTGTACTCCTCCCAGCTCTTCCGGATTTCCTCGCCGAAGAGCTCCTTCAGGTTCCCATCTGCGAGCCCGCGCTGGCGCTTCTCCGGGTGGTACACCACCAGGTCCGACACGAGTGCGCGGGCCAGCCGCCGGGCTCTGGTCGAGGGATCCTGCTGAAGGAACGGATTGGTGAACCTCCCGGCGGAGGTCGTCGTCGGTGCCGGTGCAGGCTCGGGTTCGTCCGCGGGGGACGGTCCCGGGGTCGGCTCGGGTAGGGCGCTGAGTGGCACGGCCGGGGGCGCAGGCGGCGGGACCTCGCGGGTCGGCTCCGATGGCAGCGGCGGTGCGGGCGGCGTCGGCACCGCGATCTCGGGTGTTGGCGGCTGGATCGGCGCCGAGACGATCGGTGTCGAGGGTGGCGGGACGATTGGCGGAGCCACCGGCGGTTGCACCGGCGGAGCCACCCGTTCCTCCGGCGCGGACGAGATCTCGGCCGCGGCCGGTCGGCGGACCGCGATGAGGCCGGAGCAGACCGAGCAGCGCGCCCGGACCCCGCGTTCGGGAACCTTCGCGGGGTCGACGCGGAAGACAGTCGAGCACTGGGGACAGGAAACGTTCATGGAGTCCTCATGGGCTGCGGGCGTCACTGCCACCGGGACCGCTCCGCGTTTCGTGGTCACCCCGTCGGCGGTCGGCCACGAAGACCGAGCCCGGGAGCGATTTGGCATAGCTCTTCATTTCGGTGGCCAATTCACTCACCTCGGCGGGATGCGAGAACCGGCGGTGCTGATTGGTCACCACCCCGATCGAGAGGGTCATCAGTGGCACTCGATGCAGCTGGCCCCGACGATCCTTCCCGAAAAAGTAACCGGCCCGGCGGTCCTGGTCGTTGTACTGCAGCGAGATCAGCTCATCGAACACGGCCACGATTTCGGCGCAGACCGGCGCATGCTCCTCGAACGGGACCACGAAGATGAAATCGTCACCGCCGATATGGCCGACGAATCCGTTCGAACCGAGGAGGCCGCGCACCACGTCATGCAGGATCCGTGACAACAGGAAGATCACCCGATCGCCATCGTAATAGCTGTATCGGTCGTTGAACTCCTTGAAGTGATCGAGGTCGGCATAGCAGACGGCGAAGCGGTCCGAGGCCTCGAGGCGGCGCCGGATCTCGCGCTCGATCTCGGTCGTGCCGGGGAGCCGTGTGGACGGATGCACGGCCACGTTCCGCTCGGTCCGGACACGGAGGGCATCGAGGCGCGCCCGCTGCTCGCTCGGCGCGAAGAGCGGGGAGAGGATCTCGTCGGCACCCGCACGGTACCATTCCTCGACGGCGGACGGGTCGTGTGTCGAGGTGAGGACAGTCACGGGGACAATCGCGGTGAAGGGGTCACTCTTGAGTCGGCGCACCGCCTCGAGGGCCGGCGGGCGTCCCGGCGCATCGTCGACGAACACCATCGTCCCGCGGCCGCGCAGCACCAGGGCCTCGACCTCGTCGGGCCGGTCATAGGCCTCAAGGGCGAATCCGCGCGACTCCGCCCACCGCTCGATCAACTCCGGTGGCGGTCGGTCGACGCTACCGCTGTAGAGGATGATCGGACGAATGGCCACGACTCCTCCGAGTGCGGGATGCGCGCCGGACACCGATCGGCGGTGTCCGTGAAATCAGATGAACCATACCGCCGCAGCAAACATGGCGTAGAGTGCCAGCAACTGGACGCCTTCGAACCAGTGTGATTCCCCATCGAGCGTGATCATCGCCGACGTCACGACCGCCACGGAGAGCCCCACCACTTCGAACGGCGAGAAGACCAGGTTCATCCCGGGGACGGCCATCGCAGCCCCGATGAACACGAGGAGGGGGGCAACCAGCAGGGCGATCTGGGTGCTCGACCCGAGGGCGATCTGGAGCGCCAGGTCGGTGTGACCCCGCCGGGCGGCGACCACGGCGGTGCCGTGCTCCGCGGCATTGCCGATGATCGGGATGATGATCAGGCCGAGAAAGATCTGGGAGACACCGATGCTGGCGGTGAGCGGTTCGACGGCGTGGACGAGAATTTCCGACATCACCGCGACCCCGACCGTCGCCAGGGCGAGATAGCCGACCGACTTGGGGATCGACCAGGTTCCCGACAGCTCCTCACCCTCGAGGTGCCCTCCGCCGAAGAGCGGACGATGGGTCCGCAGCACGAAGAGCAGGGAGAAGAGGTAGGTGGCGATCAGGATCCCGGCCACTGCCTCCGAGAAGTGCAACTCGACGAGGCTGGCCGAGTCGGGGTGGGTCGAATGGAAGAGCGTGGGGAAGATGAGTCCGGCGACCGCGAGTGCCAGCATCGCCGCCCCCATCCCCGCATTGGTGCGATTGAACCGGAGCATCGGTCGCCTGAGCCCACCCGCCACCAGCGAGAGTCCGAGGATCAGGAGCAGGTTGCCGAGAATCGAGCCGGTGATCGACGCCTTGACGAGGTCGACCAGGCCGGCACGCAGGGCCGCGATGGCAATGATCAGTTCGGCTGCGTTGCCGAAGGTGGCGTTCAGCAAGCCGCCGACCGCCGGGCCCGAGCGCTCGGCGAGCTGCTCGGTGGCGGTCCCCATCAGCCCGGCGAGCGGCAGCACCCCGACACAGGACGCGATGAAGACCCAGAGCGGATCCTGGTGCGACCAGTGGAACCAGATCGCGAGTGGGATTGCCAGGTAGAGCGGCGTGAGCCAGGAGATCCTGCGGCCACGTTCGATGTCGAGTGGCGCACCACGGCGGCCCGGGTCGGCGAGGTCCGTGTCGACCTCGGATCCCCCGGCCTTGGCCGTCGTCACCACGGTGGTACGCTCCTGGCGGGGTACCCGAGCCGCTTTCGAGGCAGGAGGCGTTGCCTGAGCGGCCGTCTGCTCTCGCGGGGAGCCACGGCGCCCCGGCTTCGGTTCGGTCGGTGGCGGCGGTGTCGGGGCGCGATCCGGGGCGACCGACGGGTCTGGGGCCGACCGGCGATTGCGGCCGCGTTGCGGCCGATCGGTCGCCAGCGCCTTGAGCCGTGACGGCTTGACATCGAACTCGGTCAGCGCGCGCGCGATGGCGCCACGAGGCTCGTGCACCATCGCCAGGACCAGATCCTCTGCCGTGGCCTCCTCCCGCCCCGCCCCGCTGGCACGTTCGGTGGCCGCGTCCAGGACGCGCTGGGCGTGGGAGCTGAGTCCGCCATCCCCCGCACCGGTGGGCGGTCGGCCACGACCACGCCCTTTGCGGCCCTTCGCGACGACCTCGCGGAAGCTCTCGCTGGTCAGCCCCGCGGCACTCATGGCATCCGCGATCGGACCGGTCTCCGAGGCGAGCCAGGCGAGGAAGAGGTGCTCGGTACCGACGAAGTCGGCGGAGAGCTCAGCCGCATGCTTCGCGGCGGCCTCGCGCAGTGTATCGAGGGTCGACATCGATCAGGCGAGGGGTTGGGCTTCGTCGATCAACATGATCGGGATGTCATCCTCGACCCGGTAGCGGAGCCGGCAGTGGTGACAATCGAGGCACTCCTCGGGGGCAGCATGGTATTCGAGGTCGCCCTTGCACTTGGGGCAAACCAGCAGGTCAAGGAGATCGGGGGCCACAGGCACCTAGGTAGTCTCGTCTGGTGGTAGAGGAAAGCCGAATCGGGTGAGCGCTCCACGCTGACGTCGCCAGTTTGGCAGCACCTTCACCCGAGTCTCGAGATAGACGCGTTGCTGGAGGAGGGTCTCGAGTCGATGGCGGGCGTGGGTCCCGATGTCCCGGAGCACGGCTCCTCCCTTCCCGATCACGATCCCCTTCTGCGACTCGCGTTCCACGAACAGGGTTGCACGAATGTACACGGGGGAGCGGTCTTCCCGGAACTCTTCGACCACGGCCGTGACGGCATACGGTACCTCATCCTCGAGCAGGTTGAAGGCGGCCTCACGGAGATATTCGCCCACGAAGAACCGGACCGGCTGGGTGCCGATGTCCTCAGGATCGTGACGAAAGGCGCCGGGGGGAAGGCGTTCACTGGCTCGGGCAATCAGGCTCGTGATCGACCGCGGGTGCTCGGTACTGACGAGAATCGCCCCGGTCGCCTCCAGGGTGGTGCGCTGCTCGGTCGAGACGAGGTCGGACTTGGTATACACCAGGAGACTCGGCGGGAGCGGTTGACCGGCGAGTTCGGGGATGATCTCGGCGACATCGGGCGCGGGCGCCTCGGTCGCCGGGTGGAGGTGGAGCAGGAGATCGGCGGTGACGAGCGCCTCGACGGCCATGAGCCTGAGCGAGCGCTGGAGGGCATACGCGGGGTCGAGGAGCCCAGGAAGATCGAGCAGCACCAGTTGGGCCGATTCGGTCGTGTGAATCCCGGTGACCGGCATCCTGGTGGCCTGGGCCTTGGGTGAGACCATCGACAGTGATGTCCCGACGATCGCATTGAGGAGGGACGACTTGCCGGTGTTCGGTTTGCCGACGAGGGCGACGGTGCCGTAGCGGGTGGTCATGGTGGGGGAAGGTAGTCGGAAGTCAGAAGTCGGAAGTCGGAACGCTGGGGGTGGATTTCGGGGCTCGGATGCCGGAGGGCCTGATGGCGAACCATCGCGCTGGTCGGCCCTTGCGGTGACCCGCGCATCGGAGCTACCGACTTCCGGCTTCCGACTTCTGATCTTCTGGAAACGAAACCGGCCCTCACGATGGAGGGCCGGCGTCGTATCCGATGTGGCGCGAGGTGCTCAGGCGTTCTTCTTCCGGCGACGGGCCGCGGCGAGGCCGGCGAGGCCGGTTGCAAGCAGCGTCATCGAGGCGGGCTCGGGGACGGTGCCGCCGCCGACTTCGCGCCCGATCTTCGCCTCGACTGCCTTGTCGAAGTCGGCAAATGAAACCGCCGGGGTCACGAACCCATCTGCCGTGATCACGTTGTTCGTGTACCACGTGGACAGATTGCATCCTCCGTCGCCGATCGGGAGGCCGTTGATCGTGACCTTGGCCGCGGCGGCCGCGTCGCTGGCTGCCTTCGTGTTGGAACCGGTGTTCTGGCAGCCGTCTCCGGAGACGTCAATCACTCGACGCTTCCCGGTATAGCCGTTCCCGGCCCACCGCCCCATCGCGTAGTTGATCGCGCTGCCAGGAGCCGTGTTCCCGCTGTAGGTCCGTGGCAGGGCGGTGATTGCCGCTGCAAACACTCCGGCCGAGGCTGTGTTGTTGACGAGGTACCAGGCGGTCGACACCTGCTGATTTCCGGCCGACCAGTAGGTCAGGCTGACCGCCACGTTCCGCGTATTTGCTCCCCAGAATCCCGCGTTGTTGAAGAAGTTCACATAGCCGTCGCGCTGAAGCGCGAACTCACCGGCATCCACTGAGCCCGAGACATCGACGAGGAGTGCGAGCTCGAGATCGACTGGTGTCTGGGCGTGGATCCGCGGCGCGATCGCGAGCGCAGCGAGAGTGAATCCGATCAGGAACTTGCGCATGGGGGACCTCAAGGAGTGGAAGACTGATGATTGTGATTGACCTGTCTGATCCAAGAAAGATCCGTGCCAGCCCGGCTGTCGCGACCTCACCACACCACAAGTTGTTGTCATGGCGTGACTTGCGGGACTCCAGGTGAGTCACGGCAGGATCTGGCGGTGGTGCACGGAGTGGGCACAAGTGTGGCGTGACCACCACAGGATGGCAGGAATCACGGTGGCGGGTTGGGGGTTGACGAGGCTGGGGTGGTGGTGGCTCCGGGCCGGGATCGGGGGTCCGACCACGGCGTGGCCGGAAACAAAGCCGGCCCTCACGATGGAGGGCCGGCTTTGGTATGGGGTGGCTGACGACGGTCTACTCTCCCACGACCTCTCAGTCGCAGTACCATCGACGCTGCGGGGCTTAACTGCCGTGTTCGGAATGGGAACGGGTGTGGCCCCCGCGCGCTGATCGCCAGCCAATATGGCGACAACATGAAGGGAGGAATGATGTGATGGGAAGGCAATGTAGTACTTGGGAGAGATCAAACTTCACGGGCGATTAGTACGGCTCGACTGAAGTGCTTGCGCACCTTGCATCTGCCGCCTATCAACGTGGTAGTCTCCCACGGCCCTTGAGGGGTCTTAAGACCCAGGAGTGTTCATCTTGGGAACAGTTTCCCACTTAGATGCTTTCAGCGGTTATCTGCGCGCGACATCGCTACCGGGCGCTGCCCCTGGCGGAACAGCCCGTACACGAGCGGTCGCTTCGTCCCGGTCCTCTCGTACTAAGGACGACGTCCCTCAACACTCCCACGCCCACGACGGATACAGACCGAACTGTCTCACGACGTTCTGAACCCAGCTCATGTACCACTTTAACCGGCGAACAGCCGGACCCTTGGGACCTTCTCCAGCCCCAGGATGTGATAAG
>DASSYA010000001.1:0-97863 GCA_035703525.1 Gemmatimonadales bacterium | reverse complement strand
GATGCCGCTCAAGGCCGCAGTCGACGAGGCGGTGGTTAGCAGCCCGACCATCGAGCATGTCCTGATGGTTCGCCGTCTTGGCGACGAGGCCCCCGACACGACGTTCGATGACGGCCGCGACGTCTGGTGGCACGACCTCGTCGATCGGCAGGCCGCTGACTGCCCGCATGTGCCCCTCGACTCAGAGCACATGCTGTACCTGCTCTACACCTCGGGCACGACCGCGAAGCCCAAAGGGGTCATGCACACCACCGGTGGCTATCTGACCCAGGTCGCGTTCACCCAGAAATACGTGTTCGACGTGCGGCCCGACGATGTCTACTGGTGTGCCGCCGACGTCGGCTGGGTGACAGGGCACTCCTACATCGTCTACGGCCCGCTCGCGAACCGTTCGACCTCGGTGATGTACGAGGGCACCCCCGACCACCCGGGCAAGGACCGGTTCTGGGACATCATCGAGCGCTACGGCGTGAACGTGCTCTACACCGCGCCCACGGCGATCCGGACGTTCATGAAGTGGGGCACCCAGGAGCCCGCCAAGCACGACCTGTCGTCGTTGCGGGTGCTCGGCTCGGTTGGTGAACCGATCAATCCCGAAGCGTGGATCTGGTATCACACCAACATCGGCGGGGAGCGGTGCCCGATCGTCGACACGTGGTGGCAGACCGAGACCGGCGGGATCATGATCACGCCACTGCCCGGGGTGATCACCACCACCCCCGGGAGTGCGACGGTGCCTTTCCCCGGGATCGAGGTCGAGCTGGTCGATGGCGACGGCGTGCCGGTCGAGGGTGCGGGGGGGGGATTCCTCACGATCACCTCGCCGTGGCCCGGCATGCTCCGGACCATCTATGGCGACGATGCCCGCTATCAGGAGACCTACTGGAGTCGGTTTCCGGGCCGCTACTTCGCGGGCGACGGGGCCAAGCGCGACGCGGGGGGCTACTGGTGGATCCTCGGTCGGGTCGACGACGTGCTCAACGTGGCAGGTCACCGGATCGGGACGATGGAAGTCGAGAGCGCCCTGGTCGATCACCCGGCCGTCGCGGAGGCCGCCGTGGTGGGCAAGGCGCATGACCTCAAGGGCCAGGCGATCGCGGCGTTCGTCACGGTCCGCGAGGGGCAGCGACCGTCCTCGGCCCTCCGCGACGAGTTGCGCGAGCATGTGGCCCGGAAGATCGGCGCGATCGCGAAGCCCGATGACATCCTCTTCGCGGCGGACCTCCCCAAGACCCGGAGCGGCAAGATCATGCGACGCCTGCTGCGGGACATCGCCGAAGGCCGGGCGCTCGGCGACACCACGACGCTGGCCGACCCGAAGGTGGTGGCGAAGCTGAAGGCGGAGTACGAGGGGAAGGAATGAGTCCTGAGTCCTGAGCGTCGCGTCGGCTGGCTCCGACCACCGGAACCAGACGAACCGGTGCTCAGGACTCAGGACTCACCGCTCCCATCACACCTGGATCTGCGCCCCGAGCTCGACCACCCGATTCGGCGGCAGGCCGAAGTAGGCGGCAGCGCTCTGGGCATTCTTTGACATCACCGAGAAGAGGCGGGCGCGCCACGCGACCATTGCCCCCGGGGCTCGGGCCACGCCGCGCTTGCGGGGCCGGATGATGAGCGTCTCGTGGCCGAGGTAGAACGAGATGTCGGTCAACCGCATGGATGGCGCCGTATCCGCGGAGTCGGTGACCAGCAGCGGCCCGACCTGCATCAGCACCGCCGGCACGTCCGGGGATTCCATGAAGCCGTAGCGTGCCACCACTTCGAAGAAGCCCTCGCCCTTCGGCTCGACGGTGACCCGGTCGGCCTCGGCGACCTGCGGGATCTCGAGGGGTTCGACGATCATGAGCACCACCTTCTCGTGCAGCACCTTGTTGTGCTTGAGGTGATGCAACAGGACCGGCGGTGCCACATCGGGAAGCGACGTCATGAAGACAGCCAGGCCGGGCACGCGATGCGGCTTCCGCCGGGCGATGTCGGGGATGAACAGGTCGAGCGGCAGCGAGGACTCGCGGAGGATGGCGGTGACCTGACGTCGGCCGGACTTCCAGGTCCACATCAGCGTGAAGACCGACAGCGCCACCACGATCGGGAACCAGCCGCCGTGCGGGATCTTGAGCAGGTTGGCGCCGAGGAAGGCGAGGTCCACCGTGAGGAAGAGGACCGTGATCGGGATCACCCGGGCGAGCGACCACTGCCAGCGCAGCCGCATCACGTAGGCGAAGATCACCGAGGTCGTGAGCATCGTGCCGCTGACCGCGACGCCGTAGGTGGCGGCGAGGTTTTCCGACGAACGGAAGGCCAGCACCAGCGCGATGCAGGCGACCCAGATGGCGGTGTTCACCTCGGGCATGTAGATCTGGCCCTTCTCGGTATGCGAGGTGTGGATGATCCGCATCCGTGGCGCGAACCCCAGCTGCATGGCCTGCTGCGTGAGGGAGTACGCCCCCGAGATCAGGGCCTGCGAGGCGACCACGGCGGCGCTGGTGGCGATGATGATCATGGGGTAGAGCGCCCACGGCGGCACGAGGGCGTAGAAGGGATTGAATCCCGGCCCGACCGCCTCCGGGTGCGCCAGCAGCCACGCGCCCTGGCCGAAGTAGTTGAGCACCAGAGCGGGCAGCACCACGGCGAACCAGGCCAGCCGGATCGGCCGGGGGCCGAAATGCCCCATGTCGGCGTAGAGTGCCTCACCTCCCGTGATCACCAGCACGACGGCCGCGAGCACCACCAGCCCGGTCAGGCCTTCGCGCGCGAAGAACGTCGCCGCGTACCAGGGGTTGATCGCGGCGAGGACGTCGGGATTGTGGACGATGCCGAGGATCCCGAGGATGGCGATGCAAAGGAACCAGATGGAGGTGACGGGTCCGAAGATCTTGCCGACGCCGGCGGTGCCGCGACGCTGGACATAGAAGAGTGCCGAGATGATCACGACCGCGAGCGGCACGACGTACGGCTCGAACAGGGCGGTCTTGAACGAGAGTCCCTCGATCGCGCCGAGCACCGAGATCGCCGGCGTGATGATGCCGTCGCCGTAGAGCAGCGCGGCGCCGAACAGCCCGAAGAGCAGCAGGACGCCGCGGCCGCGTGGCCGGCCACCGGGACGCGCCAATGCCAGCAGGGCGAGGATACCTCCCTCGCCCCGGTTGTCGGCCTTCATCACCATGCTGATGTACTTGAACGAGACAACGAAGTTGAGCGACCAGAAGATCAGCGAGAGGACGCCGAGGATGTTGTCGCGACTGACCGTCATCGCATAGGGGCCGTAGAAGCACTCCTTGAGTGCATACAGCGGGGAGGTGCCGATGTCGCCGTAGACCACCCCGAGGGCAGCGAAGGCGAGCGTGCCGAGCGTCGCCTTCTTGCCGACGTGACTCACGGCGCGGTGACGCCCTTCGCCGCCGTCAGCGAATCGACGATGTGGGCCATGCGATCGGATCCGATCGAGCCGGGATAGAGGCGGCCCTCGATCAGGAAGGTCGGGGTCTGGCCGACCCCGAGCCGGACCGCGTCGGTGAGCGACGCTTCGATGCGCGCGGCGTACGTGCCGCTGGTCATGCAGGCCTCGAAGCGGTCGGCATCGACGCCGACCGCGGTCGCCAGCCCCTTGATGACCTCGTAGGCCGTGCGGTCACCCTTGAAGGCCCAGTCGTTCTGGCGGGCATAGAGCCGATCCTTCAGTTCCCAGAACCGCTGCTGATCATTGGCACACGCCGCGGCATGCATCGCGATCCGTGTCTCGGGGTGTGCCGCATCATACGGGAAGTCCCGATACCGGAATCGCAACTTGCCGGTATCGATCAGGCG
Organism: Gemmatimonadales bacterium; assembly: GCA_035703525.1. Classification (GTDB taxonomy): domain Bacteria; phylum Gemmatimonadota; class Gemmatimonadetes; order Gemmatimonadales; family GWC2-71-9; genus Palsa-1233. The sequence goes on along the minus strand of DASSYA010000001.1, from coordinate 94,056 downwards.
AAGCTTCACGTCGGGCCACTGGACCTGATCGAAATCGGCACAGGCCGGGCACTGGAAGTCGGCGTACTCGCTGATCTCCACGGGCGCATCGGGCGACCCGATGACGTAGCCCGTGAAGCCGGTGGTGTCGGGCGTGCCCTGGGCCGCTCGGACCGGGAGGTCTGGCGCGCCGAGGGTTCGCATCGCCAGCCACGCCAGACCGGCCACCGCCACCACCCCGAGCACCACATTGAATGACTTCTGACCAGCCATGCGCCTGCCTTCGTGACGCCCCCCGGCGAGCGCGGATCCCGGTCGGGATTGCCTCGAGGGACGCGGGATCCAGTGACATGCCGCGCTCGCGACCGGGCCGGATGACCCCGCCGAACAGCCGAAGAATCTAGCCCGGATTTGCCCTCAGGTGAACGGATTCCCTATATTGGGGGGTCGCACAGCATTTCATTCGGGGCGGATGCACCGCCTCAGGTTCAGCGAAGGATGGTAAATGTCGAAGAAGGAAAAGAAGGCCCCCCGCACCTCCTCGATGCCGACGGCACTCGACCAGGCGCGGGATGAGCTGTTCAGTCATGTGCTGCGGTGTGGCGTCCTCGAGGCGGCCCCCGAGCATCAGAAGGAGTGGATGGACGACACGATGCAGTACCTGGCTGACCGCTATCCGGACATGCGTCCGGAAGAGCTCGCCAAGGTCCGCGTGCTGGGCGAGCGTTTCTGCCAGCCGGTCGTGAAGCATACGGGCGTCGCCGAGGTGGTCGAGGACCAGACCACCGAAGAGGCGTCGGCCGAGGTCGAAGTCGAGGCTCAGGAGCCGGTGACGGCCTGATCGAGAAGTGAGAAGTCAGAAGTGAGAAGTCAGAAACGGTCGACCTCAAGGGGTCGGCCGTCTTGCTTCACGGGTGTACGTGATTGCGAGGTGGTCCGATCGGGGTGATGTTCCCACGATGATCCTCCATCGCGTGCGTCCACTCGTCCTGGTGCTCCTTGCCGCCGCCTGCCACAGCGGGGTGCCGTCGACCACCCCTTCGCCCGCGCCGTTTCCCGACGATCTCAAGTGGATGCGGACGTCGGCCGAGTATCCGGCGCTCACCCTCGAGATCTATCGCGCGGCGACGACGTATGTCCGTGCTGCCGCCCGCGGACTGCCGGCCGGCAGCTGGGCCGTGATCCTCGATGCCGACGAGACGATCCTCGACAACTCCGAACATGAGCGCCGATTGGTGGTCGCGGGCACCCGCTTCAGTGATGCCACCTGGGCGCCGTGGGTTCGTGAGCGCGCCGCCCCGGCGGTGCCGGGCGCGGTCGCGTTCGTGCAGGCCGTGCAGGCGGCCGGTGGTCGGATCGTGGTGGTCACCAATCGGGCCGATTCGCTCTGTTCCGACACCAGGAGCAATCTCGAATCGGTCGGGGTGCGTGCCGATCTGGTCCTCTGTCAACCGGTGGGACCGAGCGACAAGAATCCGCGCTTCGAACGGGTGCGCCAGGGCCGGGCGGAACCGGGCGTCGGGCCGCTCCGGGTCATCGCATTCCTCGGGGACAACATCCAGGACTTCCCCGGACTCTCGCAGGCGGCTCGCGGGACGCCCGGGGCGCTCGACCAGTTCGGTGCGGGGTGGTTCATGCTGCCCAACCCGATGTACGGCTCCTGGGAACGGAATCCCGATCGCTAGTCCTCGATGATGATCTCGGTATGCACCGGGATATCGGGATTGAGCGACAGCATCACCGAACAGTACTTGCTCACGCTCAACTCCACGGCGCGTTCGGCGTGCACCATCGTGAGCCCTTCGCCCGCGAGGATGATCCGCATCGTGATCTCGACGAACCGGCGCGGATGATCCTCGGCCCGGCGCCCGATGACCTCGAACCGACAGGCGGTGAGCGTGATGCGCTTCTTCTCGAGGATGCTCACCAGATCAGCACCCGAGCACGCCGCACCGGCCAGCAGCAAGGTCACCACGGGCGACGGCCCCTCCGCACTCCGCCCGTCGATGGTGATTGTCGGACCTCCCGGTGTGCCACCCGTGAAGGAGAGGCCGCCGTTCCAGGCCAGGTTCGCAAAGCGGAGGTGCGGATTCGGATCGGTCATGTCAGGGCAGCTTTCGGAAATAGAGTCGGTTGTAGTCCCAGAGGGCGTAGAGTGACACTGCCCCGGTGGCCCACGCAAGCTGGCTGAGGTAGGGTGACTCGACGAGGAAGGCCAGCAGGGTGAGCAGCTGGAGCAGGGTGACCGCCTTGCCACCGATTCGGGCGGGGACGGTCGTGGCGGGGCGAACGCCGATCAACAGGGTGATCAGCACCGCTGCCGACGCGATGATGTCGCGGAGGAGGACCGCCACGACTTCGGGCCAGGCGAGCCGCCCCGAGACGAGCACCACGCCGAAGGCCGCCAGCATGAAGAGCTTGTCGACGATCGGATCGAGGACGGCGCCGATCCGGGATGCCCCGAAGCGTCGCGCGACCCAGCCGTCACCGAGGTCGGTCAGGGCCGCCAGCACCAACGCCCCGAGGCGCACCTCGAACCGATCGACCAGCACGAACAGCACGGCCAGCGGGAGCCGCACCGCCGACAGCGCATCGGCCGCGGAGAACCGCGTGAGGTGGGGCCGAGTGTTCGTCATCCCGGGAATCTATGCCCGGCCGCCACTCCCGAGCGGGCGGAAGATCAATACCGCCACGGCCGCCGCAACCATGGCCACGCCGTAAAGCACCACATGCCACAAGGTCTGGCCGCTCGGCAGCGTGCCAACCCCGGCGGCCTGGTCGAACGGCGGCAGGATCGTGAGCGCCACCTGGACCAGCCGGGGAACCTCCTGCCCCATCCGGGTCAGCATCTCCTGGGCCTCCTGCATGCGGCGCTGCATGAAGTAGAGCAGGAAGACCACCAGCCAGTCGCGTGCGGTCACGGTCGAGAACAGCAGCACCGCGCCACCGATCACCAGGTAGGCGAGTGCCACCGACGCGAAGAGCTCGAGGGTCAGGTGGCTGCCCGTGCCGAACAGCAGTTGGAAGGCCAGAGCCAACCAGAGGGGGATCGTGAGCACGGCGGCGAGCCCGACCAGCCAGCGCTGGAGGTAGTAGCTCCATGGCGCCATCGGCTTGGAGAAGAAGGCCCGGTAGTACCCCTGCTTCCGATCGTTGCCCGCGACCCCGCCGGTAGCCATCAGGATCGCGACCATCAGCGTGCCGCCGAGGATCGATCGGAGCAGATCGGCGACATCGAGGCCACTGGCCACGCCATCGCCCATGAACTTCCGGGAGACGAACGCGAGCCCGAAGGCGACGACCGCATAGAGCAGCACCTGGGTGCGCGCCACATCCTTGAGGTGGATCGCCAGGTAGCGGAACGGGCTGGTGTCGCGGGTCATTCGCCCACCGCCTCGCGGAACGCCGAGGCGAGGCGCCCCTGTTCAGGCACGCACTCGACGAGGACCGCACCCTGCCCGAGCAGCACCGCGAGTGCACGACTGACGTCGGCGCGCGTGGCAACGAGGCGCCAGCTCCCCCCCCTTCCGGGGACCGGGGTCGCGCCGGGCAGGAGCGTCGCGACATCGACCGTGCCCTCGAAGGTCACGCGCCAGGCTGCCGCGGTCGCGGGACTGTCGGTCGCGTGATCCACGATCCGCTGCAGGTGCCCATGATCGAGAATCGCCACCCGATCGGCCAGCGAATCGAGCTCATCAAGATTGTGCGAGGCGATCAGCACGATGCGCTCCGGCCGACGAAGTTCGGTCACGATGGTCCGGAACCGCTGGGTCCACACCGGGTCGAGCCCGTGCGTGGGCTCGTCGAGGACCACGAGCTCGGCATCGCCAAGCATCGCCTGCGCGAGGCCGACGCGTTGCAGGTTTCCCTTGGACAGCTGCTTGATGCGCTTGGTGACGTGCTCGCCGAGCCCGAGGCGTCCGATGACATCGGTGACACGGGCACCCCGCTCGGCGGGGGGCACCCCGGCGAGACGCGCCATGCGGTCGAGCGCGTCGGGCACGTGCCAATGTGGTGGCAGGTTGACCAGTTCGGTGAGGTACCCGACGCCGTGTGATTCGATGTAGGCCCTGGGGGGCAATCCCGCGATCGAGACCCGCCCCGCGGTCGGCGACAGGAATCCCATCAGGAGCGAAATCAGGGTCGACTTGCCGGCGCCATTCGGCCCGGCGATCCCGAAGACCTCGCCGGAACGCATCTCGAGCGTGACATCCTCGAGGGCCGTCACCGTCCGTCGCGTGACCAGACTCGTGTACCGCTTGCCCGCGGCCTCGAATCGGATCACTCGATGATCCGGATCACACCGGCTGCAGCGGCGCCGCGCAGGAAGGCCTCGGCGCCAGTCACCGGGATCCGGACCCCGGTCTCGACCTGGCCCTGCTGCGCGAAGCTCTGCATGAACTCCGTGATGGTGCCGTCCGGCCAGGCGCCCTCGACCGCCTGGAGCTGAAACAGCAGGTCGTCCCAACTGCCCCGCAGCGCGATGCCGTCCAGCGTCTCGATCAGGTGGGTGATCGGCTCCCCGGCCTGCCGCTTCTGCATCTCGGGAACGTCGCGCATCAGGGTGCCGAAGAGCTCGAGCTGGTTCGGATCGAGTCGGGTGCCATCGCCCTGCGTGCCCTCGATCTCGACCAGCAACAGCTCCTCCGGACTCAGGTCGCTGCCGAGCTCGGCGAGTCGCGCGAGCCAGACCAGGAGGTCCGCGTGCTCGTCCTCGAGACCGCGGGCGGCCTTGAGCAGTTCGATGGTGCGCCAGATCCCGAGGTCATCGAAGTGATCCTCGGGAGAGAGCCGCACGAAATGATGGAGCGCCGCCCCGTTCTCGCCGCGGTCATAGAGGATGTTCGCGAGATAGATCCGCGGTTCGGAATAATGCTCGTCGAGCGCGATCGCCCGCCGAAGCCAGTAGAACGCATCCGCGTCGAGCCCCAGGCGGTGTGCCGTGTACCCCAGTGACGCGGCGATCTCTGCCGATTCCCCGTGGTGCTGCCGGGCAAGCTCGAAGTACCGGCGGGCCTCGACGAAGAACCCTTCGCGAAAGAGCGCGCGACCCACCTGCAGCATCAACTCGAGGTCATCGGCGTAGCCGAGGTCGAGCAGGGCCTGGAACGCACCGAGCGCGGTGGCCAGCTGACCGATCACCAACGCCGTCTCGCCGAGGCCGGCGAGCGCATCCTCATGCTCGGGGTCGAGTACGCACGCAAACACGAACGCCTGCCGCGCCCAGGCATACTGCTCGCTGGCGAGATAGGCATAGCCGACGCCGACGTGCAGGTCGACGCTGTGGGGATGCAGCTGGAGACCTTCACGCAGCAGAGTCAGCGCGTCGTCGTAGCGGCCTTCGTTGTACAAGTGGTGGGCCTGCTCATCATACTCCTCGGAGCTGCGGAAGGGTTCCATCATGGGGCACGGGCCTCCAGGAAGGTCTGGCAGGAATGTCGGAGGTCGGTGGCGTGGGGGCAAGGGCGTTAGCCGCGGGCGTCAGCTCGCGGTCGAGATCTCCGTCGCGTCCCTTGCGCGGCCGACCGACGCAGAATTAGCATACTGACCAGTCAGTCATTAGGAGTTGCATGGCCACCGCCAGTCGGACCCGCCGTCCCGCCCACCGTCCGGAGGAACTGATCACCGCCGCCCTGGCGGTGTTCGGGGAGCGCGGGTTCCACGCGGCGTCGATCGAAGACGTGGCGGCCCGGGCCGGCGTCTCCAAGGGCACCGTCTACCTCTACTTCGCCTCGAAGGACGACCTGTTCCGCGCCGTGGTGGAGCGTCGGATCGTGGTGCTCCTCGAGGAGGGGGAGGCGTTGCTTGCCGCACACGAGGATTCGGCCTCCGACCTGCTCCGCCTGGTGGTGCACCGGATGATGGAGGCTCTGCACCGGGAGGACATGATCCGGCTGGCCCGACTGGCGCACGCGGCGATGCCGCAATTCCCCGAGGTGCGCGACTTCTGGTGGGAGCATGTCGTGCTCCGCAACCGTCGCCTCCTCGGCAGCATCGTCGAACGCGGGATCGCGCAGGGGGAATTCAACCCGACCGCACGGCTGGTGATCCCGCGTGCGATCCCGTCCCTGCTGCTCCACCAGGGCCAGACGCGATCGCTCTTCCAGGATCTCGATCACGACGCGCCGCCGGCACGCGAGATCATCGATCTTACCCTCGATGCCCTCCTCGACGGGCTCCGACTTTCGCGAGACTATGCTCGATGACTCGTGTCTCCCTGCCTGCCCTGTGGCTGGCCACCTCCGTGTGCCTGGCCCCGACATTCCTCGCCGCGCAGACGGCTCGGCCGGTCACCCTCGAGGAGGCGATCACCGCGGGTCGCCGGATGGCGACGGCTGCCGTGGTCGCCCGCCTGGATGTTCGCCTCGCCAATGCCCGGCATGCCGCCGATCGTGCGGTCCTCCTGCCCCAGATCGGCGGCAGCCTCTCGGCTGATCGGCAGACGATGAATCTCGACGAGTTCGGATTTCCCGGTGTCTCCGGCGTGACGGACCCGTTCACCCTGTTGCGTGCCCGCGTCTCCCTCCGCCAGGTCCTCTTCGATCGATCGGCCTGGGAAGCCATCGGGGCGCTCCGGGATTCGCTCGTGGCCGCTGATGCCGATGCGGATCGCGTCGGTGCGATCTCGGCGATCGCGGCCGGTACTGCCTGGCTGCGCTTGGCGGGCGCCGAGGAGGAGGTGGCGGCACGACTGGCCGACTCCACGACTGCCGCTGCCCTGCTGGAAGTTGCTGCATCGCAGGTCGACGCGGGGACCGCAGCCCGGATCGAGCGCACCCGCAGCGAGACGCGGGTCGCCATCACTCGCGGCGAGTTGCGCGAGGCGCGCCATCAGGTGGAGCGCGCCGCGATTGATCTTGCGCGCACCATGCACCTCCCGTCCGGCACGCGGCTCGATGCGATCGGCGACCCGACCATCCCGTTCGGGCTGCCAAGCACCCCGGCCGCGGCGATCGCGCAAGCCACCGCATCGCGAGCCGACCTCCATGCGGCGGACACCCGCGTGGACGTCGCCACACGGCGCGCGGCAGCGACGTCCCTCGCGTGGTGGCCAACCATCGGCCTGACGGGGCTCGTCCAGGAGAGCGGCCAGCACGCCGACCGGCTGGGTGGCACGTGGGCCCTCGGGCTCGGCGTGCAGTGGACGCCGTTCGACGGGTTCCGCCGACGGCACGAGCTCGAGCAGGCCAACCTCCGCATCGAGATTGCCCGGACCCGGCGTGACGAGCTCCGCGATGCGATTGCCGCGGAGGCCGAACGAGCCGCGATTGACGTCGCCTCGGCCGAGGAACTGATCACGATTGCCTCGGATCGGCTGGCCCTGGCAACAGAGGAGTTGCAGGAGGCACAGGAACGATTCACCGCGGGGGTGGCAGGCAGCGTCGAGACCACGACCGCCCAGGCGAGTGTCGCCGACGCCCGTGACGCACTGATCCAGGCACGCATGGCGCTCGGTGCCGCCCATCTCTCGGCAGCCGGGGCCCTCGGCCTGCTCGACGCCACCCATGGACCGGCGCCTGCCGGGGAGACCACCCGATGAAGAATCGCCGCCTGTTGCTGGCGCTCATGCTGCTGCTGCTGGGTGCGGCCGTGTTCGGGGGACGTGCCTGGCTGTATGCGCGTCACCACGTGACGACCGACAACGCCCAGGTGGATGGCCGCCTGGCACCGATCGCCCCGCGCCTCCAGGGGTACGTCGCCGAGGTGCGCGTCGAGGACAATCAGGTGGTGCAGGCCGGCGACACGCTGCTGGTGATGGAGACGGCGGACCTCGATGCCGCAGTGGCGGAAGCCGAGGCGGCCGTTGCCGCCGCGCGCGCGCGCGCCGGCCAGGAGGGGGGGGGAGAACTCGGGGCACGGATCGCGGCTGCGCGCGCGACCGCGGCGGCAGCCGAGGCCGCCGTCACCCAGGCCGAGGCCGATGATGTCCGGGCCGCCGCGGATCTCGAACGGATCTCCCGACTCGCGGCCAAGCAGATCGTCCCGGCCCAGCAACTCGATGCGATGACCGCTGCGCGGGCGTCCGCTGCGGCCCGGCTGGCCGCGGCACGCAAGCAGTACGTGGCCACCGAAGCCCAGGTACAGGTCGCCGCCTCGGCACGCGAGGGCGGGTCGGCCAACCTGGCCGCGGCGGCCGCGGCCCTCGAGGCCGCCCGCCTGCACCGGGCCTGGGCGGTGCTCACGGCACCCACCACGGGGATCGTGAGTCATCGCTCGGTGGATCCGGGCGCCCTGCTCCAGTCCGGTCAGACCGCAATGATCGTGGTGCCGACCACCGAGATCTGGGTGACCGCGAACATCAAGGAGACCGCGCTCGGCCGGGTCGCCGTGGGCGACCACGCGGAGTTCACGGTCGATGGCTATGATGGCATGCGGTTCACCGGCCACGTCGCGAGCGTCTCCCCAGCGACGGGGGCGAAGTTCGCCCTGCTGCCCCCGGACAACGCCACCGGCAACTTCACGAAAGTGGTCCAGAATGTCCCGGTCCGGATCGCGGTCGAGACACCGCCGGATCCCGCCCATCCGCTCCGGCCGGGGATGTCGGTGGATGTGGCCATCGCGATCGGCGACACCCGGTCGTGACCGCTGTCCCGGCTGCCATCGCGACCGGTCGCGATGAAACGGCCGTCTACCGCGCCCGGTACCTGATCGCCTTCGCGGTCGTGCTGGCCTCGGTGATGGAACTGGTCGACACCAGCATCGTGAACGTGGCGATCCCGCACATGATGGGCGAGCTCGGAGCCACCCTGGAGCAGATCGCCTGGGTGAGCACGGGGTACATCGTGGCGAACGTGATCATCCTGCCGCTCACCTCGTTCCTCTCCAATGCGTTCGGCCGCCGCCACTACTATGTCGGGTCGATCGTCCTGTTCACCGTGGCCTCGTTCTTCTGCGGCAACGCCCAATCGCTCGAGTGGCTGGTGGGCGCCCGGATCGTGCAGGGCATCGGGGGGGGGGCGCTGATCTCGACCGCGCAGGCGATCCTGTTCGATGTCTTCCCGCAGGAGGAGCGCGGGATGGCGGGCGCGATCTTCGGGATGGGGGTGATGGTCGGCCCCACCCTCGGGCCGACCCTCGGTGGCTGGATCACCGACAACTACTCGTGGCCCTGGATCTTCTACGTCAATGTCCCGCTCGGCATCCTGGCCGCGCTGCTCTGCTGGGAGTATGTCCCGGAGCCGCGTGAGCGGACCCCGCGATTCGGCGTCGACTGGATCGGGCTCGGGCTCCTCGCCGTGGGCATCGGCACCCTGCAGATCCTGCTCGAGCGCGGCGAGTCGAAGGACTGGTTCGCCTCCGGCGAGATCGTCGGGCTCGCGATCGCGGCCGCGGTCGGCCTCGTGCTCTTCGTCTGGCACGAGCTCCGCACCGAGCATCCGGTCGTGGAGCTCCACATCCTCAAGGACCGCCAACTGGCCGTCGGACTGGTGTTCGGTGCCATCCTCGGCTTCGCGCTCTATGCGTCGGTCTTCGTGTTGCCCGTCTTCCTGCAGAACCTGCTCGGCTACTCGGCCGAGGACACCGGCCTGGTGATCCTGCCCGGGGCGCTGGCATCGGCATTCACGATGCCGATCGCCGGCCGCCTCTCCGACCGGATGGACGCACGGCCACTCATTGTCACCGGGGTGCTGCTCTTTCTCTGGTCGATGGTGCTCCACTCGCACCTCACGATGGCCAGCGGGACGCATGATCTCCTCTGGCCGATGATCCTGCGTGGCGTCGGGCTCGGCCTGATCTTCGTGCCGCTCACCGGAATGACCGTCGCGTCGCTCACCCCGCGCCAGATGCCACTCGGCACGGGACTGTTCAACCTGTCCCGGCAGCTGGGCGGTTCACTCGGGATCGCCGGATCGGCGGTGCTCGTGACCCACTTCCGGGCGACAGCGCGCGAAGGGCTGCGCGAACATCTCGACCCGTCCCGGCCCCAGGTGAGCAGCTGGCTGGCGCAGGTCACTGCGGGACTGCGACACGCCGGTGCCTCCGCCGGGGAGGCGCTCCAGCGCGCCCATGCCCTGCTCGCCCTTCGGCTCGAGCAGCAGGCGTCCGTGCTCGCCTTCGAACGGATCTTCATCACGATGGGGATCACCTTCACCCTCGCCCTGCCGCTGCTGCTGCTGTTCCGGACCGGACGGGTGTCGGGGAAGGTGGAAGGCGGGCACTAGACGTGAGACGTGAGACGTGAGAGGGAGTGCAGGCGACTCATCTCACCTCCCATTTCTCACGTCTCACGTCTCACGTCTCACTTGAGGTACGGATACCGCCAGTCGGTCGGCGGGTTGCCGACTTCCTTGATGGTCCGGGGCGAGATCCAGCGATGCAGGTTGAGGATGCTGCCGGCCTTGTCGTTGGTGCCGGAGGCCCGCCCCCCCCCGAACGGCTGCTGGCCCACCACCGCGCCGGTGCACTTGTCGTTGACGTAGTAGTTGCCGGCCGCGTTCCGGAGCGCCGCATCGGCCTGGCGCACCGCCGCGCGGTCCTGCGCGAAGACCGCACCGGTCAGTGCATATTCGGCGGTCTCGTCGATCAGCCGCAGCACTTCCTCCCACTGGTCGTCCTCGTAGACATAGGCGGTGAGGATCGGCCCGAAGAACTCCTCCTTCATCATCCGGTGGTGCGGATCATCGACTCGAGCGAAGGTGGGCGAGACGAACCAGCCCTCGCTCCGGTCCGCGTTGCCACCCGCCACGATCTCCACGCCGGCGTCGCCACGGGCGTTCGCGAGCACCGCATCGAGCTTGGTCCACGACCGTTCGTCGATGACGGCACCGACAAAGACGCCGAAGTCTGCCGGGTCACCGACCTTCATCGCCCCGATTTCGGCCGCCATCCGGTCGCGCACCTCGGGCCAGCGCGAGCGCGGGATGTAGCAGCGCGACGCGGCCGAGCACTTCTGGCCCTGGTATTCGTAGGCCCCACGCAGGAGGGCGGTCGTGAACGCGGCGACATCGGCACTCGGATGCGCGACGATGAAGTCCTTGCCACCGGTCTCGCCGACGATCCGCGGGTACGACTTGTATCGATCCAGGTTCTCGGCGGTCGTCCGCCAGAGCGACCGGAAGACGGCGGTCGAGCCGGTGAAGTGGAGGCCCGCAAAGTCCGGCGAGGCCAGCAGCACCTCACTCACCTCCACGGCATTGCCGGGCACGAACTGGATCACCCCCGGCGGCAGCCCGGCCTCGAGGAGCAGCTCGTAGACCAGCCAGTTCGAGAGCGATGCGGTGTGCGACGGCTTCCAGAGCACCACGTTGCCGAGGAGTGCCGGCGCGGTCGGCAGGTTGCCGCCGATGGCCGTGAAGTTGAACGGTGTGATCGCGTAGACGAACCCCTCGAGTGGGCGATGATCGAGCCGGTTCCATGCGTTGGCCGATGACTCCGGCTGCTCGTGCATCAGCCGCTCGGCATAGTGCACGTTGAAACGCAGGAAATCGATCAACTCGCACGCGGCATCGATCTCGGCCTGGTGGGGCGTCTTCCCCTGACCCAGCAGCGTGGCGGCGTTGACGCGCTGGCGCCAGGGGCCGGCGAGCAGGTCCGCCGCCTTCAGGAAGACTGCCGCCCGATCCTCGAAGCGCCACCGGGACCAGTCCTGCTGGGCGCGCACCGCCCCGGCCACGGCCCGCTCGAGCATCCCCTTGTCGGCACCATGCAGATCGGCCAGTCGATGCTGGTGCCGCTGCGGCGAGAAGACGCCGGTCGGCGCGTGGCCGTGATGGCGTGTGCCATCGATCACCGCCGGGACCTCGGTCACGGTCGCGCCGAGGTGATGGATGGCCGACGTGAGCTCGGCACGCTCGGGCGTACCCGGGGCGTAGCTCTTGATCGGTTCATTGATCGGGGTCGGGATGTTGCCGATGGCGCTCATGCGATGCAATCCTCGAAACGGGATGACAGGTGCGAGTGGTCCACGGGGACGTGGTGCCGTCGATGTGACAATGATAGCCACCACCCCGGACGGCATTATCTTGGGGCTATCAACTTATCCGTCCGGAGAACCCGATCATGCGTCGCCTTGTTCCGCTCCTGCTGCTGACTGCCGTCACCGCCTGCCCGACGTATGACCGACTGCCGTACGTCTCGTCCGACGATGGCCTCATGGCAGCCGACGAATGGGCCAAGTACGGGCCGGAACAGGCGATCGCGGTGGCGATCGGCCGCGCCTACGCCGACGACAAGCCCTCCGTCGCGCTCGAATACGCCAAGAAGTTCCCGCAAGTGACCCATATCGAGGCCGATTCGCTGGGGCATCACCTCGTGGTCACCTTCGCCAGCAAGTGGTCGACCCAGGTGACGCCACTCACCGATGGGAAGGCGCCCGACGAGACCGCAGGGCTCCCCGCGACCAAGTGATGAAACCCCGCACCCTCGGCTGGCTCGCGGTCCTCCTCGCCTTCGTCGCCTTCCTCGCCTGGAGCACCCTCTCGGCCCAGAAGGTCCAGTGCGAGGTCTGTGTCGTCTACAAGGGCGGCCGCAACTGCGCCATCGCCTCGCACACCACGGCCGCCGAGGCCAAACGGTCCGCCCAGACGACCGCGTGCGGCCCGCTCACCAGCGGGATGAACGACGCCATCGCCTGCGAGGCGACGCCCCCCGTCAGCGAGAGCTGCCAGGGGAGCTGAGCCCCACGTCCTTGGACTGGACCGTCAACCGGGCGAGATTTAGGGGATGCACGATCGTTTGAGAACAGTTCTCAACGACTCTCGGACTCATTGGACTGATTGCTATGGCTCTCACCGACGCCGAACGTCGCATGGCGCACAAGGTCGAGGTCCTCGAGGATCTCGAGCCGCTGGTGGCCTCGATGATGGCGGACCATCAGGCGAAGCGCGAGCTCTGGTTTCCCGTCGAGCTCCTCGCGCCGGAACCCGGTACGGACCCGGAGGCGCATCGGCAGACGCTGATCGACCGGGTGCGAGGCTTTCCGGCCGCATGCCGCGCCGCGCTCGCCCTCAACACGCTGACCGAAGAAGGGTTGCCGATCTTCCATCGCCTCCTGGCCACGCACCTGGGCGAGGAGTCACACTGGTCGATCTGGAACAACCTCTGGACCGCCGAGGAAGACCGGCACGGGGCGGTGCTCTCCGACTACATGCGCGATACCGCCTGCGTGGACCAGCGCGAGATGGAGCGGCTCAAGTTCGAGTACATCAAGAGTGGCTGGCAGCCGGCGTGGGACCGCGACCCGTACCGGGTCTTTGTCTACACCACGTTGCAGGAGCGGGCGACCCAGATCTCGCATGCCGGCACGGGCCGCGTGGTCGGCGAGTACGAGCCGGTCCTCGGCGGCATCCTTCGCAAGATCGCGATGGAGGAGGCGCGGCATTTCACCTTCTACCGACGCGTCTTCACGGAGATCCTCAAGCGGGACCCGAACGAGGCGCTCATCAGTGCGGCCTACGTGATGCCCGCGATCGACATGCCCGGCATCACGATCCCGGGGTTCAAGGATTTCGCGGACGTGATCCGTCGGTCGGGGATCTATGGCCCGCGCGACTACCTGAAGATCGTCCAGGACTCGATCGCGCACTGGAAGATCGAGACCATCACCGGGCTCGACGAACTCGGCCGCAAGGCGCAGGAGAAGATCCTCGCCATCCCCGAGCGCCTCACCAGGATCGCCGACCTGATGGAGGCACGGGCACGCGCCAAGACTTTCGCCTTCGACGTCGCGTTCGCGCGCGAGTTCGCGCTGGAGTAGCGAGTGGACCTGACCGTCACCTTCGGGGACCTGCTCGCGATCACGCGCACCGCCGTGGGCGTGGCGTTCATCGCGGCGCTGGTGGTCGCCCTCACACACTGGGCAATCCGCGAGGGGAAGCTCGAGCCGTTTTCCGGGTGGGCGAAGTTCGTGCGCGGCTGGAGCGATCCCCTGCTCGCTCCGATCGAGACCCGGCTGCGGAACGCCGGTGGCAACCCGCAGCACGCGCCGTACTGGCTGATGGGCGTGGTGGTGGTGGGAGGCTTGCTGCTGATCAACCTGCTCGGCTGGTTGTTCGGCATGATCCTGCAGCTCCGCTACGCCGCAGCGACCGGCCCGCGTGGTCTCGCCTACCTGCTGCTCAGCCTGACATTCTCGGTGCTCATGGCCGCCTTGATCATCCGGGTCTTCTCGAGCTGGTTCGGTCTCACACGCCACAACCGATGGATCGGGATCACCTACCAGCTGACCGACTGGCTGGTCGAACCGATCCGACGTTTCATGCCGACCATGGGTATGTTCGACTTCTCCCCCCTGGTCGCATGGCTGCTGCTCTCGCTGGTACGCCGACTGGTGCTGGGAGCGCTGTAAAGCGAGAAAGCGAGAAAGCGAGCAGGAGAGAACGCGGCCCTCGGGGCTCGGTACCGGATCGCTTCGCCCTTGCAGGGCTCGCACGCACATGCGCCGGTTGCTGGCACTATTGTTGGACCACCACGTGGCGATTTCGCGCGACTTGCGGCCACGCTAAACAACCCGCTAAGGAGCTTCATGTCGGACCCGAATGCCGCCCGTCGACACCGCCTCGATCAGTTGCCCACGTTACTCGCTCGACGCATCCTGCTGCTCGATGGCGCAATGGGCACCATGCTGCAGCGCGCCAATCTCACCGACGCCGACTACCGGGGCGATCGCCTCGTCGATCACGCCGGTGACCTGCGCGGCAACCACGATCTGCTCGCGCTCACTCGGCCGGATGTGCTGACCGACATCCACGGCCAGTACCTGGCGGCCGGCGCCGACATCATCGAGACCAGCACCTTCACCGCCACGGCGATCGGGCAGGTGGAGTACGGCACCGAGGCGTTCGTCGCGGAGATCAATCGGGAGGCGGCGCGGATCGCGCGGGCGGTCGCCGATCAGTACGAACAGGACGGAGCGCTGCGGTACGTCGCCGGCGTGCTCGGGCCGACCGCTCGGACCGCCTCGCTCTCGCCCTCGGTCGAAGATCCCGGATTCCGGAACGTCACCTTCGTCCAGCTGGTCGCGTGCTACACCGAGGCGGCCGAGGCGTTGCTCGAGGGCGGGGCCGACCTGCTCCTGGTGGAGACCGTCTTCGACACGCTCAACGCCAAGGCGGCGCTCTTTGCGATCTCGGGGTTGTTCGATGCCCAGGGGTGGCGCGTCCCGGTGATGATCTCGGGGACGATCACCGACCGGAGTGGCCGAACCCTCTCGGGGCAGACCGCCGATGCGTTCTGGACATCCGTGGCGCATGCGCGTCCCCTGAGCATCGGGCTCAACTGCGCGCTGGGTCCCGACCTGCTCCATCCGCACGTGCGGGATCTCGCCCGCGGGGCCGATACCTTCGTGTCGGCCCATCCCAATGCCGGCCTGCCCAACGTGATGGGCGGCTATGACCTCGACGCGGCGACGATGGCGCGTGAGATTGGCGCGTGGGCACGTGAGGGGATCGTCAACATCGTCGGCGGGTGCTGCGGCACCACGCCCGAGCACATCGCGGCGATCCGCGAGGCGATCGCCGGTGTGCCACCCCGGACGATTCCTGATCTGCCAGTCCGGACGCGGCTTGCCGGTCTCGAGCGGTTCGAGATCGGACCCGACACCAACTTCGTCAACGTTGGGGAACGGACCAACGTCACGGGTTCGCGACGGTTCGCCAGGTTGATCCAGGAGCGCGACTACGAGACGGCGGTCGGCGTCGCACGTCAGCAGGTCGAGGCCGGTGCGCAATTGCTCGACGTGAATTTCGACGATGCCCTGCTGGATGGTCCCCAGGCCATGACCACCTTCCTGAACCTGATCGGGTCGGATCCGGACATCGCCCGCGTGCCGGTGGTGATCGACTCCTCACGGTTCGAGATCCTCGAGGCCGGACTCCGCGTGCTGCAGGGCAAGCCGGTGGTCAACTCGCTCTCGCTCAAGGAGGGCGAGACGACGTTTCTCGCCCAGGCTCGCCTGGTGCAGCGATACGGAGCCGCAGTCGTGGTGATGGCCTTCGACGAGGCGGGCCAGGCGGAGACGGCCGACCGCAAGGTCGCGATTCTCGCGCGCGCCTTCGGCCTCCTGACCGAACAGGCGGGGTATGCCCCCAGCGATGTGATCCTCGACCCGAATGTCTTCGCGGTCGGGACCGGGATCGAGGAACACGCCGAGTACGGCACGGCATTCGTCGACGCGATCCGGGCGGCGAAGCGTGCCTGCCCGGGTGCACTCACGAGCGGTGGCATCAGCAACGTGTCGTTCTCGTTCCGGGGCCACGACGGGATCCGCGAGGCGATGCATGCCGTCTTCCTGGAGCGGGCGATCGCCGCCGGTCTCGACATGGGGATCGTCAATGCGGGCGCGATGCCGCTGGTCGACGATCTCGACCCGGAGCTTCGCGCGGCGGTCGGTGATGTCCTCTGGAATCGCCGGGAGGACGCCACCGAGCGACTCCTCGCACTCGCCGATCGCGCCCGCGGCACGGTCGCGGCGGGGGCCGACCTGGCGTGGCGCGGGTTGCCGGTGGCCGAGCGCCTCGCGCACGCACTGGTGCAGGGCATCGCCGACCATGCGGAAGAGGACGCCGAGGCCGCGCGCCTCGAGCTGCCCACTCCGCTCGACGTCATCGAGGGCCCGCTCATGGTCGGCATGAACGAGGTCGGTGACCGATTCGCCGCGGGCAAGATGTTCCTGCCGCAGGTGGTCAAGAGCGCGCGCGTGATGAAGCGGGCGGTGGCTCACCTGCTGCCGTTCCTGCAGGCGGCACGACAGGACACTGCGGCGCGCACGCGTGGCACGATCCTGCTCGCCACGGTGAAGGGCGATGTGCATGACATCGGCAAGAACATCGTGGGCGTGGTGCTCCAGTGCAACGAATGGCGTGTGATCGATCTCGGCGTGATGGTGCCGATGGCCCGGATCCTCGAGACGGCGGTGCGCGAGCACGTCGATATCATCGGCCTGTCGGGGCTGATCACGCCCTCGCTCGACGAGATGAGCTTCGTGGCCACGGAACTCGAACGTGCCCACTGCACCCTGCCCCTGATGATCGGCGGAGCCACGACCTCGAAGGCGCATACCGCCCTCCGGATCGAACCACACTATTCCGCGCCGGTGATCCACGTGCTCGATGCTTCACGTGCCGTCCCGGTTGCGGCCGCCCTGCGGGATCCGGTGCGTCGCAAGGCCCTGCACGAGGAGACGGCCGCAGCATACGCCGCCATCCGTCGCGAGCGCGAGGGCGAGCACGAAGCCGCGCTGATCTCGCTCGCGGATGCGCGTGCGAATCCGGGGACCATCGACCTCTCGATCCCCGCGGCGGCACCCACGTTCCTGGGTCTCCGCGAGTTTGCCCACTGGCCGGTGGCCGACCTGCGCGACCGGATCGACTGGACCCCGTTCTTCCGGACCTGGGAACTGCAAGGGAGCTACCCGAGCATCCTCGAGGATGCCGCGCAAGGCCAGGTGGCGCGCGACCTGTTCCGGGATGCCAACCTGCTGCTCGATGAACTGGCGGCGCATCCCGACTTCACACCACGCGGCGTGATCGGGTTCTGGCCGGCGGACAGCACGGTCGATGACATCACCTTGTACCGGGATGCGGCACGAAGCGAACCGATCGCCACGATCCCGACGATTCGCCAGCAGTCGCGTCGGCATGCCGAGCGACCGGCGCTTGCCCTGGCGGACTTCGTGGCGCCCCGGACCAGCGGCGTGCCCGACTGGGTCGGGGCGTTCGCGGTGACTGCCGGGCATGGACTCGAGCCGCTCGTCGCGGCCGCGAAGGCCGTTCACGATGACTACCGCGCGATCATGCTGCAGGCGATGGCCGACCGGCTCGCCGAGGCCTTTGCCGAGCGCTTGCACGAGCGCGTCCGGACCGAGTACTGGGGGTATGCGGTCGAGGAGGGCCTCACCAACGACGATCTCGTGCATGAGCGATACCAGGGCATTCGCCCGGCCCCGGGGTATCCCGCGTGCCCCGACCACACCGTCAAGCGGACCCTCTTCGATCTGCTCGAGGCCGAGGTGCGGGCCGGCATCGTGCTGACCGAGCACTTCGCCATGCTGCCGGGCGCGGCGGTGAGCGGCTGGTACTTCTGGCGTCCGGAGGCGCGGTACTTCGGGGTGGGTCGGATTGATCGCGATCAGGTTGTCGACTACGCCGCACGGCGCGGCTGGGACATCGCCACCGCCGAGCGGTGGCTCACGGCCAACCTCGGCTACCGGGAGCGGAGCTGATGCCGAGGCTGCGCGCCTTGCTCGACGACGGGGAGGCGCATGTCCTCGATGGGGCGATGGGAACGCTGTTGCACCATCGGGGGGCGGGTTCCTCCGCGTGCTTCGATGAGCTCGCCGCCCGGCGACCCGACATGGTGCGCGCGATCCATGCCGAGTATGTGGCCGCAGGGGCCGAGGCGATCGAGACGAACAGCTTCGGGGCGAACCCGTTGAAGCTGGCGGCGTGGGGGCTGGCGGCGGCGACCGAGACGCTGAATGCGGCCGCGGCCCACGTCGCCAGGAGTGCCGCGGGCGACGGCGTGGTGGTGCTCGGAGCGATGGGGCCACTCGGTGTCAGGCTGGAACCATTCGGGGAACTCGGCCTCGACGAGGCGATCGCCGCGTTCGGGCGGCAAGTCGATGGGCTGCTGGCGGGTGGTGTTGATGGTTTCGTGCTCGAGACCTTTTCCGACATCGACGAGTTGATCGCCGCGATCCGCGCGGTGCGCGCCCGAACCGATCGGGCCATCATCGCGCAGGTCGCGGTGGGCCTCGACGGACAGACGGCGTTCGGCACGGCGCCCGAGCGGTTCGGTCCGGCGCTCGAAGCTGCCGGGGCCGACGCGATCGGCATCAACTGCTCCACCGGCCCGGAAGCGGTGCTCGGCGGGATCGAACGCTTGCGTGCCGTCGTCCGTCTCCCGCTGAGTGCCCAGCCGAATGCCGGCCTGCCCCGCGACGTCGGCGATCGGAAGATCTACGTGGCCAGCCCCGAGTATGTCGGCGAGTACGCCCGGCGGATGGTCGAGGCCGGGGCCCGACTGGTCGGTGGGTGCTGCGGCACGACCCCCGAGCATATCGCCTCGATCCGGCGATTCGTCCGGAGCAGCCACGCCGCTCGACCGGTCGCCCATGCTTCTGCCCCCCCCCCGCATCATGATCCGGCGGTCGACCCGGTGCCGCTGGCCGAGCGTTCGCGACTGGGTGCGCGGCTGGCGGCCGGCGCGTTTGTCACCTCGGTCGAACTCGTCCCCCCCCGTGGGGTGGATCCGGCCCCGATGCTGGAGCAGGCGCGCGTCCTCGCGGCGGCTGGGGTCGATGCGATCAACATCCCGGATGGCCCGCGCGCGCAGAGCCGGATGTCGGCGCTCCTCGCCGGATTGCTGATCCAGCGCGAGATCGGCATCGAGGCGATCCCGCACTACGCCTGTCGCGACCGCAACCTGCTCGGGATGCTCTCCGACTTGCTCGGCGCGGCGGCCTCGGGGCTCCGCAACCTGCTGATCGTGACCGGCGACCCACCAAAGATGGGACCGTACCCCGACGCGACGGCCGTGTTCGACATCGATGCGATCGGCCTCACCAATCTCGTGGCCCGACTCAATCGCGGGCTGGACCCGGGCGGCAACAGCATCGGGCACCCGCCGGCGTTCGTGCATGGGGTCGGCGTGAACCCGGCCGCACCGGACCTCGACCGCGAGCTGGCCCGGTTTCGCTGGAAGGCGGAGGCCGGGGCGTGCTTTGCGATGACGCAACCGGTCTTCGATCTGGAGCAACTGGATCGCGGCCTCGATCGGCTCGCACCGTTCGGGGTTCCGATCCTCGCCGGCGTCTGGCCCCTGCTGTCGCTCCGGAATGCCGAGTTCCTGGCGAACGAGGTGCCCGGCGTGCAGGTCCCGTCGGCGGTGCTCGACCGGATGCGGCGCGCGAGCGCGTCCGGGAGCGAGGCTGCACTCGCCGAAGGCACCCTGATCGCGCAGGAGATGGCGGCGGCGATCCGGAACCGGGTGGCGGGACTGCAGGTCGCCGCGCCGGCCGGCAAGGTGGCGGTGGCCCTGGCGGTGCTGGAGGGATGAACGATCCCTGCTCCTCCATCGTCATTAGTTTTCCCGCTCACCCGAACCGGACCCACTGCATGTCGACGACTGATGCCCCGATGCCGCTGACCGCGCTCTCCGAGGAGGAGGATCTCTTCCGCCAGACCGTGCGCGAGTTCGCCGAGTCCACGATCGCGCCGCATGTCTCGGAGATGGACGAAGCCTCGACCATGAAGCCCGAGCTGATCCAGGCCTGTTTCGATCTTGGACTGATGGGGATCGAAGTGCCTGAGGAGTGGGGTGGGTCCGGCGGCTCGATCTTCCTCGCCATGCTGGCAATCGAGGAACTGGCGCGCGTCGATGCCTCGGCCGCGATCTATGTCGACGTGCACAACACCCTGGTCAACAACGCCCTCCTCCGCTGGGGCACCGACGAGCAGAAGGCACGCTATTTCCCGCGCATGACGGTCGACCTGCTCGGCGCGTTCGCCCTCTCCGAGCCGGCGTCGGGCTCGGACGCGTTCGCACTCGAGGCGCGCGCTGTCCAGGACGGTGACGACTGGCTGATCACCGGCCGGAAGTTCTGGATCACCTCAGGCGCGGAGGCCGGGATCTTCATTGTCTTCGCGAATGCCGATCCGTCGAAGGGATACAAGGGCATCACCGGTTTCCTGATCGAGCGCGAGTTCGAGGGCTTCAGCATCGGCAAGCGCGAGAAGAAGCTCGGCATCCGCGCCTCGAGCACCGTCGAACTGATTCTCGAGAATTGCCGCGTCCCCGCCGCCAACGTCCTGGGACCGGTCGGGAAGGGCTACAAGATCTCGATCGAGACGCTCAACGAGGGACGGATCGGGATCGGTGCCCAGATGATCGGTGTGGCGCAGGGGGCGCTCGATGCGACCGTGAAGTACGTCAAGGAGCGGGAGCAGTTCGGCCGGACGATCGCCGAGTTCCAGGGGGTCCAGTTCCAGCTCGCCGAGATGGCGCTGCAACTGGAAGCCGCCAGACTCCTGGTCTACAATGCGGCCCGCCTCAAGGATCGCGGCATGCCGTTCGCCCGCGAGGCTGCGATGGCCAAACTCTTCGCCTCCGAGGCCGCCAACATGATCACCGGGCAGGCCGTCGAACTGTTCGGTGGCTACGGCTACTCGCGCGAATACCCGGTGGAGAAGTTCTACCGTGATGCCAAGATCGGCGTGATCTACGAAGGCACCAGCAACATGCAGCGCCAGACCATCGCGAAGCTGCTGCTGAACGGGTGAAATCGCGGGATGAAGGGCCCAGCACGTTCCTTGCGTAGGACTCATGCCATGCGTCGATTCTCGAGCGTCCTTGCCGCCGTTCTGGGTCTCCTGGCCCTGCATCCTGCCCCGGTCCGGGCGCAGGATGCCGAGCTGCGCGATCAATTGGAGAGCTGGTACGCCGGGGCTCGGCGGACATCACCCGGGGACTGGGGCGTCGTCGTGGCCAACCAGCAGGGGGATGTCATCTGGTCGGTGAACGCGACCACCCCGATGGTTCCGGCCTCGACCGTCAAGCTCCTCACCACCGGCTTCGCCCGGACCAGGCTCGGTGCCGATGCCCGTCGCAGCACCCGGATTCTCGGGACAGGCTCGCTCGATCCCGAGACCGGCACTTGGCGAGGAACGTGGTCGCTCGAACTGAACGGAGACCCGACCCTCGAGCGGCCGTCGGTTGCCGGCCCGACCCTCGCCTCGCTCGCCGCCCAACTCCGGACCATCGGAGTGCGGCACCTGTCGGGTCCCCTCCACCTCACGACCCTCGTTGGCGAGCCAACGGCTCGCTATCCGGCCGCCTGGTCGCCGCGTCATCGGGGTCGGTACTTCGCCCCGCCGGTCGGCATGGTGACACTCAACGAGAATGTCGTCGGGTTCGCCGTGGCGCCTGGTTCAAGCGCGGGCACCCCAGCGGTCCTGATCACGGACGTGCCAAGCGGCATTGCCGGTCTGGTCTCGATCGAGGCCAAGACCGTGAACGGATCCCGGACGCGCCTGAGCGCACGTCCGGACGGGCCGGGCTGGGTCGTGACCGGCACGATCGGTGTCTCCGGCCCGAGCAAGGGATGGACCTTTGTGGCGCACGACCCGACAGCGGTGGTCCGGTCGGTCTGGTCGCGCGCGCTCTGGCAGGCGGGGATTGACTGGGACGCCGAGGCGCCCTCGGTGGCCGACACCAGCCACACCGTCCGCGTCCTCGCCGAGATCGCATCGCCACCGTTCGACTCCATCGCGCACGAGATCAACACCCGTTCGGTGAATATCGGGGCCGAGTTGATGCTCGCGTGGGCGGGCGGCCCCCGCAATGCCCCGCAGCAACTCGAACGGCACGTCCGCGAGATCACGGGGATGGATGGCATCCATCTGGTCGATGGCAGTGGGCTCTCGGACAATGATCGGGTGCCACCGCTCGTCTTCACGACCTATCTCGCGAATTTCCCGACGACCACCGCCGGACGTGATTTCCCGTTGCTGCTGCCGGCCAACGGCAGCGGGACACTCAAGTCACTCGCCAGCGGACTTCCGGAGGCCGGCGTGGTTCGTGCCAAGACGGGGACGCTCGGCAACGCCGTCACTCTGGTCGGTTATCTCGGCCGACCGGGCGGCATGTTGCTGGTCGCCGCGATGTACAGCGGCACGCGCCTCGCGCCGGCGCGACAGAAGCAGTGGGAACTGTTCCGGACCCTCGGGGCCGAAGGCGTCGTCATCCCACCGGCCGACCAGATCGGCACCGCCCTGGGGAGCGAGTCGACCCCCGACTGACCGGCCGCGCGCGCTACTCTGCCGCGCGCACCATGAACCGCGACTCCACCACCCGATAGATCGTCGGCAACACCACCAGGGTCAGCAAGGTCGAGGTGATCAGGCCACCGATCACCACCGTGGCCAGGGGCCGCTGCAGTTCGGCCCCGGCCGACCGCGAGATCGCCATCGGGACGAAACCCAGCCCCGCGACACTGGCGGTCATCAGCACCGGTCTGAGGCGAGACCCCGCCCCGATGATCACGGCGTCGACGAGCGGGCGCCCCGCGCGGACCGCGTCGTTGATCGCCGTCAACAGCACGACACCGTTCAGGACGGCGATGCCGAAGAGGGCGATGAAGCCGATCGAGGCCGACAACGAGAGGTTGAGCCCGGTGAGCCAGAGCGATGCGATCCCACCCACCAGCGCGAAGGGCACATTGAGCAGGATGATCACGGCGTGGCGCATGGTCCCGAACGCGACGATCAGGAGCGCGAGGATCGCGGCGATCGCGACCGGCACCAGGATCTTGAGGCGCGCCAGCGCGGTCTGCTGGTGCCGGTACTGCCCACCCCATTCGGTGTAGTACCCGGTGGGCAGCGTCAGGTTGCTCGCGAGCACCCGCTCGGCGTCGGCCACGAACGACCCCACATCACGGCCGCGGATATTGGCACCGACCACCACCATGCGCAGTCCCCCTTCATGGACATACGCCTCGGGCGCCAGAACGGCATCGATGTCCGCAAGCGCCCCGAGCGGCGTGATGCCGCCGCCAGGCAGGGCAATCGGCACCTGCTCGAACCGGTCCGCGTCGATCCGGGCGGCCCCGGCCACCTGGACGGCAATCGGGATCCGTCGCGCGCCCTCGATCAACTCGGTCGCGGTCACGGCCCCGAGCGCTCGTTGCACGGCATCCCCCACATCGGCGCTGCCGAGTCCGGTACCCGCGATCAGGTCTCGACGCACGGCGACACGCAACTGCTTGACCCGCGTCGCGGCGGCCGTCTTGAGGTCCTCCGCGCCAGCCACCCCACCCACCAGTGCCTCGATCCGCGCGGCAAGTGCCGCCAGCGTATCGACATCGGACCCGAAGAGTTTCACGCCGACATCGGTCGTGATCCCGGTCTCGGCCTCGTCGAGACGCATCTGGATCGGCTGGGTGAAGGCGACATCAAGACCCGGAATGTGCTTGAGCGCCGAATCCATCCGCGCGATGAGCGCATCCTTGCCGCCCGGCCGCCACCGATCGTGCGGCGTCAGGATCACGTAGGTGTCCGACTCGTAGGTTCCCATGGCCTCCGTGGCGAGCTCGGGTCGGCCGAGCTTCGAGACGATCGTCTCGACCTCGGGAAAGTCCCGCAGCGCGATCTCCATGCGCGTGCTGTAGCGCACGCCCTCCTCGAGCGAGGTGCTCGCGGGGCGTCGTGCCTGCAACAGGATGGCTCCCTCGTCGAGTCGCGGCATGAATTCCGACCCGAGCGTGGTCGCACCCGCCATGGCGACGACGAAGAGCACCACTGCGGTCACGATCACCGGCCGTGGCCGTCGCAGCGTGGCCGCCACCACGCGTTCGTAGCGAGCCCGCAACCGCTCGAACGCTTCCCAGTGTCGTTCGGTCGTCCGACCGAGCACGGTCCGCGCACCGGCGGGGATGAAGGTCAACGCCAGGACCAGTGACCCGAGCACCGCGGCCATCACGGTGAACGCCATGGGCACGAACATCCGGCGTTCGGTGCCCTCGAGGGCGAAGATCGGGAGATAGACCGCGATGATGATCGCGATCCCGAAGACGACGGGGCGACCGACTTCGATGCCGGTGCGTCGGATGCGCTCGGCCAGCGATTCGCTGGTGCCGGCCCGCGCACCACGACGCATGATGTTCTCGACCATCACCACCGAGCCATCGACCAGCAGGCCGAAATCGAGCGCGCCGAGTGACATCAGGTTGGCGGATACCCCGAAGAGTCGCATGGCGACGAATGCCCAGAGCATCGAGAGCGGGATGACCAGGGCCACGAGCAGTGCCGCCGCGACGCTCCGCAGGAAGAGCCAGAGCACGGCCACCACGAGGGCGCCGCCGAGGAGCAGGTTCTTCTCGATCGTGTGGGTGGTGCGGTCGACCAGGGCACTCTGATCGTAGAACGGCACCAGCGCCACACCCGGCGGCAGGGTGGCCTCGATCGTGGCGACCCGCTCGCGGATCCGTGACATGACCAGTCGGGCATTCTCGCCCTTCTGCATGATGACCATCCCCGAGACGACTTCTCCCCGCCCTCCCGCGGTCACGGCGCCACTGCGTGGCAGCGCACCTCGTGCGATCGTCGCGATGTCCCCGAGTCGGAGCGGCACACCACCCTCGACCCGGAGCGGCACGCGCCGGAGCTCCTCGATGCTTGCGAGCTGCCCCACGCCATGCACCACGAAGCGTTCACCGCGCGACTCGACGGCGAGACCACCGAAGTTGGCATTCTCGCGCTGGAGGGCCAGGTCGAGATCGGCGAGCGTCAGGCCGGCCTCGGCGAGTCGACGCGGATCGGTGATCACATCGATCCGCTCGGTGTAGCCTCCCCACGAGTTGACCTCGGTGACACCCGGCACGGTGCGGAGTTGCGGGGCGATCGTCCAGTCCTGCAATGTCTTGAGCGAGATCGCATCATGCTCGGGTGTCGAGGCCACGAGCACGTACTGATAGACCTCACCCATCGCCGTGGCGATCGGGCCGAGGTTTGCGGTGACACCGGGTGGCAGGTTGCCCAGCACCTCGCCGAGTCGCTGGGTGACGAGTTGGCGGGCGAAGTACGCATCGACTCCATCGTCGAAGACCACCTGCGTGAGCGACAGGCCGAACTTCGAGGTCGATCGCACCGCAATCGTCCTCGGCAGTCCGAGCATGCTGCGTTCGATCTGGAAGGTGACCTGCTGCTCGATATCCTGCGGGGCCATGCCCGGGGCCTCGGCGATGATCGAGACGCTGTTGGCGGTGAGATCGGGGAACGCCTCGAACGGCAGGGTGCTCAGCGCCCAGATGCCGGCCGCGAGCAGCGCCGCGATGCCGGTGAAGACCAGGCCGCGCCGTCGGACGCTGCCGGCCACGAGCCGTTCAATGATCATGCGCGTCCTCGAGGCCGATCTCGGCGATCGCGCGGAGTCGGAAGGCCCCCCTCGTCACCACCTCCGTGCCTGGCAGGAGTCCCTCGACTGCCACCGTGCCATCGGGTTGCACCCGGGCCGAGGGCACCGGGACAAACCGGTA
Organism: Gemmatimonadales bacterium; assembly: GCA_035703525.1. Taxonomy (GTDB): domain Bacteria; phylum Gemmatimonadota; class Gemmatimonadetes; order Gemmatimonadales; family GWC2-71-9; genus Palsa-1233. Next base: position 68,108 of record DASSYA010000001.1, on the reverse strand, counting down.
GCGGTACTCGGTCTCCTTGACGTAGACGCCATTCCCCTCGCTCGTGTGCTGGACCGCTTCGGCCGGCAGGATTGCCCGAGGGGCCCGGTCACCGGTGGGCAGGATGAGCGTGGCATACATGCCCGGCACGAGACCCTGGGGGGGGGCCTCAAGCGCCACGCGCACGTCGACCGCACGGCGGACGGGGTCGAGTGCCCCGCCGATCTGCATCACGCGACCGGCAAAGGTGTCACCGGGGAACGCGGCGAGGATCACCGACGCTGGTCCACCCCGGGCCAGCGAGGGCACCGCGCGCTCCGGGACCCACCCGGTCACCCAGAGCGTGCGAACATCGGCGATATCGACGAGCGACTGGCCGACCAGCACCGCCTCGCCGACCTTCGCGTGGACGGCGAGGACGACGCCGGGGTGCGGTGCCACCATCGTGACATCATCACCATCAGGATTGAGGTGGGTCACCATGTCGGTGGAGCGTGCCAGTTCGGCTTCGGCCGCAGCGAGTGTTGCCTCGCGCTGTTCGACTTCCTCGCGCGACACCGCGCCGACTTCGAGGAGGGTCCGCGAGCGTGCGAGGGCCGCGCGCGCCGCGGTTTCCCGTGCCTCCGCGGCCACGAGATCTCGGCGGGCCGACGCCAGCTCGTGCGAATGGATGATGGCCAGGACCTCACCTGCTCGCACTCGCTGACCGGGCAGGACCGTGATCCGGACCAGGCGGCCCTCGACGATCGAGCCGACATGCGCAGTGGACTGGTCGGGTGCCGCCACGGTGGCCGCGACATCGATCGGCACGGCGTGTTCGCCGACCACCACGGGCATCACCTCGAGCGCGAGTTCGACGCGCTGGGCCTCGTCGAGCTCGATCACGCCGGCGGGAGGGGCCGGGAGGTCGGGTGGTGGCGCGGGGTCGCCGGCACAGGCCAGGACCAGGATCAGCACCAGGGACGGGGCACGACGAAGAGTCACGGCAGATCCTCCGGAAGACACAGCAATGTGGCCGAGAGCGGCGCAACGCCGAGACGGGCGAGTCGCACCTGGTGCCGGCGCACGGCGTCGCGCCACGTTTCGTGCTCGGTGAGCGCATCGAGTCGAGCCCGACGGGCGTCGAAGAGCCGGTAGAGCGACCCCTCCCCGACGTCGAGGCGTCGTTCCTCGGCGAGGACCACCGTCTCGAGATCGGCACGCCAGGTCGAGTCATGTGCACCGGTGATCGCCAACAAGTCGGCGAGGCCTCGGCGAAGCGCCAGGACCTCCCCGTCGAATGCGCGAACGAACGCGGTCCGGTCGAACTCGGTCGCCTGGGCGTCCATCGCGGCGGCACGGGCAGCGGCCGCGCCCGTATTCAGGAAGGGCAGCTCCAGCGACAAGCCGACCAGCACCCCACTGAACCCGCCACTCCGCCGCAGGCCGATCTGGGGATGCATATCGGGGACACGGGCCGCACGGGCCAGTGCTGCACTGGCCGCCGCGGCCCTGACGCTTGCCTCGAGCGCGTCGAGGTCGGCAGGACGCGCGAAGGCGGTGAGGTCCGGCCGTGCACGACATGCGAGTGGCTCGAGGTCGATCGCACGGCCTGCTGGCAGGTCGAGAAAGGCCGCGAGTCGGGCATTGGCCGCGGAGGCCGCGGCCAGTTGTCGCGCGTGTCGCGATCGCGCCGCGGCGGCCTCGAGGCGAGCCAGGGCTGCGTCTGACGAGGCATCGCGACCCTCACGGGCCCGCGCCGTCATCGCGTCCGCCAGCGTCTCGAGCGCATCGCGCTCGGCACCAGCTGCCCCGAGCAGCGCTCGTTCGCGTTCCCAGTCGATCATCGCCATCAGGACCGATTCCCGCACCTCGAGCACCGACACGTCCCGGCTGGCCATGGCGACATCGCGATTCGCGCTCGCGACATCCCGACGAGCAGCGCGGTCTCCGCCGATCGCCAGTGGCAGCGACAGGATCACCTGACCCTCGGTGCCCTCCAGACCACGCTTCCCGGTGACCGCTTCCTGCATGCCAAGGTTCTCGGCCTGCACGGTGAGAATGGGGTTGTCCAATCGGCCCGCGACACCGAGTCGATCGATCGCGGCGGTGGCGCGCGCATCGGCGGCAGCGATCCGTCCCGGGAGCACCATCGCGCGATCGAGGAGCGCCTGGTGCGTGAGCCGGACGGTGTCCTGCGGCTGGGCGAGTGCCAGGAGAAGGAGCAGCATGACCGGACTCTAGTCCGCCATCATGAACCCACCATGAACGCCGTCGGGGCCCTATTTTCCCCGGATGCGACTCCTGCTGGTCGAAGACGCCGAACGACTCGCCGATGCCACCGCCCGTGGCTTGCGGAGCCACGGGCATGCGGTCGACCTCGCCCCGACCCTGGCCGCCGCCAGGCGGCAGATCCGACTCGAGTCCTATGATGCGGTGCTGCTCGACCTCGGATTGCCCGATGGCGACGGCACCACGCTGCTCGCGGAGCTCCGGCGTGCGGGCGCAACCACCCCGGTGATCGTCCTGACGGCTCGCGACGGAGTCGAGGACCGCGTCGGCGGTCTCGACCTGGGTGCCGACGACTACCTGGTCAAGCCGTTCGCCCTTGCGGAACTCGAGGCCCGCTTGCGCGCCATTGCTCGACGGACACCCGAGTGGCGCCCGGACCTGATCGAGATCGACACGCTGCGCCTGGATCCTGCCACCCGCCGAGCCTGGCGCGACGGGCAGGAACTGGCGCTCACCACGACCGAGTTCGCCCTGCTCGAGTTCCTGGCCCGGCACGCCGGCGAGGTCCTCGGCCGCCAGCGCATCAGCGAGAAGGTCTGGGACGCCCACTACGACCCGGCCTCGAACATCATCGATGTCTACATCGCGCGCCTTCGGCGGAAGCTCGACACGCCCGCGGCTCGTCCCCTGCTGCACACGATCCGCGGGGCCGGCTATTCGCTCGACCCGGCGCGCGGACCATGACGCCGGCCCATACCCGACGGCGGCTCGCCACCGCGTTCGGGATCGGATTCGCGGCCCTTCTGCTGTTGGGGGGGGGAGCGCTGTACGTCGTCCTGGTGGACGGGTACCGACAGGCCTACGACCACGAACTGCTCGAGACCTCCTCGCTGGCCCGTGCCCTGTACCGGATCGATCGACCGGAGTACCCGAATGCGGCCGGGGCGATCGCGCACATCATGAGCGAGCTGGTGACCGTGGATCGCTCGCTGGCTGCCTTCGACAGCACGGGTCGGCGGATCGCGCTGGCCCGGCGCGCGCTGCTGGCCCCGGACCTGAGCCACGTGAGCCTGCTCTCGACCGGGACCCAGCCCACGACCGTGGTGATCGCGGGACAGACGGCGCGCCTGATGCGCTTCGCCCTGGCCGACGGGATCGAGATGGTGGTGGGCGTGAGCGAGGTCGAGTTCGTGGCCCGGGTGCACACCCTCCGCATGGCCCTCGGCATCGGTGGCCCGATTCTCCTGCTCCTCGGGGCGCTCCTCGGCATGCGGCTCGCGGATCCGGTCCTCGACATGCACCGCGCCTTCCTGGTCGACGCGGCGCACGAACTTCGGACCCCATTGGCCATCATCATGAGCGAAGCGGATGCCGCTCGCCACACCGAGGAACCCGACCGCATGCGTGCTTCGCTCGAGGCCGTGGCCCACGAGGCGAGTCGGATGGGCACGATCGTCGGTGATCTCCTGGTGCTGGCCCGGCAGGACAGCCAGGCCAGGCCGGTCCGCGAGCCGCTCTTCCTCGATGACCTCGCCCAACGGACCATCAGTCGCGTGCGCGCGCTGCCTGAGTCCGTCGGCCGACCGATCGTGCTCGGGCAGTGGGACGAGGCCCCGGCACTCGGGGATCCGGTCCTGCTCGAACGGGCAATCCTGGCGCTCCTCCACAACGCGCTGGTGCATGCGCACAGCGGACCGATCACTGTCGAGACTGGCGTCGCGAGCGACCGCGCATGGGTGCGAGTGCGTGACACCGGGCCTGGCATCCTCGCGGCCGATCGCGCCCGCATCTTCGAACGTGGCGTGCGCCTGATCCCCGGGAAACCCGGGAGCGGCCTCGGGTTGCCGATTGTGCGGGCCATCGCCGAGGCCCATGGCGGGACCGTGGTGGTCGAGGACCATGCGCCCGGGGCCAGTTTCACGATGCAGATTGCACGCGCATGACCACGACGTCCGACACCATCCGGTTCGACCTGCAGGCCGCGGTGGCCGGCCGCTACTCGATCGAGCGCGAGCTGGGTCGCGGCGGCATGGGGATCGTCTTCCTTGCCCGGGATGTGCGCCTCGATCGTCCGGTGGCGCTCAAGCTGCTGCCGCCCGAGCGGGCCGGCATCACCGCCATTCGGGAGCGGTTCCTGCTCGAGGCGCGCATGGCAGCCCGCCTGTCGCACCCCAACATCGTCCCGATCCACGCGGTCGAGGAAGTCGGACCCTTCGTCTTCTTCGCGATGCAGTATGTCGCTGGCGAGACCCTGGGCGACCAGCTTCGACGCGAGCAGCGACTCCTGCCGTGGGACGCGGCGCGGGTGGTGCGCGAGATCGCCTGGGCATTGGCCTACGCCCATGCCCAGGGTGTGATCCATCGCGACATCAAGCCGGACAACATCCTGCTTGATCCCGCGGGCCGTGCCATGGTCAGCGACTTCGGGATCGCGCAATCGGTCGATGCCGAGCATGCGCCCGGCCGGATCCAGGGGACGCCCGAGTACCTGAGTCCGGAACAGGCGGGTGGCGAGCCGTGCGATCCGCGCACCGATCTCTATGCGCTCGGTGCGGTCGCGTTCCATGCACTCGTCGGCCAGACACCCTTCACCGGCACCGCCAGCGAACAGATCGCCCAGCATCTCACCCAGGCACCACCGTCGCTGGTCGTGACGCACCCGGAGCTGCCGACGCGCCTGTCGGCGGCGGTCGATCGCGCCCTGGTCAAGGCTCCCGACCATCGCTGGCCCAACGCCGAGGCGATGGCCGAGGCCTTCGCAGCGCCGATGGCGATGACCACCGACCTGCCGGTGGCGCTCAGGATCTGGGCCGAGCGCGGTCGCGAGATGAAGGGGCTCTACGTCATCTGGTCGCTGATGTTCTACGGCCTGGCCACCATGATGTATACCATCGCCGCGCTCGATGGGTGGATGACCGGGAGCGCGGTGGTGGTCGTGTCGTTCTTCGTGATGGCGATGCCGTTGCCGTGGATCGGACATGCACTCTGGCGCCTGGTCGAGACGCGACGCGTGCTCGAGGCCGGCTCGACCGTGGCCGATCTGCGTCACGCCACCGAGGTGACGCGGGCCAGGCGGGAGGAGGAGTTGCGATTCGATTCGACGCGCCCGATTCACTGGTTCCCGAAACTGCTCCGCGTGGTGACCTATGGGGCGTTCGCGGTGGCAGTCGGCGCCCTGGTGGCCTCATCCTTCGATAGCAGGATGTTCTACAACACCGGGTGGGGGGGACTCTTCGCCCTCAGCACGATGGCGGGGATCGGTGGGGCGATGGCGGGGTTGCTGCTGCCGGGTCGTCGCGTGAAAGCCATCGATCCGTGGTCCCGGGCACGCAGCTGGTTCTGGCGAGGCCCGCTCGGTCGCCTGTTTGCGAGGGTCGCCGCAACCGGACTTCCCGCCCGTGCAGGCCACCCGAGTGCGTGGCGCCCGACCGAAGCCGCGCTCGGCTCGGCGACAACCACGCTCTTCGAGGCGCTGCCCGGTGTCCAGCGCACCGGGCTTGACGACTTGCCGGCCGTGGTGGCCCGGCTTGAACATGAAGCCACGGTGGCCCGAGCCCGTCTCGATGCCGGCGAGCCCGGGGAATGGGCGCATCGCCTCGAGGCCGCGGTCGGCGCCATCGAGACCCTCCGGCTCGGCCTGCTGCGGTTGCACGCCGAACAGGCGGTACCCGGTTCGCTCACGCTCGACCTCGACGCGGCACGCGCGCTGTCGGAGCGGATCGACTACGTGATCGGTGCCGCCGAAGAGGTCGACGCGGCGCTCGGCCGCTCGAGCCAGAGGAACATCCAGGCCGATCCCAACGCGAGGCCCCCCAGCACGTCGGTGGGATAGTGGACGCCAAGCACGACCCGCGACGCCGCCAGCAGGGGCGGGATCAGGACCGCGGCCACCACCAGCGGTGTGCGTGCCCGCGGGCGTTCACGCGCCAGCAGGATCAACCCGAGTGACCAGATGATCGGCCCCATCATCGTATGCCCGGACGGATAGGACACCCACCCCCCCCCCGACAGCTTGGCGATCACCTCCGGGCGCGGACGGTTGAAGCTCGCCTTGGCGATCAGGTAGAGCAGTTCCCCGCTCAGCGCCCCCCAGAACAGGGTGCGGGCCGGCCGCCGACCCCCGAGGCGGTAGAGGAGCATGCACATCCCCACCGCCGCCACCACCGGCACTGCGCCCTCATTGAGCATGGTGATGCCGAGCATCAGCTCGATGAGCCCGGGGGTGCGCATCTGCCCCACGGCGACCAGCACGCTGGTGTCCCACGGCATCGACGCGCCGGTGACCACCAGGATCGAGATGCCGACGAAGAGGGCGAGGCAGCCGAAGACGCGGGGCGAGAGGCGAGAAGCGAGAGACGAGAAGCGAGCCGCACGGTGGAGGGGGCCCGGCGGGGCGTCCCCAACTGTCTCGGGTGCTGTGCTCGCGTCTCGCGTCACGCTTCCTGCCTCGCCACCGCTCTCAGGAACGCATCAATCGCGGCGGCGGTCGTCGCCCAGCTCGTCATCAGTCGCGCCTCGTTGGTCGTGTCGTTCCAGACATAGAAGTCGGCATGTTCGGCGAACACGGCATGCGTCGCGGCATCGAGGACCGCGAACACCGCGTTCGCCTCGACGCGCTGGGTGATCCGGACACCGGGCAGCTCCCGGATGCCGTCCGCGAGCCGCCGAGCCATCGCATTCGCATGCATCGCATTCGCAAGCCAGCGATCGTCCTCGGCGAGGGCCAGGACCTGGGCGGCCAGGAAGCGCATCTTCGAGGCGAGTTGGGTGCCCTGTTTCCGGATGTACCGGAACTCGCGCGCGAGGTCAGGCGCCAGGAAGACGACCGCCTCCGCGCCGACCGCGCCATTCTTCGTGAGTCCGAACGAGAGCACATCGACGCCGGCATCGCGCGTGATCGCTCGGAGCGACCGGCCCAGCGTTGCCGCCGCATTGGCGATCCGCGCCCCGTCGACATGCACGAGCAGGCCGATGCCATGGGCTGCATCGCAGATCGCCGCGAGCTCGTCGATGCCGTAGGCGGTGCCGTATTCGGTCGTCTGGGTGAGCGACACCACGCGTGGCTGGACGTGGTGCTCGAATCCCACGCCGTGGCGCCCCGCCTCACGCACCTGGTCGGGGGTCAGTCTGGCGTCCCTGCTCGGCAGGTCAATCAGCTTGACGCCGGCGAGCAGTTCGGGGGCGCCACACTCGTCGACATGGATGTGCGCATGCTCGCTGGTGATCACCGCCTGCCACGGCCGCGTCATCGCGCGGAGGGCCGCGACATTCGCGCCGGTGCCGTTCCAGACGAGGAACGCCTCGGTGTCACCACCGAATTGGTCGCCAAACCACGCCTCGGCCTGTGCGGTCCAGGGGTCGGCGCCATAGGCCGGACCACTGCCGCGGTTGGCGTCGGTCATGAGCTCCAGCACGCGCGGGTGCGCGCCCGCGACGTTGTCGCTCCGCAGCTCGAGCCGATCGGTCATGCGTCGTCGCCCGTCTCGGTGACATTGTCCTCCCAGAGCGCCAGGACGTTGCCGTCCGGGTCCGCGACCATCGCCATGATCCCGAATCCCTGCTGGGTCGGCTCGGCGACGAAGGTCACGTGCTTCTCGCTGAGGGTCACGCAGAACGCCAGCAGGTTCTCCCGCGCAAGCGTGATGCCGGTGTGCCGTCCGACCATGGCCCGGGCATCGGGGTGCGTCGCGGGGTGGACCCCGAGGTGCGGGGCCTGGTCGAGGAACTGGAAGCCGAAGGCGCCCTGCAGGTGCAGCGGCAGGTCGAGCGTCTCCTCGTAGAAGATCCTGGCACGCTCGAGGTCGGTGACGAAGATCGCGATGGAGTGCAGGGTGGTCGGCATCAAGGTTCCTTGGCGTGGCTCGCCGTGGCGAGTCGGACGTTGCGGCGCATCCGGTCGAGCCCGGGTCGCGCCAGCGGGGTGTCGGCGAACTGCCGCTGGAACTCGGCCTCCGGCATCTGCTCGAAATATGCCGGATCCGTACGGTCCGGCGCCGGGCGCCGGGCGAACTCCGGCACGGCGGTCGGGGTGGCGAACTTGATGTTCCAGGGACAGACCTCATTGCAGATGTCACACCCGAAGGCCCACCCCTCGTTGCGGCCGACCAGCTCGGGGGGGGGATCGTCCCGGCACTCGATCGTGAGGTAGCTCAGGCAGCGCGTGGCATCGAGCACATGCCCGCCGAGGAGGGCGTCGGTCGGGCAGGCCTCGAGGCAGCGGGTGCAGCTGCCGCAGTGATCGGTGACGGGGGCGAGGTCGGGCGCCAGCTCGAGCGACGTGAAGATCGTGCCGATGAAGGTCCACGAGCCGATCGTCGGGTTGATCAGCATGGTGTTCTTGCCGATCCAGCCCAGGCCGGCCCGCTCGGCCAGCTCGCGCTCGGGCACCGGACTGTCGTCGATCCAGGTGTGGGCCAGCTCGGCTCCGCGGCCCTTCATCCACTCGCTCAGCCGGTGGAGGCGGCCGTGGGTCACCAGGTGGTAGTCCATGCCGCGGGCGTAGCTGGCGACCTGCCAGCGCTCGCCGGGCTGGGGCCGCTCATGGGGGGGGGCGGTATAGTTCTCGAGCAGGACCACGGCCGACCGGGCACCGGGAGTGATGTCCGCCGGCAGCTTGCGCTTCTTCTTCTGGCGGTGGAGATAGCGCATCAGGCCGGCGTGGCCGGCCGCGAGCCACTCGTCGAGGGCATCGCCACGGATCGACGGCTCCAGCCCGGCAAACCCGCATCCTGCAAAGCCGATCCGGCGCGCCTCGGCCCGGATCTCGTCGCGCGTCGGTCCGGTCACCGCTGCCCCGCCACCCGGGCCGCGAACTCGCCCGTCTCGCCCGTGATCAATCGGGCACCCGGCTTGTACCGGAGATACGCCCATCCCCAGTCGAGCAGCACCATCACGCGGTTCCGGAAGCCGATCAGGAAGGCGATGTGGACCACGGCCCAGACGAACCACGCCAGCACACCGGTCACATCGAGCCGGTCGTAGACCCGACCCACCGCACGGGCACGGCCGATCACCGCGAGCTGTCCCTTGTCGTGATAGCGAAAGGGCACGCGCGGGCGACCCGCCAGGTCGGCCAGGATCGTCCGTGCCGCATGTCGCCCCATCTGGATCGCCGCGGGGGAGACGCCCGGGACCGGGCCGACCCCGGCGTCCTCCCGGAAGGCCGTGGCGTCGCCCAGCACCAGCACCTCCGGGTGTCCCGGGATGCTGCAGTCGGCGTTGACGAGGGCGCGCCCCTGACGGTCCGTCGCGACACCGAGGGTCGCGACGAGCGGCGAGGCCTGGTTGCCGGCAGCCCACACCACCGTGGTCGTCGGGATGCGCCAGTTGGCCGCCTCGACATGCGTGGCCGTGATGTTGGTCACCAGCAGGTTCTCGCGGACCTCGACCCCGAGACGACGGAGGTCGCGCTTCGCCCGGGCGGCCAGGTGCACCGGGTAGCTCGGCAGGATCTGCGGGCCGCCCTCGAGCAGTTGGACGGTGGCCTCGCGCGGATCGATGTGGCGGAAGTCACGCGCCAGCGCGAAGCGACGGAGTTCGGCGATCGCCCCGGCCATCTCGACCCCGGTGGGTCCCCCCCCCACAACCACGAACGTGAGCAGCTCCTGCCGCCGGACCGACGAGGGCTCGGACTCGGCACGCTCGAAGGCCAGCAGGACCCGGCGCCGGATCTCGAGCGCATCCTCCAGGGACTTGAGCCCGGGGGCCAGCGGTTCCCATTCGGGATGCCCGAAATAGGAGTGATGCGCCCCGGTCGCGACGACACAGTAGTCGTAGGCGATCGGCGCCCCGTCCTCGAGGTGCACCTCCCTCGCGACGACATCGACACGGGTCACCTCGCCGAGCCGGGTCTCGATGTTCCCGGCCCCCCGGAACACCGTGCGGATCGGACTCGCGATGTCGTTGGCCGCCAGACCGGCGGTTGCCACCTGGTAGAGCATCGGCTGGAAGAGGTGGTGATTCCGCCGGTCGATCAGCGTGACCTGCACCTCGATCTTCCGGAGCCGCTTCGCGAGATAGAGCCCGGCAAACCCGGCGCCGATGATCACGACGTGCGGACGCGGGCTCATAGTCGCATCGTCTCTCGCCGCCAGCGGGCGAAGCGCACCACGTCCTCGACCGGCGGTATGGCGGCGTGATCACCATAGGCGGTGTACATGCGCCAGCGGAGATAGACCGGATCGGGGAGCGGCAGGAACGGGGCACGCCGGCCCCACGCGCGGCGCCGAAACGCCCACGCAGTCCGCAGCAGGTCGAGGGCCAGGCGTGGGGACACCAGCGCCCGCCCGGTGAGGGCGAGCAGCAGACCGGACCAGGTCCGAGCCGGGCGGGGTTCCGTGGAAGGCGGAGTCACGTCGGGAACGTAAGGGGAGGCGGCGAGCGGTGGGAGGTCGTGGGCGATGGCAATCGCCCGGGGTTGCCTATATTCCGGCCCGATGACTCTCCCCGCCACGACTCATGAACTCAGCCACTGGCGCGAGGACTTCCCGGTCTTCGGTCACACGGCATACCTCAATTCGTGCTCCCTGGGCGCGCTCTCTCGGGCCTCGCGCGAGCGGGTCGAGACGTTCCTGGATCAGTGGGAGACGCGGGGTGCGGCCAACTGGTATGACACCTGGTGGGCCTCACTGGGGGAATTGCGCCGTCGGTACGCACGACTCATCGGCGGTGCCCCGGACGAGATCGCCCTCCACCCCTCCGTCTCGAGCATCCTCGGCGTGGTGGCGAGTGCCCTGCCCCCCACGCGCACGAAGATCGTCACCACCACCCTCGACTTCCCGACCGTGCCGTACCAGTGGCTCGGTCGGGACACCGAGGTGGTGCTGCTCGAGAGCCCGGACGGGATCAGCGTGCCGATCGAGGCGTTCGAACAGGCGGTTGATAGCAACACGGCATTGGTCGTGACCTCGCACGTCTATTTCACCTCGGGTGCGATCCAGGACGTCGATGCGGTCGGCGCGGTCGCACGGCAGGCCGGGGCCCTCTCGCTGATTGACGGGTACCAGGGTGCCGGCCAGGTGCCGGTCGATGTCCACGCCTCGACGATCGACTTCTATTGCTCGGGCGGTCTCAAGTGGCTGCTCGGCGGCACCGGCGTCTGCTTCCTCTGGGCCAATCGTGACACGACCCATGACCTGCGGCCGACCACCACGGGGTGGTTTGCCGATCAGGATCAGTTCCGATTCGATCCGACCGGGATGACACCCCATGCGGATGCTCGTCGCTTCGAGACCGGCACGCCGCCACTGATGCCGGTCTACGCCCAGCTCGGCGGACTCGATGTCCTCGAGGCGGCGGGAGCCGACGCCATCCGCCGGGTGACCGCCGCGCTCGCCGAGGACCTCATCGCGACGGCGGCACGACTCGGCCTCGCACCGAAGGTCCACCCGGACCCGGCAGAGCGCAGTGCCATCGTGATGCTGCCACGGCCGAACCCCGCCGCCGATGTGGCGCGACTCGCCGAACGCGGGTTCATTGTCGACGCCCGACCCGGCCATGTCCGGGTCTCACCATACTTCTACAATGTCGCGGATGACCATCGCGCGATGCTGGAGGCGTTGCTGGATGACTAGGATGCACCCCGCCACACCGGTGCCCACGTCGCGCAAGTCGCAGCCGACCGAGGACGAAAAGCTCCTCAACGAGCCCGTCGATGCCGAGACCCTCAAGATCCGCCGCAATTCCGATTCGTGGCGGGTGCTTCGGATCATGGGTGAGTTCACCTGGGGCTTCGAGAACTTGCAGGATGTCGCGGGTGGCGTCTCGATCTTCGGCTCCGCACGCACGAAGGCCGACCAGCCGATGTATCAGGCCGCCGTCGACACCGGGGCGAAGTTTGCGGCGGCCGGTGTCCCGGTCCTGACCGGCGGCGGTCCCGGGATCATGGAGGCGGCCAACAAGGGCGCGTTCGAGGCGGGCGGGCTCTCGATCGGCTGCAACATCGAGTTGCCGCACGAGCAGCACACCAATCCGTACCTCACGCGCTCGCTCGACTTCAAGTTCTTCTTCGTGCGCAAGGTGATGTTCGTCAAGTATGCCGTCGGGTTCGTGGTCTTTCCTGGCGGATTCGGTACGCTTGATGAGCTCTTCGAATCGCTCACCCTGATCCAGACCGACAAGGTCACCGATTTTCCCGTGGTGCTCTTCGGCAGTGCGTATTGGAGTGGCCTGCTCGAGTGGATTCGCGAGACCCTGGTCGCCGAGGGCACGATCTCGCCCGGGGACGTGGACCTGTTCACGGTGACCGACGATCCGGACGAAGCCGTACGGATCATCCTCGACTCGCGTCAACGCCTGGACCTGGGCACGATTGGCGACTGAGCCCGTCGGCCGTCCGACCGCCACGGTCGAGCGCCCCCCCCGCCGTCAGGCGTGGTGGGCGCTCGTGCTGCTCGCGTTCATCAATCTGCTCAACTATCTCGATCGCAACGTCATCTTCGCGCTCTTCGAGCCGATCAAGGCCGAGCTCTCGCTGACCGACGCGCAACTCGGCTGGCTCGGATCGGCCTACATCCTCGTCTTCTCCCTCGCGGCGCTGCCGCTGGGCGTGCTGTCCGACGTGAAGAGTCGGAAGAGCGTGATCGCCGGTGGCGTCATGGTCTGGAGTGCCTTCACCTTCCTCGGAGGCCTGGTCCGCAACTTCGGACAGCTCTTCTTCTGCCGGTCGGCGGTCGGCATCGGCGAGGCCGCGTTCGGCCCCGCCTCGACCTCGATGACGGCCGACTACTTCCCCGGCAAGGACCGCGCGATCGCGATGGGGATCCTGGCCGCCGGCATTCCGGTCGGTGGGGTGCTGGGGCTCCTGCTGGGCGGGGCGCTCGAGCAGGTCTATGGCTGGCGGGTCGCGTTCATGGCGGTCGGGCTCCCCGGATTCATCTGTGCGATGCTGGTCGGGCGCCTGGTCGATCCGACCCGCGCCGACCCACCGCTCACGCTCCGGGGGTCGATGCGCGATCTCGAGATCGGGCTGCGCAGTTTCGGACGAATGTTTCGCGAGTCGCTGCTCTTCACCGCGATCGGGCTCGGCGCCGCGTGGCTGCTCACCGTCAACTACGGTGCCGACAGCAAGGTCGACGTGGCCGTCCTCGCGGGCAGCATCGTGCTCGGCTTCGCGCTCAATGTCTGGCGGTGGGTGCGCCTCGTCCGTCGTGGCCAGCGGGCCGAGACACCGTGGACCCGGGAATTCGAAGGGGCGCTGGACGACCTCATCAAGGCCGGCAATGTGGTGCTCGCCACGCCGACCCTGGTCTACCTCTTCGTCGCCGGTGCGATGATCGCGTTCGGAATGAACGGCATCGTCGGGTGGGGCCCGACCTTCATGACGCGCACCTTCGGGCTCACGGCCGGACAGAGCGCCGCGCTGCTCGGCAAGTGGGGCCTGGTCACCGGCGTGGCCGGTGCGCTCACCGGCGGTCTGGTGGCCGATTGGCTCGGCCGCTACACCGATCGGAGCCGAGTGATCACGGTCGCGGTCGGGCTCCTGATCGGTGGCCCACTCACCATCTGGCTGTTGACCATCCGCGAGCTCGATCTCTTCATCCCGATCTTCGCGGTCGCCTTCTTCTTCCTGTCGTGGTACAACGGCCCGCTGATGGCGGTGGTGTTTGATGTGGTGCCGAGCCGGATCGGCGCGACCGTGAGCGGCGCATACTTGTTGTTCATTCACCTGGCCGGCGATGCGATCGCCTTCCCGCTGGTGGGATCACTCTCCGATCGGATCGGACTCGGCCAGGCCGTGATGGTCCTGCCGATCGTGGCCGTGATCGGCGGCGTGGTCAGTCTGGGTGCGCTCCGGACCGTCTCGCGCGACATGCACCGGATCCGGATGACGACCACCGGCAGCCATCGGGTGGCTGACGCGCCGGAGTGAGGCGTTCGGGCGCTGGGCTAGACTCGACTCCACGACAAGGCGAAACAGAGTGGCACCCGAAATCGCTTCACTTCCTTGAGATCCGACAGTCGCACGATCCGAACTGCGTCATCGGCCGGACAGTCAGCCAGAAATGCCTCATCGGGCGCGAAGGCCACCGCGATGGAGCCATCCGTGCTGTAGAAGTCGATCGCGCGGACCCGGCGCCAGTCGTCTGAGGTGGTACGGTCGCGGACCGCCAACAAGACAGAGTCAGGAGTACCGATCGGTGCCTCAACGAACAGGTTCGACCAGCGGCTGACCCACCGGCCTGAGCGCGAGAAACTCAAGGCCCCGCCGAATCCCTCATGCACGACCTCCGTGAAGGTGGAGGCGCGTCCCGTCGTCAGGTCGATCAATCGGTATTCCGATCCACCAGGGATCGCGAAGTAGTTGATGATCAGACTGTCGTTCCCGAGCCAGACCATGCGTCCGACGCTCTCCTGGCGAGCGGCGACGAGGAGTGTGTCCGTGACACCCGTCCCGACATCGAGTCGCACGATGCGCGCACGGCCATCGCCTCCCGTGGCGAGATGCCGCTCGAACACCACAGAGCGCCCATCGGGTGACCAGACATGCCCGAAGTCGCGCGTCGCCGCGGGGTCACCGTGCAGGTCGACCTCGCCCGATTGCGGGTCATAGACAAAGGTCTGTGGCCACGAGTGGCCCGCAACGATCCCCTGTGCCGATACGCGACCATCGACTGGAGAGACCATCCCGGGAAGTGTGAGGAAGGTCTGTCCGGCAGGAAACGCTGCCGTCCACGGGATCTCCTCCACAGCACCGGTTCTCACATTCACGCGCTGCAGGTTCCGTCCGGGCTCCGGGGCCGAACCGAAGTAGATCCAGCCGGACGGTTCTGGTTGGGGGGGGGAAGTGGTCGCGTCGGTCCCCCCACATGCAGCGAGCGCGATCACCAGGCCGAGCCGGGACATTCGCTTCGTTGACGGCAGCATTCTCTGGTCCCGTGGCACTCTCTACGCTCGACTCCACGACAGCGCGAAACAGACGGGCACGTGGAACCGCTCGACCTCAACGAGGTCCGCCAACCGGGAGATGCGCACGGTATCACCTGCCGGACAATCGGCCACGAACGCCTCGTCGGGCGAGAAGACCACCGCGATGGAGCCATCCGTGCTGTAGAAGTCGATCGCGCGGACCCGGCGCCAGTCGTCTGAGGTGGTACGGTCGCGGACTGAGAGCACGAGGGAGTCTGACGATTGCCCCGTGCCGCTGATTGAGACGATGGTCCATCGCGAAGCCCAGCGCGCGGTTGAAGAAAACGCAAGGATAGGCCCACCGCCCCAATGCACAGCTTCGTCAAACACACGGGAATGCCGCGTTCCCATGTCCAGTCCCAGGAACTCCGAGCCAGTTGGTATTGCGAAGTGGTCGAGAACAAGCGTATCGGCCCCGAGCCAGAGGATCCCCTCAATCGACTCTTGGGCCGCGCCAAGGTAGAGGGTGTCAGTCGTTCCGGTACCTACCTCCAACCGGACTATCCTGACACGGCCATCTCCTCCCGTGGCGAGATGCCGCTCAAACGCCACATACCTGCCGTCCGGAGACCAGACGTGGCCGACATCGCGCGTCGCCGCGGGGTCACCGTGCAGGTCGACCTCGCCCGATCGCGGGTCATAGACAAAGGTCTGCGGCCACGGGTGGCCGGCAACGACGCCCTGCGCAGCAATCCGCCCGTCGACAGGGGAGACCATGCCAGGGCGTGTCAGGAAGGTCTGTCCGGCGGGAAATGCCGCCGTCCACGGGATCTCCTCCACCGCACCGGTCACGACGTTGACCCGCTGGAGGTTCCGTCCGGGCTCCGGGGCCGAGCCGAAGTAGATCCAACCGGACGGTTCGTGTTGGGGGGGGGAAGTGGTCGCGTCGGTCCCCCCACATGCGACCGCCAGGCTCACGACGAGGAGGCTCACCGGAGCCTTCATTGCTCACCACTCCCGGGCGGCGGCGGGCAATTCTCAACAGCGTCGGTCGAGCCACCACCTTGCTTGTTCTTGGTCTGCACGCTCTGGTCCGACTGTGTACACACCGGGAAGTCCTGCTGTTGAAATCCACCGAACGCGGATAGGGAGACCTGAATGGCCAGCGTGTACGAACCGGCCGAGACACGGAAGATGGCGTCCTGACCCGATGTCGAGAAGGTGGTATCGGGCGAGACGGTGGTGGTGCGGCTATCGTCGATCCGCCAGTAGATCGTCGAGGAGGGCGAACCGATGTGTGCCGTGAACGTGTGCTCCCCCGGGGTCCAGATCGGGATCTCATCGGAGGTCACCACGTATGCTGGAGGTGGTGGGGGCGGCGGCGGGGCCGGGTTCACCGTGACGAGGATCGAATCGCCGCGGGCCCTGATCGGCGGCCACCAGCGCGTCGCCGGCGACGGAGACCCATTGGCGCGGGCACCGACCCACGCACTGCCTTGGGTGGATCCGATGAACCAGCCATTGCCCCGGCTCGCCGCAGACGAGTTGCGACTGAACCAGGACACACCCCCGGGTGGCACGGGCTTCGCCACCGGAATGTGGCCACGGACCTGCATCAACGCCGGCGGGCCGCCCGTTCCGGACTGACCGGAATAGAAGGAATCTGCCACGACCCGTACCGAATCACCGACTTGAATCGTGGCCGCGGCCGGCGACAGCGCGACGTGCATGTACAGCGTGTCCCGGAACATCCGGCCGTTCCCCACCGTTGAGGTCTCGCCCCGATAGGCGAGGATGATCCCATCCGCCTCGTGGGCGCAGACATCGGGATTGATGAATCGTGAGCCGATGGGCTGATCGTCGAGGTACAACACGCAGATCGTCGTGAGGCCGGGCTCGAAGAGTGCTGCGCCGTTCTGCTCGACGCTCTCGCTCCAGCCAATGACCCCCGCGAGTTCCTGACGGTATGCGACGGCCCAGGTCCCGACGTGTGCGTTGACCTGAGAGGACTGGGGGTCATTGGCGACGTGCGCAGGCCGGATGTAGACGGTGTCCCGTCCCGGGTCGGAGAACGTCCCGCAGTACTGCGGTCCGGACGCGACATGGACCGTGAAGACCTCGGAATTGGTATTACCGGGATTGATCCGGAAGCGCGGAGCGAGGGCATCCTGTGTCAAGTAGAAATTCCAGTCATCAACCGCAGCCTGCTGATCACCCTGAAAGGTCTGAGGCGCCGGCTCCAGTTGGATGACATGCGATGCTGGCCAGCAATCCGGGATGTAGCTGTAGAGATTCGGCTGCCCGCACGTCGTCATGAGCGAGGAGAAGTGGATGGGTGGGGCGGCCTCAACGCCGGTGGGAAGACCGTTCGAACTTCCGGCGGTTTCTAGTGGGCCGCAGGACACCGTCACGAGCGCAAACAGCGCGATCAGGCGGGACGGCGGGACGGCGGGACGGTGGGACGGCGGGACGGAGGGACGGGAGTGTCATCGGAACCTCGCATCGTGGGAAGGACCGGTGTCCGATCCAGTCGGAGTATCGGCGTTCGTCCCGGCGGGGTCAACCGCGGGGCACACCTTGCCCGAGATCACCGACCCGGGCGGCGCTACGTGTGGGAGACTACTTTCCAGAGCATCCGGCGGGACGATCCACGATCGCCCCGCCTCGTCATGTCACGTCCAGGAGCCCCACCCATGGATTTTCAGCTCACCGAAGAACAGCGCCAGATCCAGACGATGGTCCGCGACTTCGCCGCGACCGAGATCACCCCGTTCATGATGGAATGGGACGAGGCGCAGACCTTCCCGATGGGTGTGGTCAAGCAGCTCGCCGACCTCGGACTGATGGGCGCGATCTTCCCGGAAAAGTATGGCGGCGCCGGCCTCTCCTACATCGACTACGTCAACATCCTCGAGGAGCTCGGGGCCGCCGAGTCGGGGATCGCGCTGATCGTGGCGGCCCACAACTCGCTCGCCACCGGGCACATCTATCTGGCGGGGAGCGAGGAACAGCGGATGCGCTGGATGCCGAAGCTCACCAGCGGTGAGTGGATCGGCTGCTGGGCGCTCACCGAACCGGGATCGGGGAGTGATGCGGGTGGCCTCATCACGTCGGCGGTCAGGGATGGCGATCACTGGGTGCTCAACGGCACCAAGAACTTCATCACCAACGCCTCGCATGCCCAGATCGCCGTCGTGCTCGCCGTCAGCGACAAGAACGACAGCAAGCGCGGCATCACCGCGTTCGCGATCGAGATGGACACACCCGGCATCCGGGCCGGCAAGAAGGAAAACAAGCTTGGCATGCGCACGTCGGACACGGCCGAACTGATCCTCGAGAACTGCCGAGTGCCCGCGGCCAACGTGCTGGGCCAGGTCGGGCATGGGTTCATCGATGCCATGAAGGTGCTCGATGGCGGCCGGATCTCGATCGCGGCGCTCTCGCTGGGCATCGCGCGCGGTGCCTACGATGCGGCGCGCAACTACGCCAAGGAGCGCACCGCCTTCGGCAAGCCGATCGCGGGATTCCAGGCGATCCAGTTCATGTTGAGCGACATGGCGACCGAGATCGAAGCGGCGCGGCTGCTCTGCTACCGCGCCGCCGCGCTCAAGGATGCCGGCGACCGCACCACGACCTGGTCGTCGATGGCGAAGCTCTATGCCTCGGAAGTCGCCGTCCGCGCCACCGAGAAGGGCGTGCAGATCTTCGGGGGCTACGGCTACATCAAGGAGTTCCCCGCGGAGAAGTACTATCGCGACGTGAAACTCTGCACGATCGGCGAGGGCACCAGCGAGATCCAGCGGATGGTGATCGCCCGGGCGCTGCTGGCCGACTAGCGGCCGCGACCGCGCGGCTTGGAGCCGGGCCGCCTGGTCCGGTTGCCGGCCGCCGGCTTGCTCGCCGCACTCCCCCCCCCAGAACGCCGAGCCTCCTTCGCCTTCGACCGCTCGCGCGCCAGCGCCTTCTCGGCACGGATCTTCGCGATCCGCTCCTTGATCGGCACCTCGAGCTGGCCCTCGGGTCGCGCCTTGTAGTCGAAGTCCGGAACGGTCACCCGCGGCAGGCGCTTCCCCACCGCGCGCTCGATCCGCTGCAGGTCGCCTTCCTCGTCGGGGGCGACGAAGGTGAACGCATCGCCCGTCGCGGCCGCCCGCGCCGTCCGACCGACCCGGTGGATGTAATCCTCCGGGACCACCGGCACGTCGAAGTTGACGACGTGGCCGAGCTCGCTGATGTCGATGCCGCGCGCGACGATGTCGGTCGCGACCAGCACGCGAAACTGGCCGCTCTTGAAGCCGGCGAGTGCCGCCGTCCGCTGCGGCTGGGAACGATTGCCGTGGATCCGTTCGGCGGCGATGCCGTTCTTGACGAGGAACTTGGCGAGCCGGTCGGCACGGTGCTTGGTGCGCGTGAAGACCAGCGCCTCGTCCATCTCCTCCTGCTGCAACAGGTGCAGGAAGAGCGCCGACTTGAGTTCGGCGGCCACCGGATAGATCGCCTGGGTGATCCCGACCGCCGGTGCCGACTTCCGCTGCAGGTTGATCGTCACCGGATCATCGAGCAGTTCGCGCGTGAGCTTCATGATCTGCGGCGGCATCGTCGCCGAGAAGAAGAGCGTCTGCTTCGGGCGCGGGATGTGCTTGAGGACGCGACGGATGTCGGGGAGGAAGCCCATGTCGAGCATCCGGTCGGCCTCGTCGAGGACCAGGATCTCGAGCCCGGAGAGCCTGGCATACGGCGACTGGAAGTGATCGAGCAACCGTCCCGGCGTCGCGATCAGGACATCGACGCCGCTCCGGAACGCGTGCTCCTGCGGCCCCATCCCGACGCCGCCGAAGACCGCCGCCCCCGTCACGGGGGTGTGCAGGGCGAGCGCGTTCAGGTCGGCGAGAATCTGCGCCGCGAGTTCGCGGGTCGGCGACAGGATCAGGGCGCGCGTCGTGCCGCGTGGCTTCCCCACGAACTGATGCAGGATCGGGAGCAGGAACGCTGCCGTCTTGCCGCTCCCGGTCATGGCGCACGCCAGCACATCACGCCCGGCCAGGCCGGCAGGGACGGACTCGGACTGAATCGGGGTGGGGGTCGTGAAGCCGAGCTCGGCGAGACCCTTCATGAGGGCGGGATCGAGGTTGAACGATGCGAACGACAGAGTGACATCCTTGGAAAAACGAGGCGAACGGAAGATCAGACCGGGAAAAGTGGTGGAGCGGGGCCGAATTCGTGAGGGGACACAGTATTACCCGGGTACTATTGACATGGTTAATTCACCCGGGTAGAATTGTGGCATGACAGCTTCCTCTCCTGCCCTGCCACCGTCCGACGCGATCGCCTTCCTCGGTCACCGATGCGTCGCCCGCGGCCCGATTGCCGACGTCGCGGCCGCCCTCCGGACCCTGGCCGCCGCACCGACCGACCCGCCCCTCCTCGTCTTCGATGCCGTGACGAGCGCACCGATCGATCTGGACCTGCGAGGGACCGAGGCAGAGGTCCGGGCTCGGGTCACCCCGGGCCCGGGACCCAGGGTGGAGGCTGAGCCGCCCCGAGGCCCTGGCCGACCACGGCTCGGCGTGGTCTCGAAGGAGATCACCCTCCTGCCGCGCCACTGGACCTGGCTCGGGCAGCAACGCGGTGGTGCATCGGCCACGATCCGACGACTCATCGATGCGGAGCGTTCACGCGACGAGGGCCCCGCACGTCGACGTCGCGCACGCGAGGTTGCCTACCAGTTCATGTCGCATCTGGCGGGCAACCTGCCCGGATTCGAGGACGCCACCAGGGCCCTGTTCGGCGGCCATGCACGCGCCTTTCGCGCGCGCGTCGCGGCGTGGCCGACCGATGTCGGCACACACCTCACGACCTTGACCGCTGACGCGTTCGTGGAGGATGACGGATGACGGATGACAGAGGACGGATCGATTATCGTTCCTCGTTGATCCTTCATCCTTGATCCACCGGAGCCCGCCTCATGCCCGACCACGCCCTGCGTGGACAGCAGATCCTGCACAATCAGTGGTTCAACCGTGGTTCCGCATTCACGCGTGACGAGCGGCGTGCGTTCGAGGTCGATGCCCTGCTCCCCGCCCGCGTCTTCGCGTTCGAGGAACAGGTCGCGCGGTCGATGGCGAACGTACGGCGCCAGGCGACCGATCTCGACCGGTACGTCTATCTCCAGGGGTTGCACAGCCGGAACGCGACGCTCTTCTATCGTGTCGTGCTCGAGCATCTCGCCGAGACGATGCCGATCATCTACACCCCGACGGTGGGCGAGGCATGCCAGAAGTTCGGGGACCTCTTCGGACGCTCGCACGGGCTGTACCTCGGGATCCACGATGCCGGCCGGATGGCGGAGCTGCTCGCGCAGTGGCCACATGACGACATCGACGTGATCGTGGTGACCGACGGCGAGCGCATCCTCGGTCTCGGGGATCTCGGTGTCCAGGGGATGGGGATCCCGATCGGGAAGCTCGCGCTCTACACCGCCTGCGCCGGCATTGCACCCGAACGCTGCCTGCCGGTGACCATCGATGTCGGTACCGACAACGCCGTGCTCCGTGAGGCCGATTTCTACCCCGGGTTGCAGCAGCCTCGAGTGCGTGGCGACGCCTATGACCGCCTGATCGACGAGTTCGTCGCCGCCGTGGCGATGCGCTTCCCGCGCGCCGTGCTGCAATGGGAGGACTTCGGGACCGACAACGCATTCCACCTGCTGGACCGTCATCGCCACCGGATCCGCTCCTTCAACGACGACATCCAGGGCACAGCCGCCGTGACCCTCGCCGGGTTGCTCTCGGCGACCCGGATTACGGGGGGGGGACTCGCCGACCAGCGGATCCTCTTCCTCGGCGCCGGGTCCGCCGCGACCGGGATCGGGGAGTTGATCGTGGCCGACCTCGTCGCGAACGGGATGCCCGAGGCCGAGGCGCTCCGGCATTGCTGGTTCCTTGACTCGACCGGCCTGGTGACCGCGGGCCGCGATCACCTCGCCCCACACAAGCGGCGGTTTGCCCATGAACAGGCCCCGGTGGAGGACCTGCTGGCTGCCGTCCGGACGCTTCGGCCCACCGCGCTGATCGGGGTTGCCGCCCAGGCCGGCGCGTTCACCGAGACGATCATCGCCGAGATGGCGGCCCACAACGATCGTCCGATCGTCTTCGCGTTGTCGAACCCGACCAGCAAGGCGGAGTGCACCGCGGAGCAGGCCTACCGGTGGAGCGATGGCCGGGCGCTCTTCGCGAGCGGATCGCCTTCCGCACCAGTGGAGTGGCAGGGCCGACAGTTCGAACCACGCCAGGCCAACAACGTCTACGTCTTCCCGGGAATCGGACTCGGTGTGATCCGTACCCAGGCCACCTGTGTCAGCGACGAGATGTTTCGCGCCGCGGCGCACGCACTGGCCGAAGGGCTCGGCGAGGAGCATCTCGAACGAGGCGCCCTCTACCCCACGCTCGGCACGATCCGCGATACCTCGGTGCGGATCGCGGCTGCCGTTGCCCGCGAGGCGGTCCGACAGGGACTGGCGACGGTCCAGCCACCCGATGACATCGAGCAGTGGCTCCGCGACGCGATGTATGTGCCGGAGTATCCACCCATCCCCGCGGACCGACGGCTGAACGATTGAGGATGGAGGCGGGATGACTTCTCGATCCCTGGTCCTCGATCGGCTACCGTCCCCAGAGCGCGACCAGTTCATCGACCACGCGATCGGCGTCCGCGGGATCGCCACTCCGGATCGCGTCGGCAGTGCAGTGCGTCAGGTGATTCCGGAGCAGGATCTTGCCGACGCCACGGAGGGCCTCACGGGTCGAGGCGATCTGGGCGAGGGTGTCGGCGCAGTAGCGCTCCTCCTCGACCATCCGCATCAGGCCACGGACCTGACCCTCGATCCGCTTGAGCCGCTTCTCCAGCGCCTCGCGGGTCTCGACCGAGAGGTGCGACGCATGCTCGGGCGATGCGGCCCGGGTCGCATTCACCCGGAGGTCTCGACGTGGCTGACCGGGTAGCCGGCCATCTCGATCGCCGAGACGACGTCGTCGCTGGTGACCCCAGCCGCGACCTCGACCTCGGCTCGCCCCATCCGGACCGACTCGATTCGAGCGCCATCCAGGGCCGCGAGGGCCTGCTGGACCGCATTCAGGCAGTGATTGCAGGACATGCCGTCGATGTGTGCCGTCACGATGCTCATATACCCCCACTGGGTATCAGGTTGAGCTGGGAATCTGGGAGGCACGGCGGTCGGACGCAAGAGGCTGGGCGTGGCACGTCGCATGCAGACTCTCCCAAGTAGCTACCCATGTCGACTCCTGATCTGACTCCGCTTGAGGCCTTCGTGCCTGCCCTCGTCTGGCCCGGTCGCCGGCCGACGATGGCGGAGCTGTCGACGTGGCACGAGGCGATGAGCGAGTCGATCGGCAACCTGTTGCCGGTGGACCTGTCGGCCTGCTGGCTCCTGCCCAGCCGAGGCGGCTCGGTCCTGATGGGACCGCGGGACCTGGCACCGGATGCCATCGCGATCCCCGCTGCGGAGCCGATCATCCCGCAGGAGGCGCTGTTCGGCCTCGAGGATCGGGTGCGTGCCAGCGGCTATCGCTCGGTCATGGCGGTGCCGGTCCGGAACGAAGTCCAGGACGTCGGCCTGCTGGTGGTGGGCCGGTTCGGGGACGAGGACTACACCCTCGCGCATCAGCGTTCCCTGCATCGGGTGGCGGCCGCGCTCTCGACCTCGATGCGCCGGTTGGCGGCCCAGCCATGGATCACGCCGGCCCCGGCCGCCGAAGAGCGGATCCCGATGGTCGCCGGCATCACCGAGGCGCTGCTCGACGCGGTCGACAGCGCCCGTTCGGGCAGTGATCTGGCGCAGCTCGCTTCCGACGCCATTGGGGTACAACTGCCACACGATCGGCTCGAGATCCTCAGTGTCGCCCCGGCCCCCGATTGCTGGGCAATGCTCGGCACCGAGGGACTCCCGGGTCGATCGATGCAGATCGACCCCGAGGACCTCGATCGGGTCGATGCCATGGTCTACCATCTCGGGGGGCGCCCCTCCGTACGGATTGCCGACTTGCGTGCCGAGTCACTGGGGTGGCCCGCGTCGCTCGACCAACGCAACGCCGATCGGCAGCGCTCGATGCTGGCTGCCCGCATGGAGGTCGGTGGGGAACTGGTGGGCTGGCTCTGGCTCGGCAGCAGCTCGCCGGGATGGTTCCAGGAGACCGACGAGGAAGTTGCCCGGCTCGCGGCCCGCCTGCTGGCCTCGCGAGTGGCCACCTGGTCCGCGCGCCACGAGCTCGCCGGGGCGTGGGGATAGAAAGAGAGAAAGCGAGAAGGTGAGAAAGAGAGAAAGAGAGAATGCAGCCGAGCCGCGGGCGTCAGCCCGCGGTTTGGTGCGCGACGCGCGGAGCCGCTTCCTCGCCTTCTAGGCTGCGCGCATCCCTGGCGGCGGTCCGTCGACGGGGAGCATGAACCAGAAGGTGCTGCCCTTTCCTTCGATCGACTCGACGCCGATCTGTCCGCCATGCATCTCCACGAACCGCTTGCAGAGGGCGAGTCCGAGGCCAGTGCCCTGGGCCGCGCGGGAGGCCGAGGAATCGACCTGCGAGAACTCCTTGAACAGTTTGCCCAGGTTCTCCTGGCGGATCCCGGCGCCGTCATCGGCGACCGAGATCCAGACGACGTCGCGCGGTTCGAGTGGGGCGGGGTCGCCGCTCCGGCTCGGCGGACCCGACGGCATCGGGGCGATGGTTCGCACGGCGGTCACGACGATCGACCCGTTCTCGCCGGTGAACTTGGACGAGTTTGACAGCAGGTTGAACAGCACCTGCCGAACGCGCAGGCGGTCGGCCACGATCTCCAGCCCCTCGTCCTGGACCGAGATCGTCGAGGCTTGATCCTTGGCGGCCCGCAGGGACATGGTATCGGTCACCGCCCCCTCGATGGCCACACGGACATCACAGGTGTCGAGGGTGAGGACCATGCGGCCGGCCTCGATCTTCGAGAGGTCGAGCACCGAGTTGATGAGGCCCAGCAGGTGTCGGCCATTTCGCAGGATCGACTCGAGGAATTCCTTCTGCTGGTCTTCCAGCGGCCCCAATCCCTCACTGAGCATCAGATCGCTGAAGCCGATGATCGCGTTGAGTGGTGTCCGCAACTCGTGCGACATGTTCGCGAGGAATTCGCTCTTGAGTTGGGTGGCCCGTTGCAATTCTCGGTTCTTCGTGGCCAGCATGCGCTCGTTGCGACGGAGCTCCTCCAGCACGGTGGTGCGGTCCAGGCCGAGCACGACCTGGTCGCCCAGCGATTCGAGCAGCTGGCGGTCGTGGTCGGTGAACGGCCGACCATCGCGCCGATTGAACGCACAGACCGCCCCGACCACCATGCCGGCCGAGCGCAGCGGCACCATCGCGCTGCTCTGGATCCGACCGGTGAGCTGCTCGTGCGGATGATTGCGCGGGTCGGCCTCGATATCAGCGACCAGCACGGCCTCGTCATGCATGATCGCGTAGCCGACCAGCGACTCCTCGATCGGGACCAGCGCACCTTCGGCATCGTGGAGCGGCCCGGAGCCGGCGACCAACTTCGCGAAGCGTCCCTCCTCCACCATCAGCATGATCGCGCCACCCTCCGCATCCAGCAGGTCGGCCGCGGCCTTGGCCACCATGCCGTTGAGCGTCGGGAGGTCGGTGCCCTCGAGCAGGCGCGCCGCGAGTTCGCGCAGGCGCTCGAGTTCGCCGTTCCGCCGCGATGCCGCCGTGAGGGCACGGGAGAGCGAATCCTTCTGCCACGCTGCCACCTTGGCCCCGCGACGGATCGCGAACAACGCGAAGATGGACGAGAGGAGCGTGGCCACGAGCCCGGCGACCTTGTGGTCCCGGTACATCAGCGCGATGGCGAACCAGCCGAGCACCAGCGTGACCAGCATCAGGTTCGTGGTGCTGAAGAGTCGGCGCCTGCGCGTGGCCTCCGGGGGCTGGACGATCGGGTGGCTCGATGTGTGGCTCGCCTCGATTCGCGTCACGTCGAGTTCTCCTCCGGGTCGATCACGTGGTGAAAGACGGTGGTCCCCTCGCTCAGCATCCGCCGCAGGTAGGGCAGGCACATGCCGCATTGATCGCCACAGCCGGTCGCCTGCACCAGCGCATCCAGCGTCCAGTTCGCGGCCCTGGCCTCCGAGAGCAACTCGCGAAACAGCGTGCGTTGGCAGACGCAGCGGTCGATCGTGACCGGATACGACCAGGTCATCGCCAGGGTCCCGGGCCGACGATCACACCTTGTGGTGGAGCACTCGACCGGCCAGCGCGCCGTCGTCGGCCTCGTACAATTCGAAGTCGGCAAACAGGCTGGTGGCCTGCGTGCGGAGCACGCCGAGCACCTCGACCGCCATTCGCCGGATCTCGCGCTCGGCGCCCTCGCCCAATCGCAGTTCGAGCATCGTCCGCCAGGCGCGAGCATTCGCACTGACCACGATCTTGGTCTCGGTCGCGTTGGGCAGGAGCGAGCGTGCTGCCTCCCGCGCCACCTTGCGCCGATGCACGCGGTCCTCGATCCATCCGAAGCGATCCATCAGGTGCTCGACCGCGCTGACATACGCCGCCTGGGCCGATTCCACCTGCGCGAGCCAGGCCGCCTCGAGCTGCTGGTCGCCCTGGACCGCCGGCGGCACCACGAACGCGGCCTCGGATTCGTCGACGTAGCGCTGCGAGAGCTGGGAATAGCCGAATCCGGCGCGGTGGCGCACCAGCTCGTGCGTGAGCGAGCGCGAGACACCCTCGATCAGGATCACATAGGTCGCATGTTCGAAGACCGACCCGTGCCCCTGCCGGAGGATGTTCGTCAGGTACTCGCCCGTCGTGCGACCGGCCGGATTGCGTTGGCTCATGTAACAGAGGCGCCCCGCGAACTCGGCGAGCCGCTCGCCGTCGCTCGCGACATCAGTCCACTGCACGGGAAGATGCGCGGGCTCGAGGAATTCGGGACGGGCAATCAACGTGACGACGGGAGCGCGATAGAGCTTCATGAGGGACCGGGTTGGAGTAGCAGGAGAATCTAGGCGGGCGCCGCGCCGCGTGCGACCGCCCGGGCTAGGACGGCCATCGGGATTCCGCGTATCCGCGACCGATCTCGATCGCGGCCAGACGCTCCGCCACCCCGGGAGGGAGCGCCAGGGCGTCAGCCCCGACCTTCAGCTGACCGAACGGATCGCTGCCATCAGCGAGGATCACACCGGGATTGAATCGGCCCGCCGGGTCGAATGCCTGCTTGACCGCACGGAAGCAGGCGATGGCCTCGGCGCCCAGCAGTGGTTCGAGCACTCCGGCACGGAGGCGTCCCGCACCATGCTCACCCGACGGCGTGCCACCGAGGGCCCGCAGCAGCTCGAAGACCTCGTCATGAATCGCGCGAACCGCCTCCAGCCAGTCGGGGCGCCCCAGGTCGGGAAGGAGATTGACGTGCACATGGCCATCGCCGGCATGCCCAAACATCACCAGCGCGACCGTGTGCGCCTCTGCGACCCGTTCCACGCCCCCGAGGTAGGCAGCAAGCGCCGCGCGGGGGACGCAGCCGTCCTCGATCACCTGGAGCGAGACGCGGCCATCCGTGCGCGCCGCGAGCAAGGGCGACGCGCGGTGCCGGATCGACCAGAGTCGCTCGATCTCGCCGGATTCGGTCGCGACCTCCGCCGTGACTCCCCGCCCCACGACCGCCGCCTGGAGGCCGCGCACCATCGAGCTGACGGCAGGGTGATCATCTCCTTCGAGGTCAACCAGCAACAGCGCATCGGCATGCACGAGGTCCTGCTCCCCGATCTCGGTCATCGCGGGCGCGGCAAAGCGGAGAAACGTTCGATCCAGCAGTTCGATCGTGGTCGGCTGGCCACCGGCGAGGATGTCAACGACCGCACCGAGCGCGGCACGATCCTGCAAGCGGACCCGCAACGATGCGCGCACTGCTGGCCGCGGCTCAAGCCGGAGCGTCGCCTCGGTGACCACGCCAAGGGTCCCTTCGGCCCCGATCACGAGGTCAATCAGCTCCCCGCTCTCCCAGTAGCGATCGAGTCCATAGCCCGCCGTGTTCTTTCGGGTGCACGGCCACCGTCCGAGCACCGCATCGCGATGCGCGGACAGGATCGGCATGGCATGGTCGAGCCACCGCCGGATCACCGGGTGTCCCGGATCAGGCGGGGTACCGCGCACAAGATCGAGCGGCCCCGCGTCGGTGTGCAGACGGAGGCCGGAGACCCATCGATCGACCGCGCCGAGCCTGAGGCTCCGAGCGCCCGCCGCATTGGTACCGATCACCCCACCGACCGTTGCCCACGCCGCACTGGAGGGATCGGGGCCGAACCGAAGCCCATGGCCGGACGCGGCAGTGTCGAGGGCTCCGAGCGACACCGCACACCCCGCCCGAGCGGTCCGGCGAAGGGGATCGATCTCGACTCGGCGGTCCAGCACCGAGCAGTCCAGCACCAATCCCGCCCCGATGCTGCTGCCATCCATTGCCGACCCCGCACCGCGTGGCGTGACGCCGAGGCCTCGTTCGATGGCCCACCTGAGGGCGGCGTCCAGCGAATGCAGATCGACCGGGCGCGCGACCGCGCGCGGCAGGATTCGCTGGATTCCGGCGGCCTGACTGTACAGGGCTCGGGTTGCAAGGTCGGTGCGGACGGCGGGCATGCCTCAAAGATGGCGACATTGGCACCGGTCAGGGGTTGACTCCGGGCGGGATGCCCGGAGATTTGCAACCATGGCCACTCACCGTGCGGAACTGATTCATATCGACGTCGATCGACGGCTCGGTCACGAGTGGGACGAATGGAACGGCAAGCCCCTGCCCAACGGTGGCAATTTCGACTCGCCACCGGCCCTGTTCCTGCGTTGGGTCGGTGTGGCCTTCCTGGTCTCGGCCCTGCTCGCCGCGGCCCTGATGTATCTCCTGAGCCCACGACTCAGCCAGATCCACCCGGTCCTCGCCACAGTCACCTGGGGAGCGCTCGGCGTCGGGGTGGTGTTCGTCCTGTGGTGGTGGGGGATGCTGGGCCTCTCGTTCGGGCTCAACCGCGCGCTGCTGCCCGCCTGGCTTGCCGAGCGCGGCCTCTTCCTGCGCGTGATGGCCGTCACGTCGCATGTGGCGGGATGGTTCGGTCGGCGCGACTGGGTCGAGAATGCGGCCGTCAAGGTCTACAACGCGCTGGCCCTGCTCCGGGTCCGACAGGTGACCTCAGGTGAGATGCTGCTGCTGGTGCCGCGCTGCCTCTCGCGCGAGACGCTCGATGGCGTCCTCACGCTCGCGGGACGCCACGAGGTGGCGGTCTTCGTCGCAACCCGAGGTCAGCTCGCCCGGCGCGTGATCCGGGAGCGTCGCCCCCGTGCCGTGGTCGCCGTCGCCTGCGAGCGTGACATGGTCACCGGGCTCCACGACGTGGCAGGCAAGATCCCCGTCCTCGGACTCACGATGACCTTGCCCAACGGGCCCTGCAAGGATGCGGCGCTCGACCTGGTCCAGTTGGAGCGGTACATGGAGGCGTTTGTTGGCGAGGCGTGAGGGGTGAGGGCGCGCGCGTACGGGCGCAACATGTTGCGCCCGTACCTTCTTGCGCGCGCCCTCACCCCTCACTTCTCCACCTGCATCCGCCCCACCGCCCGCAGCACCCTGAGCATCACCGGATGTCCGCCATCGACCACCTGTTCCAGCTCACGACCTGGCATCGCCGGGTTCACCACGCGGCGCTCGACAACCTCGATCTGGACATTGCTGTGATTCGGACGCCCGGGATCGACGAACGCGCGCACCTTCACGGCATCGTGGCCGAGCGGGCGCCCCCGGACCGGCGCGAGCGTGACGGGATTGAACCACTCGGTCTCGAGCCAGCCGTCCTTCGGCTCGGTGCGTGCCACCGGGATCGAGTCGGTGTCGAGTTCGAGGGCCACCAGGCGTGTCGCGGCGGCGACATCGAGTTCGAGTTCGATCCGCGTCGCCGCGGGGAGTGGCGTGAGGTCGGGCCGCGTGGTGGTCGGATAGCAGGCGGTCGCCGCGACCAGCGTCAGGCAGATCCGCCTCACAAGCCGAGTTCCATCGGCATCGGCTCCGCACCGGTCCAGTCGTAGAAGCCGCGACCATTCTTTCGGCCATGATAGCCCGCGGCGACCATGCGACGGAGCAGCGGCGGCGGGGCAAAGCGTGTCTCGCGAAACTGATCGAACATGATCTCGGCGATCCGCATCACGGTATCGAGTCCGACGAAGTCGAGCAACTGGAATGGCCCCATCGGATGCCCCGCGCCGAGGTGCATGGCCTGGTCCAGGTCGACGACGTTGCCCACTCCGTGCTCGAGCGCGCGGATCGCGTCGAGCAGATACGGCACCAGCAATCGATTGACGACGAAGCCCGATTCGTCACGTGCGGGCACGGCGACCTTGCCGAGGCCGTGGACGAACCGTTCGCCGGCGGCGACGGCGGCGGGCGCGGTCTGGACCGAGCGGACCACCTCGACCAGCGGCATCATCGGCACCGGATTGAAGAAGTGCAGCCCCATGAGTCGGTCCGGATGCGCCAACCCGATCGCCTGATCGACGATCGCGAGCGACGAGGTGTTGCTGGCATAGAGACAGATCTTGCTGGTGACGGCCTCGAGTCGACGCCAGAGGGCCTGCTTGGCCCCGAGCTCCTCGACGATCGCCTCGATCACGATCTCGGCCGGCGCAAGAGCATCGAGCCGTGTCGAGAAGGTGAGTCGTGCGAGGGCGGCATCCCGCGCGGCCGGATCGAGCTTGCCCTTCTCGACGAACTTGCCCAAGGATTGCTCGATCTCGGCACGGGCCACCTCCCACTGCGCCGCATCCTGATCGTGGACGATCACCGGGTGTCCCGCCACCGCCGCGACCTGCGCGATGCCGCGGCCCATCAATCCTGCGCCGACCACGCCGACCTGGTCACTCATTGCTTCCCCTCCTCGATCGCCTTGCGCACCTCACGCGTGATGTCACGCACCACGCCACCGATGTCCACGGCGAGCCCGCGAGACTTCGGCAACGGGGTAGCCGAGCTGCGCGGCAACGCCGGGCGTCGCTCGAGCTGGTCGAGAGCGCGCAACAATCCCACACGCGCGCGTTCCGCGACGGGGCGGTAGGCACGGGCGATCAGCCACCCCGCACCGAGTGACGGCACGGCGGCGGCGGCCAGGATCAATTCCGGTGCACCAAGAATGGTGGCGACTGCTCCGGCCGTGACTCCGGCGAATCCGACCGCCGAGCCGCCGATCAGGTAGCCGGTGCGCGTCTTCCGGAGCGAGGCAATCAGCGTCACGTGGCAGTACCCGTCCTCGAGCGGCGTGATCACCGCCGTGACGAGTTGCGCCCTGTCGAGATAGGTCGGGCCACGCTTCTGGTCAAAGGCGGCCCGGAGCTTTCGCATCGCGCCGGCGAACGACGTGAGCTGTTCCCACGCGATCCGGCCGGCCGTGGTGCGTTGCACGGCGAGCAGTTCCTCCTTCTCGAACCACTCGGTCAGGGCCGCGCCGATCGCGTCCTGGCTCCCCTGGATCACGCGTTCGACCGTGAGTTCCGCCGGCGCAATCGTCCGATCAATGGCCCCATCGGGTGGCAACATCTCGACCTGCATCCGCGATTCGACCAGCGCCTGCCGAAGATGAGACTCCGAGATGCCGACCTCGCGACCGAGCGCAAGGATCTCGTCCTCGCTCAGCGTCTCGCCGACATCCTGGCGCTGGGCCTGCAACTCCGAGGCGCGTTGCAATACCCGTTCGAAGGTGGCACGGTCGATCCGTGCCGGCACGCGAGTCATCCGGCCTCGACCTCCACGATCACGGCAATCCCCTGCCCCCCCCCGATGCACGCTGTCCCGAGGCCGAATCCACCGCCACGTCGCCGGAGGGCGTGCAGCAAGTGACCGGTGATCCGGGCCCCGCTCGCCCCGAGCGGGTGGCCGATCGCGATGGCGCCCCCATGGACATTGGTACGGTCGCGGTCGAGGCCGAGTTCCCGTTCGACGGCGAGGTACTGCGCGGCGAAGGCCTCGTTCACCTCGATGAGCTGCATCTGGTCGACCGTCATGCCGGCCCGCGCAAGCGCCTGGCGCGAGGCCGGCACCGGTCCGATCCCCATCACCTCGGGCGGGACACCGGCGACCCCCCAGCTCACGAGTCGGCCGAGGATCGGTGCGCCCGCCGCGATCGCCTGCGCGCGGGTGGTCATCACCAGCATCGCCGCACCATCGTTGATGCCCGACGCCGTGCCGGCGGTCACGGCGCCGTCCTTGTGGGTGATGGCGGGGAGTCGCTGGAGCGATTCGAGCGTGGTTTTCGCGCGAACATGCTCGTCGACAGCCCACGGCACGTCCTGTCTGGTCGCGCGGTCACGGACCATCACCGGGATCACTTCGTCGGCGAAGACACCCGCAGTCCAGGCCGCCGCCGCGGCCTGTTGCGACCGCACGGCATATGCCTCGCACTCCTTGCGCGTGACACCATACTGCATCGCGAGGTTCTCGGCGGTCTCCGACATCGCGCAAGCGCCGTAGGAATCACGGAGGCCCTCGAAGAGCGAATCCTCGAATGGGGGAGAGGGCCCGAACCTGAGGCCCCACCGTGCGCCGCGCACCACATGTGGCGCCTGGCTCATCGATTCGGTCCCGCCGACCAGCACCGCACCCGCTTCCTCCAGCAACAAACGGTGCGCACCCTGCACCACTGCCTCGAACCCGGAGCCACAGAGCCGATTGACCGTCACCGCCGGGGTGGGGATCGGCAGCCCGCAGCGGAGCGCCACGTGGCGCGCGAGATACATCGCATCGACCGAGGTCTGCATCGCGTTCCCGACGATCACGTGCGCAATCGCTTCCGGAGCCACGCCACCCTGCGCGAGTGCGGCCTCGCCGGCGATCACCGCGAGATCGGTCGCCGTGAAGTCCTTGAGCGTGCCGCCGAAGGTGCCGAAGCCGGTGCGCACCGCGGCGGTGAAGACGATGTCGTGCGTCATGGTAGTCCCCCCCCTAATGCCTGCCCGCAGTCGGGGCAGTGCTTCCACGACCGTTCGACCGCGGTCCCGCACCCGCCGCAGGTCGGCGCGCGCTGGTCGGCGCCGCAGGAGACACAGAAGCTCACCCGACGCCCCGGGGGCGGTGGAGCGCCACAGCTCCAGCAGGTCTCCCCGTCCGCGGGTGGGGGGGAACTCGTGACCCGTGTCGCGTCGGCCACTTGCGCCTGTCGGCGAATCGGGAACACCCGCTCCCGCTCCGCCGGTGGCTCGGGCACGGGCTCGGGTGGCGACTCGGGTGTCTCATCCGGGGCGGCCAGCTCCGGAAGCTTCGAGGGCAGGATCCGGACGCCATCGAGCCGGGTGATCGCATCGTCGGTGAAGGTCACGCTGGCGCTCCGGAGCAGCCGCAGGACATCGAGATCCGGGATCCGGGTCGCGAGCGTGGTCCGCGCCATCTCGGCCGCATCCATCGGTTCGGTGACGACAATGTCGGCTTCCTCCGCGACCAGTCGCAGCACCATGGCCTCGTAGTCCTCGGCACTCTCGAGCTGCAACGTCCGACGGGCCACCTTGTAGGGGAAGGTCCGGTCCAGGAGTGCACCGACGCCGAGCGCGGCCTCCGGCCTGGCGCCCTCGGCGCGCATCTCGGCGAGCAACAGCGCGGCGAATCGTTCGATCTCGGTCACATGGCCCCCGCAAGCGCAAAACGTTCTCCGCTGGACAGTCGCTCGGCGAGCGTGTCGAACGCGGCATCTGGATCGTAGTGGGTGAACTGCCGTTTGGCCTGCTTGCCGGCGAGCCACGGGAGGAACCCGGAGTCGACGATGCCCTGGGAGGTCTGCTGGTCACGGGCCGCCGCGATGGCGAGATCGTTGGCGTATTCGTTCTTGGGATGCCCGGCGTGCCCTCGGACCCAGCTGAACTGGGCCTCGTGATTCGGGAGCGACTGCCAGAGTGCCTTCCAGAGCTCGAGATTCTCGATCGCCCCGCCCTTCCGGACCCATCCCCGCTTCTGCCATCCCGGCGCCCATTCCCGGATCCCCTTCACCAGATATTCGGAATCAGAGATGATCAGGAGTCGGAGCCGGTTGCCCTTCTGGCTCAGCAACTGGAGGGCGGCAATCGCGCTGGCGAGCGCCATCCGGTTGTTGGTGGTGGCAGGGGCGTGGAGGAAGAAGTCACGGCGTTCGATCCCGGCCGGGGTCCGGATCTCGACCAGGCCACCGGCACCGCCCGGGCTACCGCCTGGCTTGCCGTTGCCGAGGCACGATTCGTCGAGATGGACCACGGCGACGGGGAGGGGAGTGGGCATCAGTTGTCGAGCACCTGGAAGAAGTCGAGATCATCGAGCACGAAGAGAAGCTCCTCGCCAGTCATGGCGAGGTAGCCGGAGAGCGCATCCCGGCCCCGCGAGGTGGTGAGTCCGGCGGCGACGACGACGTACTCGTTGCCGCGGCGCCGGAGCGTCACCCGCTTCCGGCGTCGCACCGCGTGTTCGAGCTGTTCCATCCGATCCGGGGTCCACCGGAAATCGCCCACACTGCTCCCTCACGGTACCGGCTGAGGCCAGACGTTGGCCAGCAGGGGGAAGGTATCGTCCGAGGGGCTCCGGGGGGAGGCCGAGCCGATGCCGAGCTGCGGCCGTACCGCGGTCGTCAGGCCGCGGTTTGGTGCGCGACGCGAGGAGCTCGCGGGTAAACTCGCGGCTCGACTGGGGCCGCTCAAGCGACGGGGATCTTCGCACCACACGTCCCTTCAGGGACATTCGCCGAGCCGTCGCTTCAGCGACGAGGCGCCGAGCCGTCGCCTCAGCGACGCCGCTCCTCCCAACCGGTGATGGCCTCCCGCGGATGATGTTCCGCTTGAGTTCGGATGTATGCAACGGCGGCCTG
Source organism: Gemmatimonadales bacterium (assembly GCA_035703525.1). Classification (GTDB taxonomy): domain Bacteria; phylum Gemmatimonadota; class Gemmatimonadetes; order Gemmatimonadales; family GWC2-71-9; genus Palsa-1233. The sequence goes on along the minus strand of DASSYA010000001.1, from coordinate 33,193 downwards.
GATGCTACGTGGGCTGACCGGGGTGAGGCTGTATCCCTTGGCCCACCGGAGCGGTTCGCGAGAGCCGGTGGGATCCTGATTGGCCTCGCGGGCCGAACCACCCTTCATGCGTTGGAGCAGTCGCGGGATGAGCGTCGTTGGATGGAGTCGGATGAGGAGGTGCAGGTGGGTCATCACAATCCCGATCTCCTCGATCCGCGCCCGTTCCCGCAACGCGATCTCGGGAAGTCGAGCAGCGAGCAGACTCGCCCGTTGCAGATCGATTAGGTGAGCCCGATTCCGGGTGGTCCAGACGACGTGGACCCAGAGGCGCTCGTACATTCCCGCAGTCTGGTAGCGCACCGAGCAACCTGGTGTGCATTCCGCCGCGCGGAGGGGCACATTCACCCGGCGAACTCGCGGGTCCGCGGGTAAACCCGCGGCTCGGGGGCTCGGCCTACAATTTTGGTTTCGTTCCTGCGATGACTGCTTCGACCACCGTTGTCAGCTCTTCTCGCGACGGAGGATAGGCAAATTGCCACTCGTTCACGAACACCGTTGGGGTCCCGGGAGCTCGGATGCTATCCGCAAGGCGCCGGCCTTCTGCTACTCGCAAGGGTAGTTCGGGGTTGGATAGACACCCCATGAGCGCAGGAATGCTGGGAATCGCTGCCCGGATCGCGAACGAATCCCAAGGAAGAACGCCGAGGCTGTCCTGAGCGCTGAAGATCGCGTCAATCATCGATCCGGATCTATGTTGCTCGGCAGCACATTCCACGGCTCGTGCCGCCTCGAGCGCATGCGGATGGATTCCGAGTGGGAAGTGGACGAACGCTAGCGAGACCTGTCCTGGATGCGCTTCCTGAACCGCCCACAGCACGCGATGAAAATCTCGGCAATACGGGCATTCGAGGTCTGACAGCACTACGACGGTCGCTGGTGTTGAAGCCACAGCAATCGAGTCCCCCGGCACGGCTGCCGACAACAGGTTCCGCCAACCAGGAACTGAATCTATGCTCTGGTGCGGTCGTTGATCGCCGCCCCCGTTGAACAATGCCCATGCAATCGTCGCCACCGAGAATGTGATGACGGCGAGGAGAGATCGTTCAAGCCAGACCCATCGCTTCTTGGCCGGATTCATTGTCAGATCGACCATCCGGTGACGAGTCGTGTGCTGGTAGCCAGGCGCACCAGTTACTCGGCCAGCTTCTGCGTCGAGGGTGGCTCCGAACAGTCGCGATGGTACGTATGGCACCTTCCGGTATATGCTGGATTGACGCCGTGCGAGGAGTTGGGGTACGGATAGTAGCAGGCGCCACCCTCGCCGAACGCGTGATAGACGACGCCGTTGCCAGACGAGGTCCATTCCTGACAGAAAGTGGGAACCTCGTCTGCCCCATGTGCGAACCGGACGCCAATGATCGAAATGCCAGCAACGAGTGCGAGCAGTGTCATCCGGAGCGTCAGCTTGAATTCCTGTATACTTGGCACTGCGGTCTCCTTGTGTTCGTTTGTTATCGATGCGTCCTGACCTGCTATCGATGCCGGTTGATGACCCGGTTCGGCTGTCCCAGCTGCTCAGCAATCATCGTGATAGGTGTGGCAGTAGCCCTGTATCGGTGCGGTATGCCGAATGTACGGGGTGCCCTTGTAGCACACCCCCCGTTCGAGTTTCACGAACTCATGGCCGGTTCCGCCCTGTGCGCTTGGAAACTCCCAGCAGGTTGAGGGGATGGTGTCCGTCGCCCGCGTCGTGCCCGGCACAATGACCAAGGCAGCGAGGACGAGCGCGAGCGCACACCAAGTCATCGCGGTGATACGAATCCGATTCATGAGAAAGCCCTCCCAGGGTATGGTGGTTCATGACTGTGGCCGGCCAACTATTTCTGCTGGGACTGGCCGCAGAAGCGGGATGCTGATCGCACCAGTGAGCGTGTCCGTCACCGATTGGATGAGTTCGCCGGTCGTTGTGAAGGTCCCCGCACGCGGCCGGTTGGATCGCGCCAGGATCTCGCCGGTTGCTGGGTCGATCGCCTCGATTACGCCGTGGGGAAAGGCGGCCGCTGAACCGACGGGTGGCGATGGATTGGGGATTCGACCCGCGATCCAGATCAGCCCAGTCGAGCGGTCGAACTGAATCCCGATGATGGCCGCCGGAAGCCGCCGGTCCTGTCCCTCGGATCGGCTGCGCTTGATTGATGGTGCTGGTGCGTCCAGCCACGCGCTAGTCACCCGGACCGAATCAACCACCGTCAAAGTGCTGTCGTAGTGCCAGAGGACCGGTTGGCAACATGGACGGGTGGTCCAGAATCCCCCTGCGCGATCAGGGCTGATCAGCGAGGCGAGCGAGTCAGGGTCCCTTCCCGCAGGGCCGAATCGTGCGACCGCACGGAGCGAATCGTCAAGAATCACAAAAGCGTTCGGTCCGTATGGACTATTCGCGAGCATCCGGCCATCCGAGAGGGTCACCACGCGCTCGGCACTCGGCCGGACCCCGTCGAGCTTGCGTGCCACGAGTCTGGCTTGGGTGCTGTCATAGAGGTACCCCAGTCCCTGACCAAGTAGGGCGGTGTGGCCACCTGGCAGAAAGGCGATTGCCTGGATGCCGGCCGTACTCTCCTTTTCCGAGACGTTCCCGCCAAACTTTCGAAGGAGTTCACCGCCTTCTGAGAAGACCCCCACCTGGAATTCCTGACCCACGGGGGTGACGAACCATCGTCCGTCGGGCGCCTTGAATGGATGGGAGAACATGTTGAGATCCGCGCTGTCAGGGCTGGCCAGGACTACAACCGTATCGAAGCGCACAGTGCAATCCCCGCAGTCGTCGTCGCCCGCTCTCGAGTCGAGCGCCCCCTCATTGCACGAGGCGAGGCAAGTCAAAGCCATGGCCAGCATGAGCCCTCGCTGGCGAAGTCGGGAGGTCGGAACAGCTGTGGAAGAAGCACGAATGGTTGGCATCCTCGACTCAAACTGGTGGCTGGGTCAAGATCCTGATTTCAGGCTATGGCGTGGGGATAGTGCTGTCAAATGATCACGCAACCCCAGTTCACACCAAGGGATTTTCTGGGAATGGCGCAAGTCGTTATGGGGGTGGGGCTTACGCCGCGACGTTCAAGTCATTTCTCATTTGCGCGTTTCAAGGTGAACTGCGCGAATGGCCAAGCGGATGGAATACTCGCAGTTTTTGGCCTCGCGTGCGGACACCTTGTCGCTACGGCGAGAGCTACGCTCGGCCACCCCCCTACCGCTCCACCCACACGCCGCCGAGCATGACGCGATCGATCTGGCGCGTGTTGCGGATGTCGCCGAGCGGGTCGGCGGTGAGGACCACCAGGTCGGCGAGTGCGCCGGGACGGAGCGCGCCCAGCGTATCGGCGCGGAGCAACTCGGCGCCCCGGATCGTGGCGGCGCGGAGCGCATCGAGCGGCGTGAGTCCCGCGTGCACCAGCAGCTCCATCTCGAGATGCACCCCAGCCCCGGGCATCAGCAACTGATTGGACGCATCGGTGCCGGTGACAACTCGCCCGCCCAGCGCCGCAAAGCGCGCGACGAACCAGTCCTGCCGCCGTCGGGCGCCACGGAAGTCGGCGAAGTCGCTCGCGGTCCACCCGGCACGCGCGATCATCCCGGGCACATTCCAGTTGGTGCGTGCCGAATCGGGGACGCTCGCCAACCCGGGGCGATGGTAGACACTGCTGTCATCGAGTCGTGCGAAGGTGTCGTGCAGGCCGAGGGTCGGCACCAGGGTCACCCCGGTGAGCGCGAGCGTGGCGGCGACGTGTGCGAGCGAGGTGGTATCGGCCCAGAGCCACGCCTCCTCGAATGCGGTCCAGCCGGCGAAGAATCCCTCGGCATGGGCCGCCATCAGTCGCCCGGTGGTGTCGATCGATTCCGGGATCCCGCTCAGATGCTCGATCGACGCGACGCCGGCGCGCGCGGCGGTCACCGCATCGGTCAGGCCGAGGTGCGCGGCGACTGGCAGCCGTCGAGCGCGTGCCTGGCGGACGATCTCGACGAGCAGGTCCGGGTTGACATGGGTGTAGGTCTTGACCCACGACGCCCCCCCCCTCGTGTTCGCATCGAGGGCCTGGGCAATCGACGCGGAGTCGCGAATCACGCGGGCATCGGGATAGGTCGGGGGGTCGGCATCGAGCATCGCCACGGCACGGAAGAGTCTGGGCGAGGGCATGCGTGCGGCGACGGCGGCGAGGGTGTCCGACAGGAGTGCGCCGCTGTGGAGATCCCGAACGGCCGTGACACCCCAGGTGAGTGAAGCGCGCAGCCCCCAGGGCTGCAGGTGCGTGTGGACGTCGATGAGCCCGGGGATCACCCAGCGTCCCGTGAGCGACTCGATCGCGGCACCACGGGGTACGGGGAGGGCATCACGCGAACCCACCGCGACCACCCGTCCGTCGCGAATGAGGATCACGCTGTTCGACACGGTACGACCGGAGACAACATCGATCACCGTCGCGCCGGTGAGCGCGACCATGCCGTCCCCGGGTGGTGGCCCGCTGGTGCAGCCGGCCACCACCAGGAGTGCGAGGGCGGATCGCCTCAGCGTCGGCGCGATGAGCCCTTCGCCTTCTTCGCGGTCTGCTTCTTTGGAGCAGCCTTCTTCGCAGCAGCCTTCTTCGGAGCAGCCTTCTTCGCAACAGCCTTCTTTGGAGCAGCCTTCTTCGAAGCAGCCTTCTTCGAAGCAGCCTTCTTCGGAGCGGCCTTCTTCGCAGCGGCCTTCTTCGGAGCAGCCTTCTTCGGAGCGGCCTTCTTCTTCGGAGCAGTCTTCTTCGCAGCAGCCTTCTTCGGCGCGGCCTGCTTCTTTGCAGCGGCCGTCTTCGGCGCGGCCTGCTTCTTCGGAGCAGCCTTCTTCGGCGCGGCCTGCTTCCGGGCCTTCCGCTTCGGCGGGGCCTTGGGCGCGGGCCGCTTCTTCGGCTTCGGAGCCGGGACAGTGCCGGGCGCCGGCTCGGGAATCTCGAACACCAACTGGTTGATCGCCTTCGTCGTCGGCTTGTGGGCCAACGGGCCACGGAAGTCCAGCAGCGAACCTTCGGGCATGGGTGCTCCTTGGGGTCATGCGGTGGATTCAGCGGCCCATTCCCGGGAACCGCCGCGGCGCGCGGCGCGCCGAACGCGTTGGATGCGCTATTATATGTCGCGTTCCGAACCCGCTTCTGCAAGGTGTCCCACGCATATGCGTGCCCTCTGTCTCACCGCCACGGGCGGCCCTGAACACCTCGAGCTCCTCGATCTCCCGATGCCGGAGCTCACGAGACCTGATGAGGTGAGGGTCGGAATTCGTGCGGTGGCCCTCAATCACCTCGATCTCTGGGTCGCGAACGGCCTCCGGGAAGTGCCGATCCCGGCCTTTCCGCACGTTGTCTGCGGCGACGGCGCCGGTGTGGTGCTCGAGGTCGGGCCGGGGGTCACCGAGTTCACCGTGGGCGATCGGGTGGTGGTCAATCCCGGCCTCTCCTGCGGGATGTGCGAGGCGTGCCAGGCCGGCCAGGAGGTGTTCTGCAAGCAGTTCTCGCTGCTCGGGGAGCACCGTTCGGGCACCGCCGGGGAGCAGGTCGTCCTCCCGGCCCGAAACCTGGCCCGGCTCACCGGTGATTGGTCGTGGAGCCAGGCCGCGGCCTTCGGACTCACGACCCTGACGGCCTGGCGGATGCTCACTACACGCGCCCAGCTCCGGGCTGGTGAGTCGGTTCTCATCTGGGGCATCGGCGGGGGGGTCGCCCTCCAGGCGCTGCAAATCGCGCGGCACATCGGCGCCACGACCATCGTGACATCGTCGTCACCCGACAAGCTGTCGCGTGCACGTGAACTCGGCGCCGACCTCGCCCTCGACTACCGTGACGGGGCCGATATTCCCGCCCTGGTCAAGCAACACCTCGGGAGTGGCGCGGACGTGGTGGTCGACTCGGTGGGCACACCGACCTGGCAGCGTTCGTGCAAGGCGCTCCGGCCGGGCGGCCGCATGGTCACCTGCGGGGCGACCGGGGGGCGTCATGTCGACCTCGACCTGCGGCGCCTCTTCTGGTTCCAGTGGTCGCTGCTCGGCTCGACGATGGGAACCCGGGCGGAGTTCGCGGAGGTGGTGGAGTTGGGCAATGCCGGCGCCCTGCGGCCGGTGATCGACACGACCTTTCCCCTCGCCGAGGGGGAGGCCGCCTACCGTCGGTTGGCCGACGCGGCGCAGTTCGGCAAGATCGTCCTGGAGGTTGGACCGTGAGCGACATCCTGCTCCGCGTGCGCGACTCGCTCGAACGCATGCTGGCCGTCATCCCCGCGCTCCTTGGCGCAGGGATCATCTTCTTCGCCGGGTATTTCCTGGCCCGAGCGCTGGAGCGCTGGGTCGATGCATGGCTCGGTCGGATGGACTTCAACCGGATGGCGGAGGCCGGAGGGCTCCGGGAGGCGGTGGACCGCACGGGGGCCAGGCTCGATCCGGCGCACGCGGTCGGCAAGCTGCTCTTCTGGTTGATCATGCTGATGGTGATCATGCTTGCCTCGGCCGCGCTCGGGCTCGAGAGCATCAATCAGATGTTCGGGATCATGATCGCCTTCATCCCGAGCCTGATCACGGCGATCGTGGTCGTGGTGCTCGGAATCGTGGTCGGCGAATTCCTCCGGAGCCTGATCCTCGCCTCGGCGGGGACGGTCGAGGGGGTGCCGGTGCTCGCCAATGTCGCCAAGGGATCCGTGGTACTGATCGCGATCTTCATGGCACTCGAGCAGGTCGGCGTCGCCGACGAACTCGTGGTGAGCGCGTTCACCTTGATCCTGGGCTCACTCGCCCTGGCGTTCGGGCTCGCTTTCGGCCTGGGGAATGCCGGGCTCGCCGGTGAGGTGGTGCGTCGCTGGTACGAGTCGAAGCCGCGGGGCGGCAAGCATCCTATGGAGTCGTCGGCGCCGGCGGCGGCGGAGGCGGATAGCGCGCCTCGGGCGGAATCCGGAACCTGAGGAGGCGGATCCCATCGGGGTTCTCCTCGCCCATCAGGATCTCGGTCGGAGTCACGCCGAGCGCCATGCCATAGCTCGGTACATCGACATTGAAGAGCCAACCGGTGCTGTCGGCGACCTGAAAGGTGCGAAGCGTGTCGACCGGCTCCTCGTCACCGCTCTTGAACAGCCAGACCCGGCCGCCCGGTGCCGCGAACGCGCGCTCGAATGCCGGCTTGACGATCGCCCAGGAGATGGCCTGCACCACCGGACGATTCGCCTCGGGATAGCGGAGGAGGTAGCGCTGCCGATCCATCTCGGTGACCGGGAGGATCGGGTCGGGGAGCGGACGGGTGTGGGCCGGCCGCCCTCCTGATGCGAAGAACCAGAAGAGCTGATTCTGGTTGATCCGCGCGACCCAGACCGTGCCGTCCCTGAGCACACCCCAGCGATCGCGCCCGGCGAGGGCACGGATCTCGAGCCGCTTCCGGCCACTGCGATCGACCTCCGCCACCTCGGGCGGCGTGAGCATCGCCACCGTATCGAACCGGGTGAGGAACGCATCGGCACGGACCAGTGCGCTGCTGTCCTTGATCCCCATGCCGTCCGGCCCCTGCGGTGGGGTGACCTCGAAATACCACTGCCCCGCGCCGTCACGTGCCCGCGGGAACGCACCGCGGAGGGCATCGGGCGCCGGAATGGCATCGACCCGCTTGCCATCGGGGGTCCACGCAGTCACTCGGCGGAGACCCCAGTCGGCCACGAAGATCGTGTCGCCGGCGGCGAAGAGTCCGGTGGCACCGGGAACCTCCTCGGGCGTGATCCCCGGGTAGGGTGTCACCTTCCCCGCTCCGAAATTCGCCACGAGCACGGCACCCTCCTCGATGCCGAGCACAACCCACGTGCTGTCGGAACGCTCGACGGCGTCGGAGATATGGACCACGGGGGCCATCAAGGTGTCGCCAATGGCGGTCGCGGTGTAGGTCGGTGGCGGGCCCTTGGGGCCGCTGTTGCATGCCGCCAGCAGCAGCCCGAGGGCGAGGAGTCGTGGTGTGGTCATCCGTGAACTATATGCGGATGGCCGGGATCGGGGAGGGCTTAGCGCAGTTCCGGCCGCACCACCAGGATGAGGACGCCACTCTGGCCGTCGGTGGTGCCACTGCCGAGAACGGCGGTCTTCCCGATGGGCATGGTGATGCCGGTCCGGATGAACTGGTTGCCAGGCATCATCGACATCATCTGCATCACCATGGCCGTCGAATCGCCGGCGAGCGCGACCGCCTTGGTGAGTCCCACCGACAGGTGCACACTCGGATTCGCATCGCCCTGCAGCCGACCCACCTCGCCCGTGACCACGAATCGATTCTGGTCACTCGACATCGTCAGGCCGAAGTCCTCCCGCTCCCCGACCACGGTGGTGCCCTCGGCGAGCAACCGGTACCCCTTGAACGAGAAGAGGCTCCGAAGTGCCTCCTGCACGTCTGACAGTCGCGGGTCGGCGATGGCCTGGTCCGTGGTCACGACGAGCTGGAAACGTAGCGTCACCGCACGGGGCGCACGGTCGAAGACCCGGAGCAGTGAATCGACGGTGCTGAGGAGAGCGGCTTGTCCTCGTGGCACCGTCACGGTGAGGGCGTCGACCCCCGAGCCGGCGCTGTACACCGCGCCACCCACATTGCCGACATAGGGGGAAATCAACTTCGCCGCAGCATCCGCGCCGAGGTGATTCAGCGCGAACGACCGTGTGGTCCATTCGGAGCCCTCGGGTACCGTCCGTGGAGTGACCGGGGTCTGGGCCGGGGTGATGCTGGGAGCGGCGAGCAGCACCGCGGCGATCAGGAGACGACGACAAGCAGGCATGATGGGCTTCCTCTCAGGGTGTCTGGTGCCAGATGACGATGATATTCGGGTTCGATGTGCGCAGGATGGTGCCGGTCGACGCGACCGGCTGATCGGTTCCCGCCAACGGCACGTCCGTCGCAACCAGGCCCATGGCCACTGCGCGGTAGGGTGTCGCGACCACCGGCATGACCGGTGCGACCGGCAGCACACGCACTGGTTCGACCACGGGTTCCGGTGTCGGGGCCACGGATGCGACGATCGATGACGGCGGTGGCTGCATCGGTCGACGCGGCGCCGTGGCACGCGGCGGACGTGCGGGCGTGACCGCCACATGCATCGGCGGCTCGGGAGCCGAGGACGCGACGGGCACCTCCACCACGGGCACGCCGGTCGGCGCCGGCGAGATCGCGGTGGGTGCATCCCCCCCCCATAACATGAGCCCCCCTACGCTTGCGGCGGCGAGGGCGCCACCGACGAGCCACGGCATCGTCCGTGGGCGGCGTGTCGTCGCCTCCGGGAACGGTGTCCGCACCGTCGCCGCAAGCTGTGCCGAGTCTGCCACGAGTTGGCTCGCCACTCGGCGACACCGTGCACAGCCAGCCAGATGTCGGCCGAGTGGTGTGGCAGGATCCTCGCACAGGTCGATCAGATCATGCTCGAGCAGCGCGACCAAGGCATCCTCACAGCGCATTGGTGTAATCCTCCAGCAGGTCCGGATGTTCACGCAGCATCGCGAGCCGAATCTTTCGACGTGCGCGCACCAACAGCACACGCGCCGTCGAGGCCGCGATGCCGAGTTGCGATGCCGCCTCTGTCGGTGTGCGGTCACGCAGGTCGACCAGATCGAAGACGTCGCGTTCCCGCGCCGTCAATTCACGTCGGTAGCGCCGCACGACCCGCGTGAGCCCCTCGGCGTCGAGTGTGGCCTCGACGGCAGGCGGGGCGCCGACCGGGATCTCATGGCCGGCATGGTGTGCCTCGCGGAGTGCCCTCCGACGCTGATGCTGCACGCGTCGATCGGCCGCGACGTTCCAGGTCATCCGATACAGCCAGCTCGTGAACCTGCTGCGTCCCTCGAAGGCATCGAGGCGCTGCTGCAGACGAATGAGAACGAGTTGGGTCACATCGTCGGCATCGTCGGGATCGCGGGCGAGTCGGCTGGCCCATCGTTGCACCGGTCCGATCACCCGATGCACCAGCTCCTCGAAGGCACCGGCGTCGCCACGTCGCGAGGAACAGACGAGTCGGTGGAGGTCGTCCTCAGGGGGATCGGTGATCAGCGGCTCCATGAGATGCACAGTGGTGAGACGAGACCAGTTGACCAAGCGCTTACGTCATCGCGTTGAAACAGCGCAACCCTTGAGCCGCTCGATACATCAAAGGATGCAGGAGAGTCACCCTGACGCGAGGCCAACCCATGGTGATGCAACAACTGACAGAGGAGGATGGGAGCTACCTGGTCCTGGACGACCAGGGTCGCGTGATCGGGCGCATCCAGGCCAGTGTCCTCGACCTCGACCACACGCCCCCGGAGGACACGGTCTACCTGGCCCGAGGCGCCTGAGCGGGGCGCGCCACCAGCGTGGTGCGCCGCGCTCCGGTGAGAGGCGTCCTACGGCACCGACCCGATCGTCCGCGGCACGTCGACGCGCCCGAGCATGTTCGCGTCGGCCCCGTACCAGATGCTCCGGGTCTTCGGGTCGAAGACCATGTGCCGGATGGCGTTGGGTCCCTCGACCCCGACCCCGCGATTGACGACGAATCGCTCCGTGCTCGGATCGAAGGCCACCATCCGATTGGGCCGGGAACCGGTCTCGACGTACCAGAGTCGACCCTGATCGTCGCTTGTCATCGCATAGGGCCGGGATGCCGTGCCCCCGGGTGAGGCGAACTCCCGCACCGCGCCCGTGGTCGGATCGAGCCGACCGAGGAAGCCGCGGGCATAGTCGACATACCAGACGGTGCGTCCATCGCCTCCCATTGCGATCCGACGAGGCCTGGCACCCTCGGGGAGATCGAACTCCTTGATCGTGAAGCTGGCGGGATCGATCATCGCGATCTTGTTGGTCCCGAACTCACAAAAGAACGGTCGCCCCAGCGCATCGAGCACGATGCCATAGGGAAGCGTCCGTGGCCCGACCCGGATGAGCGCGATGTCGCCGCTCGACATGTCGAGTCGACCGACGTACCCGGACCGCTGGGCGGTGAAGTAGATGTGACCCTTGCCATCGAAGGTGAGGGTATGGGGGTCGCGCACCACGGAATCCGGCATCGGGTAGCGGGTGATCCGCTTCGTGGCGGGGTCGTAACGCCCGATCATGCCGTTGGCATTGCCGGCGAACCAGACACGACCTCGGTCATCGACGATCTGGTTGTGCGGGTAGGTGCCGGCGTCGATCTCGACCCGATCGAACGCCTTGCTCCGGGGATCGAAGACGGCGAGGTAGTTGCCCGACTGGCCGACGAACCAGATCCGGCCGTCCGGTGCGACGTACGGATCCCGCGGCCGCGAGGCGGGCCAGGGCACGGTCCACTCCTCGACCTTGGGAGTCTGGGCCTGAGCCCTGAGCGGGGGGGCGGGCACCGCGAGCACGATGGCAGCCGCGCCGAAGATGGCGCGCGTGAGGCGTGCAGTCATCGAGAAGCTCCTGCGAAATGGGTTGTCCCTATGCTACGGCCAATCCCTCGAGCCGGTTGGCGGTCCCCCGATCAGGCGAGCTCGAGGAGCGCATCGAGGTCGAGCCGCTCGAGCGTCATGCGCAGTTCGCCCGCACGGTCGCGCGGCCACTTGGCACGCGGCCGGTCGACGTAAAGCTCGATGCCATTCTGATCCGGATCCCGGAGATAGACCGCCTCGCTCACCCCATGATCGGACGCCCCATCGAGCTCCACTCCGGCATCGACCACCCGGCGGACCGCCCGCGCCAGCTCCGGACGGGATGGATACAGGACAGCGAGATGGTAAAGTCCCGTGCTCCCCCGGGGTGGAGGACTCCCGCCGAGTGACTCCCAGGTATTGAGGCCGATGTGATGGTGGTAGCCACCTGCCGAGACGAAGGCCGCCTGGTTGCCGAGCCGCTGGGTGAGCTCGAATCCGAGGATGCCGACATAGAACGCGAGCGAGCGGTCGAGGTCGGCCACCCGCAAGTGAACGTGACCGATCGACGTGCCCGCCGGGGCGTGATACGAATCGATGGTCCGGTCTGACGAGTTGGTAGGCATGGACTACCTCTTGATCTAGTGATATAGATATGTATACTATCAGTGGTATATGCCAAGCAACAAAAGGGTTCCGATCGATTCCGACCTCGCCCTCGTCCTGGCATCCTCGATCGACACCAGCCATCCGCTGCCAATCTATCTCCAGATTGCCTCGGCACTCGAGCGTGAGGTCGCCAGCGGCCGGCTGCCCATCGGTACCGTCCTCCCGTCGGTGAGATCCCTCGCGGCGACGCTCGGGGTCCATTACCACACCGTCCGCCACGCCTGGGACACGTTGGTCGAGGGGGGCGTGCTCTCGGTGCGGCGGGGACGAGGTGCCCTGATCGTCGGCTCGCCCGCACCGCCCGGCTCGTGGCGGCTCACCCCATCCGGGCCGTCGCACGCTCCTGTCCCCACCCTCTGGCTCGTCTCGTCCGTCTGGCGGCATGCTGCGGCGATTGCACACCAATTGATGGACCGGTGGGCCGTCGTTGCGGCGCCGTGGCCCACGACAGGACCCCCGCCGCCACCTGGGGCGATCCTCCTGCTCGACGCGACACCAATGCCGGTGTCCTGGTCCGCCCGTCAGCCAGACATCCATCCGCTCCCCACCGCGCTGGCCAGCGACGCGGTCTCGCGGATCCGTCGAGCGGCGAACCTGCTCGGCACGCGCATCGTGCAGATCGTGCTCACGGCGTCGCTCGGCGACGATGCCGCACTCCTCTCCCGACAACTCCCACGGCTTGGGCTCACGGTGGGGACCGGCCTGCCGGAGGAGGTGGTGGACCGACGCGATGGGGAGCATGCTCTGCTCGTGACCGATCGTGGCACCGGAACCCTTGTGTCCAGCGGTGATCCCCGGGTGTTGCTGCTGGACCGTGTTCCTGCGGCTGGGCCACTCGCTGGCCTGTCCCGCGAGCTCAGGTGGCCCTCGATGTGACATCCGTCACACGACCGAGCGCGTGCTCCCGACGACCTTTGCGGCCGACTTCCCGCGGCCGCGACCGCGCCCCGCTGCTCATGGCACTGGTACTCCGCACAGGTGGGTCCTAGAATGCACTTCACGCTGCGCACTGGCAGGCTGCACCTCCCCCCGGATTCCCCATCGCCGAGATCCCTGGATGACTGACCCCGCCGCTGCCACCGCCGCCCCCTCCGTCGCCGTGCTCGACGAGTTCAGCTACGACGATGCCATCGTCCGCAAGTTCCTCTTCGCCACGATCATCTGGGGCGCCGTGGGGATGCTCGTCGGGCTGATCATCGCCCTGCAGCTCGCCCACCCGGCCTTCAACCTCGGGCTCGAGTGGACCTCGTTCGGACGCCTCCGGCCGCTGCACACCAATGCGGTGATCTTCGCGTTCGCGGGCAATGCGTTCTTCTGTGGTGCCTACTACTCGACCCAGCGGCTGCTCAAGGCGCGCATGTGGTCCGACGCGCTCTCGTCGTTCCACTTCTGGGGCTGGCAGCTGATCATCCTGGCCGCGGCGATCACCCTGCCACTCGGGTTCACGCAGGCGAAGGAATACGCCGAGCTGGAATGGCCGATCGACATCGCGATCGCGGTGGTCTGGGTCGGCTTCGGCTGGAACTACATGATGACGATCCTCCGGCGCCGCGAGCGGCACCTGTATGTCGCCATCTGGTTCTACATCGCCAGCATCGTGACCGTGGCGATCCTGCACATCTTCAACAACCTGTCGCTGCCTGCCGACCTCTTCAAGAGCTACTCGATCTATGCCGGCGTGCAGGACGCCTTCATGCAGTGGTGGTACGGCCACAACGCTGTCGCGTTCGTGCTGACCACGCCCTTCCTTGGCCTGATGTACTACTTCATGCCGAAGGCTGCCGAGGGGCCGGTCTTCTCGTACCGCCTCTCGATCCTGCACTTCTGGTCGCTGGTGTTCCTCTACATCTGGGCCGGCCCGCACCACCTCCACTACACCGCGCTGCCGGAATGGGCGGCCACCACCGGGATGCTCTTCTCGGTGATGCTCTGGGCGCCGAGCTGGGGTGGCATGATCAACGGCCTGTTGACGCTCCGGGGCAGCTGGCACAAGGTGGTCGATGATCCGATCCTCAAGTTCTTCGTGGTCGGGATCACCGCTTACGGCATGGCCACCTTCGAGGGCCCGATGCTCTCGATCAAGAGTGTCAACGGGTTGGCGCACTACACCGACTGGATCATCGCCCATGTCCACACGGGCGCCCTCGGCTGGAACGGCTTCCTCGCCTTCGGGATGATCTACTGGCTGGCGCCCCGCCTCTTCCAGGTGCCGTTGTATTCGAAGAAGGCGGCCTCGATGCACTTCTGGATTGCCACCATCGGCATCATCCTGTATGTCGTGGCGATCTACAGCGCCGGGGTCACGCAGGGGCTGATGTGGCGCGCGTTCGACGAGACCGGTCGCCTCACCTATCCGGACTTCGTCGAGACGGTGGCTCGCCTGATCCCGATGTACTGGGTGCGCGTGGTGGGCGGCACGCTCTATCTCTCGGGGACGTTCCTCCTCGGCTGGAACATCCTGATGACCTGGAAGCGCCGGCCGGCGGCCTACGAGGTGCCGGTGATCCGCGCCGCGCCCCTGACGCCCCGCATGGCGGTGGGCGAGGGCGGCCCGAGCGTCCCCGGCCGACTCGCGTTCCACCGCCGGTGGGAGCGGATGCCGGTGCTCTTCACGGTGCTGGTGACGCTGATGGTCGCGGCGGCGTCGCTGGCGGAGATCCTGCCGACCTTCCTGATCCGCTCGAACGTGCCGACGATCGCCTCGGTCAAGCCGTATACCCCCCTCGAGCTCTATGGTCGGGACATGTACATCCGTGAGGGCTGCGTCAACTGTCACTCGCAGATGATCCGGCCGCTCCGCTACGAGACAGAACGGTACGGCGAGTACTCGAAGCCGGGGGAGTCGGTCTACGAGCATCCGTTCCTCTGGGGCTCACGGCGGATCGGGCCTGACCTCGCGCGAATCGGCGGCAAGTACCCCGACCTCTGGCATGTCCGTCACTTCGCGGACCCCCGCGAGATCGCGCCGCGTTCGATCATGCCGAGCTACGCGCACTTTGCGACAACCCCGATCGACTATGACAAGCTGGTCCATCGGGTCGAGACGATGGCGATGCTGGGCGTCCCGTATGGCAAGGCCGTCACCGACGCCTCCGCGATGGCGCACGAGCAGGCCCGCGCCATTGCGAAGGAGATCGAGGCCACCGGTGGGCCGGCCGGCCTCGAGGATCGCGAGATCGTGGCGATCGTGGCCTACATGCAGCGGATCGGGCGCGACATCCAGACGCCGGCGACCGCGACGGCGGGCGGTACGCCATGAAGATGTCGGATGTCGTCGGCCACGCCGGCCTGTCCGGCTATGCGATCGTCGGGTTGCTGCTCTTCCTGTTCGCGTTTCTGGCGATCATCGCATGGGTCTTCCGCCCATCGGCCCGTCAGCGCTGGAAACAGGACGCCCGGATGCCCCTCGACGACGAGACGCCCCAGCAGCCGCGCGAGCGGCGGAGCGAGCCATGAGCGAGAAGGACCAGCTGATCGAGCACGAGTATGACGGCATCCAGGAGTACGACAACCCGATGCCGCGCTGGTGGGTCACGATGTTCTGGCTCACGATCCTCTTCGCGGTGCTCTACCCGTTCAACATCGGGCCGATCGGGTCCGGCAAGGGATGGATCGGCGAGTACGAGGCCGACGTCGCCGCCGCCGCGGCTGCCCGTCCGGCCGGGGGTGGCGCGGTCGATGCCCCGACGCTCCTGGCCCTCGCGGACGATCCCGCCGCCGTTGCGGCCGGGCATGCGGAGTTCACCAAGTATTGTGCGGCCTGTCACGGACCGGATGGGGGGGGGATCATCGGCCCGAATCTCACCGATGACGCCTGGCTGCATGGCAGCACGATCACCGCGATCCATGCCGTGGTCCAGGACGGCGTCCTCACCAAGGGGATGCCGGCCTGGGGCAAGCAGCTCTCGCCCGACGAGATCAACGCGGTCGTGGCCTACATCTGGACGCTGCGCGGCACGACGCCCGCCAACCCGAAGGCACCACAAGGGGTCACGGGCGAGCCGTGAGCAACGCCCCGGCGGCCTCCGGCCGCGTGCTCCCGACGCTCAACGAGGACGGCAGTCGCAACTGGATTCGACCGAAGCCCTCGCCGGGCAAGTGGTGGCAGCGTCGTCGCGTGGTGGCCTACAGCCTGATGGCCCTGTTTGTCCTGCTGCCGCACCTTCGGGTCCGCGGGGCACCGGCGATCCTGCTCGACGTGCCGCGGCGACAGTTCACGATCCTGGGCACCACTTTCCTGCCCACCGACACCCTGCTGCTGATGCTCCTGCTCGGCAGCGCCATCATCGCGATCTTCCTCTTCTCGGCGCTGTTCGGTCGGGTCTGGTGCGGCTGGGCCTGCCCGCAGACGGTGTATCTCGAGTTCCTGTACCGCCCGATCGAGCGGTTCTTCGAGGGGGGGCGGAGCGGCTCGCTCAAGCTGGACCGGGCCGGCCGACACTTCGCGCCGCGCCGACTGGCGAAGTATCTCGTCTACCTCCTGCTCTCGCTCGTCCTGGCGCACACCTTCCTGGCGTACTTCGTCGGGACCGAGACGCTGGCGCAGTGGATGCGCCTCTCCCCCTTCGAGCACCCGACCCCGTTCCTCGTGATGGCGGTGACGACCGGCATGGTGTTCGCCGACTTCGCATGGTTCCGCGAGCAGACCTGCGTGATCGCCTGCCCCTACGGCCGCTGGCAGTCGGTGCTGGTCGATACCCAGTCGCTCGTGGTCGCCTACGACTACGGCCGCGGTGAACCCCGGGCGATGCCCAAGGCCGGCGTGGCCGATGCGGGTGATTGCATCGACTGCTCGGCGTGCGTCACCACGTGCCCGACCGGCATCGACATCCGCAACGGCCTGCAGATGGAATGTGTCCACTGCACGCAATGCATGGACGCCTGCGACAGCATCATGGACAAGGTCGGCACACCGCGGGGCCTGATCCGCTACGCCACGATGGATGCCCTGGCCGGCAAGCCGAAGCAGCGATTCCGGCCACGCGTCATGGTCTACCCGATCGTCCTGGCGCTCTTCCTCGGTGCCTTCGCCTGGTCCCTCGGCACCCGACCGTCGGCTGATGTGACCTTGCTGCGCGGCCTCGACGAGCCATTCACGGTGGATGCGAGCGGCGTGGTGGTGAACCAGATCCGGCTGCGCGTGGCCAATCGCAGCCGCGGCGAGCACACCTACACGATCACCCTGCTCGGGCTTGATGACGATGCCCAGGTGATCGCCCCGGAAAATCCGCTCCAGGTCGAGGCCGGCGGACTTCGCACCACCAGCGTCTTCGTGCGCATGCCGGTTGGCGAGTTCACCAACGGCCGCCGGGACATCACCATCCGGATCTCGGCCGGCAGTGCCTTCCACCGTGACTATCCCTTCAACCTGCTCGGCCCGGTGGTCGCGCCAGGGGGGGGGACACCATGACCTGGATCCGGAAGGACCGGATCTGGCCGACCATCATCACCGGCATCCTGGTCGGCAACCTGGTGCTGGGCGTGGTGCTGGTCCGGATCGCGATCGGCGACGATCACTTCGCGGTCGAGCCCGACTATTACCGACGTGCCATCGGCTGGGACACCGTGCAGGCCCAGGCGCGGCACAACGTAGCGCTCGGCTGGCACCTCGCGGCCACGATCGAGCCGATCAGCCTCACCAGCCCCACCGCACTGGTGCTGCATCTCACCGACCGGGACGGCGTCCCGCTCGCGACGGAGGCCGCCACGATCGAGGCGCGCCCGATTGCCCATGCGAGTGAACTGGTTCGGGGGACCGCCGAGCCCGGGATCGAACCGGGGATGCTGCGTGCCGTGCTGCCGTTCCACCGTGAAGGGCTCTGGGAACTGCGGATCGCCGTGACTCGTGGCACCGAGCGATTCACCGAGACCCTGCGGCTCGACCTGTCGCGGCAGCATGCCGCGCTCCTCGTCCGGGATCGCCCGGGGGACGCCGACCCGGCGCGGACCTCGCTCGGTACCCACCCGGAGTAGGATCCCGCCATGACCTGGCTGCTCGTGCCGTCGGTCCTCGCTGCATCGCTGCTCGGCAGCCTGCACTGCGCCGCCATGTGCGGGGCGTTCGCCTGCATGGCCTCCGATCGACATGGCGAGACCGACCTCCGACTCCAGGGACCGTACCAGACCGGTCGCCTGCTGGCCTACCTGCTCCTCGGTGCCCTTGCGGGCGGAGCCGGGGTGGCCCTCAACGTGGTCGGCTGGCGCGCGGGACTGTCCCACGCCGCCTCGCTGGGCATGGGACTCCTGCTCATCACATGGGGGGGGGCACGGCTCTGGCACCTGCGCCATCAGGCGGCGCGCCCGTCGGGGGCCGCCCCGCGATGGTGGCAACACCTGGCCGGTGCCTGGCTCCGGCGCGTCGCGGAGGCGACCCCCAACCGACTGGCGGCATGGACAGGTCTGCTCACGGGGCTGCTGCCGTGCGGCTGGCTCTGGGTCTTCGTGGCCGTGGCCTCCGGGACCGCGAGTGTGCCATCCGGCATGCTGGTGATGGCCGTGTTCTGGCTGGGCTCGGTCCCCGCGCTGGTCGGTGTGGTGGTTGGTGCCAGGCACCTCGGCGCCCGGTGGCAGCAGCGACTCCCGGCCATCAGCGCGACCGTGATCCTGGTGCTCGGGGTCGTCAGCCTCGTCAATCACCTCGGGTGGTTGCCGACGCCGGTGTGGCTGCACCCGAGGTCACCGACCGGTCTCCCGGTCGCCGAGATCCACCATGGCTGAGCGTATCGGGGTGATCGGCCACGCCTGCACGCACTGCGGGCTCGCGATGCCGGACGCGGTACCCGTCGGCACCGGGCCGACGTTCTGCTGTGCCGGCTGCGAAGGGGCCCACGCGATCCTGCTCGCGGGCGGACTCGACCGCTACTACCGCCTCGCCCAGCAGCGCACCCGACGCGTGGACGTGACCGGTCGGAGCTACGAGGAATTCGACCATTCGGCGTTTCACGAGCTGTATGTCATCACGGAACCGGGTGACCACGCGCGCACCGAGTTGTACCTGGAGGGGGTCCACTGTGCCAGCTGTGTCTGGCTGGTCGAGCGCATCCCCATCCTCGAACCCGGAATCGTGCGGGCCGAACTCGACATGCGCCGATCCCGGCTCATGGTGGAATGGGATCCCGGCCAGGTCCCGCTGGCACGAATCGCGCGATTGCTGGACCGACTGGGGTACGCGCCCCATCCCTTCCGCGGTGTCGCACGCGAGTCGATGCGTCGACGCGAGGATCGTCGTGCCCTCGTCCGGATCGGCATCGCGGGCGCCCTCGCCGGCAATGTCATGCTGCTCTCGTTCGCGCTCTACGCCGGCGACTTCCTGGGCATGGCGGGTGAGCATGCCCAACTCTTCCGATGGCTGGCCTTCCTGTTGACGGTGCCGGCCCTTCTGATCCCCGGCCGGATCTTCCTGGCCGGGGCGTGGGCCGCACTCCGGTCCGGCACCCTGCACATGGACCTGCCGATTGCCGTGGCCCTCCTGGCCGCGACGATCCGCGGCGGGATCAACACGGTCTCCGACAGCGGGCCGATCTACTTCGACGGGGTCGCGATCCTGATCTTCCTGTTGCTCGTAGGCCGCTGGCTGCAACAGCGCGGGCAACGCGCCGCCACCGATACGGCGGAGATGTTGCTGGCCCTCGCCCCCCAGGTCGCGATGGTGGTCGGCGACGAGGGGGAGGAGCGGGAACTTCCGGTGAGCGCCCTGCTGCCGGGCATGGCCATCCGGGTGCGCGCCGGGGGGGTCATTCCCGCCGACGGGGCGATCGTCACGGGCACGTCGAGCGTCGACACCTCACTCCTCACCGGCGAGTCGCTCCCGGTCGAGGTCGGGCCGGGCGACGCCGTGGCGGCGGGGATGCACAACATCGCCGGCCCGCTCACCGTCCGCGTCGATGCCGCCGGGAGTGCCAGCCGGCTCGCGCGCCTCCTTGGCGAGGTCGAGGCAAGTGCCGCACGTCGCGCACCGGTGGTGCTGCTCGCCAACCGACTCTCGGGTGTCTTCGTGGCGGTGGTGCTCCTGCTCGCCGCGGTCACCTTCCTGCTGTGGGTCGGCCGTGATCCCCATGCGGCCTTCGACCATGCGATCGCCCTGCTGGTCGTGACCTGCCCGTGTGCACTCGCGCTGGCGACGCCGCTGGCCGTCTCGGTCGCGGTCGGCCGCGCCGCGCAGGCAGGCATCCTCATCAAGGGGGGGGACATCCTCGAGACCCTCGCGCGACCCGGCCTGCTCGTGCTGGACAAGACCGGCACCCTGACCACCGGGTGCCACGAGCTGGTGCACTGGCGCGGGGATGCACGCTGGCAGGGCGCGATCCTCGCCCTCGAGCACGGCTCGATCCATCCGGTCGCTGCCGGATTCCGGCGCGCCTGGCCCGCGACGGCCCTGCCGAGGGTGACCGAGGTGACCCATCACCATGGGGGGGGGATCACCGGCCGGCTGGCCGGACAGCGGCTGGTGCTCGGGTCACCGGAATTCGTGCTGGGCCACGCGAGCGACCCCGATCACCTGGCAGCATCCCTCATGTCGCTGCCGTGGACCCCCGCCCTGCTGGCCGCGGAGGGTCGGGTCGTGGCCGTGGCAGGTTTCGGTGACCCGATTCGATCCGACAGCGCCGGCGCGCTGGCGCGACTCCGGGAGGCGGGGTGGACCACCCAGCTGCTCTCGGGTGATGTCCCGCGCGTCGCCGAGCGGGTGGGTCGGGAGCTCGGGTTCGCCGCGCACGAGATCCAGGGTGGGGTCACGCCCGAGGGGAAGCTCGCGACCATCGAGCGGCTGCGGCACGCCGAGGCAGGACGGGCGGTCGTGATGGTGGGCGATGGCGTCAACGATGCGGCGGCGATCGCCGCAGCTGATGTCGGCATCGGTGTCCACGGTGGCGCCGAGGTCAGCCTCGCGACCGCCGATGTCCACCTGACCCTGCCAGGGGTGCAGCCATTGGTCACGCTGATGGGTGGGGCGGCCCTGACCTTCCGCGTCATTCGCCGGAACATGGCCTGGGCGATCCTCTACAACCTGATCGGCGTGACCCTCGCGATGACGGGGCTCCTCTCGCCGCTGGTTGCGGCACTGATGATGCCGGCCAGCTCGCTCACCGTCCTCCTCAGCAGTTGGTGGGGCAACCACTTCGGCGTGCCGCGGCGCCGTGACTCGACCCCGGAGGCTGCCGTGATGCCATGGGCCAGGGCCGCATGAGCGCGCTCTATGTGGTCATCCCGCTCGCGATCCTGATCGTCGGCCTCGCGATCGGTGCCTACGTCTGGTCAGCGCGGACCGGACAATTCGATGACCTGGATACCCCCGCCGTCCGGATGCTGCACGACGACGACGAATGAGCCCGGGCCCCCGCGATGACGGGAACCCGGGCTCGAAGAGGCGCCGGCCGGAATCGAACCGGCGAATGGAGGTTTTGCAGACCTCTGCCTTACCACTTGGCTACGGCGCCGTAGCGGGGAGGATAAAGGAGGAGCGATGCAGGATCAACGACCCTCCTGCATCCGCGAGCGATCGATCTGCTCGGTCCCGCGCAGTCGCCGCTCGTGACCGGCGAGCAGGTCGCTCCGGGTGATGATGCCCAGCAGCGCCCCGGTCTCCCGATCGACCACGGGAAGCCGGCCGACACGCTCGCGGATCATGTGGTCCGCCGCGTCACGCAGGGAATTGGTGGGGTAGGTCACGGTGGGTGGGCGCGTGATCAGGTGGCCGACGGTCAGGTCGTCGGGGCCCGCGTGCGCCAGATCGCGACGCGTGATGACGCCCACGAGGTGGCCGGCCGGGTCAAGCACCGGGAAGCCCTGATGCGAGAGATACGCGGCATCGCGCTCGAATCGTGCCACGAACGTGGCGAGCAGTTCATCGCGACCGACCGAGATCACCTCACGAGTCATCGCATCCTCGACCGGCACCAGCGCGAGGTGATCGATCGCGTATTCGCTCGGGATCGGCGTCCCGCGCCGGGCGAGCTTCTCGGTCATGATCGATGTTCGCATCAGCAGGATCGAGATCATGTAGGCCGAGCTGCAGCCGGCCAGCAACGGGAGCAACCCCGACGGTTCACGGGTTGCCTCGAAGGCGAAGATCACCGAGGCCAGGAGCGCGTGCGACGCGCCGGCGAACATGGCAGCCATGCCGACAAGCCCCGCGACCGGGACACTGATGCCGAGCGACGGCCACAGCGCGGCGGCGATCGAACCGACCATCGCCCCAAGCCCGCCCCCGATGATGAAGAGCGGCGCGAGTGTCCCGCCCGAGGTCCCGCTGCCAAGATAGATCGACCACGCCACGAACTTGAGGAGGATCAGGGCGAGCAGGCCCCAGCCGAGCAGGTCACCGAGCAGGATGTCGCGAATCACGTCGTAGCCCACCCCGAGGATCCGCGGCTCGAAGTAGCCCAGCAGGCCCACCGGGAGGGCCCCCAGCGCTGGCCACCACATCCAGTGCAGCGGCAACCGCTCGAAGAGGTCCTCGATACCGTAGACCACCTTGGTGACCCCGACCGAGACGAGGCCGATCATCGCCCCGATCAGGACGTACGAGAGGAGGGCACTCCACGACGGCTCCGGAAAGTGGGCCATCGGGAAGACGGGACCTTGCTCGATGATGAGAAGTCGCACCGCGGTCGCGGTCGAGGCCGCGAAGGCCACCGGGATGATCGAGCGGGCCCGGTACTCGAAGAGCAGCAGTTCCACCGCGAGCAGCACCGCCGCAACGGGGGTGCCGAAGGTCGCGGCCATGCCGGCGGCGGCGCCGGCGGCGAGCAGCGTCCGTCGCTCATCCGCGGTGATCCGCAGCCGCGAGCCGAGCACCGAGCCGATCGCCCCACCCGTCGCGATGATCGGTCCCTCGGCGCCGAACGGCCCGCCCGTGCCGATCGCGATGGCCGCCGACAGTGGCTTGAACAACATCACCCGCAGGCCGATGCGACTCTCACTGAACAGGACCCGTTCCATCACCTCCGGGATCCCGTGTCCGCGGATCGCGGAAGACCCATGCCGAGCCATCAGGCCGACGACGAGGGCACCCAGGATCGGCGCGATGATGACGAGCAGGCCGAGATGATCGGTGGCTGGCGGGATCAGGTGGGCATCGACCTGGCCGCGGAAGACCAGGTTGCTGACCAGGGCGATGAGCGAGAGGAGCGCTTTGGCGATGATCCCGCCGAGAATGCCGATGCCGGCGGCGAGGAGTGTGATCGGGACCAGACGGCGCGAGATGGTGCGTCCACGGGGTGAGGCAGAGTAGGTCACGCCGCAATTGTCGATGGAAGACGGCCAATGGTCAAGGCGCGAGGATCACGGCCCCAGCATCTCGCCCACCGGCTTCATCGGTTCGATCCGATCGGCCATCACCTTGAGGCAGGCCGTGAGTGGCACGGCCAGGATCGCGCCAGTCACGCCCCAGAGCCAACCCCAGAAGAGCAGGCCGCCGAAGATCGCCACCGGGTTGAGTGGCAGGCGTCGCCCCATGATCGTCGGCGTGATCACGTTCCCCTCGAGCATGTTGACGACGAAGAACGAGCCGGCCGCGAGGAAGGCACGTCCGGATTCATCGAATGAGACCAGGCCGGCCAGCAGGATGATCGCGAGTGTGACGAGGGCACCGAGGTACGGCACGAAATTGAGCACCCCGGCGATGACACCCCAGAGCGCCGGATTGGGCATCCCGTTGAGGACCATCACGCCCCAGGTGACCAGGCCGAGTGCGATGTTGATCGAGGTGACGGTCAACAGGTACCGGGACATCTGCTGCTGCATCTCCGAGATCGCCTCGGTCACCGAGGCACGTTCCGCCGTGGGCAGGATGTCGTCCAGCTTGGCCCGAAACCGGTGAGCGGTCGCCAGCAGGAAATAGGAGAGGAAGATCACCGTGACCAGGGCGCCCGCGAACGAGACGGTGGTGCCCGAGAGCTTCTGGAACAAGCCACCTGGCGCGGTCTGCCCCGTCGGACGCGCGGCCTGCGACCCCTGCCCGCTGCCGCTCTGGGCCACCTCCTCGACCTTCTTGGCCGTGGCCTGGAGCTGCTCGATCGGCTTGGTGAGGCGGCGAATCTTGCGCTCGGCCTGCGTGAGCGTCTTCGGGGCGTTGGCGAGCCATGCGCTCGCGGGCCCCGACAGCATCACGATGGTCGTGCCGACCGACCCGACCACGGTGAGCATCACGAGTGCCGCCGCAATCGAATGCGGCATCCGATGCCGCACCAACCACGCCACCGCAGGCGCCAGCAGGAGCGCGAGCAACCCGGACATCAGGATCGGGATCAGCAGCGAACTGCCCACCCGGAGCGCCGCGATCATGGCGAGCACGAAGAGGCCGATCGTGGCCCAGCGGCCGGTCTGGACGACGGTAAGGCGGCGGCCGGGTGGAGCCATCGGCAAACTCCGGGGTGATGTGAGAGAGCATCGCGGATCGAGGATGCCACGGTCTTCCTGCATCGTCGATCGTCCATCGGTCATCGCCTACGGCGCAACTACATACGCCTCCATCGCGAAGTACTCGGCGAGCCCGAGGCGGTCGAGCAGGCCGGCCGTCTCCTTGTTGCGTGCCTCGACGCGCTGCCAGAACTCGCGGGCATCCTGGCCGGGGAACGGTGCGGAATCCTTCTGGGATTGATGCTTGAAGATCGCCTGGATCTTGAGGGCGAGTTCCTCCTGGGCGAGCGGGACCAGCCACGTCGCCTCGGTCACCGGCCACTCCTGCCACGCGCCGCGATAGAGCCAGACGTCGGGGCGTGCGCTCCCGGCCGGATACGCCTCCGCGATCGCGGCGTCGACCGCATCCTTGCAGAGCCGATGGGTGCCGTGCGGATCAGACAGGTCGCCGGCAACCAGCACCAGGTCAGGGTGCACTTCCTCGAGGAGTTCCCGGATGATCCGGACGTCGGCAGGTCCGATCGGGTTCTTCTTGACCGCACCGGTCTGGTAGAACGGCAGGTCGAGGAACCGCGCGCCGTCCCGGGAAATGCCGAGCGTCTCGATCCCGCTGATCGCCTCGCCCTCGCGAATGATCCGCTTGAGATCCTGGACCTCCGCCGAATCGACCTGCCCCGGTGCCTTGGTCTCGAGGAATGCTCGAACATTCGCCGTGAGTGCATCGACCTTCCGGCGCCCGAGTCGCTCGTCGGCGGCGAGCCGTTCGAGGACCTCGACATAGCGGAGCACGTCATGGTCGAAGACGGCGATGTTGCCGCTGGTCATGTACGCCACGACAATCCGGTTGCCGTTGAGATGGAGCTTGCGGAGGATCCCGCCGGCCGAGATCACGTCGTCGTCCGGATGCGGGGAGAAGCAGACCACGGTCTTGGCCTTCGGCAGCCGGGATCGTCCGCGAATCTTCGCCCCGAGGAAGTTGAACACCCGACCATTCACGACACCGGGCATCCCGTCGTGACGGGCGAGCAAGGCACTCAAGTGATGCTCGGCATAGTCCAGGTCCGTGAGCTTGAGGATGGCGCGGCCCGTGGTGAGCGACAGCCAGACCACGGCGCGCAACTCCAGCTCATCGGTCCAGGTCACCTCGTCGAGCAGCCAGGGCGTGGCGACACGCGTCAGGTCGGCACCGGCCGCCCCATCGGCGTAGATGGTCGCATGGTCATGCCGCTGGAGAAAGGTGGCCGCGACGGCGTGATCGACCTCACCCTCGACCGCGCGTCGGAGGATGCTTGCCTTGTGCTCCCCGGTCGCCAGCAGCACGATCTCGCGCGCCTCGAGGATGGTGGCGACACCCATCGTGATCGCCTGACGCGGGACATTCTTCTCGCCGAAGAAGTCGGCCGCGGCATCGCGGCGCGTGACCGCATCGAGGGTGATCAGTCGCGTGCGTGAATCGATGCCCGAGCCCGGCTCGTTGAAGCCGATGTGCCCGGTCTTGCCGATCCCGAGGATCTGGATGTCGATCCCACCGGCCGCCTGAATCCGCGCCTCGTACTCCCGGCACGCCGCCTGGAGCTGCTCCTTCGGCAGGTGACCCGGCGGGACATGGCACTTCGCGGGGTCGAGGTCGACCAGGTCGAAGAGATGCTCCTGCATGAACCGGCGATAGCTGTGGATCGAGGTGGGGTCCATCGGCCAGTACTCGTCGAGATTGAAGGTCTCGACGTTGGCGAACGAGAGCCCCTCGTCCTGATGCATCCGGACCAGCTCGCGATAGACACCGACCGGCGTCGATCCGGTCGCCAGGCCGAGGACGGCGGGACGCCCTTCCCCCTGCCGGCGCCGGATCAGGTCGGCGATCCGTCGCGCCACCGCCTCGGCGAGGACGTCGGGTGGGTCGAGGATCTCGACGGGAATGCGCTCGAGACGGCGGAACGGGTCGGCGGTCTGGATGTCGGGCATCCCGAAAGATAGAACGATGCAGGATGCGGGATGAAGGCGCCTCGCTCGACTATCTTTGGGGGACCGATGATTCGGATCCCCCGGTACACTCACGTCACGTGGAGGACCAGATGCAGCTCCGATTTCTCTCCGCACTCGCGATGCTCACGGCCGCCCCGACGCTGGCCGTCGGGCAGGACCAGCCGGTGATCGATGGCAAGCTGGTCTTCGCGACCACCTGCGCCGCGTGTCACTCCCTCATGCCACCCATGACACTGGCCCCACCGATGGTGATGGTCGCCCGGCACTACCGGGAGAAGTTCACCAGCGACTCCGCGGGAATCGGCGCGATCGCCCGGTTCGTGATCGACCCCGACTCATCCCGCTCGGCGCTTCCAGCCCACGCCATCGAGCGGTTCGGGTTGATGCCGAAGCAGCCGACCGTCTCACCGGCCCAGGCACACGCCGTGGCACGCTACGTCTGGAACCTGAGCGACACCACGGCCACGCCCGAGCACTGAGCGGCCGCTCTCGCGTCACGTCTCCCGCGGCACGAACCGCAACTCCAGCGGCCTTCGACAGCTCTCGCAGGCCCGGTCGACCGGGCCGGTCTCGGTCCGGTAGCCAAGTCCCCCCCCCACATTGTTGCGTGCCCCGCACTTGGGGCACGCCAGGTGCGTCTGGGCCAGACGTGCCACGGTGCGGAGTGTACGGAACGCGACCAGCATCCCGACGATCAGCGCGAGAGGAATCCCGACCAGATGCACGATCGGGATCGGGATGAGCGACGCGGCGACACCGACGAAGATCAGCATCACGACTCCCGCACGGAGCATGCGGCGAGACGGGCTGAACACCGTGAGGGACCCGGGAACACTGGTCGGCGGGGCATCGGAAGTCGCGAGCGTGACGGTCACGGCGCGGACATCATGCGACATGGGAGGACTCCTTCGCAGGTTCGCCGGATTCGGTGAAGAAGATCACCGCCGTGGCGATCCAGAGTGGAATATCGCCCAGCACCTTCATGACCAGCCCGGCGAGCTGGATGTCGGTGTTGGCGCTGAGTCGCACATCGACGCGCGGCGCGAGTTCATACAGTTCATAGAGCGGCCAGGTACTGAACACCATCATCATGGCCGGGATGGTCGGCACGATCGTCGCCCCGAAGATGTAGCCCATCTTCCCGAACATCCTGAGGCGACGGAAGGCGGGCGGGGCCACGATGGGCCACCAGAGGATCATGCCGGCCAGCAGCCATGATCCGTCGATCAGGAACGAACCGAGCTGCGAGCCCATGGCCCCATCGACGATGCGCGGGAAGTGGGTCGTGACCACGATGAGATTGAAGAGGATCAGGCCGGGCAGTGCCCGTGCCATGAAGCACAGGAAGCGGCGGAGTGTGCTTCCCGCCGGAGCCAGCCGTTCCCAGCCCTCGATCGGGATCGATCGGAGCATCATCGGCCCGACGATCAGCGTCAGCAGGAGGAACTGGATGGTGTGCGCCGTCGCGAGGTACCCCGCGCCCAGCTTGCCGAGCGGCCAGTCGATCGCGACGAGCAGGGTCACCCACCCCGCCAGGAATGGCACCCATGGTCGCCGTGACCAGTGCTGGCGCCGCCCCAGCCGCCACCACCCGAGCGCCATCACGATCAGGAAGAGGTGCACCCCCGGGTACCACTGCCAGGCCCAGCTCCATGGCAGCCCGGTCGCCGCACACCACCACTGCACGGCGCTAGTCACCGAAGGCGATCAGGCGCGGCAGGTCGTGCGCCCAGTCCCGCTGGCGCGTCCCGAATGGATACTGGACGCGGGCCAGCCCGTCGCGCGTCACGGCGATCACCTGGGCGGCATGGCCGACCTGGTAACCGCCATCGGCCGTGCTGTCGCGAATGGACGGCGCCACGCGCATGCCGAGTTCGGCCTGCGTGATCAGGGAGTCCGGCCCCGTGAGGCCGACGAAGGTCGGATCGAACTGATGCACCCACTCGCCGAGTCGGGGAATCGTGTCCCGAGCGGGGTCGGTGGTGACGAAGATCACCGAGACATTGCGCCGGACGTCGTCGTCCATCTTGTCGAGCACTGCCGCGAGATTCGCCAGGTGCACCGGACAGATATCCGGGCAGTTGGTGTAGCCGAAGAAGATCAAGGCGACCCGACCGGCGGTGCGTTCCCGGAGCGGGAAGGGATTGCCGTCCTGATCGGTGAGGGTCACGTCCGGCACCGGCCGTGGATCGATGACTTCCGCGCCGATGAACCCCGATGGCGAGAGCGGGGGTGTGTCGGCCCCGCACCCGATGGCACCGAGCACGAGAAGGGCTACTGCCCGCCGCGCAACCCGCTGCCGAAGGTGAATCCCTTGGCCACCACGAATACCCATCCTGCCGGCTCCCTGTCGTTGCCGCTGCGATAGACCAGGTCGAGGCGATTCGCCTCGAGGTCCGGTGCACGCGACGTCCCGAGTCGGAGTCCGACACCGGCATCCCAGCCAGTCCGTCGTTCCGACCCGTTGTACCACGCTCCACCATAATCGATGAAGGCTGCCAAACCGACTTCGGCCACCTTCAGGAAGTCATTCGCCAGTCCGTACCGATACTCGGCGGTCGTGAAGAGCATCCGATCGCCGGTGAACGCATGCTGCCGGAAGCCGCGCGGCCCCGCACCGAGCCCGAGATCGAACTCGCTACCTGCGAGCGGGCGCTGGATCGCGCCGGCAGTCCCGTGCAGCACCAGCAGGTGCCGCGGCCCCGGCATCACCGCCACCGTCCCTTGCAACTGGACCGATCCGGAATCGAGACCTGCGGCATTGTACAACCCGCTGGCATCGAATGCGGCGCGCGCGAAGCCGCCAGGGAATCGCCGCCCGGTCTGGATCGACAGTTCCGGACCGACCCCCGACCGTACGTACCCGAATGACGATGGTGCCAGCCAGCCACCGATCCGGATGATGTCGCTCAGGTCGACGTCCTCGGCTCGTCCCTGCGCATTGTATCCGGTCACGGTTTCAAATCGGGCGTTCCGCCACTCGAGCCAGCCGCCGACGGCTGCGGTACTCTGGCGCAGCCCGGGTTGCGGTGTCAACGGCCCACCGGGCACCGTGTTGTCGCGGCGGAGTTGCACCGCCACCCCGCCCCGGAGGTAGCCATCGGTACCAGCCCGAAAGGCATGGGCGCCATCGACGCGGAGCAGGGCATAGTTCCGGAAGACTGAATCGATCGGTGCCGGGATGCCGCGGTCGAATCGCAGGATCCGCTCGTCGCGGCGCTCACCGGTGATCCCCCAGGCATTCCGACTCTCGAGCCGGAAGAACGGGCGATTGACCAGCACCGCCAGGCGCTCTCCATCGCTCCGGTTGTCCCAGCGCGCGTTGAGGCCCACCTGACCGGCGATCAGGCGCGGCTGCCGGAAACCCAGCACCGTCGTGGTCCGGTCGGGGTTCTTGTGGTAGACCAGCGACGCCTGACTCGCGGTGCCGAGCAGGTTGTCCTCGATCAGGGCAAGGGTGTAGTCGAGCTCTCCACCGGTGGAGCGAAACCTGAAATCCGGGCGGGTGCTCCAGCCATCGCGCGTCTCGACCCGCGCGACGAGTCCGCTGTCCGTCCGCACCGAGTCGATGGTCACCGATCGGAACACGCCGAGACGCCGGAGGTTGCGCGCCGATTCGGCGGCTCGCGCCGAATCCCACGGCATCCCTGCCCCGAGGAGCAGTTCGCGGCGGATCACATACTCGCGGGTCGTGACATGGAGTGCGTTGACGGTCCGCAACAGGAAGAAGGTCGCCTCGTCGGCGTCGAAGACCGAGGACCGGCGGATCTCGACCCGATCGATGATCGGTGATGCAGGCTGCTGTGCGGCGGCAGCACCCGTGATCAGCAGCACAGCCACCGCCGCGCGCCACAAGGACATCACGAATGCTCGGGGCGGACCCACGCGGTCTAGCTGAGCGATTCGAGCAGCCGCCAGAGCTCGAGGGCCGAGAACTCCATGAATCGGGTCCGCACGTCCTCAGCCGTCCACTCGCGGAAGATCCAGGATGAGGAGCGGCGCACATCACCGGCGACGAAGTGGGCTCGACCCGCGGCGATCGGCCCGTCCTGGCGCGTCTCGAGGTAGACGGACCATGTGGTCCCGCCACGGGCAAGGTCGCCCATGTGCGCGGCATTGGAGAGGTCGATGGTATCTGGCGTAGGCGTGGTCATCGGATCCGTTCTCGGGTCTCCTCCAACGTAAGTGAGCCGAGGCCGCGGGCGCCAGCGTTGGACGGGATATATTGCGCCATCTTCGACCTCGAGGGGTCGAGCGGATTCGCCTCTGGAGACGCCGTGACCGAACCTGACCTCACACCCTGCCCCACCTGTGGCGCCGCTGGTAGCGGTCGCTTTTGCGCCGCCTGTGGCGCATCCCGCGTCGCCGATGGCTGCCGGTCATGTGGCGCACCATTCCTGCCCACTGACCAATATTGCACGCAGTGTGGTGCGGCGCGAGTCACCGTGGCGTCCCGGGTCCCCGAGCCTCGGCTGCCCTGGATCGTTGGCGGCCTCCTGGCGACCGCCTCGGTGGTGATGGTGCTGGCCATGGCCGGCACCTGGGGTGAACCCAAGGCCGTGGCCATGCCCAACGCCGGCAATCCGGCCGCTGCGACCACCGGCCCGGCCCCGGCCGGTGCATCGGTCCCCCCGGACATCACGAACATGACACCCCGCGAGCGGTTCACTCGGCTGAGCGACCGGGTCACCGCCGCTGCCGAGCAGGGGGATACCTCCACCGTGATCCGGTTCTGGCCGATGGCACAGCAGGCGTACGAGATGCTGCTGCCGGGGGATCGCGACATCGACGCCCGGTACCACATGGCCGCGCTCGATCTCATGATCAGCGATTTCCCCGCCACCCTCGCCCAGGCCGATACGATCCTCGCCGAGGCACCCAATAACCTGATGGGGTTCTATCTCCGGTCGGTGGTGGCCGAGATCCAGCAGGACAAGGCGGCACGGACGGCAGCTGACAAGGCGTTCAAGGACCACTTCGCGGCGGAAATGGCCTCGGGTCGCTCGGAGTATGCCGATCACGATGCCATGCTGCGTCAGTTCCGTGGGGAGCTGCCCTGACGTGACGGCTCGCCACGACTCGTGTCCACACTGCGGCCAGATGGCCAATGGCGACTTCTGCTCGCATTGCGGGGCCCCCCAGGGCGAGACCACCTGCCGCGGCTGCGGCGCGCGGCTCGAGGCCGGGGTGCGATTCTGCCGCGATTGCGGCACGCCGGTGGGTGCCGCCGGCGCGCCGCCGCCTGCCCCGGCCACCGCCCCACCGGCGAGTGGCCTCGCGGCCGGCCTGCTCGCGGTCGTGCTGGTCGCGGTCGTGACCGGGGCGGTCTGGTACCTCGGGGGGGGGAACAGGCCCGCGAGCCCGCCGCCCGGCTCCCCCGGTGTCCCTGCCCCGGCCACGACCGACATCTGGTCGCTCACGCCGGGGGAGCGATTCACGCGGCTGACCGATCGGATCCAGGCCGCGGTCGAGGCCGGCGACACCGCTCAGGTCGTCCAGTTCTACCCGATGGCGGAGGGGGCATGGGACATGCTCCTGCCGGGCGACCGCACCATCGATGCGCGGTTTCATATCGCCTTGCTCCGGATCCAGGTGGGGCAGATCGAGCGCGCGCGCGTGCAACTGGATTCGTTGTTGCACGAGGCGCCTGACAACCTGATGGGGCGGTACCTGCAGGCCGAGATGGCGCGCGCGGGCGGTGACCAGGCGGCCTACCAGGCCGCCAAGACCGAGTTCGACCGCGCGTGGAGCCGAGAGATTGCCAGTGATCGCCCGGAGTACGCGGCACACATGCCGCTACTCGAGGAGTTTCATCAGCGCCAGGGGAGCATCTGATGCCGCGTACCATCCGCGTTGCCCACTCACCCGACTCCGACGACGCGTTCATGTTCTACGCACTCGCCGAGGGAAAGATCGACACCGGCGATCTGCAGTACGAACACGAGCTGCAGGACATCGAGTCGCTCAATCAGCGCGCGCGCAAGGCCGAGCTCGATGTCTCGGCAGTGTCGATCCACGCATATGCCTATCTCGCGAAGGACTATGCGCTCCTCGGGAGTGGCTCATCGATGGGGGATGGCTATGGCCCGCGACTGGTCGGGACCACGGCTCCGCCGGCCGATCGCGTCACCGGATCGGCCACCAACCGCGACGCGGCGCGGGGCAAGCGGATTGCCGTCCCCGGCCGCTACACCACCGCCTATCTGGCCTTGCAGCTCTGGCAGCCGGAATTCGAGCCGGTCTTCTTCGCCTTCGATGCGATCGAGGCCGCGGTGCACGCCGGTGAAGTCGACCTCGGCCTCATCATTCACGAGGGGCAGCTCACCTACGCCGACGATGGCTTCCACCTCTGGGCCGACATGGGTGAGTGGTGGCTTGCCGAGACGGGGCTGCCGCTGCCGCTGGGTGGCAACGTGGTCCGTCGCGATCTGGGCCACGACGTGATCACCCAGGTGGCGCGCGACCTCAAGGCCAGCATCGAGTATTCGCTGGCGCACCGCGCCGAGGCCCTGGCCCACGCCTCGCGCTACAACCGGGGCATCTCCGACGAGCGCACCGATGAGTTCGTCGGGATGTATGTCAACGAATGGACCGTCGATTATGGTGAGCGTGGCCGCGCAGCAGTGCGCCTGCTGCTCGCGCGGGCGTTCGAGGCGGGGATCATCCCGGAACAGGTGGACGTGGAGTTCATCTAGTTCGAGAAGCGAGAAGCGAGAAGCGAGAAGCGAGAAGCGAGAAGCGAGAAGCGAGAAGCGAGAAGCGAGAAGCGAGAAGCGAGAAGCGAGAAGCGAGAAGCGAGAAGCGAGAAGCGAGAAGCGAGAAGCG
>DASSYA010000013.1:0-9684 GCA_035703525.1 Gemmatimonadales bacterium | reverse complement strand
GACCGACAACGCCGGCTGTGCCGGCTGGAAGACGACGGGCGGCAATCCGTCGGCGCCGACCTGCTACTACATGCGCAAGGACGAGCAGCGGTTCGGCAATGGCGACGGCGTCTACTCGCTGGCGGAGCAGCGCATCGCCTCCGATGTTGCACGGATCGGTACGTTCCACATCTCCAACTTCGCAGGTGCCGGACGGACACTCCGGCTCGGTATGGAAGTAAACTTCTGATTTCACCCCGCCTGGAACGGTGGCGGTCGGTCTCGACCGATCGTCACCGCCCCGGTCGTCCGCATCCAGACTCGAGAGGTCGCACAATGCACTCAATGCGTGGTATGAGGGGCCTGATCGCCGGCATGGGATTGGCCATCGCGGCAATGACCGCGATGCCGGTCCCTGCACATGCCGGACCAGATCCCGAAGCCCTGCGAGCCCCGACGGGCCGCTACCGGCTCTTCGCCGGAAATCTCGGCGCCATCACGATCAACCAGGTCTACTACGGCTTGAACACGCGAGGTGAGGTGGGTGTGGACTCCACCAACTCCTCGACGATCGGCGGTGGCTACTGGCCGAAGGGTACCGGCAACCAGTACATGTTCAACTCGGGTCTGCAGGTCGCCGGCATCATCCAGGGCGATCGCGCGACCAATCCGTGGGCTGGCGACACGACCGGCGGCATGTTCTTCGATGCCTCGGGTCTCCGTCAGCATGGTACCGCGGTGACCGAGCTCTGGAACTCGGCCAAGCCGAGCGACGTGGCCAACTGGCCGCAGGCGGCCTATGTGCCGCAGGGCGATGCATCCGAGGAGCTCTTCGCACCACTGCTCCGTGGCCGCGTCTCGGCCTCACAGGGCGACGTCTGGTGGATGTCCTCCGAGGCCGATCCGGGCCTCAACGCCGCTCGCCCGCACCCGCTCGGGATCGTGGCCGAGTACCGGGTGATGGGCTGGAACTACCCGACCGGCAACGAGGACCTTATCTATCTGATCCTCACCTTCTACAACATCACGTCGTCGAATGCCGCCGACTACGCACAGTACCGGCCGGGCATCCGCGACATCCTCATCCAGGAAGCGGCGAAGTTCAAGGCGCTCAACAACGCCAACTTCTCGATCACGCTCCCGAACGATGGGTACACGATCGATCCGTTCTACGCCGCCTTCGCGGCCGACCCGGACATCGTTGCGGGTGGTGCAGGCACCAACTTCTCGAGCGTCAACCTGCCGTTCGCGCTCGGCTTTGCCTACCACGCCGACATGCCGCGCGCCAACGGCTGGACTTTCTCGCCGAGCATCTTCGGCGCGCCGTTCTTCGCGGGCGCCGGCTTCGTCGGCGTCAAGTACCTCAAGTCGGCGACCGGTCCGGGCGAAATCGCGCTCTTCTCGAACACGACCAACGGCCCACCGTTCGCCGACCCGAACTCGGCGGTCCGTCTCTACAAGTACATGTCGGGCACCATCACGCCGGCCGACGGCGTATCCTGCAACCAGGGTGACCCGCTCGTCTCGCGGATCTGTTATGTCGGCGACGTCAATCCGGCCGACGTGCGGATGATGCAGTCGTCGACGCCGTTCAAGCTCGAGGCCGGCCAGTCCGCCTCGATCGTCGTGAGCTACATCCACGCCGCTCCGCTCAACATCCCGGGCTTCCCGGGTGCCGGCACGCGGGTTCCGCCGGGCGATCCGAAGCGTCTCACCAACGCGGCGTTGCTGGTCGCAGGCGCCAACCGGGTCGACTCGCTCCAGGGCTTCCGTGGCTTCACGGATGCCAATGCCGACGGTGTCGTCGAGCAATCAGAAATCGTGGCCGCTCCGGGCTCGCTGCTCGGCAAGGCGAAGCTGGCGCAGGAAATCTTCGACAACAAGTTCCTGCTGCCGTTCTCTCCTGATGCCCCGGACTTCTTCCTGATTCCGGGCGACGGTCAGGTGACCGTGATCTGGCGTCCCTCGCAGTCCGAGACCGAGGGCGATCCGTTCTTCCAGGTGGCCAAGGATGCCTCGGTGGTCCCGGCGGGCGGTGGCGCACCGGTTGTCAACACGCTCTACGACCCGAACTATCGTCAGTTCGACGTCGAGGGGTACCGCATCTATCGCGGTCGCGCCGACAACTCGCAGGCCCTCAAGCTGGTGGCCCAGTACGACTACAGCGGCACCACTTTCTTCGACTACACCGGTCAGGTGGTCAGTGACGACCGGGGCTCCAAGTGCGCACCGGAAATCAACATCACCACCAGCTGCAGCGGGGTCTTCGACCCGCAGGTGCCCGGTGTCCAGTTGGTCAAGAAGGTCGGCTACAACATCGGCAAGAACTTCGTGCAGGTTGCCCGTGGCAATCGGACGCCCTTGGCGAGCGGCGATATCATCAACCTGAAGACCGACACCGCCGTCACCGGTGGTGGCAAGGGCTTCCCGGCGCTCGACGATACCGGCGTGCCGTTCATCTTCGTCGATGATGCCCCGCGGAACGGCTTGACCTACTTCTACGCGGTCACGGCATTCGACGTCAACGCGATCTCCTCGACCGGCGCGGGCAACACCTCGCTGGAATCGGCGCTGATCTCGAAGCGGGTCCAGCCGAGCACCCGGTCGGGCAACTATGTCAACGAGGGGAACGTCACCCTCGACGGCGTCTACGGCCGCGGTGTCAAGCTCACCGATAACGAGGTCCCGACGATCGACCCGACCACTGGCGTCTTCAGCAAGAAGATGCCTCCGGCCAACGACTGGACCGGCTCCGTTGGCGGACTGGTCACGGCCCTCCTGAAGGGTGATGGCGCGGTCACCGTGCGTGTCGATTCGCTCCAGCTTGGCGATCCCAACGCCGGTGTCCCGCACCTTTACTTCATGAGCGCGGGCGACCCGGCAGGTCGTTCCAACTTCACGATCTCGATCGCTCAGTCGTTCACAGAAGGGCGTGTCACGGGCAAGGGTGCCTGGGCGGCCGGGTCCGCCGATCCTGAGCTGGCGGTGGCGTATGGCGGCAACGCCAACGCGTCGTACGCGGCTGTGCTCGGTGACTTCAGCATGACGCTCGAGGGTGGCTACCACACCCGCGTGAAGTCCCGTGGTTGTGTCAACGGTGGTGAGGGATATGGCGCCGGACGGGCCTGCTCCTACGGTGGCGCGGTCTGGTTTGACGGCGACACGCAGACCGAAGCCGATCCGTGGCGTGGCAACTACGCCAACTTCAACTCTGGCCAGTCCG
The DNA here is from genome assembly GCA_035703525.1 of Gemmatimonadales bacterium. GTDB lineage: Bacteria > Gemmatimonadota > Gemmatimonadetes > Gemmatimonadales > GWC2-71-9 > Palsa-1233. The sequence continues at coordinate 6,482 of DASSYA010000013.1, read as the reverse complement.
GCCCGCCGAGTGGTGACTTCACCAACGTCGGCCACCTCGCAGGCGTCGTGACCAACATGGATCCGATCTCCTACGAGAACCAGAGCGGCGGCGGCACGCGTGCCATGGAAGGCGTGCTGTCGGGCGACATCACCTCGGCTGACTACAAGGTCTACTGGGGCGCCGCGGGCAAGGTCGACTCGGTGATCGATGTGACGCACAATGTCCCGGTGCCGTTCACCGGTGGCATCGGTGGCGCGTGGGGTATCCTCAACCAGTCGGCCACGACGGCGGCAGGCTCCTACGACCAGCGTCCGACGGTCCTGACCCACTCCGATTTCACCTGTGTGGCTGGCTTCAAGAACCAGGCGGGAGTCCGTGGGGCCTGGCCGTGCGGCGCAGCCAACTACGTGCTCAGCGAGACGGCCATTCCCGGCACGATCGCCTTCGGTCGCAACTCGAACACCGACCAGCGGACCCGGGCTCCGGCCGCGAACGCAGGCTTCGGGTTCTACCTCAAGGGGCATCTCTTCCTGATGGAGCTGGCGGGTGGCGCACTGCCGGCAGCCGGTACCGTCTGGACGATGCGCGACTATGTGGGCGCCGTCCGCGGTGGTCACGGCGCCGCCGGCGACTTCGGCGACTACGAGTTCACTCCGTTCCCGCGGCCGTTCACGGCCGTCGGCGCCGAGGCGAGCTTCAAGTACAGTGTGACCAACCAGTCGGTGGCCTCGACGGCGACCACGCTGGCCAAGGTCCACACCGTGCCGGATCCGTACTACGTCACCTCGCCGTTCGAGGCGACCACGACGAGCAAGATCATCAAGTTCGTCAACCTGCCGGCAACGGCGACGGTCCGGATCTACACGTCGAGTGGGGTCCTGGTCCGGATCCTCAAGCAGGCCTCCACCAGTTTCGGGGGCGAAATCAGCTGGGACGTCCGTAACCGGAACAACCAGTTCGTGGCCAGCGGGGTGTACTTCTACCACGTGACGGCTGAGAATGGCGAGTCCATGGTGGGCCGCATGACCATCATCAATTACGCTCAGTAATCACCGCCGACGGGGCGGTCGGACCTTCGGGTCCGGCCGACCCCCCACAGGAGAACGACGCAATGCATCGCAACTTTTCGCCTCGGCTCGTCCTGTCGGCTGCGCTCCTCGGCTTCGTGCCGATGATCGCGTCGGCGCAGCAGGACGTGTCCGATAACACGGCCTATGGCTCCACCACAGCGGAGTTCCTGCTCCTGGGCGCCAATGCCCGGGGCACCGCGCTGGGCGGGTCATACGTCGCCATGGCCACCGATGTCGGTGGCGTCAATGCCAACCCCGCGGCCATCGCCCTGATGACCCGGCCCGGCGCCCAATTCTCGCAACTGAACTACGTCGCGGATACCAAGCTCAACTGGGGCGGAATCGCATTCCCGTTCGGCGGCGGTTCCAAGGCGTTCGGGGTCCAGCTCGGCACCTTCGGCTTCAGCGGCCAGCCCGTCTACACGGTCCTGAATCCCGAGGGCACCGGCGAGGTCTACGACGTCTCGGAGACCTTCGCGGCGATCACCTTCGCCCAGAACTTCTCCGACCGCTTCTCGGTCGGTCTGACGGCGAAGGGGGTCTTCGACCAGCTCGGCCAGGCCTCCGGTTCGGCGATGGCGATCGACTTCGGGACCCACTTCCACTCGAACCTGAGTGGCAAGCCGATCCGATTCGCGTTCACCCTCAGCAACCTCGGCACCAAGATGTCGTATGACGGCGACCGGATTCGCACCACCGCCGCCCGCGACAAGTTGCCGGATGAGGATCCGATCACCGAAGAGCCGCAGCCGGCCGTCTACCGGACCACGGGCTTCTCGCTGCCGACGGTCTTCCGCGTGGGCCTGGCCTACGACGTGCTCGCTGGCGCCAACTCCCGCATGACCGTCATGGGCGAGTTCAACCAGGCCAACAGCAACAAGGCAGGCTTCGGCTTCGGCGCCGAACTGGCCGCGATGCGGCTCGGGGGCTCGGACTTCGGCCTCGCCGTGCGGGGCAGCTACACCGCCACGCCCGCCAACAAGTACGAGACCGACTTCTTCGGCGTCGGCGTCACCAAGGAGAGCGACGAGAAGCAGCAGGGCCTCGCGTTCGGTGGCGGCCTGATGTACCAGACGCCGGGCTTCACGCTCGGGTTCGACTACGCCTGGAAGGATGTCGGACTGCTGGGCACCGCGAACTTCTTCACGGTGACCCTGGGCTGGTGAGGACCCGACGCCGGGTCGGTCGCACCGACCCGGCGTTGCCCTCCACCACCGCCTGATTGATCAACGCTTGACCTGATCGGAATCGCGCTCGATGTTGCTGCCGTCACTCATCCTCGCCCTCGTCGCCACACCCCAGCCGGCTCCGCCGCAGCTGGCGGTGCGCGTCGTCCGGTTCTATGAATCGGCCGACAAGGTGACACCGGTGCTGGCACTCTTGCAGGTGCCGTACGCATTGACCGAGGCGGCGGGAGATCGCATCGCGTGGCAGACCACCGTGACCGTGACGGACAATGCCGGCAAGACGCTGCTCAATGAGCAGTGGTGGAGCGGCGCCCCGGCGTCGTTCCGCGTCCCCGATGCCTACGGGATGGAGCCACTGCGGTTCCGGCTCTCCCCGGGGGAGTACACGCTGACTGTCACCGTGACCGATTCGGTCACCGGGCGGACGGCAAAGACCTCCACGGAGGTCGCAGGATTCAGTGAACCGCCGGGACTCTCGGATCTGCTGCTTGCCAGTGACATGCGGATCGTGGCACCGAACGACACCACCTCCCTGCCGGGCGAGGTGTCGCGTGGGTCCATGCGGTTTGTGACATCGCCCGAGGTCACCCTCGACGCCCTGAAGCCGGTCATTGCGTTCATGGTCGAGGCCTACACCGATCGCGAGGCGACGGCCACGACGACAATCAGCGTCAGCACGAGCGATGGGGTGCGGGAGATCATCGCCCTGGCGCCGTTCGAACAGACCGTCCCGGCGGGTGGCGGGGTGATCCGCGGTCAGTTCCCGCTCGATGGGCTGGCTGAGGGGCACTACATCCTGACGGCGAAGGTTGCGAGTCAGGGCCGCACCTCGACGGTCAAGGCGCCGTTCAATGTCGGCTCGCTCGAAGCCGCAATGCAGCGGGAGCTGGCGACCAGGAACGCCCGGAAGGGTCTCGACGAAACCTATTTCGGTGCGATGTCGGAGGACGATCTCGATGCCGCAGCCGAGGTCCTGGCCCTGATTGCGAAGCCCGACCAACTTGCCGTCTACAAGCCGCGTGGGGATGGGGCGCTGACCGTCCTGGCCAAGCGTCAGTTCCTGATCGATTTCTGGCGGCAGCGGGATGAGTCGCCGGAGACGCCCATCAACGAGACGCGGATTCGCTTCTATGATGCGATCAATTACGCCAACGAACAGTTTGGCGAATCGGGTCGGAACGGCAGGCCGGGGTGGAAGACCGACAAGGGCCGGATCTTCGTCAAGCATGGCAAGGCGGATGACTCGCAGTCATTCGCGCAGGGTCAGGGCTCACCGGCATTCGAAATCTGGCGCTACACCCAGGGTCGGCCGCAGTTCTATATCTTTGCCGACCAGAACAATTTCGGGAACTTCCGGTTGATCAAGACCAACGATCTCACCGAGTCGTCGGCGGCGAACTGGTGCGAAATCCTCAATCCGCTCGTCGTGCAGCGTGATATCGAGCCGTATCTGGGGCAGAAGTTCTTTGTGGTGACCGGTGGGGGCGATCCGACGCAGGGTGCCCAGCAGTCCTGCCGGTAAGAGGAGTGTCGGGGCGGCATCTGGCCGCCTCGAGGGACAGCAGGCCGTCGTACGGTGTCGAGTGACACCTTCTTCATCCGTCTGAGGAGCAGCACTATGAACCGAATGATTCGTCTGATGAGCGGCGTGATGCTGGTGGCCGCGGTCGCCGCCTGCAACAACGATCCGAGCCTCGATCTGAGCGGTGACTCGGGTGATCCGACCAAGGTCCAGGCCACCCCGCAGATCATGTTCATCAACCAGGGTGCCACCAAGACGGTGCTCCTCCGGTTGACGGATAACGCCAACTTCGCGACCCCGGTCGGCCCCTACACGATTTCCGATGTCGGCCCCGGCCTCACCGTGGTCTGGGACAGCACCTACCGTCCGGATTACATTCCCGGTACGCTGACCAACCAGAAGATCCAGACCCAGCATCGCTACACCGTGACGGCGACGCAGGCTGTGGGAACCTCGTTCAAGGTCACGAACAAGGGAATCACGCAGGAGATCAAGGTCAACGTCATTCCTTCCGCGATTCCGGTCACCTATAGTGCCGTGACCGGTGGCAAGGTCGATGTCTCGTCCGAGAACTTCGTCTTCACCCGCGGGACGACGTTCGACTTCGATGGCGCAGTCCAGCAGCCGATCAGCGTCTCGGCCGACGGCCACACCGCCACGATCCTGGCAACAGGCGGCACCCCGACGATCTCCGGTGCCCGCGCATCCTACATCCCGAGCGTGGGCCTGCCGGCAGTGCCGGCGACAACCGGGCTCACGTTCACCGGCCCGGTCGGTGGCGCCACGGCCGCTGCCGCACCGACGATCGTGCTGCCCGACACCTCGTTCACATTCAGCGACAAGGGTACCCTGGTCGGGGCCGACATCGACGGGTGGGGCGGACCGGTGTCGTGGTACAAGCTCTCGGTCGGGTCCGATCGCAACCTGGACATCAGCGTCGGCTGGTCCGGTGCCAACGACATCGACTTCGTGGTCTGGGATGCCGCAAACAACGAGATCCTGTATCAGGGCAGCAGCGCCAACCCGGAGCACAACAGCGTCGATGTCACGGCCGGCGACTACTACCTGATCGTCGTCGACTACCACTCTGGTGGCGCGCCGAACTACGTGAAGGTGACGATCAAGTAATGACCTGATCGGCCTCACCAGCAGGTACCATCATTCGGCCCCCAGCGACAAAGCGTCGCTGGGGGCCGAATGACATTACACTCGGTCAGTTTCCAGAATTCTCACGGGCGTTCCAACAGCCATGGTTGAATCCGGTATGGCGCGCTAAACGAGGAAGTGATTTGAAGCGCACCTTTCGCGAGATCGGTCGGTGAATGCAACCCGCAATTGCGCTCTCAAATTGCCGGTGGCCTTTCGCACTGCCTGGGCACAGATTGCTGAAGGTAGCGTGAGGTTTGTGAGGAGCTCCACTGATGTGATCCTTGACCTCGGAGGATCCACGAGTGACAGCTGCCTTGGTGGATACCCATCAAAGGAGGTTGAAAGTGAAGGCCGCGTGGAGAATGGTGATCCCAGCCTGTGGAGTCCTAGCGTAAGCTTCCCCCCAAGGGATACATCCTGAGTTAGACTTTTTCATCGCCCGAAGGAGGGGACATGAGGAAGTCGCGATTCACCGAGACCCAGATCGTCGCGGTGCTGCAGGAAGGGGAGGCCGGCGTGCCGGTGGCGGACCTGCTCCGCAAGCACGGGGTCAGCCGGCAGACCTATTACACCTGGAAGGCGAAGTACGGCGGCACGTCGGTGCCGGAACTTCGGCGCCTGAAGGAGCTGGAGCAGGAGAACGCCAAGCTCAAGCGGATGTACGCCGACCTGGCGCTCGAGAACGCCGCGATCAAGGATGTGCTCGGCCGAAAACTGTAGGGCTGTCCGCGCGTCGGGCCGTCGCGGCGATCCTGGTGCAGGAGCACGCGCTCGCCATCGGGCGCGCCTGTCGGATCGCCGGACTCTCGCGGACAGCGTGGTATCGCTCGCCCCGGGATCGTGCCGCGGTGGATGCGCCCGTGATCGAAGCGTTGCGGGCCCTGATCGAGCAGTCGCCGCAGTGGGGCTTCTGGCTCTGTCGCGATCGGCTGGCTGAGCTGGGGCATCGGTGGAACTGGAAGCGGATCTACCGCGTCTACTGCGCGCTCGGGCTGAACCTGAAGCGTCGCGGGAAAAAGCGGGTGCTGACGCGGCCCCGGGTGGCGCTTGAGGCGCCGCCGATCCTGAACGCGACGTGGGCGCTCGACTTCATGGGGGACACGCTGTACGACGGGCGCTGCTACCGCACGCTGAACGTGCTCGACGAGGGGAACCGCGAGGGGCTGGCGATCGAGATCGCCACCTCCCTGCCGAGCACACGGGTGGTCGCCGTGCTCGACCAGTTGGTGGCGATCCATGGCACGCCGAGTCGGTTGCGGTGTGACAACGGGCCGGAGTTCATCGCGGCGGTGCTGGCGAGATGGTGCGAGGCGCACGGCGTCGTGCTGTGCCACATCCAACCGGGCAAGCCGAACCAGAATGCGTTCATCGCGCGGTTCAACCGCACCTACCGGACGGAAGTGCTGAATGCCTGGGTGTTCACGTCGCTGCGCGAAGTGCGGGAGATCACGGAAGGCTGGCTGGAGATGTACAACACCGAGCGGCCGCATCGCAGTCTCGGCCGAGTGCCGCCGCGGACCTACTTGCCGAGAACACAGGCGGCATGAGAAAGTCTACTTATGACCTGTGTCC
>DASSYA010000011.1:0-15649 GCA_035703525.1 Gemmatimonadales bacterium | reverse complement strand
GACCGACAACGCCGGCTGTGCCGGCTGGAAGACGACGGGCGGCAATCCGTCGGCGCCGACCTGCTACTACATGCGCAAGGACGAGCAGCGGTTCGGCAATGGCGACGGCGTCTACTCGCTGGCGGAGCAGCGCATCGCCTCGGATGTTGCACGGATCGGCACGTTCCATGTCTCCCGGTTCGCCGGGGCCGGCCGGACGATGCGTCTCGGGATGGAAGTGACGTTCTAGGAGCGAGACGTGAGACGTGAGAGGTGAGAGGTGAGAGGTGAGACGAAGATCGTCTTCTCACCCCTCACCTCCCACGACTCGCCTTTGACCTATGGCACGCGCGTCACGAACGGCTGGCCACCGACCGCTGCGGTCAGTCCCGGCAGTGCGGCGTCGGCGGCTTCGCGTGTGGCGAACGGCCCCGCCTGGACCCGTGTCAGGCCACCGGGGCTGTTCGACCGGTACGCCGTGAGACCGGCGGCCTTGATCGCGCGCTCCAGGCGGGCGATGGCCGCCGGATCACTGACCGCGGCGACCTGGATGCGCCAGGGTCCGGCGGCAGCGGGTGGGTTCGGCGTCGGCCGGTCTGGCGTGGTCGTTGGCGGTGTCACCGGTGGGCGGACCGGATTGGTCACCGCGACCGTGTCGGTCGGCCGCTTTTCCGGTGTCTTGACCGGCGGAGTGGCTGGCGACCGCACCGGCGCCTGATCGACCGGACGCCGCTCGGGTGTCCGGATCGGTGTCACTTGCGTCGGTGCGGGTACCTGACTCCGGGCCTCGGCGGTGCACTGCCGGCGGGTGAACTCGATCTGGTTGCGCAGTTCGACATTCTGGCCGACTCGCTCGAGGCCCAGGTCGAGCCAGGTGCAGGCGCGTGGGGCATCGCCACGTTCGAGCGCGGCCCGCGCGCCCCAGAGGGTGGCGTCGGCCAGGACGCTCGACTGCGGATAGGTGGTGATCAGCCGATCGACCCGGGTGACGGTGCCCTGACTGTCCCCGGCGCCGTAGTCGAGTTGGGCCAGCCGAAGGAGTGCCTTGTCGCCCCAACCCGAGCGGGCAAACTCGACCGCGACGCGCGAGAAGAGCAGCCGCGCCTCATCGCCGGAGGAGGCGATGGTGGCGGCGGTGTAGAGGGCCTCGGGGTACGCGGGATCGGTCGTCTCGGTCGTCTTGAGCACCGTGGCGATCAGGGCACGGGCGCTGTCACTCCGACCATCCTGGGCGAGCCGGAGGATCGACTGGAATCTGGGGGAATTGGGGAGCGCGGTGTCCTGAGCCACGAGCGGTGCCGCCGTGGCGAGGCCAAGCAGGAGGAGCGCGGCGAAACGGACTGCGATGCGGGTCATGCGGCCTTCCGGGGTCGAGACGCGGCGAGGGTCAGGACCAGGTCGGTCACGATGCCCTCCTCCGTCGAGATGGTGGTGCTCTTGAGCGAGACGTCGGCGCCGAGGGTGAGTCGCACGGCGAGGGCAATTCGGCGCGCCGGCCACTGGCCGACCACCTCGCTGATCACGTCGGCGAAGGGACCGTAGCTGCCGACCATCGGTCGGGTGTCGAAGCAGAGCTGCCGGACGGCGCTGGCGAGGGCCTTCCCGCGAAGGCGTCGCTCCTTGGCGGCGTGGCGTGCCCACTGCAGCACGATCAGCGAGGCGCCGAGTGTGAACAGCAATCGCACCCCGGAGATCCCGGTCTGCTCGAGGATCCGGGGCAGCATGGCGGTTGCGGCGGGGAGATCGTCCCGGAGGACGGCATCACGCCAATCATCGACGGTCTCGCCGTGACGGATGCCCACCAGGTCACCGACCGTGTCGCGGTCGAGCGGCTCTCCCCCCCCCAATCCACCGAGTTTGGCGACCTCGGCGGCGAGCAGGCCGAGATCGCCGCGCGTGGCGCGCTGCAGGTGCTCACGGGCGTCGGGGGTGAGGGTCAGGTTCGCGGTCGTGAGCTGGCCATCGAGCCAGGCATCGAGTGCCGCGCCCACCGGTGCCGAGCAGTCGATCAGTGTCGCATGCTTCGTGAAGTCGGCGTCGGGATCCTTGGTGTCGCCCTGGACCATCACGAGGACGGTGTCGGCGGCCGGGCGTGCGAGATAGTCGGTGGCGGCGGTCTTTGCCTTGCTCTTGCGTTTCCACGCCTCGACGTCACGGACCACCACCACGCGGCGGTCGGCCATCATGGGCAGGGTGCTGCATGCCGACGCGAGCTGGTCGGCGGCCAGGGTCGAGGCGGACAGGAGATCGAGATTGAAGTCGCGGAGCCCTGGATCGAGCACGCGGTCGATCACGGTCCGGATGACGTCGTCCTTGAGGATCCCCTCGGAACCGGCGACATAGTACACCGGCGCCGGGGCGCCTTTCGCGAGTGCGCTGGCGAGCCGGTCCGGGGTGAGACGAGTCGCCATCAGCGGGGGGTCGGGATCGGTGTCAGCGGGCTGGTCATGACCCAAAGGTAAGGCACCGTGCGCTGCGTCAGCGCCCCGTGCCGAGGCTGGCGAGGGCGAGCATGGCGATCAACGTCTTGGCATCCATGATCTCGCCTGCGTGGATCATCTCGAGGACCACCGACCAGCGCATCGGGTGGATCTCGAGCACCTCGTCGCGCTCATGCGCGGTATCACCCGGGGTGAGGCCGTGTGCCGCGAAGAGATGGATGATCTCGTCGGTGAAGCCGGGCGTGGTCCAGATCGAGGTGATCGGCGCGAGGCGGGCGCAGTCGTAGCCGGTCTCCTCGCGGAGCTCGCGGCGGGCGGTGAGCTCCGCCGGCTCGTCGCCCTCGCGTCGGCCGGCGGGGATTTCCCAGAGCCAGCCGCCGGTGGCGTGCCGGAACTGGCGGATCAGGATGATGCGCGGATCCGGATCGGTGGCATCGTCGAGGAATGGCACGATCGCCGACGCGCCCGAATGCCGAAGCATCTCCAGCTCCCCAACTTCACCGTTGGGGAACCGGACCGTGTCGATGTCGAGCGAGACGACGCGACCGGTGTGGATGCGGCGGGTGGAGAGGAGCGTCAATACGTCTGCACCTCGATCGGGCCGAGACCGAGCGCCTCGATGCCGGGCCGGATCACCGAGAGATCGCCGACCACGACCACCGTGAGCTTGCTCGGGTCGAGGTACTGCTTCGCGACGCGCTGGACATCGGCCGCGGTGACCTTGCCCATTGCGGCGAGGTCGTCGGCCGTCTGCTGGAGCGGCATGCCGAACAGGAGTGCGGAGCTGATGGCGCCGCCGACCTGGCCGGCGGTCTCGTAGTCGCCGAGCGCACCGAGGACGAGATAGTTGCGAGCCCGCATGAGCTCGACGGTGTCGACCGGCTCGTCGCGGATCCGATTGAACTCGTGGAAGAAGACGGCGAGTGAGGAATCGGTGACGTCGGTACGAACCTGAGACGATGCCGTGAACGGCCCCGCCACCGGGTTCCAATTGAAGTTCGAGCCTGCCCCATATGAATAGCCGCGCTGTTCGCGCAGGATGTCGTTGAGGCGCGAGGAGAACGAGCCACCGAGGATCGTGTTCATCACCTCGATCGCGGCGTAGTCCGGAGTGTTGCGCGCCACACCGGGGGCGCCGATGTAGATCACCGACTGGGCTGCACCCGGCTTGTCGACGAGGATGATCCGTGTGGCACTGCTCGGCGCTGCGGCCACGTCGGCTGCAGGAGTCTTGGTTGCTTCGCTGCTCGGTGCCTGCCACGCCCCGAATGCCGATTGGGCCCAGCTCTTCGCCTCTGCCGCGGTCACATCCCCGGTCACGATCAACGTGGCATGACGCGGGTCGGAGGCCGCGGTCCAGAAGCCGCGGACAGCGGCCGAGTCGAGTCTGGCGGTGCTCGCGACATCGCCGCTCATGTCGACATGGTACGGATGACCGGCGGGATAGACGTTGCGATAGAAGACCCGGTTGGCGACCTGTCCCGGCGAATCCTTCGCCGACAGGAGGGCAGCCTCGCGTGCGGCGCGCTCACGCGCCACGTCGGCGCTCGCGAAGGTCGGCCGGAGGACGACATCGGCCATCAACCCCATCGCCTGCTCGAAGGTGCGCTTCGGTGCCGACGTGCTGATGGTGACATTCTCCCAACCCGCGCCGGTGTTGAGGGAGGCACCGAGGAAGTCGACCGCTTCGGAGAGTTCGAGGCCGGTCTTGCCGGCGGCCCCCTCGTCGAGCATGCCGGCGGTGAACGTTGCGAGTCCCGGCGCGGCGCCCGCGGTGCGGGCACCGCCATCGATGATCAGGCGGGCACTCACCATCGGCACCTCGGCATTCCGTGACGTGAGGATGGTGAGGCCGTTGTCGAGGCGCGCGGTGTCGACGGTGGGCAGGGTGAGTACGGGCGCTTCACCGAGTTGTGGCGCTTCGGTCACGGGGCCGTCAGGCTGCCTGGTGCACGCGACGACGACGAGAGCAAGGAGTGGCAGGATACGGTTCATCAGTTCACCCCCGAGATCACACGTGGCATCGCCTTCAGATTGGTCTTCCCCATCGGGACCACGCCGACAATGGCGCGGGGCCCGAGGAGGTACTTGGTCACCACCCGCTTCACATCATCCGCGGTGACCGCCTTGAGGCGATCCAGGTCGCGCTCGAACGCGTCGGGTGTCCCGGTGAGGTAGTAGTACTCGTTGAGTTGATTGGCCTTGCCACCGACGGTCTGGATCCGCGACAGGAAGCTCGACTCCATCGAGTTGTGGGCCTGCTCCATCTCGCGGGCGGTCGGTCCATCGGCCGCGAGACGGGCGAGCTCCTCGTCGATGGCGCGCTGCAACACGGGCAGCGCAATGCCGGGCTTGGCTTGCGCGACGATCCCGAAGTCACCCGCAAGCTTCTTCGCCTCGGGTCGGGCGTAGACGAACACCGCGGTCTGGTCGTCGTACTGGAGCCGCTTGGTCAGGCGCGAGTTCTTCGAGCCCGAGAGGATCTGTCCCGCGACCTCGAGCGCCGCATCGTCGTCGGCCCAGGCACGCACCGTCGGGAACTGGTAGTACAACCGGGCGAGCTGGACTCGATCCTCGAGTGTCACCAGCGTGTCCTTCGCCAGCGTGGGCTGGGATGGCGTCGGATAGGTGATCGCCGGACCGCGCGGAATCGCATCGAAGTACTTGTGGACGAGCGCGAGCACGTCCTTCCGGGTGACATCGCCGGCGATCACGATCGACGCGTTGTTGGGCGCGTACCAGGTGCGGAAGAACTCCTTGACGTCCTCGAGCGAGGCTGCCGACAGGTCGGCCATCGACCCGATCACGGTCCACGAGTACGGATGGCCGGCCGGATACATCAGGGTCGGCATCACATCACCGACCATCCCGTACGGCTGGTTCTCGTAGCTCTGGCGCCGCTCGTTCTTGACGATGTCGCGCTGGGCATCGACCTTGGCGCTATCCATCGTGGGGAGGAGCCAGCCCATTCGATCGGCGTCGAGCCAGAGCATCAGCGCCAGTGCCGACCGGGGACCCGACTCGTAGTAATTGGTGCGGTCCTCGGTTGTCGAGCCATTGTTGTTGGCACCGGCGGCCTCGAGCAGGCGATCGAACTGCGGATACTCCGCATGCTCCGAACCCATGAACATGAGGTGCTCGAAGAGATGCGCGAAACCGGTGCGTCCCGGCTTCTCGCTCCCCGAACCGACATGGTACCAGGTATTGACGGTGACGATCGGCGCGGAGTGGTCTTCGTGCACGATCACGGTGAGGCCATTGGCCAGCGTGTCGACGGTGGCCGGGACGCTGATCGCCTGCGCGCCGAGCGGCGCGGCGAGGAGGAGCGTCAGGAGTCGGAGAGGTCGCATGGGAACCTGAGAAGCGAGAGGCGAGAGGCGAGAAGCGAGAAGCGAGAAGCGAGAAGCGAGAAGCGAGAAAGATACGTCGAGATTTACGGTTGTGCCGGGGGCCGGGTTTCAGGTCTGGCCCACCGGCCAGGCCTCACGCTTCTCGCCTCTCGCTTCTCGCCTCTCGCCTCTCGCACTAGAGCTCGAACGTCTCCCCGTGCTTCGGGATATCCACCTGTCCGACCCCCTCCTCCTCGAGAATGGCCTTCATGGCGAGCAGCGACTCCGGCTCGCCGTGGACGCAGAAGGCCCGTTTGACGGGACCGCCCAGGTCGCGGACCCAGCGCCGGAGCTCGTTCTTGTCCCCATGCGCCGAGTAGCCGTCGATGGCGATGATTTCGGCGCTGATGGTGTGCTCCTCGCCGTAGATCCGGACCGGCGTCTGCCCCTCCTTGATCCGGCGCCCGAGGGTGTGCTCCGCCTGGAAGCCGACGAAGACGATCGCGTTGTCGGGATTGTCGCCGTGGTTGATCAGGTGATGGAGGATGCGTCCCGCCTCGACCATTCCGCTTGCCGCGATGATGATCGCCGGTCCCTTGAGGCGATTGAGCGCCTTCGATTCCTCGACGCTTCGGACATAGTGCACCATCCGATGATCGAGCAACTTCGATTCACTCCGCACCAGATCTTCGGACCGATCGAACACCTCCGGGTGCATGCGGAAGACATCGGTCGCCTCGAGGGCGAGTGGCGAGTCGATGAAGATCGGAATGTCGGGAATCGCGCTGTCGCGGAGCAGCTCGTGGAGTGCATACACCAGTTCTTGCGTGCGGCCGAGTGCGAATGACGGGATCAGGATCTTGCCACCGCGAGCGGCGACGCGTCGCACGATGTCGCCGAGCACGGTCGAGGCCTCGTGCACGGTGCCGTGACTCCGAAGGGCATAGGTGCTCTCCACGATCAGGGCATCGACCGGGCCCTTGGGCGCCGCGGGATCGCGGATGATCGGCTGGCTCCAGCGTCCGATGTCGCCACTGAAGACGATCCGTGGATCCCCATCCCGCGATCCCTCGAGCACGACGCTCGCGCTGCCGAGGATGTGACCGGCATCGGTGAAGGTGGCGCGAAGGTCGGTGTCGCCGACCTTGAAGGTGCGCTGGTAGGGATGCGCATGCATCAGCTCCTGCACGCGCGTGGCATCGGCGATGGTGTAGAGCGGCTCCGACTCGGAGCCGGCACGGCCACGCTTCTGCAGGTGTCGGAAATCACTCTCCTGGATCGACGCGGAATCCGCCAGCATCACTGCCGTGAGATCGCGTGTCGCCGGCGTGGCATGGATCGGCCCCTCGTACTGGCGACGTGCCAGCAGCGGCAGTCGACCGGCGTGGTCGATATGTGCGTGCGAGAGCAGCACGGCGTCGAGCTGACGTGGATCAAACGGCTCGGAGCGGTTGAGATCGTCCGAAAGCTTGCGACTGCCCTGGAAAAGCCCTGCATCGAGCAGCACGCGGTGGCCATGCTGCTCGACGAGGTGGCACGACCCGGTCACCTGACCGGCCGCGCCCCAGAAGGTGATCTGTGCGGTGCTCATGGGAGCAGGCTCCGAAGGACGAGGATGGGGAGCTTGGCTGCCTCCTTGAGGAGGTAGCCCAGTTCGGTCCGGAAGTGCGTGGAAATTGGCGAGGTGGTCGTGGGCGAGGTGTACGTGAGCAATCCAAGCCGCCGCCCCTCGAGCCGGAGCCGCGCCATGTGGAACGGATCGCTGACGAGGATCACACGTCGCAACCCTTCGCCCTTGAGTCGCTCCGCGACCGCATCCATCGAGCCGCGCGTGCTGCGCCCCTCGGCGGCGACGACGACCTGTTCGGGCGGCAAGCCGATCCCGGTCAGGTAGCGCTGGCCGGCGGTGGCTTCGCTCATCCGATCGCCCTCGACGATGCCACCGGTCACCACGATCAGCGGCGCCCAGCCATCGCGGAACAGCTTGGCGCCGTGGTCGAGGCGCGCCTTGAGGACGGGCGACGGCCGGCCGTCGTACTGCGCCGCGCCGAGGATCACGATCGCATCGGCGTTCCGGCGTTCGTCGACCCGCGAGGCGACGAGCACCACGAGGAACGAGAGCAGGTACACCGCGCCGGACGCGATGGCGATGGCGAGCACCCAGCGACGCGTCGCCGGCGTCAGAAGGGGAACGACTCCCCCTCGCGCGGCACGATCACGTCGCGCACGCTCTCCTCGCGGAGGATGGTCACCATCATCGCGACGGCGAGATCGTCGCCATGGACGACGAAGGCGCGCTTGATGTCGCCGCCGAGACTGCGGACCCAGGTGCGGAGCTCCTCGCCGTCGGCGTGACCGCTGTAGGCTGGCAGGGCGGCGACGCGCGCCTTGACCGCCGTGTTGCGCCCGCCGATCGACACCTGCTCGGCGCCGTCGAGCAACTGCTGGCCGACACTGCCCTCTTCCTGGAACGAGACGAAGAGGACGGTGTGCTTCGGGTCGGGGAGTGATTGCCGCAGGTGATGGGTGATACGCCCGGTATCGCCCATCTCGCTCGGGGCGATGATGATCGCCGGGCCGGTATGGCTGTCGAGCGCGGCGCGACCACCTTCGGCGCTCGCCTGCCGCACCAGCGACTGATCGAACGGTCCACCGTGCGCGAGGTACGCCTGCTCGCCGCGCGGGATCGCCTCGGGATGGAGGCGCAGGATGGTGCTGTGCGAGATCGGTGCGGGCGTGTCGAGCCAGATCGGAATTTCGGGAATCATGCCGCGACGCCACAACTCCTGCACGGCGCGAATGAACTCGTGAATCGGGCCAACACTCGACGCAGGCACGATGAACCGTCCACCGCGTTCGGCGGTCTCGCGAATCAGTGTCGCAAGTTGATGCTGTGCATCGCCGAACATCAGGTGCTTCGCGTGCGCGAACGGCCCGCCGATGATCAGGGTGTCGACCGTGCCCGGCATCGGTTCGGGATCGCGGAGCAGCGGTGAGCCGGGACGGCCAAGGCAGCCGGAATAGACGATCCGGTGCGAGCCGCCTTCGCCGGTCCGGAGTTCGATCGAGGCCGAGCCGAGGGTGTGCCCCGCGTCGGCGAATTCGAAGACGAGGTTGCGGCGGAGGTGAACGGCGCGCCGGTATGGCTGGCCGACGGTGAGCGCCTGGGCGGCGACCACATCGGCGAGGGAGTAGACCGCCTCACCGCCGCTCAACTCGTGCCCGAGGGCGGTCTCGGTGTGGAGCACCGCGGCGAGGTCGCGGGTGGCGGGGGTGGCATAGACCGTCCCGGTGAACCCGTGGCGGACGAGCTGCGGCACCCGACCGGCGTAGGCGAGTCCGGCCTGGGAGAGGAGGACGGCGTTGACCCGGGCCGGATCGAGCGGCAGTTCACGGTTCTTCTCTCCCGCTCCGGCGCCACCCTCGAAGAGGCCGGCGTCGAGCAGGACACGGGCGCCCGCGGCCTCGAGGAGGATCATCGAGCCCGAGGCCGTGGCGGCACCACCGAAGAATGTCAGCGTACGAGGTGAGCTCATGACGTTCCGAAGGTTCGATCGCCCGCGTCGCCGAGGCCGGGCAGGATATAGCCATTCGCGTTGAGTTCGCGATCGAGAGCTGCAGTCAGGATCGGGACGTCCGGGTGGTCTCGGCTGACGCGTTCGACCCCTTCGGGGGCCGCGACGAGGCAGCAAAGCAACATCCGAACGGTCCCCGCCTTCTTGAGTCGGGTGATCGCCGCGGCGGCAGAGCCACCGGTGGCGAGCATCGGATCGAGCACCAGTACGTCGTGATCGGCGATCGGTTCCGGCACCTTGAAGTAATATGACACCGGTTGGAGCGAGTCATGGTCCCGGAAGAGCCCGATGTGGCCAATCACCGCCTCGGGGATGACGTCCCGGAACCCCTCGACCATGCCGAGTCCGGCGCGGAGGATCGGCATCAGGGCGATCGGTCGGGCGAGTTGGCGGCCCGTCATCGCCTCGAGCGGCGTGGTCACCGGGATGCTCCGGGTCGCCAGCTGCTGGGTAGCAGGCCAGGTCATCAGGGCCGCGAGTTCGCGGACGGTGCGCGCGAAGAGTACCGGTCGAGTGGCGGTGTCCCGGAGGATCGCCAGCTTGTGGTCGATCAGCGGGTGGTCGAGGACGGTGAGTCCCGGTGCGGCGTTTGGCATCCCCAATGATCTCGCGTGACCGGATGGATGGCAACCAAGTGAGAAGCGAGAAGCGAGAAGTGAGAAGCGAGAAGCGGTCACCCCTCCATATTGTATCCCTCATGGAATCTCCCACACCGCCGCCGGAGACCGCCACGACCCGCCTCGCCCGGATCTGGGCCGACAAGATGCCGATCACCGTGCCGCTGGGGGTGCGGATCGAGGCGCTCGACCGGGCGTCGCTCGCCGTGTCGATGCCGATGGCTCCCAACCTGAACCACACCGGGACCGTGTTCGGCGGCTCGCTCTCGGCGCTGGCGACCCTCACGGGGTGGAGCGCGGTCTGGGTGCTGCTCGAGGAGGCCGGTGTTCTGGTCGACCTGGTGATCCAGGATGCCACGATCCGGTACACGCACCCGGCCCGCACCGACGTGGTGGCCCGGGTCAAATGGCCCGGGCCGAACGAGGTGGGGCCGCTGCTCAGGACCCTCGCGAAGCGTGGCCGGGCGAGGACCGGGGTCGCCGTGACGATCCATGATGCAGCGGGGGAGCAGGTGGCCGAGTTCGAGGGGCGGTATGTGGCCCAGGAGCGAGAAGTGAGAAGTGAGAAGCGAGAAGTGAGAAGTGAGAAGTGAGAAGGCTGCATCCTACGGGCCGGCATTCTGGGCTATTCTTGTCTCATCCCATCCAAGGAGAGCCCATGTCCACTCGCCGCCGATTCTTTGGTGCCCTCGCCGCGTCGGTCGCGGCGCTGCCCGCGATGCTCCGCGCCTCGGCACCGCTGCCCAGCCGGTCTGATGACTGGGACCTCCGCTGGGTCGACCAACTCAAGGGCGTCCACAAGCAGGTGTTCGACATCGGCCCGGTCCACGAGGGACTGCTCCATGTGGTGATGAACTGGATGAATGCCCACAACGAGGTCTACGGTCTCAAGGACAATCAGTTGACCGCCGTGGTCGGCCTCGCGTCACGAGGATTCTCCGCCAATGCGAACGACGCCATGTGGGCGAAGTACGGCATCGGCGAGCACAACCAGATCAGGGATCCGGACACCGGCGAGTGGGCCACCCGCAATATCATGGTGCACCTGCCGGCCGACACCCCGCCGATGTTCAAGGGGATGTCGGTGCCGGCGCTGGTCGATCGTGGCGTGATTTTCTGGCAATGCAACAACGCCCTCCACGGCATCGCGGCGGGGATCGCCAACGCGACCAACCAGGCACCAAACGTGGTGTACGAGGAGCTCAAGGCCAACCTGCTGCCGCACGTGAAGCTGGTACCGGCGCACACGATGCTGGTCGGCCTCTGCCAGGAGCGCGGCTGCACCTACGAGGCGCTGATTTGAAGTGAGAAGTGAGAAGTGAGAAGCGAGAAGCGAGAAACGAGGAACGAGAAACGAGCCCTCGATGTCCGAGCACGAAGAACTTGTTGTGGTATATACCGGCGTCGATTCGGTCGAGCTGATCATGGCGAAGCTCGCGCTCGACGGCGAGGGGATCCGCTACGTCTCCGGTGGTGAGGGGGTGCAGGATCTGTTCGGCATCGGCCGCGTGATGGGTGGCTTCAATCATGTGACTGGTCCGGTCAAGTTGCGTGTCACGCCCGAGGATGCACCGATCGCCCTCGAGGCGATTCGCGAGATGCTCGAGGCGGGTGACAGCGATGGGCTGCTTGACGACGACGAGCCGGCCGAGCCGCGCGCGTGAGCCCGGGAGTTGGCGCGCGAATCGCGATATCGCTTCTGCTGGTGATTGGCTGTCGATCCGATCCCAGGCCAACGCAGGAGGCGGTCGAGGATCATGCCGTTGCCGCGAGTCAGGTGCAACCGGCAGCTTCCACGCCTCCGCCGTTCGACAGCGGCGATGTCCGGATCGTGGGCTATTCCCTCCAGTCGGGGTACGAGCCTCCATTCCGACTTGGCGCGCAAGCTGTGGTGGACATCGGCGGCCTGCAGGGCTCGCCCGATCAGGAGTTCGTGAATGGCGGTGCTTACCTCGCATCCGTGGCACTCAGCGGCGGAGGGTACGCCCTCATCGATGGCACCCGTGTCCGGTTCTATGCTGACGATGGTACCGAGCAGTCCGTGGTGGGACGGAAGGGTGCCGGCCCGGAGGAGTTCGAGCAGATCACGAGTATTTGTCGAACACGCGGCGATACCCTGATTGTCAACGATCCGATGAACGGGCGCATCAGCATCGTCACGGGCGCCGGCCATTTCGTGCGCTCGCTTCAAGTCGGACATGTCGAGCTTCCGTGGGGCGGTGCATGCTTCGATGACGGCACGTTCCTCGAACTCCACACCGTGCAAGGGATGCAGGGCGCGCTTGCCGTTCGTGTGATCCGGCGTCGGGTCGATGGCCGGATCGTCGACACGCTGGGCGAGTTCGCGAATGCCTCTGCCAGCCCCTACCTCCGGACCGCGGCGTCGATCGTGGCCCAGGGATCACGGTACTACCACGGCGATCCACAGAGTGGTGAGATCCGGGTGTACGACCGTGCCGGCCGACTGGTCGGTATCCGTCGCCTGACCGATGCTCCCGAACCGATCTCGAGTATGGATCGTGCGCGGATGACTCCGGCCAGCTGGGGGAAGCGGACCAACGACGCCGCAACGAGGACGAAGGAGGCGGATCGTCTGCGATTGGCATCGAAGCCGACAGCGTGGCCGCGGTTTGATCGGATCAGTGTGGATCCGTTGGGGCGCGTCTGGGTGCAGCATTACCGACGTACGCCTGAGTCGCCATTCGCATTCACCGTCCTCGACAGCGAGGGCGCGACGCTGGGGCAGTTGCGTCTGCCGTCACCGCAGGGTGCCGGGGGCGGGTGGCCCACAGGATTCAGTGCGCGCGGCATCGTGCTCCGACACGAAGATCCTGCCGGTGGCATCCATCTCACAGTCTACCCGGTGGAGTGATGCGAGAATGCGAGAAAGAGAGACGGACTGGAGGCTCGCCCCGATGAAACGCGTGTCCGTGATTGTTGTCACCCTCCTGCTCCTCGTCACCGCGCTGCCGGCGCAGCAGGCCGACGCGCGCATTGCGCGACTCAACGCGTATCTGGCGGCGGCGGCCGAGCTGGGGCATGTGAATGGCAGCGTGCTGGTGGCCGAGCAGGGAAAGGTCCTGGTCGACACCGCGTTCGGGTTCGCCAATTTCGAGTTGGGTGTGCGCAACACGCCCGACACCCGGTTCCGGGTGGCGTCGGTGACCAAGCAGTTCGCGGCGCTCGCCACGATGATGCTCGCCCAGGATGGCGCCCTCCGCCTCGATGACCCGATCACGAAGTACGTCGACTCGCTGCCGGCGTCGTGGCACCGGATCACGATTCACGATCTGCTCCGCCACACCTCGGGGATCTCCGACTATGAGGGCTGGTTTGGTGGGTACTCGACCCAGGCCTACTCCGACTTCATGTCGGCGGCCCACGCCTCGGAGCGCATCGTGCAGTACGCGCGCACGCTGCCGCTCGACTTCGAGCCGGGCACCAGGTTCCACTACAGCAACTCCGCGTACGTCATCCTCGGACTGATCATCGAACGCGTGAGTGGGATGTCGCTGGATGCATTTCTCCAGCAGCGGATTCACGAACCGCTGGGGATGACGCTCAGCGCGCAGGATCGGTCCGACGTACTGATCCCGAATCGTGCGGCGGGCTATCAGCTGCTGTCCGGCACGATGCCGCGCGCGTACTACGCGGGCTTGACCGCCGCGAACATGCGGAACGCGGTGTACCAGAAGATGGAGCCACCACAGGCGGAGGCCGGCCTGATCACCACCGCGCGCGATCTCTACAGATGGGATCAGGCGCTCTACACCGAACGCCTGCTGCCGAAGGCTGCGCTCGATTCGATCTTCACCCCCGGACTCGGTGGCTACGGCTACGGCTGGTTCATCAAGCAGGGTGTCGATGGCATCACCTACGAGCACAGCGGCGGGTTGCCGGGGTTCACCTGCTACATCATGCGGATCCCCGGGACGCATCGGACGATCATCGTGCTCAACAATGTCCAGACACTGGGGCGGACCGTGACCGACCTCGCGGCGATCCTGCGCGGCGACTCGGTGGCGATCCCGCACGCACATCAGCTGCTCGCCGATGATCGCGTGCGCGATCGTGGCTTCGTTGGAACATATCGGACGGCGAGCCAGCAGATGGTCGAGATACAGTTCGAGGGCGAGACGCTCGTGGTGCAGCGGCCGGGTGGCTTCCGCTCCCGATTGTATGCAGAGGATGGTGGCGGGTATTTCGTCGAGGCAACGCGTGGGTCGGCGCGTCTCGAACGGGATGGGCCGGTCCACCGGATCACGATGTTCGACGCACTGGGGCGCGAGCAGTTGGTGGCCACCAAGCCGAGCATGCCGCGATCCATGCCGATGTTGTAGGTGGGGGATGCGCTGCCGCCGCGCGCTAGGGATGCAATCGGTCGCTCAGGAATTGCAGCGCCGAACAGGTGGAACTCTGGAGCACGGGATCAGCCGAGAGTGGTTCGAAGGCGTGTCCGATGCCTGGGAGCGACACCAGCAGGCTGGGGACGCCCGCTGCGCGCATGGTGGCATCGAGGGTCACCGCCTGTTGAATGGACACGGCAGCATCCGCGGTGCCATGGAGGTGCAGTGTCGGCGGGTCCAGGCGATCGACATGCAGCACCGCCGACACCAGCGCGGCTCGCTCGGGAACCTCGGCGGGTGTCCCACCGAGCATCTGCGCCAGCGCCTCTGCCGTGCCGACGCCGAAGAGTGCCGGATTCCGGGCGTCACCGCCGCCATACCACGACACGATACCCTGAAGGGTCGGCAGCGGCGCGTGGCCCGCGTCACACGCCGCCGCTGGCAGCGCGGCATCCAGTTCCGTGCTCGAGTTCATGCCGACGGTGAGCGCCAGACCGGCACCGGCTGATGTCCCGCCAATCGCGATTCGTGCCGGGTCGATCAGGAATCCGGTCGCGTTGGTCGAGAGCACCCGCAATGCACAGCGTGCATCGGAGAATGGTGCCGGGAACTGGTATCCCGGCTCGCTGCTCAGGCGGTATTCCACAGAGGCCGCCGCATAGCCCAGCGATGCAAGCGTCATGATCTCGCTCCGCAGGCCGTTCTTGTTGCCACTCTTGAATCCACCGCCATGAAACAACACCACCAGCGGACGGGGCGATGTCACCACCTTGGGTCGCGCCAGGTCGAACCGCAAGACCCGACCGTCCACGGTCGCATACGGTTGATCCGTCAGGACCGTCACCGCATCGGCGGCGGGTACCGGCGGGACGGTGCACGCATCGACCCGCCGAATGACGATCGGATCCGGGAGCGGGACAGCATCTGTCACACCATTGGCGCACGAGAGCGCGACGAATGACGTCAATGCGAGCGGCATGCGCTGCAGGATCGTGAGCATGGGAGGCGCTCCTCAAGGGTACGGGTCCACCCATCAGGACGACGGCGCTCCAGGAGAGTTAAGGCGGGTGCGGCATCGGGGCGGGGTTCGGTGGCGCGTCATGATGTGACTCCCGGCGCTCACGTCCGGTGGCCTGGCGTTCCCGCTCGGGCTGCACTTCGGACCCAACTGGATGCAGGGGAGGGGTGAGCGCGCGAGCTCGTCGCTGAGAGCGACGGCTCGGCCAGGGGCGGCGGGTGAGACCCGCCAAGGCATCGGTGCGCTCGGTCCGCTTCAGCGGACGCGGTCAGCCGAGCCCGGGTCGAACGGGTGAGCTCGTCGCTGAGAGCGACGGCTCGGCTAGAAGCGGCGGGTGAGACCCG
>DASSYA010000015.1:0-66366 GCA_035703525.1 Gemmatimonadales bacterium | reverse complement strand
GGAACGGTTCGTCCGGCAGGCGCCGGTGCCGCCCGTCCTCCCGACCGCCGTCTGGATCAACCCACCGGCGGACGTGCTCGCCACGGCGGGGGCACAGTAAATGTCAGGTCACCCGTGTCTCACAATCGTTGACAGGTTCCGGAATGGCCCGAGCTGGAGTTCGAACGCTATGAGCCGCCTGACGCTCTCGCCGAGTGCAGCGGGGATGGCGCCTGGTCCCTCCATATCGGATACTGTCTTGGAGATCTTGCGTAGGAGCCCAAGAAGAAAGGTGCCAGTGCCTACGGCGGGGTCTGCGATGGTGACATCATGCGCAGCCAGGCCTCGAGCGCGGTCGAATCGAGTTCTGAGGCATTCGTCCACCAGTCCGATCATCCCCTCCACTACCTCGGGTGGCGTGTAGTATGAGCCGGTCTGCTTCCTCAACTTCCTGTCGTAAACATCAAGGAAGTCCTCATAGAAATAGAGCCACGCATCAGAATCGCCTTTGCTGAGGGTGTCCCATGAGACCACGTTGAGGACACGCGACAGTGTCCCGAGCGAAGTCTGAAGAACACTCTGGTTCTCCTCGCTGTCCGTGAGCAGACGCAGGGCAGTTCCAATGAGTGAGTCCGTTTGCGAAAGCTCTCGGGCAACACCAACCAGGCCAGGTGACAGCTCGATCTCCCTTGCGCGGGCCATGAGAAGCCCAAATGTCACTGCTTGAGCGTAGCCGTCAGCGAACACGGCGTCCGTCGCCTCAGGAAACAGCAGGCGCCTCCAGTCCTCGGCGAGGTCTGTCAGTCCCGGGGTGCCGAGGGCCAGTTGTTCAGCGACCTCGTCGCGCAACAGCCGGCAGAGCCGGGCAGAAATAACCGCGCGCTCCTTCGCGGTTCTTGGTGGCACTGGCTGCCAACGAAGGAAGTCTTCGACTAAAGCAAGCAGAGTTGCGGGCATCGAGAGATCGCTGCCACTCGATACCACATCTCCCTCGCATCGGACAACTCCGCTGGAAAGCTGTCCGTCCCGCCAAAGGGCGAACTCGTTGCCGTCGGTATAGAGGAGATTGGGAATCGCCTTGAGCTTATTCCACTGTTCCTTGTCGTGGCGATCCCTGAAGCGTCGCGGGTCTGCCCCCTTGCCGGGGGCTTTCACCTCGATGAATCCGCAGAGCGCGCCTCGAACTGTGACAGCGTAGTCTGGCCGGGTCTTCAGGTCCGAGATCGAAGACTCGCCAACCAGCCCCAGTCCCTTGGGGGGGATTCCGGCAAGTTCTGCCAGTTCCCCGAAGAGGTTCTCGAGGGGACCACGAAGCTGGTCCTCCGGCTCCCCGGTAGCGGCAGGATTGGCCAACTTCCGTTTGGTCGCTTCACCGAAACGTGAGATCGAACTCGCAAACTTCGACTGGTTGGCTTCCGACATTGGCAACTCGGGCAGGGGGGATCGGGCCAACAACCGCGTGGTGAATCGTGCGGGGTTACGGTGTCACGGGCGCCAGCTCAGCCTGGGCAGAATCGGTAACGACTAACGCTCGTTGTCCGCCATGGCAAAGAGCTCGAAGATCGATACCCGGAGGGCCTTCGCTACACGTTCGAGCGTATCGGTGGTCAGGTTCCGTTCCCCACGTTCGATCGCACCGATGTACGTCCGGTGCAGGCCGCAATAATCTGCGAAGCCCTCCTGGGAGTACCCCGCCTCGGTCCGAAGTCGCCGAACCGCCTTGCCGAGCTTACCGCGAACCGTAGACATGTCGAGGAACGGACTCGGTCCGCCCTATTCCGTGCAACAGTCTGACAGTAGACAGTCTAATGGTAGCGGCGTCCGGGTTCTCGAAGTAGCTTCTGCCGATGCCCCACCCACAGGTAGGCGACCCAGGTGAGTAGCTGGATGGACTCAGCCGCAGCCGAAGCCGACGTACCGATAGATCAGGCCGCAGTGCTGGTCCGGGCTGTTCTCCGCCGCCTCCACCGACTCGCGATAGTCGATGAACGGAGACTGACCGCTGTGGCCTTGGAGGTCTATTAGGCGCTCGGGCCGGAGGCCTGCTGGAATCTGTTCGGGCTGCTCGAGATCCAGCGTATCGACCACGCGCCGGACTCGGCGTGGAGCGAGACTCTTCTTCGATTGGACCGGCGGATGTGGGTCTACCGGGTCTTGATCGAGAAGTGGCGGGCGGAGGCGGGCGGTGGGGGAGGTGCTACGTGAGGGCGGCGCTCGTTCTGCTCTGCCTTGGCCTGGTGGGGTATGTGGCTTCGTCCTCACTCACGGGCTGGTTCATCGAGCGCAGTGTGCCAAGGCTGCTCGAGGCGAGTCGGAAGGTTGCCCCTGACGGCAACGGCGAACTCCTCTGGGAGAAGACGGCCGGGAAGGGGATCGTCCCGCGGTGGGTGTCGGTCCTCGGACTGGTGGCGATCCCGGTGTTCCTCGGGGGCCTGGTCCTACTTCTCGTTGCTGCCCTGTTCTAGCCGGCTTGCAGGAGTCGCGAAACCTGGGTCGCGCTCCACCTTCCGCCACGACTCGCAGGGATCCCCTCCTGATTGAGAGCACTCGCCAGACCCGACATCGTGGTCGTGCCGGTCGCCTGGAGTTCGTGAATCCGCGGGAGCAGGTCGCTGGCCCTCCTGCGGGCCCGCTCACGACGCACGGCGATACTAGCCCTGGTCCCCATCGCCCGCGCCCTAGTGGTGAGGTTGGGCCGTCCCAGCTTCACCCCACGCCGCTTGGCGGCGGCCAGCGCAGCCTTCGTCCGCGTCGAGATGAGCCGTGCCTCCTCCTCGGCGACCATCGCCATGATGCCCACGGTCAGTCGATTTGCGCCCGGCATGTCGCAGCAGACGAACTCGACACCCGCGTCCCGAAGACCGAGTAGGAAGTGCGCATCGCGGGCGAGCCGGTCAAGCTTCGCTACGACCAACGTCGCCCTGTGCAGCCGGCAATGCCGAAGGGCCCGTTCGAGCTGAGGCCTCGAAGCCTTGCGCCCGCTCTCCACCTCCTGGAATTCCTCGAGTAGCACACTCCCGTTACGGATGAACTCTTCCACGGCCGACCGCTGGGCCTCGATGCCGAGGCCGGACCTGCCTTGTTTGCCCGTTGAGACACGGAGGTACGAGACCACTCGAGGGTGCTCGGTCATCTGGCTGGCTCCTTTTACATGAACATAAACGGTCGTTGATGCTAATGTAACTTGAATGATGAAACCCGCAACAGCTGATCCGCCTCGGATGCGGGGCGTCCTCCCGTTGATAGTCCACACCTCCTCAGAGGCTCAGTGGCCGGAGAGGGCATCGGGAGAATGCCCTAGGCATCGTAGCGTGGGTTACCCGGATGCTCGTGCGAGCGCGGTGGAAGCCACCGGATCGGGCCACTCAATGCGGAGGTTGGAATGGAGTCGAATGAGTTGTTGACGCCGAAGGAGGCCGCGGCGCTCCTGAAAGTCCCCGTTGGTACCCTGGCGAACTGGCGGGTCTACGATCGCGGCTGGCTCCCCTTCGTGAAGCTGGGGCGTCTCGTGCGTTACCGCCGAGCGGATATCGAATCGTTCGTCAGCGCACTTGGCCGATCGCCGAACCAGAAGCCCTCAGCTTGGCGGCCCCCCGACGGAACGATCCCGGGACCGACGGGCAAGAAGGGCGAGATCGCGTGACAACATACAGGATGCTGGCTGATTCTGGCCGCACGGCTCTCATCTCGCGTGATGGGCTGTTCGGGCGAATTGGGCTGGTATTCTCGCCTCGCGCGCGCGCGCGCGGGGAGATGAGCGATAAAGTGCGGATCTTCGGGGGCTCGAGATGAGCTATCCGAGTGGAAGGAAGGGAGGAAGTGGGGCCGCCACGTGTCGCGTCGGGATCCCACTCGCCCTCGTCCCGGTTGCGGATCTCATCGCCCACCTGGAGTCGAAGCTGAGCGTCATGAGGCCGTATGGAGGTGATGTGGTTGTGGCCCTCGAACAAGTGATCCGAGACGTGAACATGCTTGCGGAACGGTTCGACAGTTCGATCCTGACGCTTGAACAGGCTGCACGGGAGTCAGGCTACGCCAAGCACTCCATCAGGAGGATGATGCGGCAGGGGAAACTCCAGAACGTTGGGGTGGATCGGAAGCCGATGGTCCGGCGAGGGGAGCTGCCAAGGAAGCCGGGGCTGGATTCCCCGCCTCCCCGGCTCCAAGTTCACAGGACGTCACGGCAACAGGTTGCCCGGTCCCTCATTGAACAGGGGGACTAGAAGATGACGCGCAAGAAGAAGCAGAAGCACTGGTCATACATCACGGGAGAGAAGGGTCGCAATCGAGTCAGGCCCTCCAGTTGGCTTCGGGCCGTCTCCACCTCGAATTCTTCGAGGATGCCCACCGGCGATCGATCGCCTTAGGTCACCAGGATTTGGCCAAGGCGAAGGAAGAGGCAGACAAGGTCGCCGCCGGCCTCTGTGGTTCCTCGCGGACGCGAGACCACACTGAGCTGACCCTCGGAGAGCTCTTTGACATTTACTTGCGAGAGGTGACGCCTGGGAAGGGCGAGCAGAAGCGTTCACACGATCGCCGCACAGCCGAGCTCTGGTTGGAAGTAGTGCCGGCCACGCGGAGGGCTGACAGCCTGATCTCGAGTGATGCAGAGGCCTTCATCAACTACAGGAAGCTGAGAGGAGACCTCCGTCGAGGACGGGGCGGGATTCAGAGGAGCGTCCCGATCAGGCCTCGCTCGTGGCGAGCGGACCTAGCGTTTCTCAAGGCGGCTCTGCGGTGGGGAAAGGCTCAAGGGATGCTGACCGGAGATCCCGGGATCTTGTACTTCAGGGATCGCACCAAGGCGGAGGTCCGTCGACCGGTTCTGAAGGGTGTCGAGGTGTCGGCGTTGTTGAAGGCAGCAAGGACGGTAGGGAGGGACTGCCATGACCTGCTTGTCCTCGTCCACGAGACTGGACATCGCGTTGGAGCGGTCCGCCAGCTCCGTTGGTCCGATGTCGATCTGGTGAAAGCGACCGTTCACTGGCGGCCGGAGCTCGACAAGATCGGCTTCGATCACACCACCCCACTGAGCAGTGGCGCCATAGGCGTTCTACGTGTTCGCCTGGAGGCCAGTGGCGCCATCGGTGACGCGCCGATCTTCCGGGCTCCGAAGAGCCCGTCCCGGCCCGCCTCGAGGGATCTGGTTCGGGATTGGTGGGACCGAATGGAGGCCATTGCTCAGCTCCCCGGAAGGGAGCGTCGCGGCTGGCATGCGCTTCGGCGCAAGTTCGCGTCCGACATGAAGGCGCATCCAGTCGGGGAACTCGCGGCCTTGGGGGGGTGGAAGGATTTCTCCACGATCCACCGGTGCTACCAGATACCGGACCCAGAATCAATGCGTGAAGCCCTTGCAGGCCGCCGTGGCTCTCTTCATCAAGGAACTGCGGAAGGAACTGCGGAAGTACTGCCTCGCGAGCCGGAAACCAAACGGCCTCGCCTCACTCTAAAGCGAGGCAAGGCCGTCAGTTAGTACTCATGGGCCCGGCGCGATTCGAACGCGCGACCTCTTGCTCCGGAGGCAAGCGCTCTATCCAGCTGAGCTACGGACCCTCATCAAGCGACCCGATCCCTCGCCCTCCGGGGCTCGGGATGACAGGTCCGGGATAAGTCGGGGCGAGAGGATTTGAACCTCCGACCTCCTGCTCCCGAAGCAGGCGCGCTAACCGGGCTGCGCTACGCCCCGAAGAACTTCAGGTGTCACTTTCCTTCAACCGGCATGGGCCCAGAGGGAGTCGAACCCCCAACCTCCTGATCCGTAGTCAGGTGCTCTATCCAATTGAGCTATGGACCCTTGTCCCGAGCCCCGGAGGGGCGAAGGGACCTCGTGCCCTGTCATTCTCACTTCTCGCTTCTCGCTTCTCACTTCTCACTTCTCACTTCGATGGGCGGTACAAGATTCGAACTTGTGACCTCTACGATGTCAACGTAGCGCTCTAACCAACTGAGCTAACCGCCCGTTCACAACGACGGGCAGACGACCCAGGGCCGGCTGCCCGACGATCCAGCACCTGCATGGCGGGGGTGGGATTTGAACCCACGACCTCCGGGTTATGAGCCCGGCGAGCTACCAGACTGCTCCACCCCGCGACGATTCGTAGAGAGCGGGAAACGGGACTCGAACCCGCGACCCCAACCTTGGCAAGGTTGTGCTCTACCAACTGAGCTATTCCCGCATCGTCACCAGAACGGCCAAGCTAAGGCCGTCCGCTTCCGGTCCGCAACTGCATCCCGGCCGGATCCGGGAAGACGGCAGTGGGGCGCCGCCCCGAGCCATGATCCACTTCCCCCGACCTGCCGAAGGAGTGGAGGCGAGGGGGATCGAACCCCTGACCTCGTGAATGCCATTCACGCGCTCTCCCAACTGAGCTACGCCCCCTCTTGCCCCCCGAATCCAGACCTGACGGCGGGCCGAGGGAGCCGACGAAGCTATCCGAGTGGCCGGGGAGTGTCAATGGAAACGCCCGCGCTCACCGCACCGGCTCCGAGCCGAGTAAGTTTCCGCATCATGACCAATCCGAAGGAGACGCTGCCTCGTGGCCTCTCGCTCGAGGCGATCCTCGCGAGCGAGGCGCCACCCCCCCGCCGCTCCCGCCGCCGCGAGACGGCGCGCAGCCTCGGTGCGGCCGACGAGGAGCGCGACATCCTCGATCTCTACCTGCAGGAAGTCGCCCGCACCCCGCTGCTCAGCCAGGCGCAGGAGATCGCCGTCGCCCGCCGCGTCCAGGCCGGCGACGAGGACGCGATGCGCGAACTCGCCACCCGCAATCTCCGCTTCGTGATCTCGGTCGCCAAGAAGTACCAGAACCGCGGCATGGCGCTGATCGACCTGATCGGCGAGGGCAACCTCGGCCTGATGACCGCCGCGACCAAGTTCGATCCGGATCAAGGCGTCAAGTTCATCTCGTATGCCGTGTGGTGGATTCGCCAGTCGATCCTTGCCGCACTGGCACGCCACGGTCGCCCGGTGCGCGTGCCGCTCAACCGGACCGCCGATCTCGCCCGGATCACACGGTCTGCCGCCGCCCTGCGCCAGGAACTCGGGCGCGAGCCGACGCCCGAAGAGCTGGGCCTCGCCACCGAGCTCGCGGTCGACGTGGTCCAGTCGCTCTCGGCCCTCAACGTCGCCGAATTGCGACTCGACGCCCCGCTCGAACAGGGGGGGGAACAGACGCTGAGCGATCGGTTCACCCAGGTCGAGCGGAGCATGGAGGACGAGGTCCTCGATCGCTTTCTCTCGATCGAGATCGATCGCGCCCTTGCCACCTTGCCCCCGCGAGATGCTCGCGTGCTGCGCCTCTACTTCGGGCTCGACGACGGCCAGGAACACACCCTCGAGCAGATCGGCCAGATGCTCGGTGTCACCCGCGAACGGGTGCGCCAGGTGCGCGATCGCGCCCTCGCGCGCCTCCGTGACGGCAGCGCCGCCTCGGCGCTCGCCAGCTTCGCGGCCTGACGGCGGGCGGTAAGGAGGGAATCGCGTTCATTCCGAACCCTCCATCGTGCCGAGATCCGGTCGCGGTGACCCGGCGTACTCCCCGTGAAGGTGTTGGTCAATCCACTTCATGCGGAGAATCCACCGATGCGGACCACGATCGCCCTGCTCGCCCTCCTCGCCACGCCGGCCCTCCTCACTGCCCAGGATGGCATGGGCATGGGCGGGATGCACATGAACCCGATGGTTGGTGGGGCCGAAATGTCGCCGGCCAAGGACATCATCGAGAACGCTGTCAATTCGAAGGATCACACGACCCTCGTCGCCGCCGTGAAGGCTGCCGGCCTCGTGGCGACCCTGAAGGGGGAGGGTCCGTTCACGGTGTTCGCCCCGACCAACGAGGCGTTCGCCGCGCTGCCGGCCGGCACAGTCGACAACCTGCTCAAGCCCGAGCACAAGGCCACGCTCACGAAGCTCCTGACCTACCACGTCGTCGCCGGGAAGTGGGATGCCGCATCGGTGATGAAGGCGATCATGGCCGGCAAGGGCACCGCCGAGGTCACGACCGTCGAGGGCGGCAAGCTCTGGCTGATGACCAGGGACGGCCACGTCTGGGTGAAGGATGCGCAGGGGACCACCGCTCAGGTGACGATCGCCGACGTGATGCAGTCCAATGGAGTGATCCACGTGATCGACAAGGTGTTGATGCCGAATTAACGCGAGAACGCGAGAAGGCGGCCGAGCCGCGGGCGTCAGCCCGCGGTCTGGTTGGCGTCATGCGGAGCCGCTTTCTCTCTTTCTCTCCTTCACTCGTTCTCTCTGTCTCGCTCTCCGGCTAGCTTCCAGCCGTGCGATTCCCTTCCGTGTCCGACACCATCTCAGGCGCCGGGGCCGCCGCGCTCCGGACGGGGCGCGCCCTGGCCGACACCTCGGCGTGGGGCCCGCAGCTCGTCGTCCAGATGGGTCGGCTCGGCGTCGACTCGGTCCCGATCGCCCTCTTCATCGCGACCTTCACCGGGATCGTCCTCTCGCTGCTGGCATCGTACATCTTCACCGGCATGGTGCCGCTGTACTTCGTGGGCGCCCTGGTCGGCAAGACGATCATGATGGAACTCGGTCCGGTGCTCACCGGGATGGCGCTCGCCGGCCGGGTCGGCGCCAACATCGCCGCCGAACTCGGCACCATGAAGGTCACGGAGCAGGTCGACGCGCTGGAGACTCTCGCCTGGGACCCGGCGAGCTACCTCGTCGTCCCGCGCGTCCTCGCCGCCATCATCATGTTCCCCGTCGTGACCGCCTTCGCCATTGCGCTCGGGGTGGCTGCCGGCTGGATCACCAGCGTCAACCTGCTCGATCTCTCGACGGCCGAGTTCGTGAAGGGGCTGCGTTCGTTCTACCAGTCCAAGGACATCTGGTTCGGCCTGGTGAAGGCCGCCTCGTTCGGCGGGGCCGTCGCCTTGCTCGGTGCCGTGCGCGGGCTCCGCGCGACGGGAGGTGCCGAGGGTGTCGGTGCGGCCGCGACGCGGGCGGTGACCCTGGGATGCGAGGCCATCCTGGTGCTCGACGCCTTCTGGGCCCTGGTGCTCCTGTGATCGCCCTCGAGGAGGTCGTGACCCGGTTCGGAACCAACGAGGTGCTGCGCGGGGTGACACTCGAGGTTCCCGATGGCTCGACCACTGTGCTGCTCGGTCGGTCCGGATCGGGCAAGAGCGTGCTGCTCAAGCATGTGATCGGGCTGATTCGGCCCACGAGCGGCACGATCCGGGTTGATGGGCACGCGATCGAGCGGTTGACGCGCGAGGAGCTGGTTCCGATTCGCCGCGAGATCGGCTTCGTCTTCCAGTTCGCGGCGTTGTTCGATTCGATGACCTGCGGCGACAATCTGCGGCTCGGGCTCATCCGCCAGCGAATGGCGTCCGACGAGATCGAACGGCGCGTGGTGGATTCGCTCGCCCTGGTCGGCATGCCCGAGGTGATCGATCGATTCCCGGCGGAGCTGTCAGGCGGGATGAAGAAACGGGTGGGCATCGCCCGCGCCGTGGCGCTCCGGCCGCGTTACATTCTGTGGGACGAACCAACTTCCGGCCTCGACCCGGTCACCTCTGCCACCATGGACCTCCTGATGCAACGTGCGGGACAGGAGCTCGGTGTGACCAGCGTGGTCGTCACCCATGATCTCGGTTCGGCGTTCACGGTCGGCGATCGAGTCGCGCTGCTCCACGAGGGGCGCATTCGAGCGGTCGGGACCCCGGACGAGATCCGCGCCAGTGAGGACCCCGTGGTGCGACAGTTCATTGAAGGGCGGCCAGAATGAGCCGTCGGAATGAATTCACCGTCGGCCTCACCGTGTTGCTGGCCGCCATCGTGGTGATCGGCGCGGCGATCTGGCTCGGCCAGCGCGGGCCGGCTGGCCAACGGACCGTCGCCACGGCCCGGTTCCGGACCCTCGGCGGCGTCGGGGTCGGCGACCCGGTGGTCCTCCGCGGCGTCAAGATCGGTCGGGTCGAGGCGATCCGCCTCGGATCCGATGACTGGGTCGAGGCCGACCTCCGGATCGCCGATGACGCCCCACTCCCGGTCAATCCGGTGGCGATGGCCTCGTCGGCCTCGTTGTTCGGCGAGTGGCAGATCGCCGTGCTCTCGCGTGATCAGGTCAATGGTGATCCCGATGTGGTCCGGTTGCTCAACGAGGCCGCCGCGGCGGGTGGCGATGTCTGGCCCGGGGCAGCGCTCCCGGACATCGGCTTCCTGACCCAGCAGGCCAGTCGCATCGCCGGCGACGTCGGGATCGTGACCGATCGCATCAGTGGCCTGGTCGACTCGTCGACCGTCGGCGACTTGCGGGCTTCGGTCGCCGATTTCCGACGCGCCACCGACAACCTGGCCCGGTTCACCGCCAGTCAATCGGGTGCGATCTCACGGGTGGTCGGCAACGCGGAGACGGGATCACAGGGGATGGTGCGGGCCGGTGCACATCTGGAGAACACCCTCAGTCGACTCGATTCCGCCACCGGCAACGGCAACCTGGGCGCACTCGTCACCGATGCTCGTGCCGCCGCGAGTGACCTCCGCCAGGCCAGCCAGGACTTCCGGGCCCTCACCGCCACGGCCGCGGGCGAGCGCCAACGGATCACCGACATCCTCGCCGCCACCGACCGGTTGATGAGCAAGCTCGCCGCGGGCGAAGGGACCCTCGGGATGCTCGCGAACGACTCGACACTCTACCGCGAGGCGACCCTCACGGTGGTGCAGTTGCGTACCTTGCTTGCGGATGTGCAGGCGAATCCGAGACGGTATTTCCGGTTCTCGGTGTTCTAGAGGAAGTCGGAAGTCGGAAGTCGGAAGTCAGAGACTCCCTGGTGCCTCCGACTTCCGACTTCTGACTTCTGACTTCCGACTTCCGACACCCCAACCCCAGCGACCACCATGCCACCCAAGAAGCGCGCCGAAAAGGAAGTCTCCGCCGGCGGCATCGTCTTTCGACGCGATGCCGACGGAACGCCGCGTTTCCTGCTGATCCGTGATTCGTATCGGCATTGGGGCTTCCCGAAGGGCCACCTCGAGGAGGGCGAGTCGCCGGCGGAGGCTGCCTACCGGGAAACGGCGGAGGAGACCGGGCTGACGCACCTGATCCCGCACGGTCCGATCAAGTTGATCGACTGGCACTTCCGGTTTCGGGGGCGCTATATCCACAAGTACTGCCACTTCTTTCTGGTCGAGTCGCCGGATGGCGACCCGGTCCCGCAGCAGGAAGAGGGGATCACGGCGGCGCGCTGGGAGACGCTCGAGAAGGCGCTCGACGTGCTCAGCTACGACAACGCGCGCGGCGTGTTGCGCCGAGCGGCCGAGATGACCCGTTGCCTGGTAGCGGTTGGGCGGGGGCGTCCGGGGACGGTGCGACGACCCGAGCCACTGGCACCCGTCTCGACCGGCGAGGAGCATTCCGGAATCGAGGGGTAGGTGACGACCGTGGTCGCGGCGCTCGTCGAGCGCCGACCGGCACTCCTCGCCCTCCGCCGTGCGTTGCCGGGACGACCACAACGCGTTCACGCGGCACGCGATGCCGCACATCTCGACCGTATCCTGCGCCAGCACCGGGTCGATGGCGTCGTGCTGGGGGCGGCAGCGGCGCGTGCCGGGACGTTCGCGGCGCTCCGGGACGACTTTCGGGTCATCCCGGTGTTCTGTCTCGCTGCCGTCCGATCGGATGATGCGGCGCTCGTGCGGCGCCTCGAGCGGGCCGGGGCGACGGTCCTCCTCGAAGCGCTGGATGAGCCGATCCTGGAGCGCGTCATCCGCCAGCGCGGGATGACCGCCCGTCGCGCGGCGGCGCTCCGGCCCTTGGCTGGCGAACTCGACCTCACCACACCGATGCAGCGAACGGCCTGGGAGCACATCATCGGGGATGCCACGGGCCGACTCACCACCGCGGGGTTGGCGGCCCGGCTCCGGGTCGGTCGCGAAACGCTCTCGCGGCAATTCGGGGCCGGCATGGCGCCTCGACTCAAGCTGGCGATGGATGCTGTCCGACTCGCGGCGGCCGGGGAGCTGCTGGGGTGTCGTGGGTACCGGGTGGCCGAGGTCGCCGAGCTGCTGGGCTATTCGTCGGTATCGTTGCTGCAGCGCACCGCGCGACGTCTGGTGGGCGGCGGGGCCCGTCGATTGGGTACCCTCCCGATCGAGGAGATCGTGCGGCGGGCCGTGGCCCAGCGTCCGGGGCGCTGGACCTGAGTGCCGGGGTGTTGCCGCCTCCGGTTTGTGACTATTTTCACATGCTTGTGAACGAAATGGCTCCCACCCTCACGTGCAGAGACTGATGGCCACCGATTCCGTGCTTCGCCCTGGTGAACTGAAGGACGTACTGCTCAAGGAGATCGCTGCCGCGGATCTCGGCTCGCTCGATGTCGATGACGTCGGGACGGTGCTCGAGGTGAAGGACGGCATCGCGCTCGTCTACGGACTGAAGCGCGCCATGTCGGGCGAGATGCTCGAGTTCACGTCACGTGACTCCGGCGAGTCGATGGCCGGGCTGGTCCTCAACCTCGAGCAGGATTCGGTCGGCGCCGCGATCATGGGCGACTACCTGAAGCTCAAGGAAGGCGATGAGGTGCGCTGCACCGGTCGGCTCCTCGACGTGAAGGTCGGGCCGAAGATGCTCGGGCGGACGGTTGACGCGCTCGGCAACCCGATCGATGGGCTCGGGCCGATCGAGACGGTCATGAACCGTCCGGTCGAGATGATCGCTCCGGGCATCATCGTGCGGCAGCCGGTCGATGAGCCGATGCAGACGGGGATCAAGGCGATCGACGCGATGATCCCGATCGGGCGCGGCCAGCGCGAGCTGATCATCGGCGACCGCGGGACCGGCAAGACGGCGATCGCCCTCGACACCATCATCAACCAGAAGTCCACCGGGGTCATCTGCGTCTACGTCGCCATCGGGCAGAAGCGCTCGACGGTCGCGACGCTGGTCGAGCAGCTCAAGGCCGCCGGCGCGATGGAATACTCGATCGTGGTCGTGGCCGGCGCCTCGGATCCGGCGCCGCTCCAGTTCATCGCCCCGTACACCGGCTGCGCGATCGCGGAGTATTTCATGTACGAGGAGGGGAAGGCCACCCTCTGCGTCTACGACGACCTCACCAAGCAGGCATCGGCCTACCGGCAGATGTCGCTCATCCTGCGTCGGCCTCCCGGCCGCGAGGCGTATCCGGGTGACGTCTTCTACCTGCACTCCCGCTTGCTCGAGCGTGCGGCCAAGATCAGCACCGATCCGGTGGCCTGTGCCGAGGATCCGCGGATCAAGGTGCCGGGCGGCTCGCTGACGGCGTTGCCGATCATCGAGACCCAGGCGGGCGACGTGTCGGCCTACATCCCGACCAACGTGATCTCGATCACCGACGGCCAGATCTTCCTCCAGACCGACCTGTTCTATGCCAACGTCCGGCCGGCGGTCGACGTGGGTATCTCGGTCTCGCGCGTCGGTGGTGCGGCGCAGATCAAGGCGATGAAGAAGGTCGCCGGTCCGCTCCGGCTCTCGCTGGCGCAGTATCGCGAGCTCGAGGCCTTCGCGCAGTTCGGTTCCGACCTCGACGCCGCGACCCAGCGCCAGCTCGCGCGGGGGGCCCGCATGGTCGAGATCCTGAAGCAGCCCCAGTACCAGCCGGTCCCGGTCGAGGAGCAGATTGCGGCCCTCTACGCCGTGACCAACGGCCATCTCGACGATGTCGAGATCGTGTCGATCCGGAAGTGGGAGCAGGACTTCCTTGGTTGGCTGCGTGCCTCGCGTCCCGAGGTGCT
This sequence comes from Gemmatimonadales bacterium, assembly GCA_035703525.1. Taxonomy (GTDB): domain Bacteria; phylum Gemmatimonadota; class Gemmatimonadetes; order Gemmatimonadales; family GWC2-71-9; genus Palsa-1233. The sequence goes on along the minus strand of DASSYA010000015.1, from coordinate 52,655 downwards.
GCAGGGGATCCGCGAGAAGCGCGAGCTGAATGACGCCGTGGTCGAGAGCCTCAACACGGCGATCGCCGCCTTCAAGCCGATGTTCCAGGCGGCTTGAGATGTCGAATGCGCGCGCGCTCAAGGGACGCATCCGCTCGATCACGAACACGCGCAAGATCACGCGGACGATGGAGCTGGTCGCCACGTCCAAGTTGAAGCGTGCCCAGGATCGTGTCGTCGCGGCGCGCCCCTTCGCGGAGGCGCTTCGCGAGGTGATCGCCGATCTCGTGACGCCGGACCTGCAGGCGCAGTTTCCGCTGCTCAAGCAGCCGCTCGCCCCGGGGCGTGGCGGGCCCGCGCGCGCGGTGGTGATCCTGGTCACCAGCAACCGCGGGCTGGCCGGTGGCTTCAACAGCAACCTGATCAAGGAAGCCCGCCGACGGATCACCGCGCTCGAGGCCGAGGGGTACACGGTCGACTTGATCGGTGTGGGCAAGAAGGGCATCGGCTACTTCCGGTACCTCGGGCGAACGTTCCGCAGTCAGCGAGTCGACATCGGCGATCGTCCGACCACCGAGCATGCCGCTTCGCTTGTCGAGGACCTGATGCAGGAGTTTGCGGACGGCCAGCTCGGTGTGGTCGAGTTGGTCCGATCCGACTTCCAGAGTGTCATGACCGCACCGCCGCTGGCCGACCGGATCCTGCCGATCCCGGCGCCGGAATCCACGGGTGGCACGCGGACCGACTACATCCTGTCCCCGGATCCGGAGACGTTGCTCGCGGATGTCCTGCCGCGATACGTGCGCAACGCCATCTATCGCGGGCTGGTCGAGACGGCGGCTGCCGAACAGGCCGCGCGTCGCACCGCCATGAAGAATGCCACCGACAACGCCGGTGACATTCTCGATCTGCTCAAGCGCCAGTACAACCGGCAGCGCCAGGCCCAGATCACGCAGGAGATCGCGGAGCTGGTTGGCGGCGCGGCCGCCTTGCAGGGCTAGTCACGTCAACTTGAAGAGAACCTTGACCCGAGATTGCTTCACATGACCGCACCTACAGCCGTCCGGACCGGCACCGTCGTCCAGATCATCGGACCCGTGATCGACGTGGAATTTCCGCCTGATCACCTGCCCGAGATCTACAACGCCCTCACGGTCACCGATGCATCGGCCCCGGTGCCGGTCTCGTTGACGGCGGAAGTGCAGCAGCACATCGGCCGCAACCAGGTGCGTGCGGTCGCGATGAGCTCGACCGACGGTGTCATGCGCGGCATGGAGGTCGTCGACACGGGTGGACCGATCTCGGTGCCGGTCGGACCGGTGGCGCTGGGTCGCATCCTGAACGTCCTGGGCCAGCCGGTCGATGGTGGTGCCCCGATCCCGGACTCGGTCGAGCGCTGGCCGATCCACCGTGCCTCCCCGGGCTTCACGGCGCTCGAGCCGAAGACGGAGATTCTCGAGACCGGGATCAAGGTCATCGACCTCATCGCCCCGTTCGTGAAGGGTGGCAAGATCGGTCTGTTCGGTGGCGCCGGTGTCGGCAAGACGGTGGTCATCCAGGAACTCATCAACAACGTGCAGAAGGGCCACAGCGGCAAGTCGGTCTTCTGCGGCGTCGGCGAGCGGACCCGCGAGGGCAACGACCTGTACGGCGAGTTCAAGGAGGCCGGGATTCTCGAGTCCGTGGCCCTCGTCTACGGCCAGATGAACGAGCCGCCGGGTGCACGCCTGCGCGTTGGTCTCTCGGGCCTCACGATCGCGGAGTATTTCCGCGACATCGATGGTCAGGACGTGCTGCTCTTCATCGACAACATCTTCCGTTTCACGCAGGCCGGTGCCGAGGTCTCGGCCTTGCTCGGCCGGATGCCGAGTGCCGTGGGGTACCAGCCGACGCTGGCGACCGAGATGGGCGACCTGCAGGAGCGGATCACCTCCACACGGAACGGGTCGATCACCTCGGTGCAGGCGATCTACGTGCCGGCTGACGACCTGACCGACCCGGCACCGGCGACCGCGTTCGCACACCTGGACGCGACCGTCACGCTCTCCCGGTCGATCTCGGAGAAGGGGATCTATCCGGCCGTCGACCCGCTCGACTCGACCTCGCGGATCCTGGCGCCCCAGTTCCTTGGCCAGCGGCACTACGATGTCGCGATCGGCCTGCAGCGGACCCTGCAGCGCTACAAGGCGCTCCAGGACATCATCGCGATTCTCGGCATGGACGAACTCTCCGAGGACGACAAGCTGATCGTCGGACGGGCACGCCGACTCGAGCGGTTCCTGTCGCAGCCGTTCGATGTGGCCGAGCAGTTCACCGGCTTCCCGGGCAAGTACGTCAAGCTCGAGGAGACCATCGAGTCATTCGAGCGTGTGCTGTCGGGTGAATTCGATCACCTGCCCGAGCAGGCGTTCTACATGCAGGGCGGGATCGACGACGTGATCGCCCGGGCGAAGGAGCTGCAGGGTTGATGCGAGTCACCGTCATCTCGCCCGAAGCGGCGGTGTTCGATGGTGAGGCCGTGGCACTCCGTGCCCCGGCCTTCGACGGCGAGATCGGCATCCTGCCCAATCACGCGCCGTTGATGACCACGCTGGGCCAGGGGACGCTGCACGTCACGACCAGTTCGGGAGTGCGGGAATTCCATGTGCAAGGCGGGTTCCTCCAGGTCGTCAAGAACAGCGTCCGCGTTCTTGCCGAGTCCGTCCAGGGAGTTCCCACATGAATCGCTCGCTGTTGTCATCGCTGGTGTGCACCGTCATCCTCGCCGTCCCCGCTGCCGCCCAGAGCACGGGGACGCCGGTCTATCAGGCGCCCTACCGCGCCTTCGCCGGGAGCGAGATCGGAATTTCGCTGTCCGACCCGGGGCCCGGCTTCGCGCTCGAAGGGTCGTACCGCACCGCGTTCTCGAGCACCATGGATGTGGGGCTCCGGGCCGGTTTTGCCGACGGTGGGCATCGGACCGCCCTGTTGGTCGGTGGCGACCTGCGTGCGCGGGTCCTCGACCATTCGGACGCCTTTCCGCTCGATGGCTCGTTCACGGTCGGTCTCGGTGTGTCCAGCGGAGATGGCTACACCGCGGGCTACCTGCCGATCGGTTTCAGCATGGGTCGTCGCGTGCTGGTCGAGGGCAGCTCCATCTCGCTGGTGCCCTACGTGCAACCGGTCCTGACGCCGCACTTCGGTGATGCAAGCGGGACCGACTTCTCGCTCGGCTTCGGACTCGATGCCCGGATCAATCCGCGCCTGGACGTCCGCTTCAGTGCCGCCATCGGTGATCGGGACGGCATCGCCTTCACGGTCGCGTTCCTCCGCTGATCTCGCTGGAGTCCCCGCTCATGCGTCGCTGGTCGCTCCTCCTCACCGTTGCTGGCTGTCTCCCCACCCTCCTCGCAGCGCAGGTGCGTGGCGTGCCGGTGATGGTCAGTGGGGTCACCGTCGGCACGACCCTCGGCGTCGATGTCGGCGTGGCGAACCACGACGCCGGGGGCAGTACCACGCTCGGCGCCAGCATCAGCAGCGGGTTCGGGCCGATCGCCTTGAGCGGCATGGTATCCCGCGGTGCGCCGTTTGATGGAGCCGATGCGGTGTGGGGGCAAGCGGTGGGCGTCGGGGTTCGCCTGTATGGTGGCCCCTTCGTGCCATTCCGCGTCATGATGCAGAGCGGCGTGGGATTCTGGAGTCGTGGAGTGGTCGACCACCTGCACGTGCCGGTGGCGCTCGGGGTCTCGGCCACGATTCCCAATCCCGCGTTCGCGATCCGACCCTGGCTGGCGCCGCGGGTCAGCTACCAGCGTCAGTCGTTCCAGGGCGAGGGGACATCCGACACGCATGTCGCGATGAGTGGCGGCATCGACCTCGCGTTCATCGGCGGCCTGGTGGTGCGGGCGGCGTACGACCGGGAGTTCGTGGACGGGGCCTCACCCGGCGTGTTCAGCGCCGGGTTCTCGTACGGGCTCGGTCGGCACTGAGCCGCGATTGATCAGGGGGTCGATGGCACGCCCGGGATCGCATCCGGGGCCTGCCACACCCGCACGGCGTCACCCAGGGCCTCGCGCACCCGCACCGCATCGACATCGACCGGCGTGAGTGCCCGGAGAGCGGCCCCCAACCCGGACGGTTCGCTCCGATAGGGCACCTTGAGGAGTGTCTCCGCCGTCGACCAGCTGAACGCCTGTTCGCTCGGCGTGGCTCCCTTCGCCACTTGCGCCGCATCGTTCCTGAGATCGGTCACCTGACGTTCGTAGACGCTGCGGATCGCGGAGCCGAGGCCAGCGGAGTCGACGTTCTTGACGAGTTCCGCGAGCAGTTCCCGTCGACCGGCGGCCTCCGCGAGTCGTTGGAGCTCCTGGTCCGACGCGCCGATCCGGTCTGCACGCACCGACGCCGGCATGGTCCTGATCCAGGCCATCGCCTCCTCCGGCGTGGTTTCCCCACCGTCCCAGGTGGCGATCGGCTCGGTGCCGGAAATCGCGCCTGGTTCGTTGAATGCTCCCCGCATCCGCGTCGAGATATCGTCGGGCACGCTGAACTTCCGGGCGGTGAGCAGGCTGTCGATCATCACCGAATCCGCCCGCATCTGCACCGCGAGACGGGTCCACTCGGCGAGGGCCGGGTTCGCCGCAGGGCGCGGCACCCGGTAATAGATCTGGAGCAGGTCCTGGTTACGCAGTGGCATCGAGATCTCGCCCTCGCGCAGGTTCCAGATCTGAGCCGCCAGTCCGGGCGGGATCCCGGCCTGATCGGTCGCCGGGAAATCGGTCGTCACGATCTTCTTGCGATCGGTCTCGGAGAGGTTGGCCATCTGGACCGCAGGCGACGTCGCGGCGGCCAGCGCCGCTGAGCGCAGTCCGAGCAGGATCCCGGCCCCGTTCGATTGGGCCGAGCTGTCGCCCGGGGGCAACGGGATCGCGTACATCTGGTAGACATGGATGTCACCACGACGGCCGATCGAATCGATCTCTGCCTGGGTCGCCGCCCGTGCGGCACTGCGGCGTGACTCGATCAGCCGCTGGACCAGGGAGTCGAGGTGGACCTGGACAGTGGCTGCCTCGAAGATCCGGTCGCTCGCGAGGGCATCAAGATGCTGGACGATCAGCGCATGATCGATCCAGGCAGAGGTGAGCCCGAACGCAAGTCCCTCGGTGGGCGGGACCGGGGACCGGGTCAGGAGCGAGGTCAGGTCACCGCGGGTGAGCGCCGCGTCGCCAGCCGTCGCCACGACTTCGGAGGCGTCGCCGGGATTGCCGTCCCCGCATGCCGCCGTGAACGCCGTGAGGCCGAGCACGAGACCGGTCAGCAGGTGGAGATGTGGACGGTGCATGGATGTATGCATCGGGCTGGTCCTTGGGGAGGTGACGAGATTGGCTGGCCAGCCCTAAGGATAACGTCCCGGTTCGGAGGGGCGAGTCCGATCCAGCAGATCGACCAGCAGGTCGGCGCTGCGGTCCGCCGCGCCCCGGTCGGTGGCGAGGGCTTCCCGCGCCGCCTCGCCCCGCCGGTGCGCCTCGCCGGGGTGATCGAGCCACTCCAGCCACTGGGCGGTCAGCCCGCGCTCGGGGTCGCTCCGGGGGATCCGGACCAGGCCGCCGGCTTCGGCGAGCAGTCGGGCATCGCGGACGCCCCGATCGTGCGGCCCGATGAGGATCGGGATGCCGACCGCGGCCGGTTCGAGCACCGAATGGATGCCACGTTCGCCGAATCCCCCCCCCACATATCCGAGCCCTGCCTCGGCATAGAGGTCGGCCAGCACACCCATCTCGGTGATGGTGGAGATCGGTTCGAGAGATCGGCCGACATGCACCGGGGGCAGGTCGAGCGAGGCGGCGCGTGCCGCGATCGAGGCGACGGCCTCGGTGGACGGGTCATGCGGCACGAGCCAGAGACGAGCTCCGGGGTGCCTGGCCCGCACGGTGCGAAAGGCCGCGAGCAGATGTGCCTCGTCCTGCCGCCAGGTGCTGCCGGCGACCAGGAGCAAGGGGTCCCCGCGACCGGGAATGCGCTGGGCGACTCGGGCGAGCGCGCTATCGACGCGCGGATCGCCGGTGACCACGATGCGAGCCGGATCGGCGCCGAGCTGGACCAGGCCGGCCGCATCCGGTTCGCTGATCGCTCCGATCTGTTCGAGCGCCCGGTATCCGGGCCTCGTGATCCGGCGCGAGGGCCAGCGGAGTCGACTGCTCTCCGGGTCGACTGTGCCGGCGACCAGCGCGGTCCCGACGCCGTGCCGGACTGCCGCGGTGGCCAGTTCGGGCCAGACGTCCACCTTCGTGAAGGCGAGCAGGTCGGGTCGGACCGACTCGAGCACGCGCGCGACATCGGCCTCTCGGTCGTAGGGGATGTAACCCACATGGTCGGCGCCGAACCGGTCGGCGATCCGCTCGGCCGAAGCGGAGAAATGCGTCACCAGGGTCTGGAGATCCGGGCGCCTGACGACGAGCGCCGTGAGCACCGCGATCGCCTGCAGGCTCTCCCCCACCGAGGCGGCATGGAACCAGACCAGCCGGCGCATCGGATCGCGCCGGTGACCAGCCCACATCGCGAGCGCCGCGGTGGCCTCGAGGCGACCGAGGTGACCTGCGCGCGCCGCCGGAGATCGGAGCAGGCGTCCCGCGATGGGGACTGCGACGCGCATCAGCGTCCGATAGCCCCTCACCGGGCGCGGCGCGGACTCAGCCATCTGTTGCGACCGTGCAACGTGCTGCCGTGGGCCCCTCGCTACTTTCCACGGCATGCGTGCCAGCGAGTACCTCGAGAGCTCCCGGTCGCCACGATACAGTATCCTGTTCGCGGTGCCACTGCTCGTGAGCTACGAGGTGCTCGCCGCGGTGCTTGGCGATCGCGGTGCCGGAGTGCGGAACGGTGCCGACGTGCTGCTCAAGTCGTTGTTCGTGATCCTGGGCGGCCACCGAGGCCTCCTCGTGTTCAACGTGGGGCTCTTCGCGATCGGTGCCTGGTTGGTGCTCCGGGACTGGCGCCGGCATCCCGGGAGATTGCGGCCCGCGATCTTTGGCGGAATGCTCGCCGAGGCGTTGGTCCTGGCGGTGCTCGTGGGCATCGTCGTCGGCCGCCTGACCCAGGCGCTGTTGCACCCGCTCCAGATTGGTGGCGACGCCGCGTTCGGCCTGGGCACTCAGCTCATGCTCTCGCTGGGCGCCGGCGTCTATGAGGAGTTGCTCTTCCGCGTCCTGCTCGTGGGAGCGCTGGCCGCACTCGGCCAGCGTGCCTTCGGCTGGACCCCACGCGGTGCCGGGATCTTCGCGGCGATCATTGGCGCGTTGATCTTCTCGGCGTTCCACTACATCGGCCCTTTCGGAGATTCGCTCGAGCTCGGCAGCTTCGCCTTTCGCGCCATCGCCGGCCTCGTCTTCAGCGGCCTGTACCTGACCCGCGGGTTCGGGGTCACCGCCTGGACCCACGCCCTCTATGACGTGCTCGTGACCATTGCCGGGTGACGGGCATCAGATCAGCTGCCACGTTGCTTGGTGGCGATGATCGAGTCGAGCACCTGCCGGAAATTGGCGAGCGGATGGTTCCCGACCATCATCCCGCCCTCGATGTAGAAACTGGGGGTGCTGCTGGCACCGGACTTGGCGGCCCCCTCGGCATCGGCTCGAATGGTGGCGCGGGTGGTCCCGCTCGTCAGGCACGCCATGGTGGCCGCCTCGTTGAGGCCCAGCGGCTGCACCTGCGCCAGGAAATACGGCGCCGGATCCGCGAGCTTGGCCCAGTCGTCCTGTCGGGCGTAGAGCCGGTCATGGGTCGGCCAGAACTTCTGCTGCCGGGCGGCGCACATGGCGAACTCCGCGGCGGCCACCGCATTCTTGTGGATCTGCGGAATCGGGAAGTTGACGAAGATCCAGCGCACCTTCCCCGTCTTGATGTACTCGGCTTCGAGGATCGGGAACGTCTTCACGGCAAAGTCCCGGCAGTACGGGCACTGGAAGTCGCTCATCTCGTAGACCGTGACCGGGGCCGTGGCCGCGCCTTGGGTGCGATTGGCGATGAGGTCCTGCGCCTGGGCGGGGACGGTGATCAGCGCCAGCAACACCGGAAGGATGAGACGTGACATGCGAGGGACTCCTGGCTCGGGATAGATTGCACGCATGCGTCGCGGCCTGAACGTTCACCGATTCCGCACGACCTGCAAAGTTACGGTCACGTGGCTGGCTCTCCAACTCGCCACGACCGGGGTGCTGGCGGCGCAATCGGGGCTCGACGCACTGGTGCCGGCTCGTCCGACCGGGATGGTGACGGATCAGGCCGGCTTGCTCACACCCGACCGGCTCCGGACGATCGACGATCGCCTGGTGCATCTCCGGGAGGCGACAGGGGCCGAGGTGGCGGTGGTGACCCTGCCCTCGATCGGCGATCAGGCCGCGGTGGATGTCACCACGGCGATCGGGCGGGCCTGGGGCGTCGGCGGCGCGTACCCGATCGGTGATCCCCGACGGAACGCGGCCGCCGTGCTGCTGATCGTCCCGCGGACCGACGAGCACCAGGGGGAAGTGTTCGTCGGCAGCGGGTCGGGGGCGGAGGGATTCCTGACCGATGCCCGCGCCGGGCAGATCCGCGATGCCATGTTGCCGGCGCTCCGTGAGGCGAAGTACAACGAGGCGATCGATCTCGGGACATCCCTGCTGAGCGACCTCTTCGCACGTGAACTCGGCTCGACCGACTCGACGCTGATCCGACCTGAAGACCGCGAGGAACGCGGTAGCGGACTCTTCGTGCTGATCCTGGTTGTCGTGCTGGTCGTGGCGATCCTGGCGGTGATGTCCGATGGGCGCGGTGGCGGTGGCCCGCGCGGGCCTGGCCCCGGTCTGCGCCGTCGTCACGGCCGGGGGGCCCTGCTCGGGCCGCTGCTCTGGGGTGGCGGGTTCGGGGGCGGGTCGCGGGGCGGCTTCGGGGGCGGCGGCTTCGGGGGGGGGGGAGGCTTCGGGGGATTCGGTGGAGGGGGCGGCTTCAGCGGCGGCGGTGCCGGGGGGAGATTCTGATGGCGACAGGAGCACCGGAGATCACCAGCGCACTCGATGACCTGATCACCACGATCACACGCGATCTGGGGACCGGATTCTCGGCGGTGCTCTATGGCTCGCTGGCGCGCGGGGATTGGCAGGCGGATCATTCGGACGTGAACCTGCTGCTCGTGGTCGACGACCCGGCACCGGCCGTACTGACGAGACTCACCGCCGCATCGCATGGTTGGCATGAACGGGGATTCACCCCTCCGCTGATCACCGGTCGGGCCGAGTGGCTCCGCGCCACCGATGTCTTCCCGATCGAGGTCACGGACATGCGATTGTCCTATCGCGTCCTGGTCGGCGACGATCCGGTCGCCGGGCTCCAGGTCGACCTTGCGGACCTGCGGCGGGCCCTCGAGGCGTCGTGGCGCGGCAAGTTGCTCCGCATGCGGCAGGCCTTCCTGCGCTTCGGTGACGACGCCGACGCGCTGGGTCGCGTGGCGACCGCCTCGACTTCGGAGCTGCTCGTGCTGTTGCGCTGCACCGCCGTGCTGTGTGGCCGGACGCCGGGTCGCACGCCGTCCGATGCGGTGACGGCCGTGCAGGACCTGATCGGGACGGGCGATGCCACCCTGCGCGAGGTGCTGGCCCGACGGCGATCCACCGGGTGGTCGTGTCCGCCCTTGCTGTTCGCGTCGTTCCTCGACGCCCTCGCCAGTCTTGTTCACGCGGTCGACCGCTTCTCACCATCGGGAGGGACCTGATGTCCACCACGTCACGATCCACCATGCTGCTCGCCCTCATCCTCGCCAGTGGGCTCACCAGCGGCTGCGGCTACAACGCGCTGCAGGGGCTCGACGAGCAGGTCAACCGCGCCAAGGCCGACATCCAGACCCAGATGCAGCGACGCGCGGACCTGGTGCCCAATCTGGTCGAGACCGTCAAGGGCGTCGCCGCGCAGGAGAGCACCATCTACATCGGGGTCGCGGAGGCACGGAGTCGGGTTGGTACCGCGGTGCAGGGTGGCGACCTGAGCGAGATGGCGAGCGCCAACACGGCGCTTTCCGGATCGCTCTCCCGACTGATTGCGATCTCCGAGTCGTATCCGGAACTCAAGAGCAACAGCAACTTCACCCAGTTGCAGGATCAGCTCGAGGGGACCGAGAACCGGATCGCCACCGCCCGCCGGGACTACAACGCCGCGGTCGAGCAGTTCAATGGCAAGATCCGGAAATTCCCGACCTCGCTCACGGCGAAACTGTTCGGGCTGGGCGAACCGCGGGAGTATTTCGAGGCGACCGACGGGGCGGAGAAGGCACCGGATGTGAAGTTCTAGGATTTCGGAAAGAGATTCTCCGGCTTCTCGACGACGGTGCCCCCCATCATCGGCGCTTCCGCGAGGGGCCACGCCGCCTCGGGGCTGCCCGCCTGGCCGAGGGCGGTCCAGAGTGCTGCGGCCTTCCCGGGCATGAACGGTGTGGTCATGATCGCCAGCCTGAGCAGCGTGCGGGCGAGCGCGGCCAGGACGGCGTCCAGCTCGGGGTCGCGCCCGGCCTTGGCCAGGGCCCAGGGCGCGGAGGACGACACGAACCCGTCGGCGGCGGTGACCAGTTGTTCGATGGCGATGGCGCCACCCCGCAGGTCCAGCGCGGACATCGCGGCGACATAGGTAGCGACCAGCGCATCGGCCCGCGCATCGAGGTCGGTGCGTGCCGTCGACTCGGCGACCCGACCCTGTCGATACTTCACCAGCATCGCGGTCACCCGCGAGGCCAGGTTGCCGAGCCCGTCCGCCAGGTCACTCGCGTATCGCGCGTCGAATCGCTCGAACGAGAAGTCGCCGTCGGACTCGAAGCCGACTTCGCGCATCAGGAACCAGCGGAGGGGATCGGCGCCGTGATGGGCGATCGCCTCGTCGAGCGAGACACTGGTGCCCTCGGACTTGCTGACCTTTGCCCCCCCCCATTGCACATACCCGTGCGCCCACACCTGACGTGGCAGCGGCAGGTCGGCGGCGAGCAGCATCGCCGGCCAGATGATGCAATGGAATCGGGTGATCCCCTTGCCGATCACATGCAGGTCGGCGGGCCAGAGACGGTCCCACCCCTCGTCCGGATAGCCGGTGGCGCTCAGGTAGTTGATCAGGGCATCGAACCAGACATAGACCGTCTCGTCGTCGGTGCCGGGGAAGGGGATGCCCCACGGCAGCCGTGCACGCGAGATCGAGATGTCCTGCAGCCCGGAGCGCAGCGTGCTCAGGATCTCGTTGCGGCGGATCGCCGGGTCGACCCGGAACTCACCCGACTCGATCAGGCGCAGCACCTCGTCCTGCCAGGCGCTCAATCGGAAGAAGGTGTTCTGCTCCCTCGTCTCGACCAGATCCCGCGAGGGGTGTTCACTGCAGCGGCCCTCCACGAGCTGGTTCTCGACCTTGAACTCCTCGCAGCCGACGCAATACAGCCCGGCATACTCCCCGTGGTACAGGTGTTCCGGATGCTGGGCGCGGATCCGCTCGATCAGGGCGGTGACGGCTCGGGTGTGGCGCGGCTGGGTAGTGCGCATCCAGTCATCGTGCGAGCAATGCAACGCGCGCCAGGTGGTCTCGAACCGGGTCGAAATGCGTTCGAGCCAGGCTTCCGGCGTACCGCCATCGGCGGTCGCGGCCTGGAAGACCTTCTGGCCATGCTCGTCCATTCCCATCAGGAATCGCACCGGCATGCCGCGCAGGCGATGCCACCGCGCGATCACGTCGGCGCCGATCTTCTCGAGGGCGTGCCCGAGGTGAGGGTCGCCGTTGGCATAGTCGATCGCGGTGGTGAGATAGTACGGTCGGGCGGCCATCTACTGCTCCTGTCGTGCGGCGGAAGGCCCGGCACGTGTCTCGGCGGTGAAGTCGACCAGGGCGAGGGTGCGGCGCGTGCCGGTCGGATCCTGGAGGATGACGTGCTCGCGCAGGATGTCGACGGCGGCGACCCGCTCCTCGCCTCGACCGGTCCGCACGATCCGACCTTCCTTGGGGAAGCGCTTGCGCGCGTCAAGGTAGAACTGGTGCTCGTACTTGAGGCAGCAGAGCAGGCGGCCGCATCCCCCGCTGATCTGGGCCGGGTTGAGCGAGAGCTGTTGATCCTTGGCCAGCGTCAGGTTGACGGGGCCGGGCTCCGTGAGCCAGGTGCTGCAGCAGAATTCACGTCCGCACCGCCCGATGCCCCCGAGGCGGGCCGCCTCCTCACGGACGCCGAGCTGTCGCAGTTCGATCCGGGTCCGGTACCGCGAGGCGAGCTCACGCACCAGCGCACGGAAGTCCACTCGCCGTGGGGCGGTGAAGTAGACCGTGAGGCGCTGGCGATCCCATTGCCACTCGGTGTCGGAGATTCGCATGTCAAGCTCGAGCGCGGCGACCCGGGCGCTCACCTCGCGGCGGACCTGGTCCTCCTCGCGGCGACGCACCGCATGCTGGGACTGATCCGCGGCCGAGGCCAGCCGGACCACCCGGCGGCGCACCGGTTCCGCGCTTGCCTCACCGGGGCCGCAGCTGTCGCAGCCGCCGCACTTCTGTTCGGCGGCATCGCCGACGGCATGCACGAATCCGAGGTCGATCCCGCGCTCGGCCTCGACCAGGACCGCGGTGCCGAGGCGCGGGACCACATCCATGACCGTCCAGGCGAAGGCGCCCCGACGGTTCCCCTTGAACCGCACCTCGATCGTCCCGCTCATCAATGGTCGCGGTACGCGCCCATCGCGGCGAACTTGTCGTGGCGACGCTTGATGAGCCGATCCGGCTTCACCTTGCGCAACTCGCCGAGGTGGCGGAGCAGGGAGGCACGCAGGTCCTCACCGGCCTTCTCGGGATCGCTGTGTGCCCCACCGGCGGGCTCGGGGATGATCTCGTCGACGATCCCGAGCCGCAACAGGTCCGCGGCGGTGATCTTGAGTGCTTCGGCCGCCCGTTCGCGCTGCGCGGCATCCTTCCAGAGGATCGCGGCACACCCCTCCGGCGAGATCACGGAGTAGACCGAGTTCTCGAACATCACGATCCGATCGGCCACTCCGATCGCGAGCGCGCCGCCTGAGCCGCCGGTCCCGATGACCGCAGCGATGATCGGCGTTGGCAGGACGGCCATCTCGAGCAGATTGGTGGCCAGCGCCTCCGACTGCCCGCGCTCTTCGGCGCCCAGCCCCGGGTAGGCGCCGTCGGTGTCGATCAACGTGATGACCGGTGCGTCGAACCGCGCGGCTTGTCGCATCAGGCGCAGCGCCTTCCGATAGCCCTCCGGATGCGGCATCCCGAAATTGCGCTTGATGTTTTCCTTGGTATCACGGCCCTTCTGGTGACCGATCACCATCACCGAGTGACCGCCGAGACGCGCCCATCCGCCGACAATCGCCGGGTCGTCCCGGTAGAGCCGGTCCCCGTGAAGTTCGATGAAGTCCGTGAAGATCGAGGAGAGGTAGTCGAGCGTGTATGGTCGACGGGGATGCCGCGCCACGAGGACCCGCTGCATCGGCGTGAGATTCTGGTAGATCTCCTCGCGCTTGGCAACCAGCTTGGCCTGCAGGGCGGTCAGTTCGTCATCGACATCGATCGCTCGGGCGGAGCCGAGCCGTTCGAGTTCCTCGATCTGCCGCTCGAGCTCCTGCAGCGGCTTCTCGAATTCCAGGGCATGTGCCATGGCCATGAGGCTACTCCGACCGGACGAAGGAGACTGCCGAACCACCGAAGAGCTCCCGCAGGTCACGGAGCGTGTCCTCGTGGGGTTCGACCCGAAGGCGACGGGAACGGAGGCGCACCGCGGTGCCATTCCCGTCCGACCAGTCAATATAGATCGGCGCCGGCCCGGGGTGGGCCGCGGCGACCCTGGCGACCGTCCGCGCGACCGCGGGGTCGGGGGCATCCGGGTGCTGCCACCTGATCGCGACCGCCACCAGCCCCGCGGCCTCCAGCTCGGCGAGGGAGCGGGCCGACTCGACGATGAACGGCGCGACGTCCTCGCCCCGATCCCGAGCCGAATGCCCGCCGCCGAGCATCAGGGCGGCATCGACCACGATCGCCTGATTGAGCCTTGCCCAGGCATCCGGGAAGACGATCGCCTCCGCGGTCCCGTGGAAGTCCTCGAGCGTCAGGCGGGCGTATTCCTTCCCCGTCTTCTTCGAGATCTGGCGCTTGACGGCCGTCACCACGGCTGCCACCGAGACCGGGTGCTCGCTCCAGGTGGCGAGGGTCGCCGTGGTCCGGGTCCCGAACAGCTCGACGGCGGCGCGGTGGCGCTCGAGGGGGTGCCCCGAAATGAAGAACCCGAGGATCTCCTTCTCGCGAGCCAGTCGCTCGGCCTCGGACCACGGCGCCGTGTCCGGGAGGGTCGGCGTGGCGCTGGTCGTCTCCCCGGGGTCGAGGGGATCGCCGAAGAGCGAGGCCTGGCCGGCGGCCGCCTCCTCCTGGGAGAGCGCCGCTTCACCCAGCGCCATGTCGAGTCCAGCCACGAGCTGGGCGCGATGTCCCTCGAGCGAATCGAGTGCGCCTGCGGCGACCAGCGATTCCAGCACACGCTTGTTGCACAGCCGGATGTCGATCCGTCGGACGAAGTCGAGGAGGTCCGCGAACGGCCCCGCCTCCCGGGCAGTCCGGATGCTCTCGATGGCACCCGCCCCGACGTTGCGCACCGCCCCAAGTCCGAACCGGATCCGGACCGTCCCGACCACCGTGAACTTGAAGCCCGACTCATGCACGTCCGGGGGCAGCACCTCGAGGCCGAGCTCGCGCGCCTCGTTGATGTACTGCACGACCTTGTCGGTATTGCCGATCTCGGAGGAGAGCAGGGCCGCCATGAATTCGGCCGGGTGGTGCGCCTTGAGCCACGCGGTCTGGTAGGAGAGCACCGAGTAGGCGACCGAGTGCGACTTGTTGAAGCCGTACCGCCCGAAGGTCTCGATCTGTCCCGCGAGTTCGGTGGCCAGGGCCTTCGGATGCCCCTGCGCGATCGCGCGGGTGACGAAGGTGCCGAGTTCCTTCCGGATCAGTTCCGAATCCTTCTTGCCGACCGCCTTGCGCAGCACATCGGCTTCGGCGAGCGAGAACCCCGCGAGCACATTCGCGATGCGCATCACCTGTTCCTGATAGGTGATGACACCGTAGGTCGGCTCGAGGATCGCCTCGAGCGAGGGGTGCGGGTAGCTCACCGGCTCGAGACCCAGCTTGCGCTTGATGAAGACGGTGTGCATCCCGGCGTCGAGCGGCCCCGGGCGAAGCAGCGCGTTCGAGGCGACCAGGTCATCGAACCGGTCGCACTTCATGGCGCGGAGTGTCTCGGTCGCGAGCGGCGATTCGAACTGGAAGACGCCAGCGGTGCGACCACGCCGCAGCATCGCGTAGACCTCCGGATCATCGAACGGCAGGGCATCGATGTCGATCGTGGTCCCGGTCCGTTCGGCGATCATCGTCACGGCATCGTGGATGACGGTGAGGGTCTTGAGGCCGAGGATGTCCATCTTGAGCATCCCGACGCGCTCGAGCGGACCCATCTCATACTGGCAGATGATCGCGTCCTCGCCGGCAGCGGCGCCCTTGCCGGGGGCAGTGCAGACCGGCACGTATTCCATGAGCGGCCCGGGGGCGATGACGATGCCGGCCGCATGCACCGAGGCATGGCGTGCCATGCCCTCGATGCGCGAGGCATAGTCGAAGACCCGGACGTAGAGCGGGTTGTCGCGCAGCAACACCCGGAGCTCATCGATCTTCTGGCCGGCCTCCGCCACCGTCATCGAGAAGGCGGGGCCGGAGGGAATCAGCTTGGTGAGCTTGTCGGCTTCGCCGGGCGGGACGCCGAGGGTCCGGGCGACGTCCTTGACCGCGGCCCGCGCCTTCATCGTCCCGAAGGTGATGATCTGGCCGACCGAGTCGCGGCCGTACCGTTCGCGCACGTACTCGATCACCTCGCCGCGACGCTCGAAGCAGAAGTCGACATCGATGTCGGGCATCGAGACGCGCTCCGGATTGAGGAACCGCTCGAACAGCAGGTCGAACCGGAGCGGATCGACATTGGTGATCCCGAGCCCGTACGCGACGATCGAGCCCGCGGCGGACCCACGTCCCGGCCCCACCGGGATCCCCCGCTCGCGCGCCGCCGAGATGAAGTCCTGGGTGATCAGGAAGTAGCCCGCGTATCCGGCCGTGCCGATCACGTCGAGCTCGTAGTCACGCCGTTCGACCACCTCCGGCGGGAGCGGCACCCCGTACCGGGACTCGAGCCCTGTCGTCACCATGCTGTGCAAGAGGGCGTTGTCGTCCGCGAATTCGGCGGGCCTCGGAAAGCTGGGAACGAAGTACCGTTGCTCGAAGTCGAACTCGCACCGGTTCGCGATCTGCTGGGTCAGCTCGATCGTGTCGGGACAATCGGCAAAGAGCGCGCGCATCTCCGCCTCGGACTTGACGTACGATTCGGTGCCGGTGAACCGGAACCGCTTGGGATCATCGAGGTCGGTGCCGGTCCCGATCGCGAGCAGGACGTCGTGCGCCTCCGCGTCGTCCCGTTTCAGGTAATGCGCGTCGTTGGTCGCGACGACGCCGAGCCCCAGCTCCTGACCGAGGCGCAGCATGCCATCCTTGACCAGCAACTCGTCCGGGATGCCGTGATCCTGGATCTCGAGAAAGAATCGTTCCGGACCGAACAGGTTTGCGAGCCAGTTGGTCGATTCGACCGCCTTGTCCCACTGCTGGTTGCGGAGCCAGAGGGCGATTTCTCCGGAGAGGCAGGCCGCCAGGCAGACGACCCCCTCGCTATGGCGCTCGAGCACCTCACGGTCGATCCTGGGTCGGCGATAGAACCCCTCGGTATACCCGATCGACGAGAGGCGGACCAGATTGCGGTATCCGGCCCTGTTCTGCGCCAGCAGGACGAGGTGTGAATAGTTGGCCGGGGCTCCATTGGGCTTCGATTGCGCCTGCCTCGGGCCGAAGGCCATGTACGCTTCGAAACCGAGGATCGGTCGGATCTGGTGCCGCCTGGCCTCGTCGTAGAAGCTCTTCGCCGCGTGGAGGTTGCCGTGATCGGTGACGGCGAGGGAGTCCATGCCCATCGACTTGACGTACTGGACGAGGTCGGGGAGCCGATTCGCTCCGTCGAGCAGCGAGTATTCGCTATGCGTGTGGAGATGGACGAAGGCCATGGCTCAGGCAGTCAGACGGGGCCGCGCTCCGGCCGACGTGAGGACGGATTGGCCGGGGCGACAAGAGGAGTTCACCGCGGCAATTCTAGCCGGATTCCGGTCGAATGTCAAACCGGTGGAATTGTCAAAAGTCGTTGTGCCACTTACGTTTAGCTGTCGTTCATGGCCTGTGTCCGAAGGAGCCTCGGTGTCCGAGTCGAACCGCCTGTTGATGGTACTTGCAACCGCCCTGATCGGCTGTGGTGGCGGCGGAGGGACTGGCCCCGGGCCGGTCGTGAACTGCGCCTCGCCGATCCCGGTGGCGCTCCCGGTCGGCGGTATCCAGCTGGTCGATGCCAGCCAGACCGGTTGCGTCGAATTCGCGGGTGTCACCGCGGCCGAGGAGTACCTGGTGGTCGGCTACTCGGGGGCGGGGCAGGTCACCCAGAGCGGCGTGTCGGGTGCCTTCGAGATGCGGGTCGGCGCACCGACCCAGGCCACGGTGATGTCGGACCGGCGCGCACTGGCCGGGCGGGACCTCGTGCCTGGCCTCGCCGCCGAGCCCGAGAACGCCCTCGCGTTCCATGCGATGCTCCGGCGGCGCGAGGCCGCCCTCGCGGCCTCGGGGGCGGCGGAGTTGTCCCCTCGGTCGCCTGCGTTCCTCCGCGGCCCGCCGACCGTGGGGCAACAGGACGGCTTTCAGGTCTGTGCCACGCTCGCCTGCACGCAATTCACCCCGATCACGGCGACGGCCAGGGTGGTCGGCGAGCGCGGGGTGATCTGGGTCGACAACGCTCCCACCGACGGGACCGAGCAACTCTCACTCGCCGACCTGCAACAACTCGGCGCGCTGTTCGACGACTACCTCTATCCGATCGATACCACGGCCTTCGGCGCGACTTCCGATATCGACGGAAACCAGCGGGTCGATATCGTCATCTCCGAACGGGTCAATCAACTCACCACCGACTGCACCAACGGTCGCGTGGTCGGCTACTTCTTCGGGGGTGACCTGCTCGCCACGCACCAGGGGAGCAACCAGCGTGAGGTGTTCTTCGCCTTCGCGCCGCGCCCGACTGTGGGGAACTGTCCAGCAGTGACTCGCACCACGGCGCTCCGTGCGCTCCCGCCCGTGCTCATCCATGAATTGCAGCACATGATCTCCTTCAACGAACGGGTCTTGCGGCGCGGTCGGAGTGACGAGGTGTCCTGGCTCAATGAGGGGCTCTCCCAGTTTGCCGAGGACCTGGGGCAGTTCCTGATCCCCGATTTGAGGTGCCCGACCTCGACGAGCTGCTTTTCGCAGTTCGGCAGCGGCAACCTCCGCAACGCCTATGAGTTCATGCTCGACCCCGAGGCCACCTTCCTGGTGTCACCACGCGATGACGGCCCGACGCTCGAGGGGCGCGGGGCGAGTTGGCTCTTCATCCGCTGGCTCGCCGATCATTTCTCGAGCGATACCCTGCGCGGCACGACGCTCACGCGTGCGCTGACCTCGGGGGCCGCGACCGGGGCCGACAACATCGCCAGCGCGACCGGGGTGCCGTTCCCGACTCTCGTTGGAGAATGGCTGAGCACGCTCTGGGTTGACGATCTGCCGGGCTTCCCCCAGGCCGGTCGCCTCAGGTACCGCACCTGGAACTTCCGGAGCACCTACGCCCGGAACTCGCCGGGCACCTTCCCCAAGGCCTACCCGCTCGAGCCGATCCTGGTCACCAGCAGCGGTACCTCGGGGTCGGGGACGCTGCGCGGTGGCACGGGTCGGTTCCTGCGAGTGGCGCTCGCGGCGGGGAACGGCCCGATGCAGGTCCGGCTGACGGGACCCGGTGGCGTGGCGCCCGCCGGGGCGCTGTCCGCCCGCATCGCGGTGGTCCGCACGAAGTGAGGCGCGGCGCGTTCGTCGTCCCGTTCCTGCTGGCGATGCCGTTGCGGGCCCAGACTCCGGTGCCCGATGTGGCGCCCATCACCAACCTCTCAGCCTCGGTGCGCGCCGCGGGGATGGCCGGTGCTGCGGTCGCACTCACCGGCGATGCCGCCGTGATGTTCGACAACCCGGCCATCATCGGCCCGATCCGTCACCTCGCCGTCGAGATCGGATATGCCCGCCTGCCGGACGACCGCTGGTACAGCTCGAGTGCCCTGGCGCTCCGGGCCGGTCCGGTGAGCGTGGGGGGGGGACTCCGGTACCTGCGCTATCCCGATGCCGATCCGCTCACCGACAATCTCGAGTGGGTCGCGGCGACCTCGATCCGCCTGCGTGGCGTGCATCTCGGCGCTTCGGCGGACTATGTCTCGATCGAGGACTCGACCGGCGCCGTGCGGCGCACCCTGACCCAGGACCTCGGGGTGATGGTGGCGTTCTTCGACATCGCCGGCCTGGCCTTGTCGTTCGAGAATCTCGGTCGCACCTCGCTGTCAGGGGATCGGCTCATGTTGCCGGCCCGGACACATCTCGGGTTCTCGCTCAACCTGATCGACACCTATTCCAACGGTCGCCTCGTCGGCCTGATCGAGACCGTCTGGACCGATGGCGAAGCGCGCCGGACCATTCTCGGCCTCGAGGCGGGCGTGGTGCTTCACGGCATCGGCCTGGTCGCGCGCATCGGGCACGGGGCCGCCCCGGCGGGCAGCGGCGTCGGGTCGACGTCGTACGGCGGCTCGCTGGTCCTGGGCCGCGCCCGGGTCGACTATGCGTACCAGCATCGGAGCGCCATCGGGCGGAGTGTGCATCTGGTGGGGATGCACTGGACGCCATGACCCGACTCCCGCGACGGCGACTCCCGAGTCGCGCCACCACGAACCGGCCACCCAAGCGACGGAGATGGAAGATGGGATTGCTCATTGCCGCCGGGGCGCTGCTGCTTGGCTTCGGCACGGCGTATGTCGCAAGCGAGGATGTGCGCTACCTCACGCGCGCGGGATTCGAGGAGACGTCGATCCTCGTCGGGCGGGTGCCGATGACCCGGGTCGCCTCGGACACCAGTTACCCCGCGGACGTGCGGGCCGCCGCCGAGCTGGTAGTCGAGGCCCGCCAGATGGCGGTCAGCCTCGGCCTCACGGCCGGTGAGACCTACACGACCTACAGCGATGTTGGTCGCGACACGCTGTTGCTGGTCCTCACCGCATCACCGAGGCGGTGCCTCTGTCCCGTGACCTGGCGCTATCCGTTTGTCGGACGCGTGCCGTATCGCGGCTTCTTCGATCCCGCTGCCGGCGAGCGTGCGGCGGAGTCGTACGCCAGACAGGGCTACGACGTCAACCTCCGTCCCTCCGCGGCGTTCAGTACCCTGGGCTGGTTCAACGACCCGCTCCTCTCGACGGCCATCGGTCGGGACTCGGTCGAACTCGTCGCCCTCGTCTTCCACGAGATCGCGCACAACACCCTCTGGGTGAAGGATGCAACCGATTTCAACGAGTCGTTTGCGCAGTGGGTCGGCTATCGGGCCGCCGAGCACTTCTTCCTCACCCGTGGCGACAGCCTGCTCGCCTTCCGCGCGGCGGACCGTTGGCATGATGAACAACTCCTCGGCCGCTACTACGATGCACTGCTCGGTCGCCTCGAAGCCCTCTACACGAGCGAGCCGTCGGACAGTGCGCTCTTGGCCGGGCGGGAGGCGATCGCCGCCTGGAGTCGCGACACGCTCGCCTCACCCTTCGGGCAGGCCCTGCGCACCATCAATCCCGACCGGCTCGGCCGGCAACCGATCAACAACGCCGCCCTCCTCGGTGTGCGCCTCTACCGCACCGGACTCGACCTGTTCGAGAGCTGGTGGTACCGGAACGACCAGGATATTGCCGTCGCGGTGTTCGGCTTGCGCGATCTCCTCGATGGGGTGACGGGGGAGCAGGCGTGGGACCGGCTCCGGGCCATGGCGGGCACCTCGTCCACGGCACGCTAGCTTTCACACGGACCCCAACCGGACTGAAGCATGGACCATGACCTCGTCGACCGCGATCAACCACGACTCCTGAGCGAGCTGGCGGAGTTCCTCGCCATCCCGAGTGTGAGCACATTGCCGGCGCACGCTGGCGACTGCCGCCGCGCGGCCCAGTGGCTCGTCGACCAGCTCTTCTCGCTCGGCTGTCCAACCGTGCAGATGATCGAGGGGGCGGGCCACCCCGTCGTGTGGGGCGAGAGTCCGCACGTCCCCGATGCCCCGACCCTGCTGATCTACGGACACTACGACGTGCAGCCGGCCGACCCGCTCGATGAGTGGCACACGCCGCCGTTCGAGGCCTCGATCCGGGATGGCAAGCTCTACGCCCGAGGCGCCATCGACGACAAGGGCCAGGTCTTCTGCCTCCTCAAGGCCTACGAGGCGTCACGTGACGCCGATGGCAAGCCACCGATCAATGTCCGCTTCATCTTCGAGGGTGAGGAAGAGTGCGGGGGCGAAGTGATCTTCGATCTGCTGAAGGCCGAGCCGGAACGCACCAGGGTCGACGCCGTGCTCGTCGCCGACATGGGCTATTACGCCCCGGGACGGCCTGCTGTGTACACGGCGCTCCGTGGCATCTGCTACGCGGAACTTGCGGTTCGCACCCTGCAGCGCGACTTGCATTCCGGACATTACGGGGGCGTGGCACCCAACGCGATCGAGACGCTCTGCCGGATGCTGACCGACCTCAAGTCCAGGAGCGGCAAGATCCGCGTCCCCAAGCTCTACAAGAGCATCGAGAAGCCGAGCAAGGCGGAACGGAAGGGGTGGGCGGCGCTGCCGTTCGACGAGGCGAGCTATCTGTGCGACGAGGTGACCGCGAAAGCGCTGACCGGTCTCCAGGACTTCACGGTCCTCGAGCGCACGTGGGCGCTCCCGAGTTTCGAGATCCATGGCATCCGTGGTGGATTCACCGGCGAGGGAGCCAAGACGGTGATCCCGGCCGCTGCGACCGCCAAGATCTCGATGCGATTGGTGCCCGGGTTGCCCCTCGCCTTCGCATTCCGCCAACTCGAGAAGGCCGTGGCACGCGTGGCCCCGGATTTCGCCGACTGGGAGTTGCGCCTGGTGCACGGGGCCGATCCGACCCAGATCGCCGTCGACCATCCCGCCTTCGCCGTGCTCGATCGTGCCTTCCTCGAGGTGGTCGGTCGGCCGACGGTGGCCGTCCGAGCCGGCGGCTCGATCCCGATCGTCCCCGAACTCGCCGCCGGGGGTGCCCCCGTGCTCCTCACCGGCATCGGATTGCCGGACGATGGCTTGCACTCACCGAACGAGAAGGTGGATCTGCAGCAGATCTGGGATGGGATTCGGGTCTTTGGGCGGTTCTTCGAGATGCTGGGCGAGACGTAGGAAGTCGGAAGTCGGAAGTCAGAAGTCGGAAGTCAGAAGTCGGTGAAAGGGAGCACGAGGCGTCACTCCGACTTCCGATTTCCGACTTCCGACTTCCTACCCGTCGGTCCGCTTCGGCCGTCCCCCCTCGGCGTACTGCGCCTCGATCCGTGAATAGAGATCGTCCGCCCCGATGATTCCCTTGACCGACGCGATGATGCCTGCCGCGACGTCCTCGGCCCAGTATTCATCGAGCACACCGTCGGCGGCCGTCGCGCGGGCCTGGGTGTCCAGATAGGTGATCGCCGTCTGTTGCCACTGGGACAGCGGACTCTGCACCAGGGACCACGAACCGGTGGCGCGGAGTTCCAGCTTGGCGAGGGCATCGAGTTGGGAGTCCAGTTCGTGCGCGATCGGGCCATTCCGCAGCCGATCGGCGACCAAGGCGAGCATGGCGCGGCGTTCCGACTCTCGCGGCTCGGGAAGCGGTGCCAGATAGTGCCGTTGGTCGGCCACCATTTCCGCGAGTCGGACACAGACCGCACGGATCGCGGGAGTCAGCTCGGCTGGGGCTTCCGAAGCCCAGGATGCAGCGGCTCGAAGGATGGCCGTGATGGTCTCATCGGCTGCGAGCGAGATGCGTCCGGTGTCAGGAACGTGAGGCATGGCAGGAAGGGTGGTCAGGCTGGGGGTGATCCGCAAGAGCGAGGAGTGATGCGTCGGGGGGGACCGGGTCGAGGTCGAATTGCTCGGCGAACGCGGACCGCACTGCATCGACGCTCGGCTGCCACCAGTCCTGCGAGTGGTCCGGTCGCTCGCGTGCCACGGACGTCATCGTGACACCCTCGAGCCCGCACGGGACGATCCGATCGAACCACCGCAGGTCCGGCGCGACATTCAGTGCGAACCCATGCAGGGTGACCCACTGCTTCACGTGAATGCCGATGCTCGCGATCTTGCGACCTCCTGTCCAGACGCCGGTCCGACCCGACGATGGCTCGGCCGAGATCCCGAGTCGCTGGAGCGCAGTGATCAGGGCCGCTTCGAGTGAGCGGAGGTACCAGTGCAGGTCGGGGCGATGGGTGGTGAGGTCGAGGATCGGGTAGCCGACCAGCTGGCCGGGGCCGTGCCACGTGACATCGCCACCACGCTCGATCTCCACCACGCTGGCGCCGGCGGCTTCGAGGACCTCGGTGGGGGTTGAGAGCGACGTCGCCCGCGTGCCGCGTCCGAGGGTATACACCGGCGGATGCTCCACCAGAAGCAGGACATCGTGCGGGATGTCCTTGGCGATGCGGGCGAGACGCACCGCGCGTTGCAAGGCCAGGGTATCGAGGTAGCCTCGGGTGCCGAGCTCAAGCACCGCGAGCGAGGGCCTCACGACGACGCGGAGAGGCGCGCGGTCGCAGCCAGCGCACTCCGACCGAGTCGGAGGGCGAGGAACAAGGCCAGGACGGCCAGGACGAGGAGGGCGTGCCGTCCGAAGGCCTGGCGCGCCACGAAGGTCGTGATCATGGCGACCACGGTGCCTCCGAGTACGGCCACCATCGCCAGGCCGCCTCGACGCCAGCTGTCGCGGATCCTGCTCATGAGCGCCCAGGCGCTGAAGCCCGCCACGAGCGGGGTAGGGAGCAGGCCGAAGAGCATGATGTTCGCGTACGTGGCGTCGGGGTCGAAATTCTCGAGCGCATGCGGTCCGCCGCCCGGTTCGATGGTGAGGAGGGCCACCCAGATCACCAGCGCGACCCAGCACACCGCTGCAGCCGCGCCGGCACCCATCGCGCGGACGGCGACCGGGACCTGGTCCTCGGTCGCCGCCGCATCCCCGAGCGGATTCGGGGACTCCGCCGGGGCCCGTCCCGTGGGAACGCTCATCGCCTCAGAAGTGGATGGCGCGGCCCATCGAATCGAGCGCCGCCTCGGCGATCGCTTCGGAGAGCGTCGGATGTGCGTGGATGCTCAGGTCGACCTCCTCGACGGTGTACTCGTTGGTGCGAGCGAGGACGAGCTCATGGATCAGCTCGGAGGCCTGGCCATTCACGATGTGCGCCCCAAGGATCTCGCCGTACTGCTTGCCACGAATGATCTTGACGAATCCGTCGGTCTGGTCCGTGGCGCGGGCCCGGCCGTTCGCCGAGAACGGGAAACGCCCGACCTGGAACTCGAGCTTCTGCTCGGTGCACTGCTCCTCGGTCAGCCCGACGCTGGCGACCTCCGGATGGCAATACGTGACGCTCGGCACATTCGAGTAGTCGATCGCGCGCGGGTGATGCCCGGCGATCACCTCGGCCACATGGACGCCCTCGCGGGTTCCCTTGTGGGCCAGCATGGGCGGTCCGGCGACATCGCCGATCGCGTAGACCCCCTTCACGCTGGTCTGGAGCGTGACGGGATCGATCTTGATGAAGCCACGGTCGGTGAGGGTCACGCCGACCGTGTCGAGTCCGATCTCCTCGGTGTTGACCGCGCGACCCGCGGCCATCAGCACCTTGTCCGCGACCACCGTCTCCTGCTTGCCATCGGCCTCGATCGTGAGGGTGACCTGTTTGCCCGTGACGTCGGCCTTCTGGACCTTCGCCCCGGCGAGCACCTTGATGCCGCGCTTCTTGTAGGCCTTGGCGATCACGGCGGAGCACTCGGCATCCTCGATCGGCAGGACGCGCGGCAGCGCCTCGATGAGGGTCACCTCGCTGCCGAACGTCTCGAAGATGTCGGCGAACTCGGTCCCGACGGCACCGGCACCGACGATCGCGAGGCGCTTGGGCGCCTGCTCGAGGAACAGCGCCTCGTCGGACGAGATGACCACCTTGCCATCGATGGCCAGCCCGATCTGCGGGATCCCCTTGGTGCGGGAACCGGTGGCAATCACGATGCCCTTCTTGGCGGTCAGGGTGTCCTTGCCGACCGTCACCGTGGTTGCCGAGGCGAGGACGCCGGTGCCCTTCACCACGGTGATCTTGTTCTTCTTCATCAGGTACTCGGCGCCCTTCGAATTCTGATCGGCGACCCCACGCGAGCGCGTCATCGCGACACCGTAGTCGCCGGCGACGTCGCCGGTCGTGATGCCGTTCGCCTTCGCTTCGCTCCGGATTGCCTTCAGCAGGGCTGCGGAGTGGAGCAACGCCTTGGTCGGGATGCAGCCGATGTTGACGCAGACGCCCCCGAGCTTGTCACGCTCGACCACGGCGGCGCTCAGGCCGAGTTGGGCGGCGCGAATGGCCGCCGGGTAGCCGGCGGGACCGCCACCGATGATGATCACGTCGAATTCGTTGTTCGCCACGCGGGCCACTCCCTCTGGGGTTCACGTTCGCCTGTCACCACTCGCCACACACCTCTCACATCCCGCTTCTCGCTTCTCACTTCTCACTTCTCGCTTCTCGCTTCTCACTTCTCGCTTCTCACTTACCACACCAGTGCCAGCGGGTTCTCCAGCATCCCGACCAGCGTCTGCAGGAACTGGGCGCCGGTCGCGCCGTCGATCACGCGGTGATCACACGACAAGGTGATCCGCATCCGTTGCCGCACGGTCACGGCGCCATCGACCACGACAGCCTTCGGCTCGATCCGCCCCACCGCGAGGATCCCGGCTTCGGGGGGATTGATGATCGCCGTGAAATCGTCGATGCCGAACATGCCGAGGTTGGAGATCGTGAAGGTCGCCCCGGTGTATTCCTCGGGCTGGAGGCGCTTGGTGCGTGCGCGTCCGGCGAGTTCCCGCACCTCGGCCGAGATCTCGCGGAGCCCCTTCCGATCGGCGTGCCGGATGACCGGGGTGATCAGGCCCTCGTCGATCGCCACGGCGACGCCGATGTGGACGTCCTGCCACTGGCGGATCCGGTCATCCAGCCACCAGGCATTCACGAACGGGTGGGACGTGAGTGCGGCTGCGGTGGCGCGAATGATGATGTCGTTGAACGAGAACCTGCCCTCGGGATCGCGGGCGAGCAGGGCCTGTCGCGCCTCTGCGGCCCGCTCCATGTCGACTTCGGCCGTGAGGTAGAAGGTCGGGATCGGACCGATCGACTGCACCAGTCGCCTGGCGATCGCCTTGCGCATCTGCGAAAGGCTCAGATCGGTGTAGGCCTCGCCCGGTGCCCCGGCGAGGGCCGGGGTGTGGGCGGCAGGCTGTGCCACGGCGGCGTCGACATCGCGCTTGATGATCCGACCCTCGGGGCCGGTCCCGCTGATGGCGGCAAGGTCGAGTCCCCGGTCGCCCGCGATCCGACGGGCCACGGGGGAGGCCTTGATCCGGTCCCCGGCGGCGCGGACCGGCGCAGCGGGCGCGGCGGGCGCGGCGGGCGTGGCGGGCGCGGGGGCAGCATCGGAGGGCGCCGCGGGTCCGGGCTCCGCAGGCTGCGCCCGGACCGGGGCCGTCGACGTGGACGGACCTCCCCCCCCCGGGATCTCCTCGCCGGCGGCACCGATCCAGCCGACGGGCTCGGCGACGGGGACGGTATCGCCTGCGGCCACGACCTGCTTGAGCAGGATGCCGTCCGCACGGGCGACCAGTTCCATGACGGCCTTGTCGGTCTCGACTTCCGCGAGGACATCCCCCACGGCGACCGCATCGCCTTCGGCCTTCTTCCACTCGACGAGGCGTCCCTCCTCCATCGTCGGTGACAGTGCTTCCATGACAACCTTGGTCGGCATCAGTCCTGGTCCCGGTAGCAGACCGCGCGCACCGCCGCGGCGATCTTGGTCGTGTCGGTCTTGGCCAACCGCTCAAGGTACTTGTTGTACGGCATCGGCACATCGGCCTGGTGGACGCGACGGATCGGCGCATCGAGTGAATCGAAGGCCTCCCGCTGGACCACATCCGCGACTTCCGCCCCGACCCCTGCGAAGCCCCACCCCTCCTCGGCGATCACGAGCCGATTGGTCTTGGCGACCGAGGCCAGAATCGTGGCGGAGTCGAGCGGGCGGATGGTGCGCAGGTCGATCACCTCGCAGTCGATCCCCTCCTCCTCGAGCGCCTTGGCCGCCTTGAGGGCGGGGGCCACCGTCTTCGAGTGGCAGACGATCGTGGCATCGCTGCCCTGGCGCTTGATGTCCGCGACGCCGATCGGCGTGAGGTGCTCGCCCTCGGGCACCTCGCCCTTGAGGTTGTAGAGCATCTCGCCCTCGATGAAGACGACCGGGTCGTCGTCACGGATCGCGCTCTTGAGCAGGCCCTTGGCATCGGCCGGGGTGGCCGGCATCACGACCTTGAGGCCCGGGATGTGGGCATACCA
Source organism: Gemmatimonadales bacterium (assembly GCA_035703525.1). Classification (GTDB taxonomy): domain Bacteria; phylum Gemmatimonadota; class Gemmatimonadetes; order Gemmatimonadales; family GWC2-71-9; genus Palsa-1233. The sequence goes on along the minus strand of DASSYA010000015.1, from coordinate 25,076 downwards.
GCTCTCGAACGCCTGCGAATGCTGGGCCCCCAGCTGCAACGCCGCGCCACCCGGACCCCGGAAGACGATCGGGCAACTGAACTGTCCGCCACTCATGTAGCGCATCTTGGCGGCCGCATTGACGATCTGGTCAATCGCCAGGAGCGCGAAGTTCCAGGTCATCATCTCGATGATCGGACGGAGCCCGGTCATCGAGGCACCCACCCCGATCCCGGTGAACCCGAGCTCGGCGATCGGCGTGTCGACGACACGCATCGGCCCGAAGGTCTCGAGCAGGCCGCGGGAGACCTTGTAGGCCCCGTTGTACTCCGCGACCTCCTCGCCCATCAGGAAGACATCCCCGTCACGGGTCATTTCCTCGCGGAGCGCCTCGTTGAGCGCATCGCGATAGGTGAGCGTCGCCATCTAGACCTCTCCCGCAATCGTGGATTCCAGGGCGACGCTCATCCGGAGCGAGCCACGCGAGCGCAGGCACTCGGTCGCCATCAGTTCCCCCCCCCGGTGATCGGCGCCAGGACATCGGTCCAGAGCTGGTCCGGATCCGGCTCCGGCGACTCCTCGGCGAACTGCACGGCATCCGCGACCTCGGCGGCGACATCGGCCTCGAGTTCGGCCATGCGGTCGTCGTCGAGCATGCCGGCCTCGCGCATCCGCGCGGCGAGTACCTCGATCGGATCGCGGTGCCGATGCTCGTCGACCTCGTCCTTGGTGCGATACGTGCCGTGCGGTGCATCGGACATCGAGTGCCCGACATAGCGATAGGTCATGATGTCGAGCAGCGTCGGGCCCTCACCTGCCCGGGCCCGCCGCACCGCCTCGTCCGTCGCCTCGCGCACGGCGTCGACATCCTGGCCATCGACGGTGAGGCCCGGCATGTCATAGGACGCGGCGCGGGTCGCCAGGTCGGTGATCGCCGCCGCCCGGTTCACCGCCGTGCCCATCCCGTAGCCGTTGTTCTCGATCACGAAGATCACCGGCAACTTCCAGAGCCCCGCGATGTTGAGGGTCTCATGGAACGACCCGATGTTGGCGGCTGCCTCGCCGAAGAAGCAGAGCGAGACCTGATCCGTGCCGCGGTACCTGGCGGCGAATGCAAAGCCGGCCCCGAGCGGAATCTGGCCGCCGACAATCCCGTGCCCACCCATGAAGTGGCGCTCGGCATCGAAGAGGTGCATCGAGCCGCCCTTGCCGCCGGAGCAGCCGGTGGCCTTGCCGTACAACTCGGCCATGATCGACCGGGAGGTCATCCCGCGCGCCAGGGCCTGCCCGTGCTCGCGGTAGGCGCTGATGACGTAGTCGTCGTCACGCAGGGCGGAAATGCTGCCGACCGCCACCGCTTCCTGGCCGATGTAGAGGTGGCAGAAGCCGCCGATCTGGCCGACCGAGTAGGCCTCGCCGGCCCGCTCCTCGAAGCGACGGATGAGCAACATCTGGCGGAGCCAATCCGCATGATGCTGCTGGTACGGTGCCACCTGCGTGGCGCGTTGCGTGGATGCACCCATTACGTGGTCCTTGCCGCCTTGGCCTGGTCGCTCTGTTCCCATGCATGGTAGGAGGAGCGGGTGAGCGGGGATGCCTGCACATGGGCGAAGCCCATCGCGAGTCCGATCTCGCGCAATTCAGTGAACTCGGCGGGCGTGTAGTAGCGCACGACAGGCAGGTGCCCGTCGGACGGTCGGAGGTACTGGCCCAGCGTGAGGATGTTCACGTCACTGCGGCGCAGGTCGCGCATGCAGGTGACGATCTCGTCCCATTCCTCGCCCATGCCGAGAATCATCCCCGACTTGGTGAGCGCCGCGGAATCCATGGCGCGTGCGTTCGCGAGCACCCGGAGCGCCCGATCATAGCGGCCACCCGGCCGGGCCAGGCGATAGAGCCGTTCGGCGGTCTCGAGGTTGTGGTTGAGGATATCCGGCTTGGCATCCATCACGATCTGCAGGGCACGCTCCGAGCCCTTGAAATCGGGGATGAGGACCTCCACCGAGCTCGTCGGCAGCCGACGCTTGATCTCGGTGATGCAACCCGCGAAGGCCTCGGCGCCGCCGTTGGGGAGGTCGTCCCGATCAACGGAGGTGATGACGACGTGTTGGAGCCCCATCGTGGCGACGGCCTCCGCCAGCCGGACCGGTTCGGCCGGGTCGAAGGCCTTGGGTGTCCCGTGCGAGACGGCGCAATAGGCGCAGTTCCGGGTGCAGACATCACCCAGGATCATGAAGGTGGCAGCCTTGTGGTCCCAGCACTCGCCGATGTTGGGGCAGCGGGCCTCCTCACAGACCGTGTGCAGCCCCAGTTCCCGCATCAACTTCTGGATCCGGAGATACTCGGTGCCGCCGGGGGCCTTGACCTTGAGCCAGGACGGCTTGCGGGCAGGGACCACGGGCGCAGCCGAAGCGGGCGCCGGCGTGTGCGAGTTGCGGGTCAACTGGACAAGGGGTGCTGCCACCGGATTCTCCTTCCGACAGGCTCAGAATGAACCCGGAAAGATAGCCCGGCGCGGGTGGGGGTGCTATTCGCCGAGCGGTGTGACGAATCGCGGCGTCGAAGTGGGCGCTGGAGAGCCACCCGTCGGCTCGATGGTCACGGCAACCGCTGTGATGGTCCCCCGGTCGGGCATGGGTACATCGAGGGCCAACGCGGACCCCGCCGCATCCGGATGGAAGACGACGGACGGAACGGCGTTGCCACCGATGATATACCACAGCTGGTAGTCCTGGTTGGCCCCGAGCTGCGGGAGTTCGGCAGCACTGAGGGTCAACCGTCCGCGCTTCGCGTCGAGCATCATCCGGATGGTGGGATCCTTGGCGGGATCGGCCACGAGTCGGACCGATTCCAGCTCGGGATCGGTGAACCGGGCGAGCAGGGAGTCTCGTACCGCGATCGCGCCGAGTGCGCTGTCCCGGCTGGCGAGCAGCTGATCCCGATCGGCGGCGGTCGATCGCCACTCGAGCGAGGTCACCGCCGCAAGGATCAGTGACGCCGCGAGGCCGATGCCCAGCCAGACTGCCGCGCCGGATCGTCGGGTTGCGATGGGGGGCAGGACGGCGCCCTTGCTGGCTGCGGCGGCGGCGAGTACCCGGGTCTTGAGCTCCGGTCGAGGGGCGACGGGGGTGGCGAGCGCCATCGCGGCCAACGCCTCACCGGTTGCGCGAACCTCCTCGGCCAGGTCGGGATCCGACGCCATCAGTCGCTCGAACGCTTGCGCCTCCGCACCCGCCAGCTCGCCCAGGAGCCAGGGCATCACGAGGTCGCGGGGATTGTCAGTCATCCTGCCCCTCCGGTGCGAGCGCGTGCAGCGGGTTGCGCAGTCGCGCGAGTGCGAGGCGGGCTCGTGTCTTCACGGTGCCGAGCGGGGTGTCGAGTCGTGTGGCAATTTCCCGCTGCGAGAGCCCCTCGAAATAGGCGAGGTGGACGACCTCAAGTTGCTCACTGGGAAGCTCCCGGAGGGCCGTCTGCACATGGTCCGCCCGCTCGTGTTCTTCGGCCGCTCGCGATGGCACGGCCGGTGGGGTTCCCATGGCCACCGGGTTGACCGGCATGGCGACCGCCACCTCATCCTTGAGACGCGCTCGCCGTCCACGGGCACGAATCAGGTCGAGGGCCCGACTCCGGGTCATCGTCACCATCCAGGCCGACACCGGCCCCCGCCGACCATCGAACCGGTGTGCCTCGCGCCACGCCTGGGCGAACGCATCGGCGACCACCTCCTCCGCATCGGCTGGTTCGCGCACCATCCGAAGGGCCAGGCCATTCAGCCCGGCCGCATAGCGATCGTAGAGCGCACCCAGCGCCTGCTCATCACCCCGAGCCATGGCGGCTACAAGCGATTCGTCGGTCATGATCGGGCTGGAGGATGCAATGGAATCGGGCCACTCCCCACCGGGTGGATGTCTGCGGGCTGCACGCAATCAACCGGAGCATCGTCGGCGACACAACTGCCCCTCCTACGGCAAGCGGGTGGGGGCATCCCCAGCGACGAACACGAATTCCTCGCGGGAGCCGTCCTGATGGCGAAGCAGCACGTTGACCTGATCGTCGAATCGCTCCTGGAGGATCGTGACCTGCGCGGTCCCACCCGACAGTGCGGGACTCGCCCTCGAGCAGAGTGTGATCCGCAGGCGATCGCCCACCGGTCGCGCGTGCAGGACCTTGAAGGTGACGATGCGATCGGAGGCGTCGTGCAACACGAGATGGCGTTCGAGATAGGACCCGATCCGGACCAGGTCGCGCCCGGGCGGGAAGTCCTCCGCATACACGAGCACCGTTGCCACCACGCGCCCGTCAGGGGCGGTGGCGAGCTCCACTCGGGCGGCATGCACCGGATGGTCCACCCGCGGGAGCATCGTCGCGAGCGCGAGGCCGAGCATCACAGGGATCACGCCCACGGGGCCCGCTCCAACGCCATCACGAGGGCCACCGATGCGACCACCAGCGAGGTCAGGCGCACCCGAAGCTGCCAGCCATCGCGACCGCGGGCACCGGCCACGCGATCGAGTCCGACGTAGAGCATGACCAGACTCGCGAGGACCACGACCTGGCCAAGCTCGATGCCGATGTTGAAGCCGAGCAGTGGGGTGATGATGCCATCGTCGAACAAGCCGCGCAGGGTGGTCGAGAACCCGGCGCCGTGGATCAGCCCGAACGCGCCGGCCAGCAGGGGGCGACGCCACCCGCTCGGCAGCGCTCCGCGGGTCCGCAAATTGTCGAGCGCCGCGATGACCACGGTGAGCGGGATCAGGAACTCGACCAGGGCGGTCGGAGGGCGCAGCGGTGTGAGGGTGGTCAGCGCCAGCGTCAGGGTATGCCCGACGGTGAAGGCGCTGATCACGGTCAGCCCGTGGCGCCAGTCCTTCGGCCGATAACATGCCGCGAGGGCCGCAAGAAAGAGGATGTGGTCGAGGGCATCGGGCGAGAGGATGTGGTGAAATCCGATGCCGATGAAGCTCTCGATCATGGCCTGACTCCGATGGCGTCCGCATGCTGGGTCAGCCGCACGTCCCGAGTGCCAAGGGCAAGGGCCTGATGCATGGCCGCCCGTGCGGCAGCGGTCATGCCCGCCTGGTGCAGGGCCCAGGCATACTGGTCCCAGGCCATGACATCGTGCCGGAGTTGGAGCTCGCGCCGCGCTGCCGCGAGCATCGTCGGCACGGCATCGCCCTCGTCGAGCAGCAGGAGACGCCAGTTCCGGTGCCATTCGGTGTCCGGCACGTCGTCGATGGCCGCGTGGAAGGCGCGCCAGAGCTGGACCGCCCGGGCGTGGTCTCCGACGCGTGCGGCGGCGACGCTCGCCAAGCCGAATCGCAGTGGCTCCTCGCTCAGCACCAGCGCATCTCGCGCGGCGAGGTCGGCCGCCCTGGCACTGCCGTGTTCCCGCTCGAACTGTGCCTTCGCGAGCGCGAGGCGCGCATCCTGAGGATTGATCACCGCAGCGGAATCGAACCACCGCCGCGCGAGCCGCGGGTCCCCGTCGGCGCGCGCAAGATCCGCCAGACGAAGTGCGTACCAGACCCGTTGCTCGCTTGAGGTCCCCGCCTGCGCGAGGGCCTCCTCGCGCGCGCGAAGCATCATCTGCCATGCCCGTTCGGGCCGGCCATGCAGGCTCGCCCACCGAGAGGCTCTGGCGAGCATCGTCGGCCCGGCCATCATCCGATCGAGGGTCACGAAGATCGAGTCAGCCGAGGCATAGTCGCCCAGCTCAAGGAGGATCTCGCCTCGCAAGGCCCTGGCCGACGGTGTGGGCTCGATCATCATGGACATCGAATCGGTGGCGTCGAGCGCCTCGCCGAACCGATGTTCACCCATCAGGGCCAGAGCCAGGACGTGCCATGCCTCCGCATTGTGGATCCGACGGATCGCGAGGGAGGCACGTGCAGCGGCTTCGGCCCGCTTGATGTCGGCGGGTGAGTACTGCTCATGGGCGCGGCGGAGATACAGGACGGCGAGCTGGAGCTGGTCGAGGGCACCCTCGGGGTCTTGGGCGGCGCGCGCCTGGTAAAAGTGAATGTCGGCGTCGCGCTGGCCCCGTTCCGCGGCCGGTTGCACGGCATCGCGTGGAGTCACATCAGGTGGTGCATGCCGCGACCCCACGGCGAACGCCGCCATCGCACCGGCGATGACGACGAGCGCGAGGACGCGATGCCGGTGGGTCACCGGTTGGCCGGTGCCAGGTACGGGAAGGTCGTGCGGAAGTCCGAGTCACTCGGCACATTGTCACTGGCCAGCCCTGGGCTCACGTTGCTCGGATCGAGTAGCGACCCGAAGGTGGCCGCAAGTCCGGCATCCACGACATCATCGGCGAGGTTCCGGCCACCCCACCCGTCGGCCAGCGCCCATCCCAGCCATCCGGAGGTGCCAGGATCGCGATCCGTCTGGACGATGAGCATGTCGGGCAGCAGCACGCTGGCGAGGGTGTTCTGCACCGTGGTGTTGCGGCCGGCGACATTGGCCACGAACGAGACCAGCTCGGCCCGGATCAGGCCGACATCCTGGGCCGGACCCGTTGCACCGTGGGTCGCGTGACTTCGCTTCGCGAGGAAGACCTCGCTCACCAGCGGATTGCCGAGTCGCTGCACCTGGTTGTACATGCGGGTGGAATTCTGGTTCGGTGGCAACGTGCCGGTGTCATCGCCGCAGGCGGCAACCAGCAGGCCGAGCCCGAGCGCCACTGCGGTGGTCCGCAGCGCGAGACGTGAGATCATGGTCGTGCTCCTGGATGGCGTGCATCGTGGTGAGTGTGTCATCGAGAGATCGTCCCCCACATCCCAAGACGCGGCGTGCCGCCGCTGGTCAGCATCGCGGTCGGCAATTCGATCACGATCGACGCGACATTGAGTCCGCGCAGGAAGTTCACGGCCGTGTTCGCCGGCCGAAAGGCGCTCGCCGTCGGTGTGGCCGGCAAGGCGGCGAGCGGACCGCCAGCGGGTCGACGATCCGGGATGATCCGGAAGAACTGCTCGAGATCGATGTAGAACGGGTCGTCAAGAATGCCCGCGTAGACCTGCATCCCGGTGGCTGAGCCGAGAGAGGTGTTGATGCGGCCGGTGAGCGTCGGGGCCGCAGTCGTGAGCTCGTTCCGCATCGCGCCGGTCACCGGCGGCGTCATGGGGCCGTACACGCGCACGGTCTGATCGGTGCCGCGACCGGAGAACACGACCTGGATCACGCGATCCTCGGTCGCATCGCCGGTGTTGTCGACCTTGATCTGGTACAGCAGGTTCGGGTCGAACGAGGCGCTCCCCGCGGCGGCTGGCGTGATGGCGGGCTGTGAATTGAGGACCAGCACCATGCGATCCGGTGACGCGCCCGGGAACGCATAGAAGTCGGTCATGTCCATCGTGGGATTGAGTTCGACGTCGGCAGTGTCCTGATGGTCGCTAGCCGTGACCCATCGAGCGGTCAGGCTGGCGGCAAGGAGGAGGGCCGCGGCCGGGAGCGCGCGATGGCGCCACGCGCGGGATGAGAGTACGGACATGGGCTGGACAACTCCGGCTGGGGTGGCTGTTCATGTGCCTGCACCCGGAGTACGCCCGTGGGAGCGCGATGGATGTATGCGGTGGTGGGACGTCACCAACTGCCCGCGACGTCTGGCGCCGAACTCAGCTCACCAGGACCAGAATCGACCCGGACGGAAGACGGCGACCTCGTCCGGGAGTGGCTCCCCACGAATGCCCTGCGCGATGAGTTCGCCGACAATGCCCGAGAGCAGGATCCCGTTCCGACCATACCCGGTGGCATACCAGAGTCCGGGGAGGCGAGGTTCCTCGCCGATGATCGGCCGCCCGTCGGGCGTTCCGGGCCGAAGACCAGCCCAGCTGCGGATCGGGGTCTGCCCCGCAAGGCCCGGGTAGATCTCCGTGACACGCTCGTGGATGGCGTCGGTGGCTCGTCCCGAAAGCTCGGCCGTGAATCCGGCATGCTCCATCGTGCTGCCGGCCCAGAGCTCCTCCCCACGCCGGAGCAGGTAGCATCGTGGGCCATAGACCGTCGCGGCGGGTACGTCGGTGGGCCAGCGGTAGGCGGAGACCTGCCCTCGCACCGGTTCGACCGAGAGCGGGCGGGGCAGCCCGCCGAGTCGCCCGGACCAGGCCCCGGCCGCGATCACGACGCGCGCCGCTGCGTGATCGCCCTGCGCACCCCGCACACCGACGACGCGCCCACCCGCACTCAGGATCGCGAGGACCTCATCCTCGATCGTCACCGCCCCGGCCAGCCCGGCATCCGCGCGGAGCGCCTGGACCAGTCGGCGAGGGTCGAGCGTGCCATCGTCAATGGCGTGGAAGGCCCCATGTCCCGGCGCCAGCCAGGGCCACTGCTCCTGGACTTCCTCGGCCGTCAACCACTCCGCCATTTCGGAACGTTGGCGTTGCCAGGCGACCTTCGCCCGGTAGCGCTCCTCGTCTGCAGCCGTGAGGGCCAGTTGGAGAATCCCCGATTGGGAAAGCCCCAGATCGATCCCGGTCGCCTCCAGGAGTCGGGGCGCCTCCCGCCGATAAAAGGCACGCCCCGCGATGCCCAGCTTGAAGAGGGGGTCGTCGGGTGTCGTTTCGACCTGCGCCGCCAGCATGCCGGCCGCCGCACGCCACGCCTCACCCGGAATCTCCTGCGGCTGGAGCATGGTCACCGAGGCGCCGGCGCGGGCCAAGGCCCGGGTCGCCGCTGCACCAGCGGCCCCCCCGCCGACCACGATGACATCGGAGTGCTTCACCATACGGTTCGCTTTGAAACCTTCGGGGTCGAGCCACCGTAGGTTCCGGTACGAGCGGCGCATGGAGCGCCCGCCGGCGACGCGAGGGGATGCAAGATGGTTCGCAATGTCACTGGATTTGCCGTGTTCGCCTTTCTGGCGATGATTGCCTTCAAGATTCTTGCAGGAGTGTTCGGCGCCCTGCTCGGCCTGTTGATGACGGTGCTCTGGTGGGCCCTCGTCGGGTTCGTCGTCTACACCATCATCAAGATCGTCGCACCGGGGACGGCCAGGAAGATCCGGGAGACGATTCGCGGTGAGGGCCACGCGACCTGAGGCCTACCGGCTCCGATCCGATTCATCGACCCCCGGCGTGCCGGGGGTCGATGCGTTTCCGGTTGGGTCGGACGGCGAAGAGGAATGCAGGTGCAGGATGCGCCAGCCCCCATCCGATTGCAGGCCGATCACGATGGTGGCGAGCCCTTGGGACAGTGCATCACTGCTGAACCGGGGCACCCAGCGATACTCGAACACCCCCCACACAAATCCCCCGCGTGCACTCAGTCGGGTGGAGACCAGCTGGATCTGCCCCCCGACCCGGGAGCTCGCGAGTCTCGGTGTGCTGATGCGCGGCTCGCCATCGGCCACCACGATCGCCTCGGGCGCGAAGAGTGTGTCGGGTTCCACCAACCGATTCTCGGCGTCGAGCAGGCGTGCGAGCAGCAGGTTGCCGACCGAGTCGGCTTCAAGCGCCCCGATCGTCGCGGTCATCCCCGGGCCGACCGTGGGTTGCGACCGTGGGAGGGCCGTGGTGCACGCGGCCACTCCCGTGAGCACGAGTGCCACCAGCGGCCGCCACGTCATCCGGCGGGCTCCGCATCCAGTGTGGCGACCACTCCCCAGAACAGCAGTGGCAGCATGATCTCGTGGTGCCCCGTGAACTGGAAGCCGACGCCGCCGGCGCGGGTGGGGCGATCGACCACGTTGAGTCGAGGCCGGTAGTGGCGGATCATGTCGAAGTCGGCAGCCAGGAAGTCACGCGGGACACCGTGGTCGAGGTTGCGGGCGATGGTGAGAGCCTTGAGGAAAACCTCCGGCATCACCACCGCGCTGCCGATGTTGAGTACCGCGCCGCCCTCGTGCAGGGTGGGGAGGGCCCCGGCGAGTCGCCGGAAATCGCGGGCTGCCGTCGCCCCGATCGCGGCGCCGTCGAAGCCGGCGTGCTGGTGGATGATGTCGGCGCCGATCGTGGGATGCACGGACAGCCCGATCTCCTGCGCGAGACAGGCAGCGAGCAGCGAGGCCGGTCCGGCGGCGCCGGCCGACATCGGGGGGGGGACAGCCCTCGCGAGGGCCTCGCCCAACCCGTGGCCGCGCGCGGCGCCAAGCCGGATCGCCTCGTTCATCTCCCGGCCGGTCTCCTCGACCATCCCGAACGAACCATCGGCCAGCCCGGCGTCGACATCCTCGCTCGTGCCGCCGAACCGGGCCAGTTCGAAGTCATGGATCGCCGCCGCCCCGTTCATCGCGACATGGGTGACGAGGCCGCGACGGATCGCGTCGATCAGCAGCGGCACCAGGCCGGTCTTGATGACATGGCCCCCGAGGAGCAGGATCACCCCGCGACGGGTCCGTGCCGCTGCGGCGAGATGGCTCATCGTCTGGCGCAACTGCGAGACGGCGAGGACGTCCGGGAGCGAGTCGAGAAATGTCGCGAACGAGCGATCCTCGCCTGGCGGGGTGGCGAACTGCGCCGGGCCGACCCGATTGTTGCGCCCTGCGAACGGCACGGTCCGGACGCGAGAAAGATCGGCTTCGGGCGCTGCCATCAGCCGCCGCGACCGGGGGTGACGGAGGTGAGAATCAGCCGGAGGTTGCCGACCAGCAGGTTGGTCTCGATCTCCACCGGGATCCGCCGGGCGTCGTCGGTGAGCCAGAGCTTGGCCTTGCTCTTCTTCGAGAACATCCCGTTCTCCTCATCGACGATTGGTCGAAGCAGGAGGGTCTGCACCTTGCTCCCGTCGGGCATCTCCTTCTGCTCGCGCTTCTCCACCTTGACGATCACCGGATTCTGCTCTGCCCGGAAGTAGTTGTTGTACTGGTATGTCTTGCCGACTTCGAGTGGCACGGTGCGGATCCAGTAGAAGAACGCGACGTCGTCGAGGGGGGCTCGCGAGGTTGGCTTGGACTCCGGGGACGCGTTCCGCCGATAGAAGCCCGAATCCGGGTGGATCAGGAATTCCTCGTGGCGATTGCGGTTGTTCTCTGTCACGTCCTTCACGAACTTCCGCGAGATCCAGTCTGGCTGTCCGGTCCAGGAGGTGAACTCCGAGCGATTCTTGTAGACGATCGTGGAGACCTCCGTCACGAAGCTGAAGCGCCAGCTCGGGACGCCGCGCACCGGTTCGACGCCGGCCACCTCGAGCACCGCATTGCCCGCGTTCAGGAACCCGAACTTGCCGCGGTACTCGAGCCGCTCGCCGACGCTGAACGGGACGGTGGGCGTCGGGCCGGCCGCGGCCTGGAGCAGGAGCAGGAGCGAAGTGACGATCATCGGGTCGATTCCTTGGCGCCGGATCGGCTCTCGGGTTGGCGGTCCCGGACCGCGCCGGTGCGTGGGGGTGTCTCAAGGCGCGCACGAGCCTGCCAGAGCTCACGAGCGAGGGGCCACGGTGCGACGCGTGAGGGTCGTTGACGCCGATCGGCGCGCACCGTGATCGGCACGCTTTCGATCTGTCGCGCTCCGGCCGCGGCCCAGGCGATGAGCTCGGCATTCGCCGCCCAACCGTCGGTGGCGAGCCACCGGTCGGTCCGATTGCGGAATGCCTGCCTGAGTGCGACGAGTCGAAAGGCAGCCACCCCGGAGACGACGTCCCGGATGCCGGGCACACGGGCCCGGCGCCCGAGGATGGTGGGCGCCCATCGACGGATCAAGCGGCGACCGCGATCCTCTTCACCGAGCACCGTGGCTTCGCCCACGACCAGATCCGCGCCCGAATCGAATTTCTTGATCAGTTCCTCGATCGCCCCGGGCTCGACGGTGTAGTCGGCCGGCCAGAGGATCGCGACGTCGCGCTTGTGCCGATCCGAGCGATCGAGTGCCTCGCGGAGCAGCCGTTCGACCGTGGCGGCGTAGCCCCGGCTGGTCTCGTGCCGGAGCACGGTGAGTGGCAGCGCCGCTTCGTAGGGCTCCAGGACCTCGCGCGTGGCGTCGGTCGAGCCGTCGTCGCCCACCAGCAGCTGGTATTCACGACGACTGTCGCCCAGGACCTGGCGCAATTTCCAGAGGACAAGGCCGATCGTCGTCGCCTCGTCGCGGGTCGGGATGCAGATGTAGATCATCGGGGCAGTGTGGTCATGGCAGCGGAACGATATACCTCGACGGTCCGACTCACCAATCTGGGAATCGAAAACGCTTCGGCGGCAATGCGGCCATCCCCGCTCAGTCGTTCCCGTCGCGCGGGGTCGAGGATGAGTGCCTGGACCGCGTCTGCCAAGGCAATGGCGTCCCCGGCGGGGACCAGCAGGCCGCCGCCCCCGGCCAGGGAGTCGGGGAGGCCACCGGCATCGCTGGCCACGACCGGAATACCGAGCGCGAGGGCATCGAGCACCGAGGAGCCGAAGCCTTCGCTCCGGGACGGCTGGACCAGCAGGGTCGCGCGGGCCAGCACCAGCTCGGGGTGCTCGATATGACCCGGCAAGCTCACGATCTCCTCGAGCCCGAGGTCGGCACGCTGCCGCTCGAGGGCCTTCCGGTCCTTGCCCTCGCCCAGGACGATCCAGGTCAGCGTCGGACAGTCCGCCCTGAGACGGGCCGCGGCATCGAAGAGCACATCAAGCCCCTTCTCGGGGGTCAGCGCGGCGATGCAGAGGATAAACGGCGCTCCCGCCGGGGGCGACGGGACGCCATCGGGCCAGCCCTGATCGACCGCTGCCGATGCCAACTCGACACCGGGTGGGATGACCGTGATGCGGTCGTCGGGAAGCCCGATGCTCTTGAGCCGTGCCTCGACCGCGCGCGAGAGGGCAATGGCGTGCGTCGTCCGTCGCCAGCGTGCAGGGTGACGGATCGGGAATTCGACGCGTCGGGTCACGACCACGTGTCCACCCCGGATCCGGGATGCGGCATCGGCCAGGGTATGTGCATGCTGATCGTGTGCATGCAGGATGGTTCCGGGGCCGATCTCCCCGAGAAGTCCGTGCACCACACGGGGGTCGAGCCCCATGGACCAGGTGACGCCGTGCACCGTGACCCCCGCCCGGCGACACCGTGCGGCGAGCTGGGAATCCTCGCCCGTGAGGACCACCGACTCGATCCCTGGTGCGGCAAGCAGGCCTTGGGCAAGGAGCAAGACCTGACGCTGGCCGCCTCGCCACTCGCGTCCGCTGGCGACATGCACCACGCGGAGTGGGGGGGTGGGGGTGGTGGGTTCGATCATGGGCAGGAAGGTAGGGGAGTCGGCCCTGCCGTGGTGTCCGATTCCTGCGATCAGGAACCGACTGGCGCGACTCGAACAACGAACGCGCCGTCCTCGAGCTCGGCCGCGGCCGTGGCACTCCAGCCGTAGCCATCGAGGATGGCGATCAATGGGGCAGGGAACACCGGGAGCGCGACCCGGAATGCGGCATCGGTCCGGTCGATCAGCTCGAGGATCCTGAGCATCGGCTCGGGCGGTGCGAGGGTCCGCAGATCGATCACGTCGGGGTCGATCGGCGCACGGCGTCCCGGGGTCGCTGGCGGGCGATCGACCGGTGGTGCATCACGCCGCCAGAACCAGGTCGACCAGTCGTCCGGGTCGAACATGGTGCTGTGGTGCTCGAAGCCGCGCTGGCCCATGACCCGGAAGAGCGGGATCGGTTCGAACGGGGAGCGCAGGTGCAGGACGTGGCCATCCTGGAGTGCGTCGGCGGTCTGGAGGATCAGCTCGAGCGGTTGCTCGCCGCGACGGAGGATGTCACGGACGTCAAGCTCGTGCAGCAGGGCCGGGTCGAACGAGGAGGGATCGGGACGGGTCATCGACACAAGATCCTCCGGGGACCGGGTGCGAGACGTGACGGATGTCTCATCGGAGCCCGCTCCGGGCCCAGGCGCGCAGTTGACTGGCCGGCGCCAACGTCAGGTGAGCCCCGTTGCGCTCATGAATCAGGGTCATGCGTTGGAGCTGCTTGAGGGCACGCGAGACCGATTCGCGGGCGGTCCCGATCTCGGTGGCCAGTTCGTCCTGGGTCCGATCGAGGATCAGCAGGACCGGGTCCTTCCCGTCGACGGCACCATCGCGATCGAGGTAATCCGCGAACAGCATCGCGAGGCGTGCCGCCACATCCTTGAAGGCGACCGTCTCGATCACCTGCACCAGGTGCCGCATCCGGGCCCCGAGCGCGCGGACGACCGCACTGGCGACATCGGGGTCGGTGCGGAATGCGTGCTCGAACTCACCCCGCGGCAGATACACCAGCCGGCTCGGTGCGGCGGTGACCGCCGAGGCCGGGTACGCACCCCCGTCGAACAGCGGCATTTCGGCCACGGACCGTCCGGGGCCCTCGACCGTGAGGGTCTGTTCCCGGCCATCGGGGGCTGTCCGGAACACGCGGACCCGCCCCTCGAGGACGAAGTAGACCCCGCGGCAGGGATCCCCGGCCCGGAAGAGCGTGAACCCCGTCCCGACGCCCCGCGGGACGCAACGGGCCGCGAGCCGCTCGATGACGGCCTCGGGGAGGTCGGCGAAGATCGGCGCACTTCGGAGCAGTGCGGACAGGTCGGTCATGTGGCCCAATCAACAGGTATGGCACCAGCGTGACAAGCGTCACACTCCCGGCCGAGGGACCGGGCGAGACTGCGGGCTCACTCTCCCTGGAGATCGTTCATGTCTCATCCCTACGGCTTGCCATCCTCGGCCGGGTCGAATCGCCCGGTCATCTCGGATGTCGAGGCCGGTCCTGAGGGCCGCTGGTTCACCGTCACCTTCAAGGCCGGGCAGCTCCTGCCCAGTCACCGCAATGCCAACGCCATCGACATCCTCGCCCTCGAGGGTGACGGGGTCGTGACCGCACCGAGCTGCGGCCGTCATCGCCTGGTGGCGGGCCACACCGTGCGGCTCTCGCCGCACGAGCTGCACGATGTGGCGGGTGGTCCGGACGGCTTGCGGATCCGGGTGCACCTGCTCGTCGCACCCGTCGAGGTGCGCTGATGGAACGCCACGTCATCGGCTTCCTGCGTGCGGCGCTGCTCTGGTTGCTGTTCGGGACGGCGCTCGGCTTCACCATGGCGGTCCATCCGGCGTGGATCGTGTACCGACCGGTGCATGTGCACGCGATGCTGCTCGGATTCGTGACGATGTTCATCGCCGGCGTCGGCTACCACGTCCTGCCACGGTTCTCGGGGACCGGGCTCGCGTCGCCGCGCCTCGCCGATCTCCACCTGCTCGTGGCCAACGTCGGCCTGGTCGTGCTCGAATGCGGCTTCATCGCGCGCGTCCGGGCCGGCCACCTGGCCCCGACGCTCCTCGCGATCGGCGGCACGCTCTCCCTGGTCGGTGCCTGGATGCTGGTCTGGAACCTCTGGCGCACGCTGGCCCGGGCGATCCTCCCCTCACGACCGACTCCGCGCTCCCGCCCGGTGCCGGTCTCGTCCCCCCCCCGAGGGTCCTGACGGATGCCGCCGATCGCGCGCCGATTCCTCTTCGCGGCAGCCTCGTCCCTGCTGGTCGGGGTGCTGCTGGGGAGCTGGCTGTTGCTGCGCCGGGAACTGGCGGGCGTCTGGCCCTCCCCGTACCTGGTCAGCGCGCATGTGCATCTGGTGATGGTCGGGGCGGTGCTGCAGGTGATCGCCGGCGTGGCGCTCTGGATGTTCCCGCGGCCGTTGCGCGACGACACGCGACGCCACGAGGAGTACGGCGTCATCGGCTGGTGGTTGCTGACGCCGGGCACCTTCGTGCGAGCTGCGGCGGAGGCGAGCAAGGCGTGGTTCGGCTGGAGTTGGTTGCCTGGCGTGGTGGTGGGGGGGGCCCTGCTGCAGTTCGCCGGGATTGCCTGCGTGCTCTTCGCGCTCCGGACGCGGCTGCGCCCCTCCGGTGCAGTCTCCCGACGAGAGCCGGTGTGACAACCGTCACGGCCGCGCGCCCGCCGGCTCCCGACCTTTGGGACAGCCCCGGGACGACGGGGCCATGCGGCGTCGATGCACCGTGTGTCACCCGCAACGAACCCGGCCCTTCGGGGCCACTGAGCGAGGCAAGGATGAACCACGTGACGAGTCGAGCCTATCGCATCTTCCTTGGGGGAACGATGCTCGCGGCGTGCGCAGCGCCGGCCCCGAAACAACTCGTGACCGGCGACGCCGCCCAGCGCGTGTACGTCGCCCCAGGCGAGCATGACGAGTTCTACAGCTTCTTCTCCGGCGGGTTCAGCGGGCAGGTGACGGTCTACGGACTTCCCTCGGGCCGGCTGATCAAGACGATCCCCGTCTTCTCCCAGTTTCCCGAGAACGGCTACGGCTACAACGAGGAGACCAAGGGGATGCTGGAGACCAGCTTCGGCCTGGTGCCGTGGGATGACTCCCACCACCCCGAGCTGTCCCAGACCAACGGGGTGCCGGATGGGCGCTGGCTGTTCATCAACGGCAACAACACGCCGCGCGTCGCGCGGATCGACCTGACGCGCTTCGAGACCGAGGAGATTCTCGAGATCCCGAACTCGGGAGGGGCGCATGCCTCGCCATTCACGACGCCCAACTCCGAGTATATCGTGGCGGGCACCCGCTTCTCGGTGCCGATCCCGCAGGCTGACATGGCGATCGCGGACTACAAGGGTCGATTCAAGGGCACCCTGTCCTTCATTCGCGCCGACCAGCCCGGCAAGATGGACATCGCCTTCCAGATCCTGATGCCCGGGTTCGACTACGACCTGGGGCACAGTGGCAAGGGCCCGTCAGCCGACTGGTTCTTCTTCACGACCTACAACACCGAAGAAGCCCACACGATGCTGGAGCTCAACGCCTCGAAGCACGACAAGGACTTCATCGCGGCGGTGAACTGGCGGACGGCCGAGGCCTGTGTCGCCGATGGCAAGGCCACCACGGTGGCCGCCAACTACAATCACAACTGGATGGACGAGAAGACCCGCATGGCGAAGACCGAGCGGAAGACCTCGGTCCGCCTGCTCGAGCCCGCCAACTGTCCGGGCATGGTCTACTTCCTGCCGACCCCGAAGTCGCCCCACGGCGTCGATGTCGATCCGAGTGGCGAGTACATCGTCGGCGCCGGCAAGCTGGCCGCCGTGATCCCGGTGCATTCGTTCGCGAAGATGCAGCAGGCGATTGCCGACAAGGCGTTCGACGGGGAGAGCTACGGGATCCCGGTGCTCAAGTACGATGCCGTCCTCGCCGGGGAAGTGGAGAAGCCCGGTCTCGGCCCGCTGCACACCGAATTCGACGGCAAGGGCTACGCGTACACCTCGATGTTCATCTCGTCCGAGGTCGTGAAGTGGAAGCTGGACACGCGCGAGATCGTCGATCGCGCCCCGGTCTATTACTCCATCGGGCACCTGATGATCCCCGGTGGCGACTCCCGGGAGCCGCAGGGCAAGTACCTGGTCGCACTCAACAAGATCACCAAGGATCGCTACCTGCCCACCGGCCCGGAACTGGCGCAGTCGGCGCAGCTGTTCGACATCAGCGGCGACAAGATGCAGCTGCTGCTCGACTTCCCGACCATGGGCGAGCCGCACTATGCGCAGGCGATCCCGGCCGCGGTGATCAAGGACAAGCAGGTGAAGTTCTACGAGCTGGCTGCCAACGGGAATCCGTGGGTGGCACGGTCCCAGGCGGAAACCGGGGTCGAGCGGAAGGGCAAGGCGGTGCACGTCAAGATGCTCGCGATCCGCAGTCATTTCGCTCCCGACAATCTCGAGGGGATCACGGTCGGGGACTCGGTCTACTTCCACGTGACCAACATCGAGCAGGATTGGGACATCCTGCACGGCTTCGCCGTGATGGGGATGCGGACCTCGCAACTGATCCTCAATCCGGGAGAGACCCGGACCCTCGTCTGGGTGCCGCAAGCGGCCGGAGTGTTCCCGTTCTACTGCACTGACTTCTGCAGTGCGCTCCACCAGGAGATGCAGGGGTATGTCCGCGTGAGCGAGCCGGGGGCCGGCGTGCCACTCACCGCCCAGACCAGCGCACGGGCCGCCAATGTAGTCGCGGGGACGGCGGGCACCACGGGAGGCACGAGTCACGACCACGCCGCGATGCCCCGGACGGGAGCCCGCTGAGATGACGCGTCGGACGCGCCTCCTGCTCGGTCTCGCGGCCCTCGCCGTCCTGGGGGCCCTGGTGCTGCCGCTGTGGGAGGTGCGTCTCGGCGCGCCGCAGTACCCCGAGGGACTCGGGCTCCGGATTCATGCCCACACGGTGCGGGGTATCAAGCCGAACGACCTGGACAACATCAATGGACTCAATCACTACATCGGCATGAAGGCGATCCACCCGGCATCGATCCCGGAACTGCGCTTCATGCCCTGGCTCATCGGCCTGCTGGCCGCCACGGGCGCGCTCGTCGCGTGGCGGGGCGCCCGGCGCCACCTCAGTGTGTGGCTGGTGAGCTTCGCGCTCCTCGGTGCCCTCGGCCTGTGGGACTTCTGGCGCTGGGAGCACGACTACGGCCACAACCTCGACATGGAGACCGCGATCATCATCGTGCCGGGCATGACCTACCAGCCACCACTGATCGGCACCAAGCAATTGCTCAACTTCACGGCGACGTCCATGCCTGGGGGGGGGGCAGTGGCGCTCGGGATCGCGTTCGTCCTCGCCGCCGGCGTGCGCGTCACCCTGACCGATCGGCGCCAGGCTGCATGACGCGCCGTGACCTGCTGCAGGCCGCCCTCGCGGCGATCGGCACGAACTGGCTCGCGGGCTGTGCCGCGGGGCCGCCGACGCTGGCCTACGACGTCGACGAATGCGCCTTCTGCCGCATGACGATCAGCGATCGCCGCTTTGGCGCCGCGGCACGCTCGGCCACCGGCCGCACGGTACGATTCGATTCGATCGAGTGCCTGGCGGGGTGGGTCGAGGCAGAGCCGGCGGCGCCTCGCGCGCTCTGGGTCACCGACGCGATGGTGCCCGGAGTGCTGGTGCCGATCTCGACGGTCCGTTTTCATCGGGCCCCACCCGGCACCTCGCCGATGGGGCGTGGCTATCTCGCGGTCACATCGACCCGTGGCGCGACCGCGTGGGACGGCGAGCGGCTCTCGTGGGCGGAGATCCGGCGCGAAGTGGCGGGGGCAGGTGTCCGGGTGGCCCCCGACACGGCCCCAGCGCACGGTGGGCACTGACATGATCCCGGTCTGCCTGATCGCGCTGCTCGCGCCGAGCATCGCCCTCCCGGCGAGCGCGGTCGGCCCGGGGCCGATCGCCCTGGCGGTCGCGGCGGCGACCCCGGGCGACACCGTGGTGGTCCCCGCCGGGGTGCATCGCGAACCCACGATCGTGATCGACCGGTCGATCACGCTGCGCGGGGCACCCGGCGCGATCCTCGATGGCGAGGGCGTCCGCGGCCTCGTCGAGGTCCGCGCCCCGGAGGTCACCATCACCGGGCTGACCTTCCGGAACACCGGCAGCTCCTACATCGAGGACCGGGCCGCCCTGCTCCTCGACGGTGCGCGCGACTGCGTGGTGACCGACAACCATTTCGACGCGACCTTCTTCGCGATCTATCTCGCCCGGACCGTGGGCTGTGTCGTCCGGGGCAACATCGTCCGCGGTGTGCCGACGTCCGAGGCCGCCACCGGCAACGCGGTGCACAGTTGGGGCAGTCACGACCTCACGGTCACGAACAACACGCTCTCCGGGCATCGCGACGGGTTGTACTTCGAGTTCACGTCCCACGCCACGGTCACGGGGAACCGGAGCACCGGCAACCTGCGATACGGGCTGCACTTCATGTACGCCGACTCCTCCACCTATGCCGGGAACCAGTTCGTGGCCAATGGCAGCGGCGTCGCCGTGATGTATTCGCACCAGGTCGCGATGACCGACAATCGGTTCGGCGAGAATCACGGGCCCTCCTCCTACGGACTGCTGCTCAAGGAGATCAGCGATGTCCGCCTGCAGGGCAACACCTTCGATCACAACTCGACCGGCCTCCTGGCCGACGGGGCGAATCGGGTCGAGGCGATCGGCAACGCGTTCACCGCGAACGGGTGGGCCATCCGCCTGCTGGCGAGCACCGGGGGTGGCCACTTCGCGGCGAATGCCTTCCGCGGGAATTCCTTCGATGTGGTAGTGAACAGCAACCGGACCACCGCGGAGTTCATCGGCAACTGGTGGGACGCGTACCGCGGCTGGGATCTCGATCGTGACGGCACCGGGGACGTGCCGTACCACCCCGTCCGCCTGTTCGCCGTCCTCGTCGAGCGGGCGCCCGCCGCGATGCTGCTGCAACGGTCGCTCTTCGTGCGCGTGCTCGACGCGGCAGAGCGCACGGTCCCCCTCCTGACGCCGACGTCGGTCGTGGACCGGCGGCCGGCGATGGTGGCCCCACCGGCGGTGACCCCGTGATCCGCGCCACCGGACTCGCCAAGCGGTTCGGCCGCCGTGATGTCCTGACCGGACTCGACGTCGCGGCCCGAGCCGGTCATGTGACGGCCTTGATCGGGGCCAACGGGGCGGGGAAGACGACGCTCATCAAGATCCTGCTCGGACTGACCCGGAGTGACTCGGGAACCATCTCCGTCGATGGGCGTCCCCTCGATGGCAGCCCGGGGTACCGGGCGATCATCGGGTACATGCCCCAGATCGCCCGGTTCCCGGCCCATGCCTCCGGGCGCGACCTGCTGGGGATCCTGACCACGTTGCGCGGGGCCGCAACCCCGGCCGACCTGTCGCTCGTCGAGGCGTTCGGCCTGGCCGAGCAATTCGAGCGCCCGCTCGGTGTCCTCTCCGGCGGGACCCGCCAGAAGGTCAACGCGGTCCTCGCCTTCGCGTTCCAACCCAGGCTCCTCATTCTCGACGAACCCACCGCCGGGCTCGATCCGCTCGCGTGTCGCGTGCTCAAGGACCGGATCCTCGCCGAGCGTGCCGTGGGGACCACGGTCCTGATCACGTCGCATGTGCTGCCGGAACTCGAGGAGCTCGCCGACGACGCACTCTGTCTCGACGCCGGTCGCGCCGCGTGGCAGGGCCCGGTCGACCAGCTCAAGCTGCAGACCGCGAGTACGAGTCTCGAACGCGCCGTCGCGGGGATGCTCCGCCGGACGCCCGAGGTGCTCGCGCGATGACCACGATGCTTCCCGTGCTCCGCCCGATGATTCGCGAGACGCTCCGAAGCCGCTGGCTGCTCGCGCTGGTCCTGGGCCTGGTCGCCCTGGGCGAGTTGCTGCTCCGGTTCGGAGGGGGGGGACCCACCACCCTGGTCTCCCTGCTCGATGTCGCGTTGATCGTGACGCCGCTCGCTGGTCTGGTCGTGGGGACGATGCAATTGCACCACGGTCGCGAGATGACCGAACTGTTGCTGGCACAACCGGTCACGCGGGGCAGGCTGTTCGTCGTGTTGTACCTGGGCGCCGCGCTGCCGCTCGCCCTGGCCCTGGTGATCGGCTTGCTGGCGCCGTTCGCATGGCACGGCATGCTGGCAGGCCCCGGGGCACTGCGGGTGCTCGGGCTGGCCGCGACTGCCGGCACGCTCGCGTTCATCACGACCGCGATCGCGTTCGTGATCGCGATGCGTGTCGATGATCGCGTGCGGGCCCTCAGTGTGGCACTGGTGGCGTGGTGCATCACGACCATTCTCTGGGACGGCCTGGTGCTGCTGGTGGCCTTGCTGCTCGGCGAGCACCCGATCGAGGTACCCTTGATGCTGATGCTGGCGCTGAACCCGGTCGATGTGGCGCGGGTGCTGTTGCTGCTCGGCAGTGATGCCGCCGCCCTGCTCGGGTACACCGGGGCGATGCTGGCCCGACTGCTCGGGACCGCCACGGGTCGGCTCGCCCTGCTGGCGACCCTGGCGCTCTGGATCCTCGGACCGTGCCTCGCGGCACGGCGCGTGTTCCAGCAGAAGGATTTCTGAGAGATGCGAGGCAATGCATGCACGCTGCCTGCCTCGTGGTGGTTCGACGCGTGCAATGACATGGGAGTGTACTGAGTGAAGCGCAGCACAATCACGGGCGGCGTGGCTGCCTTGATCCTTCTGGGGGCGTGTGGTGGGAGCGATACCCCGGCCCCGGCCACCGACACACCGGCGACCGAAGCGACCTCGCAGGTTGCCACGCCGTCGGTGCCACTGACCGGCGACACGATCGTCGTCGAGATGTTCACCGACGCCGAGGGGAACTATTTCAAGCCGGCCAACATCACCGTCAAGCGCGGTGACGTGATCCGCTACACGCTCGGGATGGGGGTGCACAACGTGCACTTCCCGGCCGACAGCAACGTCGGGGTGACGGGTCTGCCGCCGATGAGCGACATGCTCCAGCTGCCGGGGCAGACGTTCGATGTGGTGGTCGCGATGCCGGCCGGTGGGACCTACTTCTACCAGTGCGATCCGCACGCCCTGCTCGGCATGGTCGGGCACGTCACGGTCGAGTAGGCGGAACGTTCCGTCCTCACCCTCTCCCGAGGGCGGGGCGGCGCCCCATCATTCCCTCGGGAATGGTGGGGCGTGGTTCATTCCGGCGCGGCCGCAGGTGCCGAAGGGAAGAGGGGGCAGGCGGGCGTCTCGACTTCCCCGCGCGTCACGCGCACCCCGTACAACGGCCGACTCGAATCGGCGACCATGATCGTTCCGATCCTCGCTGCCCCGGGGATCGGGGCCCCATCATGGATCATGATGCCCATCGGTGTGGACCGTTCGGCCATGATCAGCACCCCGAACCCCGGCGCCGTGCGTTCGGGCGGGGGCACGTCGAATCGGGCCTGGATCAAGTCGTTGGTATCCCGGCTGAGAGCGACGCGGCCCGCTGGACCCGCCACGTAGCGGCCAGGCAGGGTGTCCGGGAGCCTGCCCGGCGCCGCCGCAAGGGCGCGACCCCGCGCAAACCCCTCCAGCGCCACCAGCGGGCCGTTCATGGCCGCGAGCCCGCAGGACACCGAACCGCGGCTTCCCTCGCCGGCGCAGGCGCTCAGGAGGACGATCGGGACGAAGATGGCAATGCGGATTCGTGGCACGGGGCCTCCGGATTTCGGGTCACCGTCAAATCTACCGTGACGCGGATTCCTTGACCCCGCCGGGGAACGCGGCATACCATTGTGCGTCATCCTTCCCACCCATCCCGCGAGCATCATGAGTTTCGAGGATATCAAGTCACACCTCGACCGTCTCTTTGCGTACCGCCCGGCTGGCTCGTCTCGCGAGCAGGCGGCGGGGCTCCGCGAGGCGCTGATCGAGATGAAGGCCGCCCTCAGCGAACTTCGGGTTGCGCTGCAGGAGACCGACCTGACGCTCGCGGCCGCCCGGAAGGATCTGGCCGATTCCGAGCGTCGTGGTCGACTCGCCCAGGACATCGACGACCAGGAAACGGTCCGCGTCGCGGAGGAGTATCTGGTCCGGGTACGTGGGCGGGTGGACCTGCTGGAGCGCAAGGTGATCGTCCAGCGCGACGAGCTGGCGATGGCCGAGCGTGAATACGAGGGGATGCGCGCGCAGTTCCAGCGGGCGGCCCACGGCCTCCCGCTCGATGCCCCGCGCCCGGCCGCGACCGGCGCCGATGGCGTGGACCTGCCCGATCCTGATCCTGATCCGTTCCTCGATCGACGGATGCGCGAAGCCGCCGTCGACGCTCAACTCGAGCATCTCAAGAAGAAACTTGGCCGGGAGTGACCCACGTGAGTGAACGCACCGAGCGCACCTTCTTCGGCCATCCGATCGGCCTTGGCACTCTCTTCTTCACCGAGATGTGGGAGCGCTTCAGCTACTATGGCCTGCGACCGCTGCTGGTGCTCTTCATGTCGGCGGCGCTGCTGGATGGCGGATTCGGCTTCGATCGCACCGCGGCTTCCGCCATCGTCGGCATCTACGCCGGCCTGATCTATCTCGCGCCGCTGCCGGGAGGCTGGATCGCGGACCGATGGCTCGGCTTGCAGCGCACGATCTGGTGGGGCGCCCTCCTCATCACCTTCGGTCACATGGCCATCGGCGTGAGTGGTCTGGCCGGACAGGGGACCGCTGGCAAGACCGCCTTCTTTGCAGGCCTCGGCTTGATCGTCCTGGGTACCGGGCTCCTGAAGCCGAACATCTCCGCGATCGTCGGCGACCTCTACCCCGAGGGTGGCGCGCGACGCGACGCCGGCTTCTCGATCTTCTACATGGGCATCAACCTCGGCTCGTTCCTCGGGCAGTTGGTGACCGGATACCTCGGCGAACAGGTCGGCTGGCACTGGGGCTTCGGCGCGGCTGGCGTCGGCATGTTCCTCGGGCTCGTGGTGTTCACGATCTCGGCCCCGAAGACGCTCCAGGGCATCGGCACCGATATCGTGCGCAATCCGGACCCCGTCGTCCAGGCTCGACGCGAGTCGCGCGTCAAGCAGGTCGTGGTCGCCGGCAGCCTCGCCGTGGTGCTGCTCTTCGCCCTCGCCGCGTCCGGACTCGTGGCCCTCGACCCCGTCGCGATCGGCAGCAGCATGGCCATCGTCCTGCTCGGCCTCGCCGTCGCCTTCTTTGCCGTGGTGCTGCTGGATCGGACGCTGTCCTCGATCGAACGGCGACAGGTGGTCGTGATCATGGTCCTCTTCCTCGCGGCCGCCGTCTTCTGGGCCGCGTTCGAGCAGGCACCGACGTCCCTCAACCTCTTCGCCAAGGACTTCACCGACCGCACGATCGGTGGCTGGGAGATCCCCGCAACCTGGTTCCAGTCGGTGAACTCGTTCTTCATCATCGTGATGGCCCCGGTGTTTGCCGTGGTCTGGACGGCCATGGCCCGCGCGAAGCGTGAGATCTCCGCGCCAGCCAAGTTCACCTGGGGCCTGATCTTTGCCGGCGTGGCCTTCGCCTTGATGATCATCCCGGCCAATGCCATCGTCGCCAGCAAGGGCGCACTCCTCGTGTCGCCGCTCTGGCTCGTGGGCTCCTACTTCCTGCAGACGCTCGGCGAGCTCAGCCTGAGCCCGGTCGGGCTCAGCTCGATGACCAAGCTCTCCCCGCGGAAGTACGTGGGGCAGATGATGGGGATCTGGTTCCTCGCCACCTCGATCGGCAACCTGATCGCCGGGCTCGTCGGGGGGCGTGTCGACCCCGAGAACCTCGAGCAGACACCTCAGCTCTTCACCTTCACGGCCGGCTTCCTGTTCGCCGCAGCCATCCTGCTCGCCCTGATGATCGTGCCGATCCGCCGGATGATGGTACGGCAGGCGTAGAACGCGAGAACGCGAGAACGCGAGAAAGTGGTCGTCATCCCGAGCGCAGGCGGC